>NZ_JANUCS010000010.1 GCF_024808815.1 Methanosalsum natronophilum | reverse complement strand
GAACGAAGAATGGTTAACAGGAAATAGATATTTAAACATGGATCTCTAACTAAAGTGTGGTACAGGAGAATTTACAGCAAAATAGTGACACAACCGACTACGTTTCAATTTCACTTTATTTGACATTTTTTTCCTCTTTTTATTGATACCTTAAAATCTACCATTATATAGAACTGTTTGTAAGTATATATTCATCTCCGTCGAGTGACTAAAGAAGCTACGTTCATTGAATTTATTATCATTATTGCTAAAATAATTGCAGAAACTAGTTTGATCTCATCTGGTAATATTTCACTAGCAGCTCCAACAATAAATGCTACTTCAATATTGAGCATATAATATATGTGATCTAGTATTAACCCGAAGATCATAGAGAATAGTACAATTACTGATAAATATACTGCAGCTGTTCTTTTACCTAAAAACTGTGTTACCATTGTCAGTGTTACTATATTAGTAGCGGGTCCTGCAAGCAAGAATACAAACGCAACTCCTGGACTGGCTCCACTTACTATCAAAGACGCTGCAATTGGTGTTGAAGCGGTTGCACAGATATAAAGGGGTATTCCTACTAAAAGTATGATAAGCATTGAAATAACTCCACCACCTAGATACTGGCTTAACAGCTCGGATGGAATTATATGAGTAATTGCACCTGCAAGTGCAATGCCCAAAAGTAACCATTTCCCAATATCTTTAACTAGATCTACATAAGCGTAAGTTATCCCCTCTTTAACTCTTGAATAGAAATGTGGTTCTTGTTCAATTTCATTAAAACAATCTGATTTATCTTCACAGCAATCGGATCTGCTACACGAAGTCTTTGACGGGGACTCCAAATTTGTAGTTATTATTTTATCATCCTGTATGCTACTTTCACCTTTATCAAATATGTTTTCAATAATACCAGCTGTAGAAGCAGTGATGAAAGTTGCAAAAGGTCTAAAGAAAGTCATAATCGGATCCAGCAAAGCATAGGTGATTGAAATCGAATCCACACCTGTTTCTGGTGTTGCTATCATAAAAGATAAACTTGCACCTTTAGTAGCTCCTCTTTCCCTTAATGAAAGAGCCGTTGGAACTACTCCGCAGGAACAAAGAGGTAAAGGTATTCCTGCAATTGCAGCATAAATGGAAGATTTTATTTTTCCTGCAGACGTTCCAAGGTACTGTACTATTTTTTCATCAGGTAAGAAAACTTTCAAAATACCTGCGATCCCAAAACCCAGCAACAAATATGGTGCAGCCTCTTTAAAGATGATCCAGGATTCTACTAATGTCCCAATAACTGAATTTAAGATAAACTCAATGTACATTTTATGATGAATCTCCCTAATAGATTTAGCAGGAATAAAATAGCGCAGTCATGTTATTGAATATATTAGTACTATACATAATGTTCTTTAGAAGCATCATTCATTCAATATACGGTACTTCAATCAAATTTTAAGAGTATATTTTCTAAAAGAACTTAGCAAAATTTCAACATTCATATCATTTAATACATGAAGATTTATGATACTATTAGATCCTAAAACACCAAGTTATGAAATGCACAAAAGCTCTTTTGATTAAAATTTCATAGTTTTAAATTACACATTTTTTATGAGTGAAACTTCTTCCTAGATTGCAATAAACCTATTTGTTCAGGTAAAATAAAGGTATGAGATCAGTAAAGAACATAGAATCAACAACGAAATCCAATCACTTTTATCCATCTTCAATTCATAAAGATTAGTTCGTTCTTGTCCCTGGAAACATCTATTTTCCATTGCAATAACTAATTCTTCTACATAGTTTAATGAATTTGATACAAGAGGTATAGATATTGAAGATATGGACTTTAAGAAACTGCGTGACGGATCCATACCTCTCGATACCTGTGCATCTTTAATTTCCTTTGCATTCTCGAATAACTCTGGAATAAATCTTATTGAAAGGGACATCATCGTTGCAAGTTCATGTGAAGATATGCCTAAATATTTTAAGGGCAGAGGACGAAGGATTCTTTCAATACCGTTTGTAATCATAGAAGGCCTTGTGGTGGATGTTAAAACAGTAGCAAATAGGATAAGAAAAACAAATCTGCTAATCACAGTTAATCCAAGATACAGTCCTTCATAAGTAATTGATGTATTAATGAATGAAATTATCTCATTACCATCTGTAAATAAGAGTTGCATTATAAAAATCAATAAAAAAAACACGAGCAAAGGCTTTAAAGAATACCAATAAACACGAGGCTTTGTTTTTGAAATAAATGCAATAAATAGGAAGCATATAAATACAAATAAAAATTGTTCTAAAGTTTGTGAGGCGAACACAAGTATACTGAACAAAAACAAAGCTAATAGCTTAGTACGAGGGTCAAGCTCATGTATTAAAGATTTTCCAGGGAAATAAGAAAAAAACATATTAGACATGATCTTTCATCCGTTTATGAACATAGCTTTTGATCTCGCTAAATGCTTCATTCACTGTATACAAGTTTTGGTTAACTTGAAGACCATGCTCATTTAATTTGCTCATAAAATGAGTAATAGGTGGTTTATTGGATGAGGGAAACTCAATAAACTCCTGTACAGATCCATGGAAATCAATAGTTCCATCTTTAAGATACAATACATCCTGTGCGAGTGATAATAATTCAGTAAGTTGATGTGTTATCATGATTATAGTGGTTCCCTTCGAGTGAATTAAACCTAGATTTGATAATAAGCCTTTTTTCCCACAGTAATCCAACCCAGTAGTTGGTTCATCGAGAATTAGATATTTTGGTTCCATAGCTAAAACTCCTGCTAAAGCTAATTTTTTCTTTTCACCCCCACTTAATTTGAAAGGAGAAGTTTCTAGGTTTTTTTGTTCAAAACCAACTATAGCACTTGCTGTAAGAACCTTTTGATGAACATCTTCCTTTTCAAACCCAAGGTTTAAAGGTCCAAAAGCTATATCTTCATAACATGTTTTGGAAAAAAGTTGTTTTTCTGGATTTTGAAACAGAACTCCTATAGTTCCTTTGACGGATCTGTGTCCCGCATCAAAACCATCTATCAAAACAGTTCCATTATCAGGCTTTAATAGACCAACAACTAATCTTAACAGAGTTGACTTGCCTGCACCTGTATCTCCAAGGATGGCCGTAAATTTACCCTCATCTACCTTAAAGGTTAAATTATTCAAAACCTGATTTTCAAGAGAAGTGCCTTTACTATAGCTGTAAGTTACATCTCTGACAACAATTGGCATAAATTCTCCTCTAGCCTAGAAATATCTGTAATTTCAAGACTTTGTTTAATTATTCCTTCATTATAGAGCATAGAATATAATTGAACAATTTCAGGTACTTCAATTCCCATTTGGTCAAGATCATCTAGCTTAAAAAAATCAGTTGGTGTACCTATAAAATCTATAATACCATTATCTAGGTGAACAAACCTATCAGCATCCAGTACTTCTTCAATTCTGTGAGTAACATAAATTATTGTTTTACCGATTTTTTTCAACTTGTTAATGTAGGCAAATATCTCACACTTACCTTTTTGATCTAGCATTGAAGTCACTTCATCAAAAATGATACACTCTGGTTCCATAGCCATAACACCTGCAATAGCTGTACGCTGCATTTGTCCACCACTAAGTGTTTTTGGTTCTCTGTATCTAAATTCACTCATAGATGTAAATTCTAATGAGTTGTTAACCAACTGACTAATTTCATCTGTGGGTACATTTAGGTTTTCAGGTCCAAAAGCTATATCTTCTTCTACAGTAGTCCTTACAAACTGTGTAATTGGATTTTGAAATACAATACTAGCTTTTTTCCTTATAGCTAACAGGTTTGATGGTGACGCCGTATTTAATCCATCTATCAAAATATGGCCACTTGTAGGAATTAATAATCCATTTAATAGCTTGGAAAGTGTAGACTTACCACATCCGTTTTTCCCGATAATTGCAACAAATTCTCCACGTTCTATTTCAAGATCTATTCCTTTTATTACTGGATTTCCTTTAGAATATTGGAAATAGACATTTTTAATTTGAATAAACACATTAAACCTCATAATTTGATGTAATGTATGCTGCAGCAACTACCTTTATAATATCAGGAACCAAGAATGGAACAACGCCTACAATAATCGCTTCTTCTAAATTCAAATTTGCTACTATGCTCATTTGTAATACTCCAAGTGCATATATCAAGATTAGTCCAGAAACAATTATTAATGAATTATGGAAAAATGAACTACAACTAGTTTTTTCTTTCAAGGATCCAATCATAAATGCTGCAAATACAAATCCTAGTAAATAGCCTCCAGTTGGGCCCAATAATACACCTACACCAGAACCACCACCTGCAAAAACAGGTAAACCAACTATTCCTAACAATAAATAAACAATTAGACTAATTGTTCCCCACTTTTTGCCTAGATAAGTAGCAGCTAAGAACACAAAAAGGATCTGTGCAGTAATTGGGACAGGACTAATTGGCAAAGGAATCCTAATATAAGCTGCAACTGCTATGAGCGCAGCAAAAAAAGCAGCTAAGACCATCTTTTTAAGATCTTCTGAATCAGTGTGAATGAACTCCTCGCCTTTAATGTTAACCATGAGAGCTAAAAGGTTAACATTGAATTTAAGGTTTTTGCGCTCTATTGATCATTTACAAAACAATAGACTTAAAAACTAGTACTAGAAAGAAATAAAAAAAAAGAGATTACTGGAATAAATCCAGTAGAACTTAGTTAATAGTTTCACATGTCTTCTGGCATATCTGGCATAGATGGCATTCCACCGCCTCTTCCACTAGATGCAATAACATCATCAATCCTAAGTATCATGACAGCAGCATCAGTAGCGGCATTTATAGCCTGTGTTTTAGTTCTAAGTGGTTCAACTACATCATTTTCCCACATATCGACTACCTTACCTGTGTATACGTCAAGGCCTGCTCTTCTATTACCTTTTTCATGTTGAGCCTTCATTTCGACGATAATATCAATTGGGTCAAGACCTGCGTTTTCTGCAAGTGTTTTTGGGACTATTTCCAAAGCTTCCGCGAATTTGGAGACTGCTAATTGTTCTCTACCTTTTAGTGTTGATGCAAATTCAGATAGTTTTAGTGACAGTTCAATTTCAGGAGATCCACCTCCAGCTACTATCTTGCCATCTTCAACAGCAACGCCTACAACGCGAAGTGCATCATGCAGGGCTCTATCTAGACTCTCAACTACATGCTCAGTACCGCCATGTAGTACAATTGAAACAGCTTTTGGGCTTGGACAATCAATAACAAATGTCATTTTTGACCCAGCAACGTTTCTTTCTTCCACAATCCCTGCAGAACCCATGTCTACATCTTCAATTTCATCTATATCTTGTAGAATCTTAGCCCCAGTGGCCTTTGACAATTTTTCAAGGTCACTTGACTTAATTCTTCTAAGTGCATATATGCCTGCTTTTTGTAAGTAGTATTGAGCAAGGTCATCAATACCTTTCTGACAAAATACAACATTAGCACCAGATTCTACAATCTTATTGACCATATCTTTGATCATTTTCTCTTCTTGATCAAGAAACATTTGCATCTGGTCTGGTGAAGTGATCTTGATTTCGGCATCAACCTCTGTCTTTTTAAGTTCAAGAGCCTGACCAACCAACAAAATCTTTGCATTTTCAACACGATTTGGCATATTTGGATGAACTTTTTCCTTATCTACTACAATACCGTTAATAAGTTCTGAATCCTTTATGCTTCCACCTGCACGCTTTTCAATCTTAATATCATCTACATCAACTGTAATTTTTGAATCAGATTTTTCTGCGATTGCTCTTATTGCCTCTACAGTAAGCTTTGCAAGTTTTTGTTTGTGGGATTCAGCACCTTTTCCTGTTATAGCAGTTGCAGCTATTTTTTCTAAGGTTTGGTCATCATTCTCCTCTACCTCAATTGTTACATTCTTCAAAAACTCTGCAGCTTTGCGAGTAGCCTCAAAGTAACCACTTGCGATTACGGTTTGGTGTATTCCCATATCCATAAGTTCTTCAGCTTTCTTTAGAAGCTCACCAGCCAGTATTGCAGCTGTTGTAGTACCATCACCCACTTCATCATCTTGTGTTTTCGAAACCTCTACAATCATTTTGGCAGCCGGATGTTCGATATCCATCTCTTTTAGGATAGTTGCTCCGTCATTTGTGATAACTACATCTCCCATTGAATCTACAAGCATTTTATCCATGCCTTTAGGTCCTAATGTAGTTCTTACTGCATCAGCAACTGCTTTTGCAGCCATAATGTTATTTCCTTGAGCATCTCTTCCACGAGTTCTTTGAGTTCCCTCTGCTAGAATAAAAATAGGTTGTCCACTCATATTTGCCATTAATATATCCTCCTTTTAGTTATACGATTAATTCTTGATATGTGTTTGTTTTGTAAAAGAACTAGAGCACAATCTGTGCTCATTTTAATATTTCTAAATGTAAGCACGTCTATATAAAACTATGCTTGAATTTAAGAGAAGAAATCAGCTATGAAAGTATATTACAAATAGAATTCATTAATTATACATGTTAGCTTGATAATATGGCCAAAAAACAAAAATTAAGGTCTAATTCTGATGTAAATCAATTTAAAATCTCAGAGCCGTATATGTCTGTTAATAACATTCTAATTTTAGAATAGATATATTCTTTGTATCTAGTTCTATTGTTTATGTCAAATACCGCAATATCTGGGATATACCATGAAACACCTGAAACTAAGTTATTTTCTTCCATTTCTTCTACGAATGAGTGGAGCTTACTATAATCATCGACCCATTTTCTCCAATCACTGCTTCTCATGTTACTAGGATCTCCAGCAATTGCAGTTTCAAGTTTTTTGATCATAAATCCAAATACCTGGAACCACTGGATATCATCTTTTGAAGCATTGGCCTTTCCCTGCTTAATATCCTCTTCTAGTTGCTTTAAAAAGATAAAAATATCACTTGACTTTAACTTATTATTGCTCATATTATTAAGTAATGTTTCAGGGCCTTTCATTTAATGCCTCCTTGCAAAAATAACTATTACTATAGTAGAATAAATGTGCTTTACTTTTAAATAATTGTTTATTAATACATAACTAATAAGGTAAAAAAAGCGTCCCGACCGAGATTTGAACTCGGGTCTAAGGCTCCGCAGGCCTCAAGGATATCCACTACCCTATCGGGACAATTCGCGTCAAGCTAATGCTTTATATGATATAAATGTTATTATGATGCAGTTTATTCAAAAAAAGTTAAATTCAACTAAATTGATGTATAATAACATGTCAATCACAATCGGACTCGCAGGTAAACCTAATGCAGGCAAATCCACTTTCTTTAAAGCCTCTACACTAGCAGATATTGAAATTGCTAACTATCCTTTCACTACTATAGATGCGAATAGAGGAGTAGGGTATGTTAGTACAGCATGTCCTTGTAATGAAACAGAAACTCAATGTAGCAACTGTGTTGATGAACAAAGATATGTTCCAATTGAAATAATTGATGTTGCTGGTTTGGTACCAGATGCACATAAAGGAAGAGGTCTTGGAAATAAATTCTTAGATGAATTAAGGCAAGCATCTGCAATCATACATGTGGTTGATAGCTCAGGCGGAACTGATCAAGAAGGTAATCCTGTAGATGTTGGCACGCATGATCCTGTAGAAGATATTTATTTTTTGAATAAAGAACTCAATATGTGGCTTTTTGGTATCCTGAAACGAAATTGGGACCGAATTTCTAGAAAAATAAAAGCTGAAAATCTAAAAGCATCATTGGTTCTATCCGACCAATTAGCAGGGGCCGGGATAAATGAGGAAGATGTCAATGAAACATTAGTTAAGTTAAAACTGAATAAAGACTGCACTAAATGGGAAGATGGCGATTTACTGGAACTATGCAACAATATGCGTATTTTGAGTAAACCTATGATAATTGCTTTGAATAAAGTAGATGTAGCTCCGGAGCAAAATTTACTTAGAATAAGAGAAATGGACATTTTAAATATAGGTACAAGTGCTGCAGCAGAACTTGCTCTTAGGTCAGCATCATTAAATAAAATTATTGATTACAAACCAGGCTCTTCAAATTTCAAATTAATCTCGGAAAATATTTCCACATCTCAGAAGAAAGCACTTGATTCTATTAACGATTTCCTTCAAAAATACGGTAGTACTGGAATACAAGAAACTATTAACAAAACAGTTTTCGAACTCCTTGATATGATCGTAGTATATCCAGTGGAAGATGAGAAAAAATGGACTGATAAAGATGGAAATATGCTACCAGATGCATTTTTGATGAAAAAAGGATCCAATGCACATGATTTAGCTTATAAGGTTCACTCTGATATAGGAGATTCTTTTTTATATGCGATAGATGCACGAACTAGAATGAGATTAGGTGAAAAGCATGAACTAAAAAACAATGACGTTATTAAAATAGTTTCAACTGCAAAATAAAGTCATTAAACATTTCTTTCCATAAGAAGTGCATGATCATTAGGGTAATAATCTTTTATCCTAGCTGAAATGCGGAATCCATGCATTTTGTACAGTTTCTGGACATCCTTTTCTTTTTCTCTGACTTCTAAGAAAATTGATATCGCGGACTTTTTGGCCGAGCAATTAATACAGAACTGAAGTAGGCTAGACCCTATCCCTTTGTTTCTATGAAGGGGATGAACTGAGATATTGATAATATGGACATACTCCTCAATTTTCTCAAAAATAATGTACCCTACAACTTCCTCCTTAAGTTCATAAACAAAAAAACCTGGCATTTGTACCATTGAATAAAAAATATACTTGTGCCATGGATTCGGAAAAGACATTTTTTCGATTTTGATAACCTGATTTAAATCACGGGTACTTGCAGCTCTAATCATATGTTACACTTACAACTTAAGTTGAAACTATTTATAGTATATTGGATAACTATATTTTAAAGATTCTAGTTAAAAAATATTTTAAACTAAAAAACTTAGTTTTGAACAATGTATGTGATTATAGCGTGCCCTAAATGCAAGTCAAGTGTTCAGATAATTGATGATATACGAGCAAAAAACACAAAGTGTCAGCAGTGTGGTGCAATCTTACCTCGGAAAAGATTAAAAAAACTATATGAAACAGCTGACTTGAATAAGGCCATAGAAGCAAGAGGCAGAATTCAATTTGAAATGGACACCAATTCTGAGATTTCTCCGAATATCTTGAAAAAATATTTGACAGACCCACGTCCTGGCCATAGTAAAAAAAAGGATATTAAATCTATTATTATTCAGGTCATAGATAAAAATGGGGGAACTATGATCATTTCAAATTTAAAGAACGAACTTAAAAAATATGATTTCAGTGAAAATCAAGTAGAATCTACTCTAGACAGAATGCTGGAAGTAGGTGAAATATATTGTCCAAGAGTTGGTTGGGTTGGACTTATTTGATTGTAAATTGAAACCCTATATTTCTGAACTAACGTAATATATATCTAAAAAGAAATCATATTAACTATCTCTTATTTCACTGGATAACTATCAAAGAGGGTTCAGACCAGGTATAATCATGAAAAATCCACTTATTGACATTTTAGAAATATTACTTACTGCTGAAGTGTATAATCGTCACGAAGAATTAGATGTAAACGATCTCCCAAAGCCTATACGTAAACGGTTTTGGAAAAAGGAATATAAGAGTGTTCCAAAACCAATTTCAGTTTCAGTTGATGATATAAAATTTTTGTTAGGAATTGAAAATGTTGTGAAAGAAGTCAAATCCTTACCTTTCATCGAGGTTGATAAGGCTGGTTTTAGGCTAAAAATCACTTCTTTAGAACTTGCAAGCTCTTGGTTCAATAAACATGATGAATCTAAAGAAAAAATTGAAACCAATCCATCTCTTGCATTTTACTATGAACAGCTGAAAGAAGATGGAGTGGACTATATAAGTGCTAAAGAGAAGGTGAAACCGAAAGAAGTTGATCGAGAATGGGTTGATTCACTGATCAGTGAAATAGAGGAAGAAGAGGGTGGAAAAGATATGCTGAAATTAGTTCGCATTATCGCCCCCGAAGATATAATGCAACCCTTATCAGATTTGATATTAACTAAAAACCAAGAAGAAAAGATTGAAAAAATAGTTAGAGCAATCAAACATAGGGAGTATCTTCGACAAATAGGCCTCTATGATATTGGTAAACTTCTAATGGTAGGTCCACCAGGTACAGGAAAAACCTCAGTTGCAAGAGCTCTATCTGAAAGGCTAGACATTCCATTTGTTGAAGTTAGGCTTTCAATGATTACAGACCAGTACTTAGGTGAAACAGCTAAGAATATTGATCGCGTTTTTGAACTAGTAAAAAAATTAGCACCTTGTATCTTGTTTATTGATGAATTTGATTTTATTGCAAAAACTAGAGTTTCGGATGAACATGCAGCTCTCAAAAGAGCAGTAAATACTTTGCTCAAAGCAATAGATGAAATCAGTCTTACTAGAGATGGGGTTTTGCTAATAGCGGCAACAAACCACCCACGAATGCTTGATAGTGCAGCTTGGAGACGTTTTGATGAAATTATGAATTTCCCACAGCCAGATGCTAGTATGAGAAGACTGATTCTTGATATCGTTACAAGAGATATTGAAGGTGAATTTGATACAGCTGAAATATCAAACGTGACCGAAGGCTATACAGGATCAGATCTAAGAATGGTGATAAGGGAAGCGGTCTTGAGCTCTCTTGTAGATAATAGGAAATATCTGACTCAAGATGATTTGGTGGAAGCCGTTGATAATTTCAATGAAAGGGCTCTAATAAAGTCAAGTGATAATTCATTTTGATTTAATTAGAGAGGTGAATGATGGAAGTAACATTATTGGGAACTGGTGATGCTATAGGAACACCTGTAGTTGGATGTAAATGTGAAACATGTAACGATGGAAGGAATGGTGGCAAAAGTAGAAGATACCGGTTTTCAATATTAATTAAATCCAATAATGGCAGTTCAATTCTTGTAGATACGGGACCTGACCTAAAATGGCAACTGATTGAAAACGACATTGGACACATCGATGGAGTTATCTGGACACATGGGCATTATGATCACTATGCAGGTTTTGTAGAATTCCATAGAATTCAGAGAAAAGTGGACGTATATGGCTTATCGGATACACTTGACTACATCCTAGATTATCTCTATTTTTTGAAACCAATTCGCCACGATGTGCAAGCTTATGAAACATTTAATATCGATAATTTAAACATAACTCTTTTTGAAGTAACCCACCCTCCACTGAAAAAAGTTGTAGGTGTAGTGGTCGTGGAAAATGGAAAAAAGGTTGTTATCACGGGCGATACTTGCGCTAACATCCCTAAAAAAAGCATGGATATTATCAAAGAACCTGATGTGTTGATTGCTGATGCAATTGTACCAACTGGGTTTAATGTACAAAAACACATGGATGCTAAACAGGCATTGGAACTATCTGAAAATATCAAAGCTAAGTATACAGTTTTGACTCACTTAAGCCATTATTTTAAACCCCATGATATTGCGACTAAAGAATTCCCTTTAGGCTATGATGGGATGAAGATAATCGTTTGAAAATAAACTCATGTAACAATCTTATATACTAAATATTCGTTTACTATTAGTTGTTACAGAAAATGAATACCAATAAGGTTTTAAATATGTATGTCTTCCTACATATCGTTAATATAAACAGGAGATTTTGATATGACGTTTGGAATAGAATTTGTACCAAGCGATCCGGTTCTTAAGATCGCATCTTATGCAAAGCTTGCAGAAGATCAAGGGTTTAGTAATGTATGGATAACAGACCACTTTAATAATCGTGATGTCTATACGACACTCGCGGTTCTCGCAATGAACACCAATACCATTAAACTAGGTACCGGTGTAACCAATCCTTATACAAGGAATGCAGCAATAGCTGCTTCAAGTATTGGCTCAATAAATGACATTTCTGGTGGAAGAGCAATATTGGGAATTGGTCCAGGAGATAAAGCAACTTTTGACTCAATGGGAATCTCATGGGATAAACCACTTACTACGACCAAAGAAACAATAGAAGCCCTAAGGGGATACTTTGCCGGTGAAAAAGTAAGCATGGATGGGGAAATGGTAAAAGTTGGCGGAGCCAAAATGGCATTCAAAACAGGTAATATCCCTATATATATGGGTGCCCAGGGTCCAAAAATGCTTGAATTAGCCGGGGAGGTCGCAGATGGTGTACTAATTAATGCATCTCATCCAAAGGACTTTGAAGTTGCCATGGAAAAAATTTCAGCAGGCGCTAAAAAAGCTGGAAGAAGCATGGATGACATAGATGTAGGCGCATACACCTGTTTCTCAATAGATAAAGATTCAGAAAAAGCTCAAAAAGCAGCACAAGTTGTAGTTGCATTTATAGTAGCAGGTTCCCCAGATATGGTACTCGAGCGTCATGGGATAAATCCTGAAGATAAACAAAAGATCGGTGAAGCTATATCTAAGGGAGACTTTGGAGCATTGATGGGTGGATTGGTCTCAGATGCCATGATGAATGCATTTTCTATATGTGGTACCCCTGAAGAATGCAAACAAAGAATTGATGATCTACGTAAGATTGGTGTAACTCAAATCGTAGTAGGATCACCAATAGGACCTAATAAAGAAAAAGCAATCAAGCTCATTGGAAAGGACATAATTGGAGGAAAGTGAGATTGCATCCAAAGATTGCAGAAGTCATTGAATATGATGTCTGTACTGCTTGCGGGGCATGTTCGGCAGTGTGCCCCGTCAAAGCTGTCAGCGTTAATACAAAGGCAGAAATTAGAGATCCAGATGATTTGACACTATATGTCAAAGGAGCTGCTCCAGAAGTATGCGAAAAATGTTACGCTTGCGGCAGAGTTTGTCCAGTAGTCCATGGCTACCTCAAAGATGAATTTGAAAATGTGCAAAACTTCTTTGCTGCAAAAAGTGCGATCCCAGGCCAAGATGGTGGTGTGACCTCTGCTATACTAAAATCATTATTAGAGAAAAATGAGATTGATTGCGTTGTTGGGATTGTCAGGGATGAAAACTGGCAGACAGAACTTATTCTTATGACCAAACCAGAGGACGTGGATAAAACAACCGGTACTAAATATACTTATGATTCAGTAGTTTCTGCACTAAGGGAACCATTTGAACAATATGAAAGAATAGCTGTAGTTGGTGTTCCGTGCCAGATCCATGGGTCAAGGCTAATTATGGATAATATTAATGATAAGATTGTCCTACTGGTAGGTCTTTTCTGTATGGAAAGTTTTTATCATGATGTCATGACTGAAAAGATAATTCCAGAAAAACTTGGTCTTGAAGTATCAGATGTAATGAAACTAGATTTTGCGAAAGGAAAATTCTGGGCATACACAAAAGATGGGGAAACACATAATGTTCCTATCCCAGAAATCGCTCCATTAGCCAGGGAACCATGCCATGCTTGCTGTGACTATACTGCTATACATGCAGACATATCAGTGGGTTCAGTTGGAGCACCAGATGGATGGAATAGTGTCTTAATTAGAACCGAAACCGGTCAGAAATACTTTGATTTAGTAGAAGGTTTAGAAACTATGGAGGATCCAAAACCAGGTATGTCTTTGATTAAGAAACTAGCTGACATGAAACATTCTAACAATACCGAACATTATTTAGAAGCGTGTGAAAAGTTCACTTTCGATGATGCAGGCATTTACTGATACATATCTATATATCTTATGTAAAGCTGAACTTTAATTTAGTGTGAAGAGTATGGCTAATGATGTAATTTTTATGTATCGGAAACTTGTTTGCACATTGTTTTTATTTTCAACGAATATCTAGTGATAATTAAATTTTTTCTCAAATAAAAAAACCACCAACTTCCTAGACTTTATTTTTAATTCGTTAAATTATGGGTCATGAAATGCACATGAGAAGAGCTTTTTATATTGGAAGATTTCAACCATTTCATTTAGGACATCAGGCAGTGCTTGAGATGATTGCCAAAGAAGTAGATGAAGTGGTAATTGGGATTGGAAGTGCTCAAAGAAGTCATGAACTTACAGACCCTTTTACGGCAGGTGAAAGGGTTATGATGATCCGACATGCTTTAGGTAATTCAGGTATTCCTCACTATGCTATGCCAATAGAAGATATAAAACAAAATACTGTTTGGGTAGCTTATGTTACAGCAAGAACACCCCCATTTGAAATAGTTTATTCTAACAATCCATTAGTTATTCAACTTTTTAAGGAAGCTAATGTTAAAGTAAAACAACCACCAATGTATCTAAGAAGCCAATACTCTGGTACTGAGATCCGCTCAAGAATGTTGAAGGGAGAAGATTGGAAACACCTCGTATCTCCTGAAGTAGCCGATGTTATTGAGGAAGTGAATGGAGCCGATAGGCTAAGGAACCTAGCAATGAGTGATGATCCATAAAGGTTGCTAACATTACACCTGCGTTAAAGGGGTTATGTAGAACAAAAGCCAAATTATTATGTAAGATTATTTTTTAATTGTTAATGAAATAGTCATTTCTTTCTAAAACCTTTCAAGTGATTGGAATATTTATTTATTATTTTTATTGATTTTAAAATCTGTACCTAAATTGAGTTACAATGGGCTTAAGACTACGGAACTGTAATGAAAAAATTCTTATTAACATTTTTTGGGTTAATTATTTCACTTGTTAAGACACTGATTAATTGAGGTGATTAATATATGGGAGATGAAAATAAGCCACCAGTATTTTGTGAAAATTATTGTATTATTTGCAAAGGAGCAAGGTCAGGCAATTCAATAGCTAAAAAACTTCAGGAAATAGAACTTAGTATTCTGGGCGAAGAGGGCTGTCCTTTTGGAAAAGCTCGTACAAAATATTATGGAGTAACTCCTGATCAACCAGTACCACCACAAAATGATAACTGATGATTGAACTAGAAACTGTTCGCCTCATATTGTAAGATAGTATGTATACATGAGAGCGAACAATACCATATTTTGTTAAGCAATGATGTGAGATGAACTATAGCGATACAAAATGATTGAAAAAAGCATCATGCATTTTTGTTAAAAGAGAAGGTGAATTAAATGGACCTTTCCGTCCAATCTACATTTCCAGGCCTGAACTTCTCTAACCTATCAATTTTATTCTGTTTTAAACTAGATATAATATAATCAGCATACATAGCAACTGTGTTAATGTCTTTTCCACTGGTATCGATCTCAAAGACATTTTCACAGAGTTCAAATGCTTCAACCAAAATCACATCTAAAATTTCTGCCTCAACATTCTCGGTTACTTTCGATTCAGAATAATTTCTCAATGCTAAACGCTTTTCAATTATCTCTGGTGGAGCCCTGAGGACAATTGCATTATCTACTACATAATGTGATAAATGGCCATCTATAACAAGTGGCTCATTTACAGTATACTTTAATGTGCTGTTTATTTGCTTTCTGAGTATCTCGGTATCTACAATTAAAGAATCACGTTTAGGATCCATAATATTTTCTGGTTGATACTCTTCAATAAAGTTATACAGGTCAAGAATTTGATAGTTGTACTCTGATTTTAAAGTATTTGTAACACTAGTTTTGCCAGTACCTGGTGTACCTGTAATTCCTATAAACATAGATTGTAATTTAGACATAACCGATTCATTTTTTTTTATTTCATTTAACTATACTCAAGAAGTTCTTTATAATGTTTTTTCCTTCTTGAGTGAGTATCGATTCTGGATGGAATTGGACCCCATATATAGGAAGTTGTTCATGAGAAATACCCATTATAATACCATCATTAGATTTTGCAGTTACTTCCAAATTGTCTCCAAGCTTTACGATAGCCAATGAATGGTATCTAGCACTTAAAAACGGATCAGGTATATCTTGAAATAAAGATGATCTATTATGATAAATCTCACATTCTTTACCATGTACTGGCCCGCTCATTGAACGTCCAGTTTCTCCTCCAAATGCTGTATTTATTGCTTGGTGTCCAAGACACACACCTAGGATTGGTATCATATCTTTAAAATATGATATGATATTGATACAATTTCCTATATCCTTGAAATTGTCAGGATTCCCGGGACCAGGTGAAATTACAATACTATCAGGATCTATTTTTTTGATACTTTTCAATGAAATGTTGTTAGGTACAACTTGTGTTTCACTTCCATTTATAGAGAAATAATCAACGAGGTTCCATACAAAAGAGTCTCTGTTATTAATGAACAATGTTTTCATAAAGTATCAGCTCCAATCGTTTGAAGCATTGCTCCCATCTTCCGCTCAGTTTCAATATATTCATTTTCAGGAATTGAGTCAGCAACAATTCCAGCACCAGCTTGTACAGTTGCAATATTACCATCAATAACTACAGTTCTGATTACGATTGCAAAATCTGCATCTCCATTCCAAGAATAGTAACCAACACCACCTCCATATACACCCCTTGAGGATTGTTCGAGTTCATCAATGATCTCCATGGCACGAATTTTAGGTGCACCAGAAAGTGTTCCAGCCGGAAAAGTAGCTCTTGTGGCATCAAATTGATCACACTCATCTCTAAGAATCCCAGTTACTGTACTCTCGATGTGTTGTACGTGAGAATATTTAATGACACTCATTAATTCTTCAACGTCAACTGTCCCTGGCTTGGATACCATTCTCACATCATTTCTTCCAAGGTCAACTAACATTGTATGTTCAGCACGCTCTTTTTCATCACAAATCATTTTTTCAGCGTACTTTTTATCTTCAACTTCGTTTTGACCTCGTGGACATGTACCAGCAATCGGGTTAATAATTATTTTCCTATTATGCACTGTCAATAAGGTCTCTGGACTCGCTCCTACTATACTTAATTCTTTAAACTTAAATAAGTACATATAGGGACTAGGATTAATGTTTCTTAACCTATGATACAATTTAACAGGTTTTTCATTATATGGGAAACTATATTTCCTTGATAGAACTACTTGAAAAATATCACCATTGATGATATGTTCCTTTGCAATCTCAACCATGTTCATATATTCATCTTGGTCAATGCTACATTTTGGTGAACCTGCAATTTGTGGCTGAGGTATATCTGTAAGATTAATATTTTCTGCACTTTTTGCTAATTGATAAAGTTTTTCAGCTTCACTTATAGCACTATCATATATCTTTTCAGGATCATCGTTAGTAGTCAAAAATGGGGTTAAAACGATATAACTTTTGTCAGCAACGTGATCAAAAATGAATGTTTTGCTACTGATGGCATACTGCATATCGGGATTAGTTGAATCTTGTACCCGTTTTTCACGATCTAACCAGCAATCAAAAACAATATCATATGAATTATAACCAATTGCTCCACCAAGAAAAGTTTGCCTATCAAACGTCTTAAAGTTTAAAAAATCAGTATCATTAGATTTAGGGAATATATGACTAAGTGCTTTAAGGACATCAATTCCATTTAATATCTCGAAAACATTTTTTTCCTCAATATCATCTGAGAACTTAGATATAGACATTATGTTGGAAGTTAAAGTCTTCGTAAGACTTGATGACCGCAACTCATTCACATAAATATTTCTATTTTTAATTGAAATGACCATTTCAGGCTCAAAACCAACAAAAGAGTATCTAGCACGTTTTTTTTCTTTTTCTACGGACTCTAAGAGATAAGAATAATCACTATCTTTAACACTTTCGTATAATTGAAGGGGAGTACACGAAGTATCAATTTCGCACATTAACTGAATTATAGCAGGACATCGTGCATTTTGGTATAAGTCAATGAACTGTTCTTTTGTAATATCAAATGAAATCATTCAGACACCTGGTTTTCATCATAAATTGTTTTACCTTAGTCTCATCTTTATGTCCCTCTGACTCTAATGAAGAAGAAACATCTAGACCATAAGGCAAGACTTGAGTTATTGCATCCTGTACATTACTTGAATTCAATCCACCTGCAAGTATTATTGGTAGAGATGAATTCAATACTATATTTCTACTAATATCCCATCGATGTACATACCCAGTCCCACCAGCTCTTTGTAAGCTATAACTGTCTAAAAGAATGGCATCTATCAAATCTTTATTTTCGTACTTCAGGATGGATTTAATCAATTGTTCCCCCATTTCTTCTGGGTTTAGTATGTCATCAGTTGGTACTGAAAATGATTTTATTATAGGGATACTGCACATTTGTCTTAAATTGTTCATTTGATCAACACCAATTTCAGAGTGTATTTGGACAATATCGGGCTTTGCTAACCTTATCATATCTACAGCCTCTTTTGCATCTACTGGCATGATAACCATTACACTTTTAACAAAAAGTGGAACCTTAGAAATGAGACCAGATGCAGTTTTAATATCAATATTTCGTGGAGTATGAACAGGAACGTTTGTTATAAATCCGACTGCATCAGCTCCATATCGTGTAGCGATCTCAATATCTGCAACCGACTTTAAGCCGCATATCTTTACTCGAGGTACTATCATTAGAATCGTCCTTAGAATTAGAATATTTTTTAAAATCTGCTAGTTTTTTCAATGCTTTTCCGCTATCAATTATATTTTCAGCTAACATAACTCCGTCTTTTATAGACGGTACAATACCAGCTACGTATAATGAAGCAGCTGCATTTATCACAATTAGATCCCTTTTAGGACCCTTTTCGCCATTTAGTATATAAAGAGCATCCTGAGCATTCTCATCAGCGGTTCCACCTACAATTTCGGGCGCAGTTGATCTTTTAACACCTAATTCTTCAGGTTTTAAAATATAGGTTTTGATAAAATCGTTATTAATTTCAGCTACAAAGGTCTCTGAAATGTTTGATATCTCATCCATTCTATCTCCATGGACAACCAAACCTCTTTTAACACCAAGGTTTCTTAGTACTCTTGCCATAGGTTCACACAAATTCTTGTCATATACTCCAATAACCTGCCCTTCAGCTCCAGCAGGATTTGTTAAAGGTCCTAATATATTGAATATTGTATGAACTCCAAGCTCTCTCCTAATACCTGCAACCCTTTTCATAGAAGGATGAAATAATGGAGCTAACATAAATCCAATCCCAATTTTCTCAATTGAATCTTCTACTTCTTTTGGTGAACAATCTATACGTATACCTAAACTTTTCAACATATCAGCACTTCCTGAAAGTGAAGTGACTGAATAGTTTCCATGCTTTGCCACAGGAACTCCCGCAGCAGAGGCTATTATTGCTGAAATTGTCGATACATTGATCGTATTGTGTAGGTCACCTCCAGTTCCACATGTATCAATGATAGTTCCAGTTGTTTTTGGATGAATTCTGTTGCTAGCTTTTCGCATACCTTTAGCAAATCCTGTAAGTTCATCGTCGGTGACACTTTTCATTCTTAGAGCAATAAGAAATGCTGCAATTTGAGCATCAGTTGCCTCCTTAAATATCATATTCATAGCTTTTTCTGCTTCTTTACATGTAAGATCGAATCCTTCAGTTACCTTTTTTATGCAACTCTTCATTTAATCACCAGCAATGCGTAAAATGTATATTTTTGTACTATAATGTACAATAAAATAACAAATACATTATATATATACATTATGGTATATAAAGTAGGAAATGGAGTTATTGGTAAAATGGTAAAATAATGTTGAATTGATCAATTTGTTCTGGGTCACAAGGAGTCAAGCTGATTAGAAATAGTAAAACATCAAAGACTTATATTAGATATAAACAATAATGTAATTCATGCTTTCCATGATTATTTTAGCACTGGCTATTAGCTTAATTCCTGTTATTATTTATTTGATCTATGTGCTTGCAGTTTTATTTACTGATGACACTGTAGCACTTGAGCTGGATAAATATCCAGATATAAGTGTAGTCATTCCAACCTATAATGAGAGTGAAGTGATTGAACACAGAATTAAAAATTTAGTTGATGATGTGTCCTATCCCACGAATAATATTCATGTTATTGTAGTAGACGATGGGTCTTCAGATAGTACTGTAGAACTAGCTAAGACTGCATTTAATAAATATGGGATTTCGGGTGAAGTAATATTAAAAGAACAGAGGAGTGGCACTAATGTTTCTGTTAACCTTGGTGTAGAGAGTGCTAATACCGATATTGTAATCACCACTGATGCTGATGTGGTCTTTGAAGATAATGCATTAGAAAGGGCAATAGCACGTCTTTTGAGTGAAGATGATATAGGGGCAGTTTGCGGTGAACTTCAACCTGTATTAAAAAAAATGTCATTTACCACGGGCTCTGAGAAAGCTTATCGTTCAGTTTATGGTAAGATGTGTACTTGGGAAAGTGGTCTCCATTCAACTTACTGCTTTAATGGACCTCTGATAGCTTTAAAAAAGGAAGCATTTACTCCTATTCCTGAGAACCATGGGGCATCAGATGCAGGAATGGCTCTAAGAATCATTCGCAATGGTTTTAGGACTGTTTATGAACCACAAGCTAAGTTTTATGAGTACATTACCTCGGATTTGAAGCAACAAAGAAGGCAAAAGATCAGAAGGGCAGCAAGGTTACTTGAAGCTACATTATACAATAAGGATATGTTTTCTAGAAAGTATGGTAAGTTTGGTATTTTAGTTTATCCACTAAGATTTGCTATGTTCTTTATAGTCCCTACTACTTTTTTTGCAAGTGTTATGCTTTGGTCTTATGTTCTAAGCCAAATTCAAGTGATTTATGGGACTCTTTTTGTACTGTTATTTTTCTTTGTTCTGATTTCAGGAAAAATACGTCCAAACCTATTGTCTTCGTTTATATGGCATCAACTCTATCTTTTTGTTAGTCTATTACATATGTTCAAAGATAAACATATATGGAAGGCGGTTGAAAGAGAGAAGGTTTGAACAGAGATCTATTAATCTCTGCTTTGTAGAAATGGTTTGCATTTGATGTGTTCTTTTATTTTTTCTTCCATGTCTTCATTTTTCACAGCAAAATCTATAATTGCTTTCACATACCCGAGCTTATCGCCAGTATCATATCGATTTCCTGTAAATCTGTATGCATAAACCTGCTGTGTCTTATTTAGTAGACGGATGGCATCAGTTAACTGAACTTCCCCTCCATGACCAATATCTATTTTTTTTATGCAGTCAAATATGTCTGGAGTAAAAACGTATCTACCAATGGTTCCAATATTAGATGGTGCTTCAGAAATAGCTGGTTTCTCAATTATTTCTTCAAGTGAGTATAGTGAATCATCAATTAGATTACCACTAATTATACCATAACTGCTAACTTTCTCAGATGGAACTTCCTCCACGGCTAATACTGATTGCCTTAAATACTGAAATTTCTCGATAAGTTGTTTTGTGCAAGGTTTATTGTTAGTGATAATGTCATCACCTAGAAGAACTGCAAATGGTTCATCTCCGATATGCTTTTCTGCAGTGAGGATTGCATCCCCGAGTCCCTTTGGTTCTTTTTGCCTTATATAATGAATATCTGCTAATGAAGAGATTTCTTGAACCATTTCCAACAACTCGTTTTTATTTCTTTGAGAAAGATGCATTTCAAGTTCTGGTGATTCATCGAAATAATCTTCAATCGATCTTTTATTTCTTCCAGTAATAAATATGATATCATCTATCCCTGAAGCTATTGCTTCTTCTACAACGTAATGAATAACGGGCTTATCAATTATGGGTAACATTTCTTTAGGCATCGATTTTGTTACTGGTAAGAATCGAGTTCCAAGGCCTGCTGCTGGTATTACTGCTTTTTTCACGTCCATGATGATCAGTCCTTTAATTTTCAAGAAAAATAAAGTTATATTGAATTATGTTTAACTCTTTAGCTGAATAAATAGAGGCACACTTCGATTGTATCGTATCATAAAGCTTGCCCCCATGGTAAATTTAGTTTGGTATATATAGCCTTTAACTCATGATATATTTTTGGTTCTAATCGTATCATTATATGTATGTAGATAATTGCACCAACAAATATTGGAAGCAAGGTAAGCCAAACCGATTCAAGCTGAACAAAAGTAATATAAACCATCACAAAAAGAGCCATTATTGAGGTTCCTTTTATAATGTTTATTAAACTGTTAAATTCTATTCTTATTTGAATTATTCTAGACAGTATGTATCCTGATAGGACACTGTTTACAGTTATTGTGATTGCAGTTGCAAGTGCGGCACCTTCTATACCCAGTTGTGGTATGAGAAGTATATTCAGTACGATGTTAATAGTGGCAGAAAATGCTGTGACAATAAAAGCATCCTTTTGACGATCCAATGCACTTAAACTCATTGTGAAGAATGAATTAAGTATAGTAATAGCTTTTACTGAAAACAGTATTATCAATGCTGTATACCCCCAAGCAAACCCGGCACCATAGAAGAAATATAGCATTCTTTCTCCTAATAAGATTCCACCTATGATTATAGGAAAAGCCATCAAAAATGAATATGTTAATCCCCTGGATATTGAATTTTCAACTGACCTTGTGTCATAGATTTTGCCCCACCTGCTTACTTTAGGCCATAATGTTGTTTTAATAGCACCCGCAAGTATTGTTGCAATCGCTGTGAACTGGAATACTACCTGATATACACCAACATCAGATTCTTCAAGGAAATAACCTATCAATACAACATCTGAATGTGAATATAGTGCTACACCAGAAGCGGTTAAAAAGAGCCAGAATGAAAATGATAGGATTTGCTTAACATGGTTCCATTTAAAAACTTTGAACTTGAGATCAAAGAACTTTAACATCATAATGGTTGCTACAATAAAACCTGCAATAAACCCACCAATAAGACCTCCTATCTCAAACCCTAATAAAACGGAAATAACTTGGACAAATAATCGAGTTAACTCTTTTGTCATAGAACCAGCCGCAGCAATACCCATCTTGGATCTACCTTTAATTCCATTAGAGACCATACAGTGGAATGAAGATATAATCAAAGCTATGATCAGCCAATCAAATATTACAGGATTTGTATCCATATAGGGCCTTAAAGCTAGAATTAACGTTATTATTACGATAGTTAAAGTTGCTCTTATTACAACAAAAGCAGTGAAGTATTCATCTTGTTCCTCCCCTTCACTGATTCTTTTTACTGCTGCACCACCTAAGCCTCCATCTGTAAAGATATAAATTATTCCAAAATAGGCTGTGAATAAAAAATAAGTACCTAATACACTAGACCCAACCATATGTGCAAAATACATTGTACTGAGAAACCCAATAAAGGTCAGAACTATTTTGCTTATGAAGGTGGCAATGCTTTGTCTTTGCACCTCGTCCACATTAAGTGTTCTTCTATACAGATCATCAAGAATCATTGTATTGCATCAATAAAGAGAAGAATAGCTATCAATAAATAAAAATGTATAATATGTATGTGATCAGGAAAGATCTAACATGGCATACACTTGCTCCATATCCACGTTTTCAGCTACCATTTGTGCAAGATCTTCATAAGGATCACTATTAACTCCACTCACATTGGGTATATATTGTAACCCCTTCTCCTTGAACAGGTGTTTTAATAACACATCCCTTACATTTTCATTTTCAAACAGTCCGTGAAGATACGTCCCAAAGATAAGTCCTTCATCATCAATACATCCATCATCTTCAAAAACAAAAGTATCGGATGTAGAATTACCCATATGTATCTCATACCCTGAAACGGTTTGGCCTCTGATAGGCTCGAAGATTTTACCATGCGCAGTAACTATTTTTTCTACTTGTACAGTTTTTTTCTCATACCGCTCAAAAGTGGTTTCTATATCTAGTAATCCTAAACCTTCATATGTACCATCCACACCACCTTCAATACCTGAATCATATATCTTATTGCCCATCATCTGATACCCTCCACATATTCCTATGATGGGACCCTTTCCCTTGAACTTTTTAATTTGATTGTATACTCTGCTTTTTTGAAGGTCACAAAGGTCACTTATAGTGTTCTTAGTTCCCGGCAAGATCACTGCGTCAGGATTGCCTAAATCGTCATCTAATTCCACATATCTTATGTTAGCAACAGATTCAAGTGGTTCAAAATCTGTAAAATTTGAGATACGTGGGAATCGGATAACTGCGATTTCAATATCTCTTTCTTCTAATTGTTTATCTCCAATCGAAACTGAATCTTCTGATGGGATACCCAACTTAGTATATGGAAGAACACCTAATACAGGGACACCCGTTTTATCTTCGATCAACTTAAGTCCGGGTTCAAGTATACTCGGATCACCCCTAAACTTGTTTATAATAAACCCTTTCACGTTATTTCTCACGTCTGCAGGTAAAAGCTCAAGGGTTCCATACAAACTAGCAAATACTCCACCACGCTCAATATCCCCTACAATGATAATCGGCGCATTTGTAATTCTTGCAGTACCGATGTTGACAATATCTCTCTCATAAAGGTTAATTTCAGCAGCACCACCTGCACCTTCCATCACTATTATGTCATATTCTTCAGATAATCTGTCTAAAGCACCTTCAAGAATACTATTCATATCATCAATTGAATCATAATATTCTCCTGCCGACTTGTCTGCATAGGGTTCACCTAGTATGATCACTTGTGACTGCCTGTCACCCTTTGGTTTTAAGAGTACAGGATTCATCTCCGCACTTGGTTCAACCAGAGCCGCTTTTGCTTGTATGGCCTGAGCAATCCCAATCTCTTTTCCATCCTTTGTTATCCATGAATTCAAACTCATGTTCTGTGCTTTAAAAGGAGCAACTTTATGATCGTTTTGTGCAAGTAATCTACAAATAGCAGTCACAATAGCGCTTTTTCCCACATGTGAGGCTGTACCCAATATTAACAGCTTTTTATTTTTAGTCTTGTTATCTGCATGCATTTTGTTCAGGTCTCCTGGTAGAACCAGTTCTAGCTTTAGAGTAACTATGTTTGTATATAGTATCATAGTTTTTTTAATTATCTTTTTATCTTTCTTTCTCATCTATATATCTTCAAGAATTAATATACTCAGTATTAGTGGCTAATAGGAAAATATATGTCTGATATCTTTGTTTATATTGTTAAAGTCGAGCAGATATGTGCATTTAAGACTGACTTAATTAACTAAAATCTACTATTGATAATTTAATTTAATATACTATATCCCGGTGAATTTCGTGTCTGATTTATTACACATTAGTGGTGGTCCAACAAAACCTGAAGTGATTGCTATCTCTCTTTCAAAACTTGAACTAAAAGATGGCGATACCTTTGTAGACGTTGGATGTGGTACAGGAGCAGTTTCGATTGCAGCTTCAAATCATGTAAATGACCTTAAAATACATGCCATCGATGCTAGAGAAGAAGCCGTTGAGGTAGCAAGAAAGAACTTTGAAACAACAGGGACAACCGCGAATTTGATATTTGGAGAAGTATCAAAGGTTTTAAGTCAACAAAGTGGTATTGATAAGATAGATTGTGCATTTGTTGGTGGAACAAAGAATATTCACCAAGTACTTGAACATCTTTTAGGTAAAGGTACAAGGAATATTGTTGTTAACGCTGTTCGTATTGAAACCGTGGTAAGTACCATGCAAAAGATGCGTGAACTTGGTATATTCGATGAAGTCTTAAACATAGCGGTTTCTCGTGGAAAAGAAATATCTGGAGAAACAATGTTCCAACCCGAGAATCCCATATATATAATTGTAGGTAAATCTAGATCAAACTAAATAAATTATAATTTTTACATTATGGAGATAAAGAATGCTTATTGGAGTAGGATTAGGTCCAGGTGACCCTGAACTGTTAACATTAAAAGCGATTGAAGCTCTCAAACAAAGCGATAAAGTATATGTGCCAGGTAGAATGGCGGCAGAACTTGTAGAACCGTATGCTGAACCCGAGATATTGGATTTTCCTATGATAAGAGATTATGATACACTTAATGATATATGGAAAAAGAATGCTGACCATGTAGCAAACCATGCTAGTAATGGAACAGTTGCATTTGGGCTTATAGGTGATCCCAATTTCTTTTCTACATTTACGCATTTAAAAAGAGTAATGAACAGATATTACCCTGAAGTAAAGATCTCAACAGTTCCTGGTATCAGTTCAATTACTTCATTTGCTTCAAGAACGGATTCTGAGATTGATTCGTCATTTACGGTAACTGACGGGAGCGATACTAATCATAAAATAGCTTTAAAAGCTCGCCACCCAAGACAGCTTATTGACCAGTTCTCTAAAGAAGGATATGATGAATTTGTATTTGCAGAAAAGCTATTTTCAGATAAAGAGACAATAATCAAGGATTTAAACGATATACCTGAACAAGGTAATTATTTTAGTATACTTTATGCTAAGAAGAAATAATCATGGAGTTTTTTTATGACGGAGAAAAAGGTATATTTTGTAGGTGCTGGACCAGGAGACCCTAAACTGATTACGGTTAAAGGCCGAGAACTATTAGAGTCAGCTGATCTGTTAGTATACGCGGGATCATTAATCAATCCTATAGTTCTTGAATACTCTAATGCAAAAAAGGTTGACAGTTATGGTCTCACACTAGATGAAATTACAGAGATGATGGCTAAAAGTGTGGAAAAAGGTGAGACTGTAGTACGGTTACATAGCGGTGACCCATCATTATATGGATCTATTGTAGAACAGATCGAAGAATTAAAAAAACATGATATAGCTGTGGAAAGAGTACCTGGGGTATCATCAGTATTTGCATCAGCTGCTGCTTTGGATACTCAACTGACACTTAATGGAGTCTCTGATTCATTAATAATAACACGACCTGCAGGTAAAACACTTGATAAAGATCTAATCCCAGAATTTTCAAGATTAAACTCTACAATGGCAGTTTTCCTGGGTACACAGAAAATTGAAGAGATCATGAACAAACTTGAATGTCCAAAAAACACTCCAGTAGCTGTAATATATCACGCATCATGGGATGACGAAAAGGTTATAAGGGGTACAGTCGAGGACATTGCAGATAAAGTAAAATCAGCTGGTATCAAGCGTTCAGCTATGATAATCATAGGTGGTGTGGTTGATCCTAAGAACTACAGGAGGTCGCACCTATACGGAGTCGCACAAGACCCGCTGTAATTACCTTTGAGCGAAATATGGAAGCTGCTAGAAAAGTAGCTAATCATATAGATGCGGATATTCTTATATATTCTAAAGGTATTTTCGGGGAAGCCTTTGAAAAATATAGTGCAGTAGTTGCTTTATTTGCTACAGGTATAGTTGTTCGTGAAATTGCTCCTTTGATCAATGATAAATGGGAAGATCCAGGTATTGTTGTAATGGACTCCAACTTGAGGTTTGCTATACCTTTACTTGGAGGCCATCATGGGGCCAACGAGCTTGTGAAAAAAATATGTGAACTTGGTAGTATTCCAGTTATTACAACAGCAACTGAGGTACATGGTAAAAACTCGGTTGAAGGAATAGCTTCATCACTTGACTGCGAGATAGTTAATAAGGAGTCCACAAAAGAGGTAAATTGTGCTTTTCTTGAACAGGACGTAGAAATTCTAGAAATTGCAGGTCCGAAGGTAGTTATAGTGGGTGACGATGTTTCGGTCCTAAAAAGAAAACATGACGGTAAAAGATAATGGACAATTCAATGATAGTAATAGGCTTAGGTGCTAGAAAAGGCGTTGATTCTAAAGAGGTCATTGATGCAATAGGTGAAGCTATAAGTGAATCGGGCCATCATATAAGTCAGGTAAAATATCTTGCTTCTGCAAAATTAAAGGAAAATGAAAGTGGACTTATAGAAGCATCACATATCCTTGGTATTGAACTAAAGTTCATACCACACGATGTTCTTAATAATTACAATATTCCCACTCCATCCCAAGCTAATAGGTTTGGGCTGATAGGAGTAGCTGAACCTGCAGCATTAGCATTATCACAAAACAAAAAATTGGTATTCAAAAAAAGAGTTTATGGAAGGATAACAGTTGCAATCGCAGAATAAAACAAATAAAAATGGTAGATTATATATTGTAGGTATTGGACCTGGCTCAATTGATCACATGACCGTTAAAGCGTGTGATGTTCTTAAAAGATCAGATTGTATAATTGGAAATGGCACTTATCTTGACCAGATCTCAGACTTTATTGAAGGTCAAGAAATCATCAGAAGTTCTATGGGAAAAGAGGTAGATCGAGCTACTCGTGCAGTAAAACTTTCTCAAAATAAAGAAGTATCTATAATCAGTGGTGGTGACGCTAATGTCTACGGAATGGCAGGACTTGTATTAGAGGTAGCAGAAAAAACGGGTCTTGATGTAGATATAGAAGTAGTCCCAGGTGTAACTGCAATTACTGCTGCCGCAAGTATTTTAGGAGCACCAATAGTAAATGATTTTGCAACTATAAGTCTAAGTGACCTCTTAACTCCTTGGGAAATGATTGAAAAAAGGTTAGATGCAGCAGCATCAAGTGACTTTGTTATATCGTTATATAATCCAAAGAGTAGGCAAAGAAAATCTAATTTCAGTAAAGCAATAGATATTATTAAAAAACATCGTGACCCTTCAGTTCCCGTAGGGCTAGTAAAAAATGCTTTAAGGGGTAATGATGAAGATACTGTAGTTACAACACTTGAAGAAGTATTAAATTACAACGACTGGGTTGACATGAGCACAACAATTCTTGTCACGAACAGTGAATCTCGTATTTGGGAAAATAATGGCACTAAAAGAATAATTACTCCTAGGGGGTATCATCGTAAATATGAATACTGAAAATAAAAAAATCGAAGTAGATGAACTCGGCGACCTCGTTCAATTCACTACTGATATAGATTCGGAACTAGTAGAACAATGTAGAGACCTTGGTGCACATACACAAGAAGCTAAAGCTATATCCATGACTAGCCGTAACATTGCTAAACTCATTGTAGGCGATAATACGGTTGAGGATCGGATCCGCCAGAGATGTATGATAGCAACAGGAGATCCTGGTGTAGCCTACTTGATGCAATTCAACAATGACCCAATATCTGCAGGGATAGAAGCAATAAAATCAGGTGCACCAATATTTGTGGATATCAACATGGTAAAAACCGGTATAAGCAAAAAAGGACATTCTAGCAATATCATCTGTGTACTTGACAGGGACCCAGACGCAGAACTTGCCCACAAACACGGGATAACTCGTACCTCCGCTGGATTCTTAGCTAGCAGAGACCAGCTCAACGGCTCAATAATAGCTATAGGGAATGCTCCATCAGCTGCACTTACCGTATGTAGACTGGTTGAACATGGTATCAAACCTGCACTTATCATCGGTACACCGGTTGGCTTTGTAAACGCAGCCGAGTCAAAGGATGCTGTTAGAAATCTTGATGTATCTTCTATCACATGTGTAGGTACAAGAGGTGGAACACCAATAGCTGTAGCTTGTGTGAATGAACTCATCGCAATTGCAAATGAAGAAGAAGCTAACGAAATGGATTAAAATTCCAATTTCAATTTCAATTTCATTTACTCTTTTTTCTTTATTATAAGCAATAAAAATGAATGAAACAAGGTGGATGTAACTTCTCACAATGCCTTTCAGATATATGTAATTACCATCCAAATACTTATCAGAATCAATATTGTCCCAGAAACCTGTTTAATATAATGTCCTTTACTGGTCATTTCGCGTAACTTCTCAGAAGTTATATTTGTGGAATACCCTATTATTAGCATAGGCACTGCAAAACCCAACGAATAAATTGCTAACATAACACTTCCATAACCAATACTTCCTTCTGAAGCTACAAATGCTAATACTGCACCCAAAACAGGGCCAGTACATGGTATCCAGACAATCCCAAGTGATATCCCCAATAAAAGGGCTCCTAAAAGACCACTGCCAGTTTTCCCACTAGGTAATGATACCTTAGAGAAAACATTGAAAAACTGATAATTATCAATTAAGAGCATTATCCCAAGAATGAATATTATCAACGCAGCTAAGACTTGCATGAATTCGATATAATTGATAATAAATGCACCAAAAGCTGAAGTTAATATACCCATAACTATAAAAGAAATGCTAAGCCCAAAAATAATCAATAGCGGTTTAGCTCTATTATTGTCAGCTGAATATGCCATTATTGCAGGTAATAATGGTAAAATACAGGGAGATGCCACACTCAAAATACCTGCCAAAAAAATCACGAATGGACTAAATGATAATTGTTCTATCATTGTTCTATATTTTCGTTTATGTAGCTGAGAACCTCATCTATATTTGTGACTAGGGTTTCTTTATTAGTAACTCCTCTAAACTTTGCATTCTCCGTATCCGTAACAACTTCAGTACCATGCATGTAGAGATAATCACCACTCTCACCTTCAATTATTAGAACACTTTCAGGTACCCTGAAAACATTAAATGCACGTGCAAGTTCAGGATTTTCATCAATGTCTATATACTTGACCTCTATATCATTTTCGTACATGTCAGAAACTTCCTGGTTAATCATTTGTTGATCATGGCAACTTGGACACCATTCAGCACCAAAAGTGATTAGAGTGGGCTGCTCGCTGACAATCATATCAATATTATCATAAACACTGGGATCGATATCTCCTTCATCAATACAACCTAGAGAAAATATATTGATCATGAGAACTAACACTATAGCTATTTTATACTTCATAGTTCCACCAAGTAAAATAAACAAGTTTAAGGTTAAATAATAAAGTTATCTTATGATTAATTAATTCATGGATAGCCACATATATTGTAGAGATATTGTTTTAATTTACGCATAAAAGACCTCATTTGCGAACCCACTTTAAGACCAATCCCTCATCCATCTGCTCCACTCCCATCAACTTAAAAAATTTAATTTCATTTTCCATAAAACCCGAACCGTCAAATGGTGTGGGTGCACTTTCACCTCCAATCAACATATTACCAATGAATGTATAGATCTCATCAACTAGATCTTCACAAACCAACCCCCAATTAAGAGTAGCTCCACCTTCAACCATCAATCTATTCACACCAATATGTTTCAGTTCATTCATGAGCAGTTTAAGGTCGACGTGATGTTCACCAAATGACATGACCCTAGCTTTTTTTTCCAGCTGAGCGATTCTATCAATCGGTGCCCTTTTGCAGGTAGCTATGATTATATCTCCTCTACCCTTTTGAAAGATATCAGCATTAATAGGAGTACGTGCAAAACTATCCACTATAACTCTAACAGGTGTTTCAAAATAACCTTTTTGAACACGTTCCTTTTTGAGAATATCCGATTTTACAGTTAAACTAGGATCATCTGCAAGTACTGTTCCAATACCTACCATTATAGCATCAGAACCAGATCGAAGTTGGTCCATCCTGTTAAAATCAGTTATACCCGATATTTTCAACTGTTTTCTTTCTTTTGTTGCAATTTTCCCATCTAATGACATTGCACAATTAATGAAAACAAATGGTCTGTCCATACATTCTCACTCAAAAAATCCCGATTAAAAAAGGGAAAAAGAATAGTTAGGCTTCATTTGTGACCTACTCCTGAGCTAAAGACCCAGGTGCTTCCTTCGACCGATTCCTTGAGGAATCTGATATCACAGTTCATACCCAACTGGAAAGGCAACGAACTCTGGGAACCCTTTACGAAGACCCCTATCTCATGGGAGTTCAGTTTAAATTCCTTTTGGCTTGGTTCTCGCCATCGGTTAATTACATACATATTGAGACTTATTTATAATATAGTTGACGCTTACATCCACTATGCTAAAGACATAGTGGTTTTACGCTTTAATTATAAATTTAGTCTACAATTACCTTAAGTAAATCCTTGTCCTTGAGCATGCCAAGCAGCTTTTGATCTGCATTCACAATAGGCATTTGGTCAATCCGTGCACGTTTCATTCTTAAAGCACAATCACTAACCTCGGAAATATGAGAGGCCGTTATAGGCTCTTTTATCATCACATCTTTTACTATGATATTGGGTACCTTTATTCTGGATACACTATAATAAATACTCATGGTATCCCTCATAGATTCCCATGTCCATTCATCATCATCTGAACCAGCAGACATATCCGACATCTCAACACTATCTTCTATTATACTGGCATTAATTATATCAAGCTCAGATACTATTCCGACAAGATCTTGATTTGCATCCAATACAGGTACTGCTTTTTTATGTGAGAGTTCCATGATCCTTGCAGTTAGGGGAAGAGGTGTTTCACACCAAACGGCAACTACACCATCATCTAAATATGGGCCTACTTGTTCAGTTATGTCAAGGTCTGCAATACTTGCAACAATATCTGCGATAGTTACCATTCCAACAAGGTCCCCATTATTAACAACGGGCAATCTTCTGATATTGTTTTCAAGGAATAGCTTTGCAGCTTCAGTAATATCTGCTTTCCTGTTGACAGTTATTGGATTCCTTTGCATTAACATTGCAAGCTGCTCTTCTTCAGGGTTTTTCAGTAAATCAGTTCGACTGACTATCCCTACAACATTATTCCCTTTAAGAATTGGGACACCTGAAATTTTCTTTTCTTTGAGTATATTAAGAACCTCATCCCTTGAACCAGGAATTGTTGCGTATGCAACATTTGTTACCATAATATCTTCTATAATTGTGTTTTTTGGCACCTTTTACAGCTCCTAGTATCATTCATCATTATCATCATCAGACATTCGTACCACGAAAACGGGTATATCTGAACTTCTTATGACCCTTTCTGCTACACTACCTAATAAGAACCTGTCAAGTCCACTTTTACCATGTGTACCCATGATAATTACACTGATATTGTTCTTTTCCGCAAAATCAATTATTTCATGTGCAGGTTGACCGTCAAGTAAAACTTGCTCTACTTCAACACCATACTCATTACTCATTTCTTCTACGCGTTCTGTTGCTTTTTTCCCTTCATCTTGGAGTAATGAATACATCATTTCCCACTCTGCATCCATTGGTATTGAAGCGAATGCTCCAGTATCCACAACATAAACAGCAAATAATCTAGCACCACTGAGCTTGGCTAGCTCAACACCATACTTGATGGTATTTTCACTATGTTCAGACCCGTCTGTGGCGATAAGGATATTTTTATAAATCGTACTTTCCATTTTACCCTCTCCAATTAATTCTATGCATGAATGAAATCTATATTTTGATCTAATGTCCTCTCTTTCCAGTGGAACATATGATTATGTTCTTTTGAATGATTACAGGAAACTAGTTTTAATATCATAAAGTTTACCCTACATTACAATAATTTAGCAGAATATGGTGCCAAATAGAGCACACTTAATATATATTAGTATGTTTCAAAACTATTTTTAGATATTTTTTACATTGAATACAAATTAGGGTTATTTAATGAGATTTATCTTTTTTAGAAATCGCAGGTACTACCAGGATAGGTTTTGTTGAAGTTCGAATGACATTTTCTGCAACACTTCCCATAAGGATACTGCTGAGACCACTTTTTCCGTGTGTACCTAGGATTATAATATCCATATTCTCCTTATTTGCAAATTGAACGATCTCTTCACTAGGATGACCTTCCAATTCTACCTGCTCGACTTCAACACCTACCTTCTTTGCTAGCTCTTCGACCTTCTGTGTAGCATCCTTACCCTCATCTCTTAATACTGAATACATTGTCTCCCAGCCAGCATCACTTTCCATTGGTATTGATGCAAAGTCTGCAGTATCTACAACATAAACAGCATAGAGTCTAGCTCCACTAATGCGTGCTATCTCTATTGCATATTTTAATGTACATTCGCTCAATTTTGAGCCATCGGTAGCTACCAATATTCGTTTATAAATATTGCTTTTCATATTATTCTACCTTCTGATGTTGGTGTTGGTCTTGGTGAAGAACCCGGTCCAATTACTGCTAAGATATCATCAGGTCTTGCCCGCCTCACAACACTACTAAGTATATCCGAAGAATGTGATAAGTTATTAGAATTACCATTCAATATCATTATATTGGAATTATAACCTTCCTCTATAATACCACATCCAACAAAGTTTAAAGCCTTAGCACCATTTAATGTACACATCCTAAATATATGTTTATCTTCTAACCCGAACACCTTTGAAAGTAATTGCATTTCTTCAAACATATTAACTGAGTTCAACATTACATTATCAGTACCAACAGCCACACTGATACCTGCTTCAAACATTTTGGCAACAGGTGCCATCCCTGCCCCCGTTAAAAAGTTTGAACGTGGACATACAACAATTGGAATATCCATATCAGCAGTTCGCTTAAGATCACCCTCAGTTGCTCTGTTCATATGCACAAGTAGGTCCGGGCCTAATTCAAGAGTTTCTTCAATACCTTTCCTTTCCTTCTCAGCACAATGTATCGCGAAAAATTTTTTATTCAGCTTTGTTGTGGAAACAATAGATCTGATCATTCTGGAATCGAGATCATTCACGCCACTTATCCCTAACCCATCACTATTCACTAACAATCGTTCAACTTCCTCTATCACAGATTCAATCTCATTTTGATCTCCAGTAGGTCTGCCAAAAATACGGGTCTTTATATTAGTTTCATTTAAAGCTTCCTTTAATGCAAGTATTCCGGGAACTCCACTTTCCCTAAAATCAGCAAAACCACATGTACCTGTATTGATCATATCACATACCGTCTTTTTCATACCAATAACAAGCTCAGGTTCAGGTGTACGTCTTAATATTCGATGCTTTAATCCGTTTGGAGGTTTCACTAAAGCGTCAAGATCGTGCTTTAACAAGAACCTGTCATAAGTACCAAGAGGTGGATCTTTGTATACTGAATCTCCAATATGTGTATGAGCATTAATAAAACAGGGTAATATTATGTTCTGTGAATCTACTTTCTCTTCACTTACCTCAACTATAACATCGTCTTTGACACAAACATTACCTTCAATTACCTCAAGATCGGGTCCATACAATATTTTACCGGGAATTATTTTTTCAGATGGCATTATATATGTATACTTGTTGTTTGCTTTAAATATATTTATTCAACAGTCAAGAATAAAGTAAAATAAATGGGTTTAATAATCTATGCTTCCATATTAAACTCAAAAGATGATAGAAAATGGATTTATCAAATCATTCACATGACAATAATCAAAATCTAGGGTATATAACATACCACTTATCCGAACTCACTGACAATAATGTATCCCCTTCCTATTTTCTAGAATTGGTTTCAGGTCAAAACTTAACCAAAAAACGATATCCAGAAACTCAACTCAATTTTGAGTTCATATCTCAACTCGCCAAAAATCTCAGGTCATCACCACCACTTAATCTGGAAAAATTAGTTCCAACAAAAAATGGGGAAAATAGTAAATTTAAAAACAATTTTGAACAAGGAAAAAGAATATCTGTAGCTATTGAACATCTGGCACACTTTAAATTAAGTTCAAGTAACGGTTCTACCTGCACCTCGGATTTAAAACCTGAAAATGACCTGAACAATTACAACAATAATTATAGGCAAGTGATAACTGTTCTTACCAGACAACTATCTACAATCTCTAACCAACCGCCCAAACACGAACTTGAGATCATTATAGTTCGAGGTCTTGCTCCCCTATCTTTCTTAGATCATGATACTCACACTTATTATCTTGATGAAAACGTATTATCAGATACTCTCTATTTAGAATATGTAACGTTTCGTGACCTATTTCTATGGCATAATTCACCAAATGATCTAAGGTCAGCTATTATTGCTTCACTAACCAACTTATGCCAAAATGTAACTGAACGAGATCTATCTTTATTTTACACTAAACTAGCTAAGACTTATTCAATACATTTTGATATAGATCAAACAGTATCAATTGAGTGTGTAGCTGATAAGATACTTGATAGTATAAACAAGCTCAACATCTCAGATGAAGTAAATGGCAAATTCCACTACTGTACTGAATATACAAATTCCACAATACTTTCACTCACACAAAACCTCTGTTATGAACTTTCATCTACAAAAAATCCTGACATACCTCACCTAAACTCTGTTCAGAAATGGACACAACAAAGCATTCATTTTATCCAAGAAATGATACAAGCACGAATACTTGGTTATCATGTGCTTATGATAGGAGATGCTGGCACGGGCAAAGATTGGGTTGCCATGAAGTATGGAAAGGTCATGGGTGAAGATCCAATTGTCATCTCACTCTCAGAAGACCTTGAAGGACCCGACCTAATAGCATCAAGAGGTCTCCATGAAGGAGTTACTATATGGGAATATGGTCAGATAGTAAAAGCTTACATACAAGGCGATATTATCGTCCTTGACGAGGTCAATAAGACAAGACCGGGCGTCTGTGCCACACTAAACAATATCATGGAATCCGATCAACTCGAAATGCCTGACGGTACTTGGGTTCAGAAAGGTCAAGGGTTCCAGATAATTGCTACAATGAACGAACCCGGTGAAGCTTATGGTGGTTATGACATAGATCCTGGTTTCAAGGACAGATTTGGGACTGTTCTATATGTACCAGAACTCAGTTTTGATGATCGGATAAGGTTCTTGAAAAGAATTGCTGACAATAAGACTCCAACTCAGTTCATTGAAGAACTTGTAAGGTTGCAGGACCGTATCAATTCAAGTGGTAAAGTGTGGCGCAAAATGTCACTTAGAGTGCTTGAAAGGATAATAGAATCAAAATCGAACTATCCCAGAGAACCTGTTGCTAATCTTATTCGATCAGAATACTTGATAGGAACATGGGAACAGGGACATGATGTCGTAGAAAAGGAAATTTTAGCTTTTTCATCTAATATCGAGGATAGGTTTGAGAAAGAACTCCTAAACTCGCTGAAAACTGATAGAACAGTAAATGATAGCTTAGGTACAACTGAATATAATATAGGTATTGCTGAAAATAGGATATGGTTATGCTATAATGACAGTCCATATCTATTGATCGATGAACTCGTAGGTCCTTCACGTCCAATTGACCATATCGAAATAACAACCGATAAACGTACTGTTCTAGCAATATCAGACACTCAACTGTGGTTCTGGCACAATACAGCTCCAAATAAATGGGTATGTGAATGTATTGATATTACACCTGATACTATTGAACATTATAAACACGAATTCGAAATCTCGCTCACCCCACTACGAAGCTCATTATCATCAGCAAACTCGACTCCCACAGTGAAAGATGGCTTTTTGTGTAGTGGTACTGTTAAGTTGCCTCTAGGAAATGACAAAATCTCATGCCCAGGAATTGAATATGATTATTATATCAAAGAAACACCAACTAACAATAATATCTTGCATAAATTATTCTTAGGTCTTTCATTGAACCGTAATGTTCTTCTTATCGGGAATGTGGGTACTGGGAAGAGCTGGCTCAGCAAATCAGCGTTTCGGTTATTACAAAGGTCAGTAGAACACATGTCACTTCATGAAGGAACCACCGTCCAGGACCTTCTTGTTTGGCAGAAGACCGTACGTGTAAAAGACGAACTCTCACTTGACCTTGAAGTATCACCATTGGTCCGTGCAGCCATTGAAGGAAAACCCTGTATTATAGATGAAATAAATAGGGCATCCACTGGAGTACTAGCTGTCCTGAACCACATATTACAATTCAGGGAAATAATTCTTCCAAAAAAGATCAGATACAATAATATCCTAACTGATCGTATCACCATATCTCCTGGGTTCAAACTGGTAATGACAATGAACCCTCCACAACAACATACCGGTATCAATCAGATGCTAGCCGATTTCATGGACCGGATGTACTGTGTATGGATAGACTATTTACCACCAGAAGAGGAACGATCTCTTCTAAAAAATATTTGGTATAATATTGGGGGAGATACTACTACTGCCAACTTCGATACTGAGCTTAGAAAGCTCATATCCATAGCTACTATCACCCGTGATCAAGATATGGGCGAACCACAACGAGCCATTAGTACAAGATCACTGGAAAAACTTGTTCATTTCAAGAAAGAGTACCCCAAAGAACATTGGTTAGATATCCTTTCTATGTTAACTGGAGTAGAAGGTGCTGTAAGCCCGGAAAAGATGTCATTTTTCATATCGACTTGGGATTCATCTAATACTTTCTCCAATCAAATTGAATCACCACATATCAGACTTGATATTGCATCAGGGACATTGGAAGCGGGTGGTAAAATATGGTCACGTAAAGATAATAATGTCCGGTCAAGATATTTCAGTGGTATAGAACAAAACGATCGAATAATCGACCTTTTAGCAAAAGCTAGGAATTTGGGTTCACATGTACTTCTTGTAGGTGAAGCCGGTACTGGTAAGGACTGGTTATCACTCGCTTATGGTGAACTCATGGGCGAAAATTCGATGGTGATATCATTATCAGAAGAAGTTGAAGGGCAAGAACTGATAGCTAAACGTGACCTTAATGAAGGCGTAACAGTTTGGGAATATAGCCATATAGTAAAAGCATATCAAGAAGGATCCATAATCATCATCGATGAAGTAACAAGGACAAGGCCAGGTGTACGTGCAATCCTGAACGAAATAATGGATTCCGACCAACTCGAAATGCCTGACGGTACTTGGGTTCAGAAAGGCCAAGGATTTCAGATAATCGCTACAATGAACGAGGTCAAGGAAGGATACGAAGGATATGAACTAGGTGAAGATTTCGAGGACAGGTTCGGTGCAGTATTAGAAGTAAAAGAACTCCCGGATGAAGAAAAACTCAAGTTCTTGAAACGAGTTGACCCCAACAACACCTTGATCTCAGATACTTCACTCATCTCCCTGATCGACCTTCAGAACCGTATTAATGGCAGTAAAGATGTGTGGCGAAAAGTCTCATTGCGAGTACTTGAACGTATAGTTGAAATGAAAGTAACATATCCAGATATAGGTATAGATGAAATAATACGATCAGAGTTCATGATAGGTCATTGGGAAACCGGTAAGAATACTGTAGATAAACTGATCTCGATCCTCCCACCCCAGCTGCTCGGGAAAAGAGATTGGAGATTTGGATCTGAACTGAATAACCCATGTCCAGACATTATACAAATGCGTGTATCTAGTAACGGCTCAACTGCAGTGCTCATGGACAGGTCAGGTAAATTACTTGTTTCAGAGCTAAACAACGGGAAAATTGTGGGTCACTGGCATGAACTGTACCGTGAACCTGATCATAAAGACAGAATAACACTATCCTCTGATGGCAATCTATTAATTGTAAATGGAATGTATGCTCCTCCTGAAGTTTGGGAACGTGGGAACAATACATGGTTAAAACTCGAATCTCATATTCTGGATCAGTTAAGTAAAGTCATATCAGTATTTGTAGCTACTGATAACTCCTTTTTCCTTATAGTTACATTAAAAGGCTCTGTTTGGATCTGGTACAAAAATGAGGATATGACATTTGCACGTTCTAATGGTATAAGGTTAAAGGAAGATGGGAACAGAGTTCTGGTAACCTCCCTGTCCCCTGACAACAAATCGTTACTGTTACTTGATGACAAAGATACACTTCATATTCTGGACATATCAAAATCAGACCTAACTAAAAAATCAATTTCAATTCCAATCCCCACATCTGTGATCACAGCAATATGGTCACCAACCTCTAAATTGATAGCTTGTGTGGGATATGCCGGGAATATCTATCTAATCAAACCTACTCTTTCTAATAATACAGAAACACATATACTGTTCCAAGAACAGGTAGAATCAACTGATCTTGGGTTACTCTCATGGTCCGAAGATGGGAGGTACCTGGTTGCTGCTGGTATTAATGATGGTACCCTGTACTTATGGCATTCAATCTCAGAAGAAAATATCGGGTCAGAACCAATTAAACTTAAAGGACCCGTAGGTAAACTGACTGATATGAAATGGTCATGTGACCATGAACATAACTGGCTATTCTCATACGGTAATGACTATAAAATCCATGCATGGAAGATATATCATAATAGACCTCCACAGATAGAATACCATGAACTCAAATTCAATGGTAATCCACAGAAACTCAAATCTGTTCATATATCTCCCAATACTCAGTTTATTATTGGATATGGCATGAATAATTCACTTTATACGTGGTCAAAGACACGTGAAGGTGGATGGGCCAGTACCAGTACAAGATTGATCACACCCGAAGATACAACAAATTTCGATACGATCGAGTTTCAAAATAACTATATCTATGCCTCCAGTTCCAAGGATCAAAAACTTTTTTTCTGGAGAATACCGGAAAGTTTCGCAGAACCACTAAGTTCCATCATAGAATCAGTGGAAAGGGATACCCTTGTACCTCACTATAGAGGAAATGCGTTAATATCAGGTACTGTACGACTCGATGTGAACAAAAGGAATAGCACACTCTCAACCAACAACGAACTATTACACTACTTTACTACCGATTTTCATTCTAACAATCAGGCATTACATAAATTGATGCTAGGCCTTTCACTCAAAAGAAATATATTGTTATTGGGACCCGTAGGTTCAGGGAAGACATTTATAGCTACTTCGATCTTCAAGTTACTGAATACCGATATTGAACAAATGTCATTACATGAAAGTACTACAGAACTCGATCTTACTGCTTGGCAAAAGACTGAAAGGATAGGGCATGATATTTCACTTGACCTTGAGATCTCACCACTTGTGAGGGCCGCTATCGAAGGAAAACCTTGTTTGATAGAAGGCGTGAACCGTGCATCTTCAGGAGTTCTTGCTGTCCTGAACCACGCATTACAGTTTCGTGAGATCATACTCCCAAAAAAGGTTCGTATAGGGTCAATGAACACTGACAGGATATCAGTACACAAGAACTTCAGGCTCGTGATGACCGCAATTCCACCTGGTGGTTTGGTTGATGTGAATCCATTACTTGCAGATTTCATGGACCGTATGTTCACGATAAATCTCGATTATTTAGCACCGGACGAAGAAAAGGCACTGTTACATAATGTATGGTACAATGAAACTTCCAGTACCCCTACTGAGCATATTCGTGACCGTATCCACGAACTTGTTGAAATGGCGGATCGCAGACGTATACTTGCTATACAGAACTTTAGGCGTACAGTTACTACAAGAACACTTGTACGCACAATAAAATTCAAGGCATTATACCCAGATGAACATTGGATCGATATACTGGGTATGATGTGCGGTGTTGAAGGTGCAATTGATGATGAACAGATCAAGGTATGGAAGATAAGCTGGGAAGCCAAATTTGGTGATAAATCAGTGCCAATAGTTTCTGAGAAACCACAACTATCCACAAACTATGAAAAGGTAGATTTCGGGGATATAGTATGGCAACGAAAATATCCTAGTATCAAGTGCAGGTACATATCCGGTATTGGCCAGAACGATAATGTTGTAACCATTCTCTCAAAAATGAGAAGTATGTCAGAACACGTACTTCTTGTAGGTGAAGCTGGTACTGGTAAGGATTGGTTATCACTCGCATACGGTGAGCTCATGGGTGAAGACCCCATAGTGATATCACTATCAGAAGAAACTGAAGCACAAGACCTTATTGCAATGAGAGGACTTAAGGCTGGTATAACAGTTTGGGAATATAGTCATATAGTTGAAGCATATCGAGAAGGCAAGATCATCATCCTTGATGAAGTTACACGAGTAAGGCCTGGGGTACGTGCAATCCTGAACGAAATAATGGAATCCGATCAACTCGAAATGCCTGATGGTACGTGGCTCAATAAAACACAAGGATTTCAGATAATCGCTACAATGAACGAGGTCAAGGAAGGATACGAAGGATATGAACTAGGTGAAGATTTCGAGGATAGGTTCGGTGCAGTACTGGAAATAAAAGAATTACCAGTACAAGAAAAACTAAACTTTCTACAAAAGACATGTAATAACGAATTGCCCTACTCGTTCCTCACTCGCCTTATAGAACTTCAAACAAGTATCAATTCCGAGAAGACCATTTGGCGAAAAATGTCGCTTAGAGTACTTGAAAGAATAGTTGAAAATATAGTAACTCATCCCGAAGAACCATTGAGTACAATAATTCATTCAGAGTTCATGGTAGGTTACTGGGAAGAAGGTCATGAACTGGTTAATTCGAAAGTCTCATATCTCGTTTCAGAAGTAGGTGAACACGTTTTACTTTCAAAAAATTCCACTCATACACAATCAGACACCATCACTCCATATTATGATAAAGGTCATCTCATATCCGGTCACCTTAGTTTCCCGTTATTACCCCAATCCAATATCAAATCAAATAAACCAACGATCAATTATTTCAATAAACGAACTAAAACGAATGACCGATCACTTCATCAGACCCTACTGGGAATTCACTTGAACCGTAATGTACTCTTGGTAGGACCTCAAGGTTGTGGTAAAACATGGTTAGCTCATTCTGTCTTTGATCTACTGGATAAGAACGTGGAACATATGTCACTCCACGAATCAACCACCGTCCATGACCTGACAGTCTGGCAAAAAACAGTACGAAAAAAAGATGATATGTTTATTGAACTCGAACTCTCACCACTTGTGAGATCAGCTGTTGAAGGTCGACCCTGTATCATAGATGACGTGAATAGAGCACCCCCCGGAGTCCTTGCTGTCCTGAACCACGCATTACAGTTTCGCGAAATAATATTACCTCAAGGTATAGATACCTCGAACCCAAACATTTCCAGTAATTCATATAAAGTTACTGCAAAGAAAGGGTTTCAGCTAATCTTCACAGCAACTATCCCTGAAGATACTAATCAGATAAACCCAATGATGGCAGATTTCATGGACCGTATGTACTGTATAAACATGACATACTTACCACCTTCAGAAGAGGTCGAGGTGATGAAACGGTTAATTGGTATCAAAGAACTAGATCATGACTGTATGCATCAACTCGGGACACTTGTACGTCTTATAAACCAACTTAGGGAGAAGTGTAATGATGGGAAACCCACTTTCAGGAGCACTGAACGTATTGCAATGAATTTAAAACACTTCCCTGACATGGATATAAGAACACTACTTAACCGCGAACTAAGATTAAGTTCAAGAGAAGATGAGCTCGATCTAAACACTAACGATCTAAATGACCTTTATATGTTAACAGACGTACTTGAAACACAGTACCCAAAACCCTGTATTAAATGCACACCACTAAACGAAGTTGTATATCGAGGCTATAACCTTTCTCTCCCAGTACCCGAGAACGAGATAGAGACCTATGACCCCAATCGATGGTGGGAAGCGGGTAAACCGACTCTATATCAAAGTGAACGTGCAAGAAAAAGACAGCGAATACTTCAGAGATTACTTGAAACTGTAACGGCTCTTGATATACCTCTGCATCCATGGAAAAAACCTAGATCTAATGCTTTAGACTCTTCATCTAAACCTTCTTGGGGTTGTACTTTCGCTCAAGATATACCTAGGATAAAAAATGTCTTCTTTTCACCATGGGATTTGTTGTATAGAGACAATGATGAGAGTATCTATGGCCTATTATTCCATGAAATATTTGAGATATTGTATAGGAACACCACACAGTTCAGTACCGAATTCCTGTCATTACCAGGCTCGCGAATACTAGTGAATGCAATTGGTGATATTTGGATCAATCAACAAGGTATGGCTCAATTCCCTGGAACCTGTGACTGGATATTAGCATTATATGAAGAATCGTTCGATTCAGAAAAGCTGGTTGTAGAACATGACGAATATCCACATATCCAGTTCATCACATTACTTCTCTATTACTGGAGATTTGGGGCTATTAATAGAGGAATAAGTACAGATCATTTTGGTACAGATGTAATAAACGCATTCAATTCACTTCAAGATAAAATAGATCAGATCATCTCAACCCAAAACGAGACCGAGTTAATTGAATTAACTAAACAACTCTATTATACTCCTCAGTTCCAACAACTGATAAAACGTTCATTATACCTTACTATTGAGGATATTCATATCGATCCCCCAACTAAATCAGAGAAAGATGCAATAATATCCATGGCATCAACTAAATTAACTGATTATGAACGTAACACTAAACTATCAACCCAACCCGTCAATGAGACTGGTAGACAAGTCACATCAGAAGAATTCGAGGAATTACGTAACTTTATCTTGGACGCTATTAAAGAGTCAAGAATTGAACTTGAACGACTCGATGAAGATAACGAGGCGAAAAAAAGAGTTGATGAATTAAAGAAAGCTGAACTCGAAAGAGAAGAAAGGTTACTTGAAGGTATTACTGAACGGGAACAGAAAGAGTTTCAAGTCAGGTACGAACGTGTAATGGACCATATTAAACTAATGCGAGATAAATTTAGACAAATATACCGACATGAAAGGGGCATATGGCGTAGACATCTTGCTCAAGGTAGACTTGATAGTACTCAACTCGCATCACTTGTTGCTGGTAATGATCGAGTATTCATGAAACGTGAACAACCTGAACGATACATGGTCCGTATATCTCTACTTATTGACCAGAGTGCAAGTATGCAAGGTGATAAGATCGATCACGTATCAGACGCTGTTCTCATGTTACTCTCAGCAATCCAAAGTGACCAGAGAAAAGGTGTTAATGTAGAGGTAGTTGGATTCCATGACGATAAACCAATGGAGATCTACCTGAAATACGGTGAACATTTAACTAAGAAAAAGATCATTAAGGTAGTAAACGATGTGTCAAGGACAAAAGGAAGAAATAATGATCTTCAGGCCATATACTATGCATTTGAACGAATACCCAAACATGATCGAAGATCACTTAATCTTATAATCCATTTTTCTGACGGTGACCCAAACCAACAGTTCGATCGTGACCAGTTCAAGGACCTTGTGAACAAGTACTCTAACATAATCGTAGTAGGATTTGGTATAGGTGCCCAGGGTACCAACTTTGTTCTCGATCTCTACCCAGAAGACCAGGCAACTATTGCAGAAGAAACTTCAGAAATACCTGAAAGACTAAGTTCACTTATACGACGATATGTTTCAAGTACATAATATAGTATTAATTGTAAAAACCGTATAATGTACATTACTTTTATATTAAATGAAACATATGAACAGAGTAGCCGTATTTTTAGGTCCTTGCATAAGAACATGGTATATACCATTCAGTGAATGTACAGACAACCTCAATACGGTACAATTATTGCGATAATGCCCGTCACGAGGGTAACTGGGAGTGACAGCGGACCGTCCATAGGATGATCTCCCGGAGTTAGTGCGTCGGGCTACAGCACATCACATGTATATAATACAATACAATACAATAAATCCAAACTTTTCTGGTAGTTACTTATCGAGAACGTGATCATCAAATGTTTCATATATGTCCTAAATGTAATGGTCGAATGAACAGATGGCGTCGTTCACTTATTAAAAGAGAGGATATGCTCAAACGTCAGAACTATATCTATAAATGTCTCACATGCGGGAATGAACAAGAATATTTCGATTAATATAAGATCAAGATATTTTATTCTCAGAGCAGCTTAGAACATGTATACTTCTTCGTTTGGATGTATAACTATTCCTTGTGAGGTAATATCGTAAGGATGCATTTTTTTACTATGATCCGATCCACGCATTTTATAAACTTCGATACTACGAGTACGTACATTATCAGCTTTATGATAATTTAGAACTACAGTACCTTGTGTCACGAAATTTTCTACACCAAACCTTGATACTTCATTCTCATTAATGGTCTCACATGTCATTATCGAAGTAAGGCCCAGTATCTCTAGAGTCGAACTCAATTTAAGCAACTCTACTCTGATCCTGGCAGGGTCCTGTATTTGGAATCCTAACGCAGTACTTGAATCTACCAGTGCTCTTGTAGCACCCACATCTTCCTGGGCGGTGATGATCTGATCTATCATTGATCTCATATCAAAAGGTCTCACATCAACGAACTTCTCTTGTGAAGGAACTCCAATCTTAGTTGAACTAGCATCTATTATAGCTAACATCCCTTCATCTTCTAAAGCCTTCAAGTCCCATCCGAACTTAGCAACATTTTCTCTGATATGCTGAGGTTTTTCTTCCGTAGCAACAATTAATCCGGGTTCACCATAATTCACAATACCGTTATAAATGAACTGAATTGCAAAATTAGTTTTACCTGCACCCGAATTCCCTGAAACCAGGTATGTACGATCACGTAAAAAACCACCATTGCATATTTCATCAAATCCTTCTATACCCGTCAGTACCCTATCCTCATCATCACTACTTGAACTAAGTCCACTTGTACCATTATTGTCGGGAATATTATCGAACAAACAAAATTCTCCTGTTAGCTAAATACCTAAGTATTGTTTCAATTTGTTTTAGATTGAGTTGATCTGTACAATATATAAAATGTGGTTTTTATTTAAGACTCAGGTAATGCACACCTTAATTTTGAAAAGATTATGTTAAGTGCAAATATAAATCTATTGCTGAAGTTTTCTCAATTCATTTAAAGACCCGTTTTGAAAAATAAGGAAATAAACAGATATTTGGAATACATGATTTTAAGTTTGATGATCATGTTGAAGAATCTGTGTAGATATAAAGATAAACTCTAAAAAAAATTAATCGTTAATTGACGAACACAACATTTCAATACACGAAATTGTGTAATAGTTTGGAAAAAAGACCACAATAGTTATATTCTTACAATCCATATTATGTATTTGATATACATATGACGGGTAATTTTAGGGGTTAAAATTCGACAATCATAGTATTAAAGTTAATTTTTCTGAAACTATGATAAGAATCTGTGTGCATATAATGATTTAATGTGGACATAGTTTAACTTCCGTAAACCCGGGGTAATCAAAACTATATACAAAAAAATAAAACGAGGAGAAAAATATGAAAAAAATAGCAATTGTGCTGGTTGCCCTGATGCTAATGTCGATGTTTGCGGTTGCAATTCCAAGCTCTGCAGCAAATGACAAGCTTGAGATTAGGGGACCTGTATGGGGCATAGGCGATACTGGCCTTGAAGCGAACAGTACCAACTTTGCAGGATTTTGGTATGATCTGAATGAGAACAAATCGAGTGAAAGACTTATCATTAATTCATGGACTGGGGACAATAAATTGGAAGATGATGACCTGAAATATTATTCAGTACCACAGAATGTAACCTCAGAACAGAATTTCAATGGATTTGAACATTATGCCATAATTGGTTTTTTGGCAGAAGAATATGTTCCAGTTTTCACTGACGGTCCTTTAGTAGATGATAAATCTCAACTTGACGGTATAGCTGTAGATAAATTATCTAAATTGTTGATGGACACTGACGATAAATGGACACTTAGGGTTGGTCAATCTCTTGAACTTGAGGAAGGGTATAGTCTAGTACCAAAACAGATCGATGTTGATGGTAACAAGGTCTGGCTTGAATTGAACAAAGATGGAGAATACCTTGATGATAAGATCATTGATGTAGGTTCTGCTGACAAAACCTGGCTCTATGACCAGACAGTTCTTGGTGAAGATGATGTTATCACACTTGCAATAAATATCGAGCAGGTCTTCCAGGGTACAGTAGATAGTCTTGTAGTGATCGAGGGTATCTGGCAGATATCAGATGATGGTATTGATATTGATACTGATGATAAGTTTGGTAAGATGAAGGTTACAAACACTGATGGTCAGATCGAGATGGAACTTGATACAGCGATCACGCTTAGAAGGGATAGTAAGCAACATATCATGGAAAGTCTCTATTTCAGAGTCTCTGATTATACTACTGCCACAGATGGTAGGTTCTACCTAATGCAGGAGATAACTACTCCAGGCACATATGAGGTTCGAGGTACTATTGCAGTACATGGAACTACGTTCAACTGGACTGCTACAGGAACTCAGATCAATGGAGAACCGGCATCTTTACAAGGCTCATTTGCAGGATTCTGGTACGATCTAGGTGAAGATAAACATTCAGAGATTTTGAAAGTAGATGGAACAGGTCTTGCACCAGGTTCAAGGAGCTTAGAGGATGATAAAGTCAAATATATTGCAATACCTCAGAATGTCACCTCAGAACAGAATTTCAATGGATTTGAACATTATGCTATAATTGGTTTTTTTGCAGAAGAATATGTTCCTGTGTTCACTGGCGGTCCTTTAGTAGATGATAAATCTCAACTTGACGGTATAGCTGTAGATAAATTATCTAAATTGTTGATGGATACTGACGATAAATGGACACTTAGGGTTGGTCAATCTCTTGAACTCGAGGAAGGTTATAGTCTAGTACCAAAACAGATCGATGTTGATGGTAAAAAGGTCTGGCTTGAATTGAACAAAGATGGAGAATACCTTGATGATAAGATCATTGATGTAGGTTCCGCCGATACTACCTGGCTCTATGACCAGACTGTTCTTGGCGAAGATGATATTATCACACTTGCAATAAATATCGAGCAGGTTTTCCAGGGTACAGTAGACAGTCTTGTAGTGATCGAGGGTATCTGGCAAATATCAGATGATGGTATTGATATTGATACAGATGATAAGTTTGGTAAGATGAAGGTCACAAACACTGACGGTCAGATCGAGATGGAACTCGATTCAACACTAACTCTAAGAAGAGATAGTAAACAACATTTAATGAGTGATATCTACTTCCGTGTAGCAGATGATACAAATGAAGTTAGGTTCTATCCATTCGTTGAGAGGACAGTTGGTGAACCAGTGGATCCAGTTGACCCTGTTGATCCCGTAGATCCGGTTGACCCAATTGACCCAGAACCAGAACCTGAGCCTGAACCAGAACCCGAACCTGAGCCTGAACCTGAGCCTGAACCTGAGCCTGAACCCGAGCCTACACCTGGGTTTGGAGCAGTACTTGGCCTGATTGGAATTCTAGTGATGGTGTACCTGTTAAGGAAGATTTGATAAAAAAATAAGTTACATGAGCTGTAAATCGGCAGCTCATATTTTTCATTTTAGATTATCTGTTAGTAATCGTCGAATAACTTTTGTTCTATTAAATTTACTTTTATGTGTACTAACTTGGTTTTAATTAGAATCATATTTTCATTTATAACAATTGCACTTTTCAGTTTTGGTTTTGTAATAAGTTAAAAAATACCTTTTTTTATGATAATAAGTTATTATTTGACTTATAAAATCAAGATAAAAAAGAATACTGATAAAATAGGTTTTATATGTAAAAATAAAACTTATTATAACTAAATAGGTGAATTAAGACATATGTCGATAAAAATAACGTTATTTATTACTTATTTTTTGAAAATAAGGTTAATTTGACCACAAAAGATTTAATAATAGACCAAATAAATGGATACTTGTTAATCCAATATGACGGGATAATGAGGGTGACAATATTTTGGAAATAGCGTTATTGAGACGCTAAATATCATTTTAACTCTCACACAACATCCTGAATACGAAATTGTATTCGAATTATGATTAAAAAATTATGGAGGATAAAAGAAAAATGAGAAAATTAGGAATCACACTGGTTGTCTTAATGCTCATGTCATTGTTTGCAGTTGGTGCAGTAAGTGCTAACAACAATGATGATTATGTTGACGAGCTTGAACTAAGGGGACCGATTTGGAACTTCTCTGCATTAGATAATGATGTAGATCAATTAGTTGCAAATGAAACAAACTTTGCAGGCTTTTGGTATGATCTTGATGAAGACCGTGCTAGTGAAAACTTAACCGTGTTAGATGTAGATGGTGATACAATAAAAGAGGAAGATTTAGTTTATACAGCAACTCCTCAAAATGTAACAACATCACATAACTTTACTACAGCAGATGACGAAGACTGGGGAGACTATCCACTACTAGGTTTCCTTGCAGAGGAATATGTACCTGTCTTTGAAGACGGACCATTAGTCTATGAGAAAGACGAATTAGCTGCCTATGATGTAGATAAACTAAGTAGACTTCTATTAGACACAGATGATAGCTGGACACTAAGAGTTGGCGAAACGCTAGAACTTGAAGAAGGCTATGCAATCGAACCACAGCAGATTGATGTTGATGGTGACAAAGTTTGGTTAGAACTCACAAAAGATGGTGAGTACATAGATGATGAAATAATAGATGTTGGTAACGACAATGAAACTAGTTGGGTATATGATCAAACTGTCATGGGTGAAGAAGATGTAGTAACTCTAGCGGTTGATGTAGACCAAGTATTCCAAGGAACTGTTGATGCACTTGTTGTTATAGAAGGTGCTTGGCAGATTGCTGATGACGGTACAGAAATCGAAACCGATGACACATTCGGAAAAATGGAAGTTGATAGTGTAGAAGATGAAATTGTGATGGAACTCGAATCAGATATCACATTAAGAAGTGATACAAAGCAACATATCATGGAAGACTTGTACTTTAGAGTAGCTGAGTATTCTTCAGGTGAAGATGAGAACAAACGTTTCTACCTCATGCAAGAAATAACCGAACCTGGAACATACGAAGTTAGAGGTACTGTAGCAAATGAAGATGACTGGGTCACCACAACACACCTTAATTGGACCGCAACAGGTGACAATGTAACCGATGGTGATGGCAACGATGTTCTTAATGCAACAGAAGGCTTTTCATTTGCAGGTTTCTTTTATGATTTAGATGAAAACATGCATTCAGAATGGCTTCAAGTTAATGTTGACGTTTTAGATGGGGGAGCTAATGACAGAAAACTCGATGAAGGGGATGTAAACTACAGTACTCATATGCAATATCCAATAAATCCAGAATTCGAGTTTTATTATGATGCAAATGACCAATTTAACTATTCAAAGATTGGATTCTTTGCAGAAGAGTATGTACCAGTATTCTCTGAAAATGATGCAGAGGATGGCTCAGAAGTAGGTAAACTCAGTAAACTGTTAATGGATACTGATGATAGTTGGACTTTAAGAGTGGATCAAACACTTGACCTTGAAGAAGGCTATGCAATAACACCACAACAAATAGATGTTGATGGTGAAAAAGTATGGCTCGAACTCACAAAAGATGGTGAATTTGTAGATGATAAGATAATTGAAGTAGATGATGATACTGAAGATCAAACGTGGTTCTATGAACAGACTGTCTTAGATGAAGATGATGTAGTGACATTAGCAGTTCATGTAGAACAGGTATTCCAAGGAACAGCTGATTCACTTGTTGTGATCGAAGGTGTTTACCAAATAGCCGACGATGGTATGGAAATCGAATCTGGTGATGAATTTGGTAAAATGGAAGTTGATACAGTTGGTACTAATCAACTTGAGCTTGTGCTTGATTCATCAATAACATTGAGGGAAGACACTACTCAACACTTGATGGGAGATGTCTACTTCAGAGTAGCAGATGATGACGAGGTAAGATTCTACCCATTCGTTGAGAGAACTGTTGGTGAACCAGTAGATCCAGTAGATCCAGTAGATCCAGTAGACGAGGAACCTGTAGCAGCATTCACAGCTGACCCAACCACAGGTGAAGCTCCATTGACTGTCAGTTTCATTGACGAATCTGAATATGCAGTCGATTATGAATGGGACTTTGGAGACGGTGAAACTTCAACAGAAGCAAGCCCAACCCATACATATGAAGAAGAAGGTGAATACACTGCAACACTAACAGTCTCTAACGATGTTGGTGAAGATACTGCAGAAACCACAATAACTGTAGAAGAACCAGTAGATCCAGAGCCAGTTGACCCAGAACCTGAGCCAGAGCCTGAACCAACACCTGGATTCGAAGCAATATTTGCCATTGCTGGACTTCTAGCAGTTGCATTCTTTGCAAGAATGTATAACAAATAAAAAAGAGATAAATAAAGATGGATCTATCTCCATCTTTTTTAAATGAAGAGCTTTTTAACTAAAGACTCTTCTTTTAAACTATTTTTTTAATTAGTAACTTAATATTAATTTATAGAGTTACGCACTTCATTTTTCTGATTAAATTTTAGTTTAATGTCTTTATATTAGATATAATATCCTAATCTAAGATTCATTTTATTTAGACGATACTTTTTTGGAATTAAAATAATCTAAGATATATATGTCAATCTAATATCTATTTATTAATAATACTTTAAAATCAAGTTCAGTAAAAAGACTATAAAATAAATTAAAGTTTTATTGTTATTGTTTTTCTATTAGTAAGTTAATAAAATTTCATAGAAAATATATATTCGACAATTTTGAAACCTGAAAATTGAGATACGTTTGAATTTATATAAAATCCACTAATAATACGTGTATTGTCGAAAAATTAATCGTTTTTTAATACTATTTCTAGTTAAATCCTCTCAAATAGACCACAAAACATTTAATAGTCAAATGGTAATCTTTGATGGATAATCCAATATGACGGGATTAGGAGGGTGATAATGTCCTTCAGAAAAAATGAGCTATTCTCATCTTTTGAAGGAAGTAGTGTGCAACCATGCACAGTACATTATGTTTATCATCTAATAAAAACCACACAATGAAAAATCAAAAACTATTCCCACAAAATAAGGAGGATAATAAATTATGAGAAAATTAGGAATAATGTTGGTTGTTCTAATGCTCATGTCAGTTTTCGCAGTTGGTGCAGCAAGTGCCGATGAACACGACGATTACCTTGACGAGCTTGAGATTAGAGGACCAATTTGGAACTTCTCTGCATTAGATAATGATGTAGATCAATTAGTTGCAAATGAAACAAACTTTGCAGGCTTTTGGTATGATCTTGATGAAGACCGTGCTAGTGAAAACTTAACCGTGTTAGATGTAGATGGTGATACAATAAAAGAGGAAGATTTAGTTTATACAGCAACTCCTCAAAATGTAACAACATCACATAACTTTACTACAGCAGATGACGAAGACTGGGGAGACTATCCACTACTAGGTTTCCTAGCACAAGAATATGTACCTGTCTTTGAAGATGGACCATTAGTCTATGATAAAGACGATTTAGCTTCCTATGAAGTAGATAAATTAAGTAAACTCTTAATGGATACAGATGACAGCTGGACCCTTAGAGTAGGTCAAAGTCTTGATTTAGAGGATGGTTATGCTATTACACCACAACAGATTGATGTTGAAGGTGACAAAGTTTGGTTAGAGCTCACAAAAGATGGTGAATATCTTGACGATAAGATCATTGATGTAACTAAGACCAACGAAACTAGCTGGGTTTATCAGCAGACAGTAATGGGTGAAGAAGATGTAGTTACACTTGCAATCGATGTTGACCAGGTATTCCAAGGAACTGTTGATGCACTTGTAGTTATTGAAGGTGTATGGCAGATTGCAGACGATGGTCTTGAGCTAGAAACTGACGATACTTTTGGAAAAATGATCATAGACAGCCTAGATGACAAAATTGTCATGATTTTAGATTCAGATATTACTTTGAGAAGTGATACTACGCAACATATTATGGAAGATCTGTATTTCAGAGTTGCACCTTATAGTACTGGAGACGATGAAAAACTCTTCTATTTAATGCAAAAAATCACAGAACCTGGTACATATGAAGTAAGAGGTACAGTTTCTGATGAAAATGACTGGGTCACCACAACACACCTTAATTGGACCGCAACAGGAACAAATGTAACCGATGGTGATGGCAACGATGTTCTTAATGCAACAGAAGGCTTTTCATTTGCAGGTTTCTTTTATGATTTAGATGAAAACATGCATTCAGAATGGCTTCAAGTTAATGTTGACGTTTTAGATGGGGGAGCTAATGACAGAAAACTCGATGAAGGGGATGTAAACTACAGTACTCATATGCAATATCCAATAAATCCAGAATTCGAGTTTTATTATGATGCAAATGACCAATTTAACTATTCAAAGATTGGATTCTTTGCAGAAGAATATGTTCCATTGTTCTCTGAAAACGACGCAGAGACAGGTTCAGAAGTAGGTAAACTAAGTAAACTTTTAATGGATACCGATGACAGCTGGACTTTAAGAGTAGGCCAAACCCTTGACCTTGAAGAAGGATATGCTATTACTCCACAACAGATTGACGTTGAAGGTGACAAAGTATGGCTTGAACTCACAAAAGATGGCGAATTTGTTGATGATAAAATCATTGATGTAGATGATACTGCAGTTCATGATAGAACTTGGTTCTATGAACAGACAGTACTTGATGAAGATGATGTAGTGACATTAGCAGTTCATGTTGACCAGGTATTCCAAGGAACCGTCGATGCACTTGTGGTTATTGAAGGTGTTTATCAGATCTCTGATGATGCTATAGAAATAGAATCTGGAGATACATTTGGTAAAATGGAAGTTGATACAATTGGTGATGAACAAATTGATCTTACGTTAGATTCATCAATAACATTGAGAAAAGATACTGCTCAACACTTGATGGGAGATATCTATTTCCGTGTAGCAGATGATGATGAGATAAGGTTCTATCCATTCGTTGAGAGAACTGTTGGTGAACCAGTAGATCCAGTAGATCCAGTAGAGCCTGAACCAGAGCCTGAACCAGAGCCTGAACCAGAGCCTGAACCAGAGCCTGAACCAGAGCCTGAACCAGAGCCTGAACCAGAGCCTGAACCAGAGCCTGAACCAACACCTGGATTTACAGCTATCTTCGCTATGGCTGGACTTCTAGCAGTTGCATACTTTGCAAGAAAACTGTAAATAAAAAACAAATAAAAAGGTAAAAGGATTTAATAAAAATCCTTTCTACCATTCTTTTTTTTTAATAGATTATTAATTAACTATTGCACTTTGTCGATAGTTTCAAATATATTCATTACTATCCTAGTACAAAAATTACTAGTTTGGTGACGGAGGATATTAAAATGAAATTGAAGATTTTGATGATATTATCATTTTCTGTTCTTATGCTGACTTTAAGTATAGGATGTATTGATAATAATGAAGAATTGCCTGATATGGATGTAGAGGACCTTTCAATGGTAGAAGATACACCTCATGAACTTGAACATTTAGGGAATCCTACCATTTCAGGTGATAGCATTGCAAATGATTATGTGGATGTTCCAGGTATCGTAGAAGCATCACGAGGAATATATCAAAGTGATGATGCAGAGATTCATCTAACTGTCATTGAAATGGAAGATACCCAGTCAGCAGACAATTTTGTTGAAGAATATAAAGCAACATACCCAGAATTTAATAATCGGGATAGATTTGTTGAAGAAACAGTGGATGGTCAAGATGTGACAAGGATCAATAAATTTACTCGTGTGGGTGGAGAATATGTTGATAGGTTCACTTACATATGGAATCAACAAAATTATGTTTTTGTGGTTGAAGGTAATACCGACGATTACACATTTCTTAAAGATTTCGTGAAAGCTGCAGGGTTCTAAAAAAACCCTCTAACTTTTTCTTTCTCTCCTTTTCTAAATAACATTTACACTAGCAAGAACTCTAAAAAGAACAGTACTTGTACTAAAATTATCACAGGCACACCTACACTAAAACTGCGATGTAATGTCTTGTGCCTGAATAAGTTCATCCCGATAAAAACTCCTATACTCCCACCAAGAAATGCGAGTGAAAAGAATGTTTTCTCGGGTACTCTTCTAGACCTATTGATTGCACGTTTTTTGTCAGCACCCATCAAGTAGAACGAGTAAATGTTTAAAAGTGCAAGATAACTAAAAAATAGTATTAATAGGTCCATTCAGCTTGACCTCAAAGTTTCAATAAAAAAAGTTTGGAGTGGATAAGAAGAAAAGAGTTAGAGCTAGAACACAAAAACTCTTTTCATTTGATCAATAGTGTTCCTTTCCCTCTTATGTTTACATCACCTGTGAACTTGCGGTACGTTTCACCATTAAACTCCTCAGTACCATCTTCTCGATACACTGGTAACATTTCGTGAACTGTACCTTTTATTACAATGAGTCCTTTCTTCATTTCACCCGCAGCCATGGTGGCATCGCCATCGACAATAATAGTGCCACCATTATTCGCAAGGCCTAGTAAGAGTCCCGCATCACCTTTGACATGTATCTCACCACCAGACATATGTTCAGCTAAGAAGTCGAGGACATTACCATTGATAGTGATCTTACCACCAGTCATACCGGTAGTATCACCGCGATATCCACTACCAACATAATACTTGGCATTACCATTAACCTCGATCTCACCACCTCTCATATCACAACCGATCCAATTATCTGCATGACCATTAACTGTGATCTTACCACCAGACATTGTACAACCGCAATGCATATCGACATTACCGTTAATGATGATCTCACCTGCTGTCATACCCTGGCCAATACGTTTTATCCTTGATACATCACCGTTGATCTCGATCACGACATTCTCAGCAGTATCAGAACCGTCAACAACAACCTCGAAAATGTCGCCAAGGAATACTTGAGAATTACCGTGCCATACAGGTATCTGTTCAATGTCGCGGTCAGAGAGTCCTGCAAAATTATCTGGCGTGATACTATCAGCTACTATAGGTATTCTGTTCTTCTCACGAAGTGTAAGTGTGACTTTTTGCATTTTCAGGCCTCCTGGGTATTGATCTCTATAGGGTTTGGTAAGTAATGGTCATCAACTACATAGTTAGACATTGCTACAGTGTAATATTTACGGAAATTGTTCTGTATATCCTTTAAGGTAACCTCATTTATTTCGCTAGGTACACGACCAGATGCATTTACCCAATAGGTCTTACCACGTGGTGATGATACGATCTCGCCGTCTTGTACTACTAAATTCCCGCTCTTGATCGTGTATGAGGTTGCAGATAAGGCCTGCTTAACTTTTTCGTGCTCAATTCCAGCATCAATTTTGTCTGGGATAATGTCGTATATAGCAATATCAGCATTTGCACCAATACCAAGATGGCCAATAGTATCTACGGAGAACATCTTTGATTGGAGTGCACGTGTCATGACAGCAAGTTCATAGAAACTGAGCTCTCTATCAATTCCAGGTAGGACCATACGATCGATCGCCAGTTCTGGCAAGGTTTCAATGATTTGTTCTCTCTTCTTCGCACTCATTAGTAAAGAATAAGCTTCCGGATAATTCACGAAAGAACCACCGTTTGGACTATCTGTAGTAAACATCACTTTCCACGGATCATCTACGAGTAATGCGAGTTCCAGTCCGATTGCCCATTGCACAGAGTTCACGAAACTCTTTGGTGAATATACGATCGGTACAACACCGGCACCGTCCTCTAACTCCACGTCCTTGTTACTCCATTTAGAATGTAACATTCTTGCATTGGAATACTCAAGTGGACCGTCTGCCGTCATTGTCATCGCAGGACCGAAAATAACTTGACCCATATCGAAGGTGAGATGGTCTTTAGTATTGATGTAATCTGCGAGTTGTGTTGATGCAGATTCGAACTCTCTCCAAGAATTACCTGCATATGCATGGAACTGGAGGTGTGCTAGATGTAATACTTGTCTATCCCTTGCAGCCTTGATACCCTCCATTATTTTCATGGTATCCAAGGTGGTTTCGTAATTACCTGGCTTTCCAAGATTATTACAATGTACATGGATTGAGTGTGGGAGATTCAAGTCTTCATTAGCTTTAGCTAACTCTACCAAGATTTCGCGTGGTGTTACATCGAAATCTGGGACCTCGTCATCTATTGAAGTAACGTTCTTACCCCATCCCCACGCTTCTCCGCCACCAGGGTTCACTACCTTGATACCAAATCCGCGTGTGGCTCTAAGACCCCAAGCTAAATATGCGGCAAGTTTCTCGGGTTCCTCATCCCTCACATAGTTCATTACTTGCCAGTTATTACCGAACAGTGTAAGGCCCCATTTATCTAGGATCGGGATAGATTCGAATTCTTCATGTGTATGCTTTGCTGCCATCATTGAGATCGCGGCTTCTGAGAGTGTAGTGTACCCCAACTTGGAGTACCTGTACCCTAAAGCGAACGTATTAGGTGTATTATATCCTGCTTGTGCTCTTGTAACAGAAGTTGCTGGTTGTAGACCTGAGAGACCGTTAACTGGATTCATTCTCATATCATGTGGACTCATTAACCTTCCAACATTGATCTTACCTGCACAATGAGTATGACCGTCAATAGCACCTGCCATTGTAAGTTTTCCTTTTGCATCGATCGTATCTGCATTAGAAGAAACACTTTCAACGATCTTTCCGTCTTTTACTGCAATGTCCATCTTTTCACAGTTAATACCGTTAAGTGGATCACAGACAGCTGCATTTTTAATAATAAGTTCTGACATTTTAAGCACCTCTTTTAAGTTCCCTAACCTTTTCAAGGATATCCGTAACTATTTGTTCATCGCTCTTAAAATCAGTATCAATGAATTTCTTCATCCTTAGAGGGATACTGTCCATTCTATAAGCAGTACCTTCAGCCTCAACTCCCACAACGGCTGCAGGTATTACGATATCAGCAAGTTCGGTTGTTGGGTTATGGTACGGGTCAATTTGGATCAATGGTATCTTGGCAAGACATTTTACAGCTTCCTGTGCAAAATGTGAACCTGGGTCAGCAGCTGCAACTAAAGCTGCATCTACATCACCTCTTAATAATGTATCACTAGCACCGGTTTCACCCGGATTATAATAAGCGAACTTACGTGTGAAATCTACTGCGTTAGGGTACCCAGTCTCCCAATTACACACCTGTCCAAAGCCAGTAACATTATAGTGACCACGCATTGGTATCATGACAGATTTTGAGTACTGGTTCAGGTCATATAATAATGAAGATACGGCATCACCGTTCTTGTACTTAGACCTTGTTTGAGTTGTACCCATACCATAGAATACGCAACTGAACCTAGCCTCTTTCATCATAGTAGCAAGTTCTAGTATGGTCTCTTTTGGAACACCACCTACAATCTCTGGAATAACATCTTCATTATCATTGATTGCTGACCTTATTGCTTGGAGTAACATGAAATCGCAACCCGGGTCAACTTGGACGTAGGTATCAGCAATCTTGGCAGTATCGGTTTCTCTAACATCGACAACAGCGATATGTCTTCCTTTCCTTCCCTTTTTCGTAAAGAATCCTTTAGCATACATTGAATATCTGCTCATGTGTCTTGGATGTGCATGTACAGGATTACAACCCCAGAATATCACAAGGTCAGCTCTGTTCTTGACCTGGCCAAGAGACGCTGCAGGTGACCCTTTCTCATGGACCGCGAGTGTAGTGGGCCCGTGACATACATTTGCACATGAATCTATGACTGATCCTGTTTCTTCAGCTAATTCAATAGCTTTGCTCACAGCTTCACATGAAGTTGATGACCAACCGTATGATAAAGCTCGTTTTGAATTGACCAGGATCTCAGCAGCTCTTTCAATCGCATCTTCATATGTGGTTTCAACCAATTCACCATCTTTTCGAACAAGTGGCGCTTCTATACGTGCATGATCGGTGACACCCGCGATTTTGTTGTGCCCAAGCACACATGCACGCTGGATATCAGTGATCTTATTATTCTCGACCTTTATTGTGAGATCGTCACATAATGAGCCACAGAAAGGACAAATGGCATCTGTTATTACGTTCATTTTATCTTAACTCCTTTACTGGTAGTAATACGTTCTCATAAATGATATCATATCAAGTGGTTCTTTATCGGTCTTCTCGACTTCCGCAGGAATACCCTTAAATCCAGGTGTCCCGCATCCCCCAGTATCAGGATTTACTATTGCATTAGACCAGGGGCCCATGGGAATAAAAATAATGCCTTCAGGGTTCCCGTCATTTTCACGTGCTTTAACTACAACTTCACCAAAAGCTGTTTTCACGTTAAGATTTTCTCCAACTGAGACACCAAGTTTATTTAAGTCTTCAGGGTTCATTTCGCAACATGCACACTCTTCAAAGTATTTAGGGTTCGTCTTATTCTCGAGATAGGAACCTTGGTATGCTGTTCTTCCGGTAATGAGCTTTGTTTCCAATTTCATTGAATTACCTCTGTAAATTTCAAGGTCTAATAAGCCATGTGGTTTTAACTATATTATATTAGTATCAATAGAATATTTTCAATACATAAAAACCCGTCTATCGCTGATAATAGTCATTATCTAGGAATAACTTCGACATATCAGATTAACAATATTGACAGGTATTTCGCTTGCATTCTATTTGTTAATATTTGTAATATATAGTTAACTATTGAACAGTGAATAATAGTTTATAGTTTTGTTAAACTCGAACTGAACATACAATCGATATACTTTAATATATCTATGTACCTTTAGAGTTTTTGTTAGAGCCCGGATAGCCTAGTAGGTTGGGGCGCCAGACTCATAGGGAAATAAAATATGAGCGTCCAAAATCTCCTGAGATATCTGGAGGTCGCGTGTTCGAGTCACGCTCCGGGCATCTAATATTATATTATTGAATCATCAATATTTGTATACCTGCTAATTCTGAGGATTTAACAATTATAAGAAGTTCTTAACTAACAGCTTATAATATCATAGAAGAATCGAACCAACAATTAATACCTTATTCTCATTATATTTGTTATCCTTTTTTGCATGCAGATGGTTTGTCAACTATATATCTGTTAAATTCACTGAATCAACTGAATCTTAATCAAACTCTAAAGAATTTAGACATAGTAAAATTAAATAATATGAGAGAGTTGGTACTGTTTATCAGGTTAACATGTGGTATTGAGATAGAGTTAGCTCAATGAATTATGCTATTATTTATGCTTTTGTCAAGGGAATATAGAAAAGGTGAGTATTAAAAAAAGAGTATATCAACATCTACTCAGAATACTCAACTGGGATAAAAACTGCTAATGTACTAACACAAGCAAAGCTTGAAGCACGTTCAATAATGCTACTTCTAGAAAATACATTCATTTGTTAGTAAACCTTTGATCATGGACTAAAAAGAGAACAAAATGATGCATTGTACGAATAGAATTATTTTATTTAGAGCAAATAAGAGATTATCCTATAACTTAGTTTCTCATCTTTATATGTAAAATTGTGTTGATATTTATCTTTGTAAAAAATTATATCCTATATTACAATATATTGGGGTGGGTAAAGTGATAAGTTTAAATGAAAAATCAACTAGTGTTTTTATTGTTGCTTGTTTGATGCTGACTTTTGTTTTTGGTATGGTCGGAGCAGCAGGTGCAGCTACAATATATGTGGAAGAAGGTGAATCTATTCAGGATGCTATTGATAATGCATCTCCAGAAGATACTATTGAAGTGGGTCCAGGTACTTTTGTGGAACAGTTAACTATTGGTGAAAGTAAGGCCAACCTAAGCTTGATTGGAGCTACAGATGGTAATGGTGTACCTAATAGTGTACTAAATCTATCAACTTTTACATGTGGACATGGAATTTTGATCAAAGGTGTGGAAGGTGTTACTGTAAAGAACTTTGAGGTTCACCATTCACCTGACCGTGGTGTGTACGCTGATAAGACACAAGGGGTGTTAATAGATAATATCGTAACTCATAACAATTCTAATGACGGTATAAGGGTACGAGAAGATCAAAACGGAACAGTCCAAAACAGTAAGTCTATTGAGAATAATGGTGATGGAATTACATTTTATTCTTATGGCAGTATTCTCAACAATATTGTTTCAAATAATGTAGAAAGAGGAATTTATGTCCATGTTGGTTCTGTCACTGGTACTGGAACGCTTACAATTTCTTGTAATGAAGTTTATGAAAATGAGAATGCTGGAGCAATTTCACCAAATGAACATAAAGTTGGTGGAATAATAGTTTATTCCAAAGCTCATGTTCTAGGAATTACTCAGGTCATAATTGAGAACAATAAGATCTACAAAAATAAAGGACCAGGTCTTTTACTTTACAAGATAAATCATAAAGGTGCAGACAAATCAGTGATCGCTGATTCTCAAAGTGAATCACTTGTAAAAGGGAATATAATATTTGATAATGAAAACCGCACAAGTCCTGACTGGGAAATGGGGATGGGTATGAATCCTGGTGACGGAATTTTAGTTTATCTTTGTCACAACATTGTATTTGAGTGCAATGTAATCTATAATTCAACTGCAGGCATAAGAATCACCAATGATTACAGATACAATTCATTTGGACCTACCACGAATAATACTCTTAGATTCAATGATTTCTACAATAACGAATATGGTATACTTGTCAGTGGAGGAGATAATTACGGAGTAAAAAACACTACAGCACATGAAAACAATATTTATGGTAACGTGAATGGAGTGGTCAACATGAACAATAATAATGAAATTGTTAATGCTACCAGCAATTGGTGGGGTGACAGCTCAGGGCCATCAGGTGTAGGATTATTTGGTACAGGAGATTTCGTTTCAGAGAATGTGGATTTTGATCCATATAAATCAGAAGCTTTAGATGCGTGTCCACCTACAGAATGCCCGGATACAGACATTCATCCTAAACCAAACGATTTCTGTGTATGCTCAAGTTTTGCCTCAGTTCCTACAATGAATCCATTACTTTTAATCGTTGGTCTGCTTGGAATTTCTATGTTCATGATTCTGAGAAAAGAAACAAAGAAATAATTAAATGGTAACATGAGTTACTATTTTTTCATTTTTTTGTTACACATTTGAAATCCTGTAGGAACTGCATTTAGTAGAAACTATCAACCTCTTTTTATTGTAAAGGATGAAAAAAATGCTACTTTGCCTTAATGTTATAGATAAAATAGTTAGCCAGTTGCTATATTTGGTACATTTTCTGAAATGATGTAGGTCACATAGGATTACATTTTCACGAACTCACCACCAAAAATATTGAAAAGATTGAAATTAATCTTCAACGCCAGCGAAGTAGAGATAACATGGGGAATAGGTGGATAGAGCTTACATACAAGCTTTAGGGTTGCTCTATTTATATCAACTTTCATTTCTCTTATTTGGTGTTGTTTTAGTTATTTGTGTTTTATTTTGTATGTTCATTCTGTCTAAAATAAGCCATTAAAAATAAGTTTAAGCACTCTAATGCATAAAATAAGTGATATTTTGATATATTATCTTGAATAGGTTCAAACTTGATCGAATCTACCAAAACACTTATTGAACCCCTCCACATTTTAATCAACTATGAATCGAAAAATTATGCTATCTTTGATTGTCTTAGCAGGTGCAGTACTACTTAGTGGCTGTGCTGAAATGGATAATGGAGATTTGATTCCAGATGATCGGACAGTAGAATCTGGTGACATAGTATCGTTCCACTATACAGCAATGCATGAAGATGGTACAGTGTTTGAAACATCAAGAGAGGAAGTGGCACAGGAACATGATATACATGTACCCGATATGCCATATGAACCACTAACAGTTCAAGTTGGAACCCAGCAGATAATTCCTGGTTTAGAGGAAGCACTTATGGGAATGAGTGAAGGTGAACAAAAATCAGTTACACTTGAACCAGAAGATGCTTATGGTGAATATCAGGAAGATTTTGTCATACCTGTTTCAATTGAAGAGTATCAACAGTTATTACAACAAGCTGCAATGACAGACGAAGAAGCTGAAATCCCTGACCCCGAAGATGCACCGCAAGAAGGTGACGTAATCGAGCAAATGGGACAAAGACTTACTGTGGTAGATGTCACTGACACTCATGTTGAGCTTGAGTTACAGATACTATTCTCAATTGAGGAATACCAGGAATTCATGGGAACTGATGAAGTCCCTGAAGTTGGAGAAGATGTATTTACACCAATGGGTCAACAACTTACAGTAAAAGATGTTACTGACACGCATATTGAGTTTGATCCAAATCATCCAATGGCCGGTAAGACCCTAACTTTCGATATTGAGGTCGTATCAATTGAAGATGAACCTGAAATGGACGAAACTCAACAAATGGATCCAGAGATGGACCCTGAAATGGTATTTGAGTAAATTGAGTAAACCTTATATTTGACATGAATGGAATAAAAAATTTTACTTTATTCTATTCACCAGTTCTTTTTTTCATTGACTATTTAGTATTATGGTCAATATCGTTGAAACATCCAAAACTGACATAAACTACCTAGTATATAATATATACTTAGTGAAAAACGGGTTATTATCAAAATATAATTATGGAGGAGTAGTTTATGAAAGTGCTAGTAACATATGTATCTCAGACTGGGAACACAAAGAAAGTTGCAGAATCGATCTATGGTGCTGTTAGTGATGATAAAGAGATCTTACCTTTAACTGAGGTAAATAGCTTGGAAGAATATGATTTGGTATTTATTGGATTCCCCGTAAACCAATTCAATGCTCCAAAGGATGCGCAGGAGTTTTTGAAGAATAAAACTGTGGGTAAAGATATTGCTCTGTTCATGACACATGGTGTACCTGAAGGAGCTGACCCAATATCCGATTGGATCTCTACTGCTAGAGGTCTAGCATCGGGCGCTAACATTGTAGGAACATTTAATTGTCAGGGTGAGGTTGCACAGAAAGTTATGGATATGCTTCAGAACTCGGATGATCCACAAATGCAAGCGTTTGCTGAAATGTGCGCTTCTGGCAAAGGTCAACCTGACGCATCTAAACTCGAGAAGGCCGAAGAGTTTGCTAAAGATATGGTAGCTCAGAAGAAAGCATGGACTGAATGAAAAGGTAAACTTAGCTATACCTTTCATTCTTTTAATTTTTAAGAGACTGTAAGATATATTGCACCCAAAATCTATTTATGGGACGAGGTATGTTTAACGGGAATAATTGCGACTAAAAGAATAATATAATCTAGAAAAAAGTCCGTACAGGTGTAGTAAATTGAAGATTGAGATTAATTATGAGAAACCCACAGATTTAATTGAATTGAACTGTCCAGGCAAGATGTCAAGACAAGTTCCTATCTGGTTAAAGATAGATTGGTTACTCGAGAAAATATGGGTTGTCAGGATGAACTATACATATGCGGTACCTGCTAGGGAATATTATAATATAGTCTCAAGGTTTAGTCTTCCTCATAATGTAAATGCTGTACTCTTGAAAGGTTGGATACAAACTAACTTAATGCCCTTGATCGAAGAAGCTAAGAAGAACATGAAAACGGTATGGACGGATAATGGGATTGCTTGTGAGTTCAATGAAAAAGGTGAAGATTGTTTATATCAGATAGGTTCTAAGCTTTTCGAGGTACCTTTAATTGAAGAAGGCGGTCTCTGGCGATTTGAAGAGTGGATCAAGGAAAGGCATAACGTTCATCCAAAAATGACCGATGAAGAATTGATTGCTCATAAAGATGAACTTTTGGAGTTAGCTGACAAGAAATGGGCTATTTTCGAAGAAGATGAACGTGCAATGATCTATGTCCTAAAAAAGATCAGAAGAAAAATGAGTGAAGAACAGGAAAAGAAGATAGCTACAACCCCCTAAAAAAGACTATTTCTCATTTTATTAGGCATTTTAAATGCCAATACACAAATCTACAAATACTCTTTATTCATATAGAGTTTTCAGAAACCTCTAGTTGAAACTTTATTTTCAGATCAGGTGGATTTATGGTAAAACTTGTTTTAAAAATAGATGGAATGACATGTTCTTCGTGTTCCAGACGAGTAGAAGAAGGGCTGAAAAAGGTTAATGGTATAAATTCGATTACTGTGAATCTTCCTGCTGAAAAGGCTTTCATAGACTATGATCCACAGCAAATAGATGTTGATACTATAATTAAGTCAGTTGAGGAACTAGGGTATAAAGCGAGTTCAGCTGACCAAAATGGGGATACAATCAAAAGTATTAGTGCTAGGATTGAAGATATGACATGTGCTGCATGTGCACAAAGGTTGGAACGTTCCCTTGGTTCAGTTACAGGTGTACATGAAGCTAATGTGAATTTTGCAACATCTAGAGCAACTATATCCTATGATTCCTCAATTGTTACATTAGATGACATAAAAGACACAGTTGAAGATACGGGTTATGGTATTTCATTTGATGATGAAGTGGAAGATGAACATGATCCAGAACAGGCTAAACTTGATAAAGCTGCTAGAAAAATGTGGATCGCAGCATCTTCTGCAAGTATAATTATGGTATTGATGACAGTTCATATGTTTTATGAACCTATACCAGGTTATTTCTTTTTAACAGCAATTCTAGCTATACCATCGGTATTCATCGCAGGTGCAGATACACATCGTGCTACTTGGAAAGCGTTACGGCACGGTTCTGCGAATATGGATACTTTGATCACTATGGGATCACTGGTACCCTACTTCTTGAGTATGCTTGGTTTCTGGTTCCCAGTAACTACATTTGTGGAAATGGCAGCTACTATCATGGCACTTCATCTTGTAGGGAGGTACCTTGAAACGAAAGCAAAAGGAAGGGCATCCCAGGCGATAAAGAAACTAGTTGCTCTTGAGGCTAAGAAAGCTCGAATACTTGTTGAGGGTGTTGAAAAGGAAGTTCCCGTAAAATCACTTCAACTTGAAGATATTATGCTGATCAAGCCAGGTGAAAAAATACCAACTGACGGTATAGTTGTATCTGGATACAGCACAGTAGATGAATCCATGGCAACAGGTGAATCCATGCCTGTTGAAAGGAAGGAAGGTGATGAAGTTATAGGGTCCACCATTAATCAGCAAGGTTCTATGAAAGTGAAAGTTACAAAGGTTGGTAAGGATACATTTCTCTCACAGGTCATATCAATGGTGGAACAGGCACAGGGTTCAAAGGTACCAATTCAAGAGTTTGCTGATAGGGTTACTGGTTATTTTGTACCCGCGGTAATTTTTATTGCAGTAATGGCTTCCGTCTCCTGGCTACTATTCCCCCAGTTTCATATTGGTATAGTTGAATATTTTAGTTTTCCATGGAGTAATACTGATGTTCCATTATTCACATTAGCTATACTCGCAACTACAGCTGTATTGGTAATATCATGTCCATGTGCGCTTGGTCTTGCAACACCTACTGCACTGATGGTAGGTAGTGGGATGGGGGCAGAGCGCGGTATTCTTATTCGAAGCGGGGAAGCCATACAGACAATGAAAGATGTGAATCTGATTGCATTTGATAAGACTGGTACTATTACTAAAGGAGAACCTCAAGTAACCGATATGATCTCATTTAAGGGTAGCAATGATACTGAACTGTTATCATATGCAGCGAGTTTGGAATCCGTATCAGAACACCCACTTGCATTTGCTATCATAAATAAAACAAAAGATGAGAATATTGAATTGTTTGATCTTCAGGAATTTGAGTCGATCACAGGTAAAGGTGTGAAAGGTAAGATCAACGAAACTGAGATTATTGTAGGTAACCGTAAGATATTAGAGACTTATGATTTGGGTTATGATGAACTTGAATCTAACATGGAAGAACTGGAAAGTGCCGGTAAAACCGTGGTTATAGTTGTTAAAAGCTCGCAGATAATAGGGATTATTGCAATTGCTGATGTAATAAAGGAAGATTCAGTTAGGGCGATTGAAGAGATTGAGAAAATGGGTATTAGGACTGCCATGATCACTGGTGATAATAGGAATACCGCTGAATCTGTTGCTGAGAAGGTTGGGATCAGTTACGTGATTTCAGATGTCTTGCCTAGTGGTAAGGTAGAGGAAATTAAAAAATTACAGGAACAATATGGTAATGTTGCTATGGTGGGTGACGGTATAAATGATGCACCTGCACTAAAACAAGCAAATGTTGGTATTGCTATTGGAACTGGGACGGATATAGCAATCGAGTCTGCTGATATTACTCTGATAAGAGGTGATATTACTTCAGTAGTATCAGCGATAAAGTTGTCAAGGTCAACGTTTCGTAAGATCAAGGAGAATTATTTCTGGGCCTGGATATATAATGCAGTAGCGATACCCGCAGCTTTTTTCGGGTTACTCCATCCAATGATCGGTGCTGCAGCTATGGCTATAAGCTCTTTGACAGTAGTCCTTAATTCATTAAGACTGAAAAGAAAGAACATTGGTTTAAAGTCATGAGTTTGTATATGTATCTAATGTACGGTAAAATATATGACACATATAATACACTAGATAAGTGAATGAAATTCCAGGTATTAGATTCAGATTATATCAGAGAAAATAATTCTCCGGTTATAAGATTATTTGGAAAAGATGATGACGGTGCTAGTGTATGCTGTTTAGTGCCCGGGTTCGAACCTTATTTTTATGTGAGACCCACATCTACCAACAATCTATCCGAACTAACTCAAATACTTCAAGAAACATTTTCTGAAATTAAAAGAGTTGAACAGGTGGAAAAGTTTGAACCCGTTGGATATCAAGCAACTAAAACTCAGATGTTAAAGGTAATAACCCATGATCCTCAGAACGTACCTGAGATCAGAGACGATGTTTTGGAATTACCTGGCATTGAGGACGTGTATGAAACTGATATACTTTTTAGGAATAGGTACTTGATAGATAATGGTATCCATGGGATGAAGTGGGTCCAAGCACAAGTAAATCCAGCTGAAAGACATGGATTTAATTGTGATAAAGTAGTTCGATCAGAGCAAGTACATGAACTTGAACATATAGGTAATGCGGAACTGAAACATCTTGCGTTTGACATTGAATGTTTGCCATTGGATGGTGGTATGCCAGTACCTGAAAAATCTCCTATTATTATGATAAGCCTTTCATTCCAACCCGAATTTAGTGGAATTAGTTCATTGGTTTTGGTTGGTAGGGATTTCGGGGATGGTATTGAAGGAATAGAATCTCTTAATAATGAAGTTAATGTTTTGGAAAGGTTCTTTGAGATACTCAGGACATATGATCCCGATGTCATTACAGGGTATAACATAAATGACTTTGATATACCTTATATTGTTGATAGGGTAAAAAAATTAGAGTCTGAAGGGACTCATATAGATACATCCTGTGGACGAGATGGTAGAAAACTGGATTATCGTAAAATTGGTATCCGGACCAACATCTCAATCCCTGGTCGGATAGTACTCGATTCTTTACCTATAATAAGACAACAGTTCAGTCTAAAAAGATACAATCTTCAAACAGTTTCAAAAGAACTTTTGGGCAAAGAAAAGATTGATGTAAACCCCGACCAAATGGAAGAATATTGGCATGATAATGGAGATAAAATCTTTAAATTCGTCGAATATGCACGGCGTGACTCCGACCTTGCTATCGAACTGGTTAAAAAGCTGAGATTGTTGGATAAGTATATAGCATTAGCTCAAATAAGTGGTTCTGTACCCCAGGAGATCCTTGAAGGTGGTCAAACTTCCATGGTAGAGAACCTGTTCTTGCGTGAATTTAAAATGTCAGGTTATGTTCTACCACCACGTCCAAATGACGAACTTGTTTATAAAAGGAATCAGGAAAGTGAAGGGTTAAAAGGTGGGGAGGTTCTTGAACCTAAAAAGGGTTTACTTGAAGATGTGGTAGTTCTCGATTACAAGTCACTTTATCCTACAATAATGATGGCACATAATCTTTGTTACACTACTGTAGTTGATAAATACCGACCTGAAGGTAAAACGATAGTTCCACCATCAGGAGGAGAATTTGTTAGAGAAGATGTTTTCAAGGGAATAGTTCCATCTATTTTAGAGAATCTGTTGAACCGGAGGACTGAGACCAAAAAACTTATGAAAAGTGCTCAAAATGATGATGAGTATAGAGTATATGATGCAACCCAACAAGCACTGAAAATATTATTGAACAGTTTTTATGGTTATTCTGGTTACACTAGGGCTCGGCTTTATAGTTTATCCCTTGCAAATGCAGTTACTAGTTTTGGTCGAGATAATATTCTAAAAACACGAACTATCGTAGAAAAGGATATTGGATATGTTATTTTAAGAGATGGTACTGTTTATCTACAGGGTGAGGTAGATGGAAATGAAATTGAGGGTACCAAAGTTGCACTGTCCGTAGTTTATGGGGATACTGATAGTGTTTTTGTCCAATGTATCTCCGACAGTGCCTTAAATTTAGATGATCTTGAACAAATTGGAGATCGTATTGCGGTTATTGTATCCGAGTCATTACCTAACCCAATGGAACTGGAGTTCGAGTCTGCTGCTAAGAGAGCGCTGTTCATTGCAAAAAAACGGTACGCATTATGGATGTTTGAACGCTCTGGACAGGATTGGGATGAAGGTATCAAGGTCAAAGGCATGGAAACGGTTAGAAGGGATTGGTGTGAACTTACATCAAGGACACTTAACTCGGTCCTAGAATTGATATTGAAAGAAGGAGATGTTGATCAGGCAGTAGAGTATGTCAGAGAGACTGTAGATAGGATTCGCAATATCGATGTAGTAAATGATTCTGAGATAATAGATGATCTTACATTAACTCGTCTTTACTCTAAAAGTATGGGTAGTTATAAGAATAAACAGCCACATGTCACCGTTATTGAGAAAATGAAAAAAAGGACTGGAATAGCTCCATCTATAGGCGAGAGAATCCCGTTTGTGATAGTTGCGGGTAAGGACCTTTTTGTTAACCGTGCAGAGGATCCAGAACATGTCCGACAAAATAATATTCCCATTGATGTAGATTATTATATCAAGAAACAGATATTACCACCAGTAAAACGTATACTCGAGGTTTTTGGTGTAGATAATACTTCACTTGACTATGATTCTAAGCAAAAAGGTCTTTTCGAATTCTCACCTGCCAGTGAACGAGAAAAGGAAGGAAAACTGAATAAGAAAAAAGATAGTTCAGGAACAAGTTCAAATGGCCTAGGAACTAAATCACAAAGTTCATTATTCGATTTCTGATATTATTTGGATTGATTGCAATGGCTGATATATTGATCAAGAACACCAAAGTGTTATACAATAATTATTTACAACCAGGGGAGGTTGTGATCGAGGATGGCAAGATAGCTCGGATTGGTAAGGATATTCGATTGAACAGTGTTGATAAGGTCATCGATGCAAACGGAGCTTTAACTTTACCTGCAGGGATAGATGTACATGTTCACTTCAGAGAACCTGGGATGACCCATAAAGAAGATTGGTATACAGGTTCCAGTGCTGCTGCAGCAGGTGGAATCACTACAGTTATAGAACATCCTAACACACTCCCACCTGTAACCAACAAAAAAAGATTTAATGCAAAGCTCAAATTAGCTGAAAAGAAAAGTATTATTGATTTTGGACTTAATGGGGGCGTAAGTCATGATATGAGCTTACTATCGGAACTCTGGGACTCCGGAATAACCTCATTTGGTGAGATATTTATGGCCGAGTCAACTGCTGGGCTTGGAATTGATATGGATACTTTAGAAAATGCATTGATTGGAATAAATAAACTGGATGCAATACCATGTATTCATGCCGAGGATGAAGAGGTTCGGCTTAAGAACCAGAAATATTTAATCCATGACATGACTCCTATGTCTCATTCTAGAGAACGTTCTAATATGTGTGAAGCTATAGCCATTGAGAAAGCACTCGATATTGTCCAAAAGAATCACCTACAAGTACATTTTTGTCATACGAGTACTAAAGAAGGACTTGGCCTAATTCGAAGAGAGAAATATGTGTCCCAGCAGGCAGGGTTCAATAACATAACCTGTGAAGTAGCCCCACATCATCTTTTTTTGTCAACAAGGGATTGGGATAGGTTAGGAAGTTTTGGTAAAATGAATCCGCCATTAAGGGATCGATCTAGTGTAAAAATACTCCTAAATTCCATTAATGATGGTACTGTTGATATGATAGCTTCGGATCATGCTCCACACCTTGAACACGAAAAAGATTCCGATATTAAGAATGCTCCTTCAGGAGTTCCTGGTGTGGAAACATTAATGCCATTAATGTTGAGTGCAGTGAAAAAGAATCTTTTACCACTTGGAACAATGGTTGATGTAACTAGCAGAAATCCCGCAAAACGTTTTGGTCTGGTTGAACACGGTAAAGGTATTTTTGGTGAAGGTTATGATGCAGATCTTATTATACTAGACTCACAATTGAGAAAGATTTCTGCAGATGATTTACACAGTAAAGCCGGTTGGACTCCATACGAAGGTATGGAAGGTGTATTTCCACGTATCACAATAGCTAGAGGTGAAATTGTTTTTGATGAAGAGGTAACTGGTGAGAAAGGACGTGGTAATTTTTTGAACGGTAAAGGTTCATCTATGGACATAAACTCGTGAATAACCCTAATTTTATGGACATAGAACCATAAATGATTTATAAGGTATATACGATACATAAAAGTAATGGCAAGAAACAAGTTACCTATCCACACAACACTAAGTTCAGATGCTATTAGGATTTTAGAGCGTTATGAGAAAGAGATAGGTGCCAAAAACCTTGTTCTTGAAAAAGCATTACTAAGTCTTGACAGTTCTCGTTTTAAAGGAAAGTTTGATGCTGGTAATATCGAACGCACAATTAAGAGGATATCTACAGGCGTTAAAGGTTTGGATGATACTCTTGAAGGCGGGATTCCAAAAGGATTTCTTGTGATAGTAACAGGACCACCGGGAACGGGTAAAACTACTTTTTGTATGCAAGCAATGTTGGAAGGTGCACGTAATCAAGAGAAATGTTTATTCTTTTCGTTTGAAGAGAGGGTTGAACAACTGGTTCAACATTTTATGCGGTTTGGTTGCGATATTGGAGAATATATAGATGATGGTTACTTGGATATATTCGGAATGTCAAAATTAACATCTGAAGAAATGATGGAAATAATACAGTTCTATAATCCAGAAAGAGTAGCATTTGATTCAATGAATGTTTTAACCAATGGTGATGAGTTCAGGTCATCAGGGTCATGGAGATCATTGCATAGGTTACTTAAGAATAAGAAGATAACATCATTTTTTATTACAGAGAAGAAACACGGTATTGAAGTTAAAGAATTTGATAATTTTGATTTTTTAGGTGACGGTATATTTTTCCTTGATTCAGTGCCTACTAATGAGATCGATAATACTCCAATGCCTGTAATAGCTGTTCAGAAAATGAGGGCTACTAAGATAGATTCATCACTCCAACCTTTCAAGTTTACAGATAACGGGATTGCTAGATATAAGGCAGTAACTACATCAAAGTATCCTAGGATATCAATTCCTCCCAAAATTGAAGAGGATGATATTAAATTAGAGAGTTCTTAATATATAGTGATAGAAAAATAGATTATTTTTTTTAATTGATTCTTATCCTATTACAATTACATAAAGAAAGCTAAAATTACTGAAATCAAAAATGTCACATATATTGGAATGAAACTACCGGCACCACCGATGCTGAGATAAGCACTTCCTTTCTTCTCTCGATTGAATGTAGCAGCTGAGATCAAAGTTCCTACTAAGATCCCTGAAACACTTGCAATATAAACTGCTTCCGCAGCTGAGCTAGGAGCAACCAATAACGCAAGTGGGATAGCTAAAAGTGATATATAGTTAGGAATAACAATCCCAATACCGTCAACCATTTCGCTTCCTAGAAATACTGCAATTATCATAAGTGAGGTTATAAGCAGAATGGCAGTATTGTGATGGGACACTAGAACATATATCAATGTGATCAAAGGTAGTATACATCCTCCCAAGTTTAGGGAAACAGTTGTATCAAAAGTTCTTTTTGTCCCAATTTCAAGTTCTTTTAGTACAGGAACTCCATAGATTTTCTCTAATAACAGTGCGTTTTTCATTAAATGTTCTGGCTTTATAGTACGCGTTTTATAAATGGGAATCTCATAATTGGCCAGTATTAAAACCAGTACTAAAATAGCTATTAAGGAAAATGGACCGAGTGAACCCAATTCAATATTGCTGTGGTATGCTAAAACTGCAAGTGGGATTAGAGTTGCAATAAATATACTGATTTCACGCTTTTTGTATTCTAAAGTATAATCTCGCATCATTATTCCACGTTAATTCCATGTGATTTATATTATAGATTGATTTATAGTTAAAGCGTAAAACCACTATGTCTTTAGCATAGTGGATGTAAGCGTCAACTATATTATAAATAAGTCTCAATATGTATTTAATTAACCGATGGCGAGAACCAAGCCAAAAGGAATTAAAACTGGACTCCCATGGGATAGGGGTCTTCTTAAAGGGTTCCCATAGTTCGTTGCCTTTCCAGTTGGGTATGAACTGTGATATCAGATTCCTCAAGGAATCGGTCGAAGGAAGCACCTGAGTCTTTAGCTCAGGAGTAGTTCACCTAAAACCTGCTTCAAGGTGTTGGATCTCTGGTCTTTTCTTATCTAAGAAACTGAAGACTGATCCGTGATCTACACCTTTGATCAACATTTCAAAAGCGGCTCTAGCAATCTGTATCTGTTCAGGGTACCCTATCATGCTCACGGTTTTACCATAAACTGAAACCTTAACACCAGTCAAGTTTTCTATAGTTATACGTGCTTTTCCATCTTTACCTATAATCCTACCCTTAAGACGTTTCATCTCTTTTTGTGACCCTGTGTTTTGAGATATATCAATAAAATCAAAGATCATCATTTCGTCATCGAACATCTCAAATACTTTTTCGGGATTGAAACCCCGAGCAATTGCATGAACTACGTCCGCAGCTCGCATGGATTTAACAGGATCTTCTCCTGGAATAATTTCTATCATTCCACTTTCACTATCAACGCGAAGTTCTGATTCACTCATTTCTTCGATTGTTTTTTTAGTGTTTCCATCGGGTCCTATGAGAACACCTATTCGGTCCTGTGGAATTTTTATGTGCGTCATTTAATTTCTCCTGTGGTAATAACTTTAATGGGTATTATACGTTAATTTAATTGAATTTAAGCTCAATCATGGTGATTTTATGAAGTTATACAATTTATCTGGATCATTCTCAATACCAAACCGAGTGAAAAACTTTGTTATGTTTCTAATATCTCTCAAAAGAAACTCATTAGCACGTGGATGCTCTAAAGTTGTAGATTGACCCATGTCAATTATGATCGGTTCTCTACTATTTGGCTCAACCATTATATTGTATTCGCTTAGATCAGCATGTACTAGTCTTGCGTCTGTATATAATTTGTTGATATAATCGATCAGTTTGTCACAAATGGTTGCAGCTTCTGTATCAGCTAGTCGAATATCTTTTAATAAAGGGTAGGGTACACCATCTTTACCAAGATATTCCATTATCAATACGTTTCTATTGCTTGTTATTGGGACAGGAACCCTAACACCTGCTTCATGTGCACGTTTTAAGTTACGATATTCCTTTTTGGTCCAAGCAAAGACTATCTCATGTTTTTTTTGTCCAACGTTCTTGAACCTAGGGTCACCTACAATATATTCTTCCATCGAATTGAAGGAACTAGTGGTTATCCTGTAAATTTTCACTGCAATTTCTGTTTGATCAGCACCATCAGCAAGGAATACATTAGCTTCTTTTCCTCTACTGACAATACCGCCCATAGCTTGGATTATATTTAATTTTGATAGTTTGTATAATGTTTTAAGTGTATACTCGTCAAAAACATCCTCTTTTACCTTACGGGCATTATCATCTTTGAACTTGATTCGATACTTATCGACTTTACTATCAATAGCTTCAACTTTTTTGTCAAATCGTTTTTTCATGCTTTATCCTTTCAAGAACCCTTTTCTTTCAAGCCAGTCTACTTGTGGTCTGGTATATTTCCAAATGACATCTGCTTTACTGTCCTGGAAATTCCATGGTACTGCAATAACAATATCTCCCTCGCGGATCCATGTTCTTTTTTTCATAGATCCCGGGATTCGACCCATCCTGACAACACCGTCCAAACATCTTAGTTTGAGTCTATTAGCACCAAGTAAAGTTTCGACTATTGCAAGTACCTCATTTTCGCTTTTTTTAGGGATTCTTACACGAGTTACCTGGGGTTCATCTCCAGTACTGTTCTTTTTATTGTTCTTGTGATCCAGATTAATACCTCTTATGACTATTTATTGATAATTTGATATAAAATCACCTGTGGGATATAACTTATTACAATATATTACATATAAAAAGTTAAATGTTGCGATGATATCAATTTACTGTTCTGTTAGATAAGAGAACTATCGTACAAAAGTGAATTATCTCTAACTCCATATGGCATGAAATAAAATTCTAGCTATAATGATATGTGTTGGCAAAATAATAAGAAACTATTTATATCAGCATGAATATGTAGAGAGTCCTGCACGCAAGTCGTGCATTATATGTTCAACAGAATATGATTTTGTTGAACAACAATAGGATAATAGTTATATGCGATATGAATACATATGGCATTTCCCGTGAAAAACACGGAGATATTGCTTGAATACAATATCATACTATCCTAATATTCATCTTATATGGAGGCAGGAGTTATTTCTTGCCTGACGCTAGATCTGGCAGTTCAGTTAATTTCGGCTGATAGTTGTATATTATTCAATGACATTTACTGTTCTAAGCCTTAAATTAAAGGCATGAGAACAGAAATGGCATAACGAATAATACTAAAACATGAATGTGTACTAAACTATCAGTCAGGTAATGTATAATAAAATACACTAAACCAAGATTGACTGAATTGTGCATTGAACTCAACAAAGTGATTGAGTTCTCCCACCAATTCAAACCAAATACAAACCAAAGCAAAAAAGGTGTGCAAATAATTCTGGTTGATCCTGCCAGAGATCACTGCTATCGGTGTTCGACTAAGCCATGCGAGTCAAATGTTCTTCGTGAACA
>NZ_JANUCS010000009.1 GCF_024808815.1 Methanosalsum natronophilum | reverse complement strand
TGTTCATGTCCTGTACCTTCCTTTTGAGGTTTTTCATCGAACTCTAATAAGGTACAGGACTAATTATAATTTTACAGCAATTTAGTGACGCTATCGTTATTATTATTCAATGAAGAATGAAAAGAAAGAAAAGGAGAGCATGTTTAGAAATATCCAAAAAGATTGTTGAAACAATATTATAGACTTCACAATTATTGTTCTTTTTAAATTATTATTTATGTAAACATTTCTGCAAATCCTTAAATTAATGTGTTAAGAATAAATTAACTTTACAATCTGGTATAATTTTACTATTTTAATCTTTCACAAGCTTCTTTATAATCATCAATAACCGCATTATCTATTCCATAAGAAGAACCGTGGTGAAAAGCAGCTCTTCCGATCATATGGGCTGCTATTGGTGCTGTCAGCATTAGAAAAAGTCCCAAAGTTAAAGCTTTGATACCAATAGGCTCAAACCCAACCCTTACAAAAAGACTTATCATCACTCCAAAAGCACCAAGTGTACCAATTTTAGTTGTTGTATGTAACCTGTTATAAACATCGGGCATTCTTATAAGCCCAACCATTCCGAGAAATACAAAAAAAAGGCCAATAAGTAGTATTAAATCACTTAAAATATCAATAACAAATTGTAAACTCATCAAAAAACAACTCCCTTATCTATATATTTAGCGATAGCAATAGTACCAACAAAGGCTATGATCGCGAGAACTAAAGCAACATCCATAAAAAACACAGAATCTCTAACATAGGAATAAACTCCAAGAATTACAACAATAACCATAGCCATTGCATCCAATGCAACAACTCTATCTGAAAGAGTTGGACCTTTTATTAATCTATAGATACAAGGAACTAATGTAAATGCCATAAAAGTTAGTGCAAAGCTTAATAGGATTGAACTCATTCGAAAGCCTCCAAGACATATTTTTCTAGTTTTTGGATATTGCCACATATTTTTGAAGGTTCATCTGCTTGTATTGAATGTATATATAACATTGATTTATCTGTCGATACATCTAAGGTAATTGTTCCAGGGGTTAAAGATATTGTGTTAGCAATTACTGTAATTCCAGTGTCTGTTTTTACATTTAGATGGTACTCAATAGTTCCTGGTGTGATATTTAATCTTGGGCTCAAAACTATTTTAGCTAGAATTATGTTTGCTTTTATAACTTCAATTGTTAGAACTATAAAAAACAATATTTTTTTTGGTATCTTATTAATGACTTTTATAAATGATACATCCTCTTCAAAACTATAAAGATTTTTTAGTAAAACAATAACAAAAAATCCAAGAAGCATTCCGAAAAGGAAATTTTGTATATCAATTATACCATGAACACCGCACCAAAGAGCACCAAACAATACTGAAAATATTAAATAGCGTTTCATTTATCTAACCTCGCCAGGAATAATTGCATCAATATATAACTGTGGATCTAATATTTGCTCTGCGGTTTCCAATGTAATAGCAATTAACGGTTCTGCATACAAACCAATTACGAATATGATTACAGTCATGATAACAAGCGAAGATAACATAGTCTTTGAATTTTGATGTATATTTTCCTTTTCAAAGATGTTATCCTTTATTTCACCCCAGAATATTCTTTGCCAAGACTTAAACATTGAAAATAGTGTAAATAAAGAAAATATTACAGCAATTAAAATTGGAATATAGAATCCACCACTAATGCCTGCATCAAATAATACAAACTTAGCTATAAAGCCTGAAGTTGGTGGTAATCCGGAAATTGACATAATACCTACTAGAAACATTAGTCCTAAAAATGGTTCAGTTGATGATAAACCACCAATTTTTCTCATGTCTCTTGTACCAATTTTATGGACTATACATCCTGAAACCAAGAAAAGCATGGATTTAGAAATAGCATGATTTATAAGATATATTAGTGCAGCTGCAAGTGCATAAACAGTTCCCATCCCGATTCCAATAAAAACATATCCTATTTGGCCAATACTATGATATGCAAGTACTTTCTTGATGTCATCCTGACCTACAGCAGAAATTGAACCTATTATTATAGTAGCTAAACCCAAAAATATGATGATAGGTTGAAATATTTCTAGGTTTCCTTCAAATATAAGATAATAAAAACGTATAAAGCCATATGCACCGACCTTAATCAAGATTCCACTTAATATGGCACTTATTGGTGAAGGGGCTGTTGGATGCGCATCTGGTAGCCAAAAATGTAAAGGAAAAATTGCAGCTTTGTTACCAAAAACAACTATGAATAATAATGCTGTTGGAATCAAATGCCATGGAAGTGTCCCATTTTCGTTCATATAACCGATACGTAAAGCCATATCTGCCATGTTGAGAGTACCTAGGGTACCATATAATGAGGCAATTGCAACAAGCATAAACAACGTAGCTATGATGTTTAATATGAGGTACTTATAAACAGCTTCCATCTTATGTGAACTAGGAGTAATTTCAACCTTTTCATTTGCTATTAATAATCCACATGATGCAATTAGTAATATTTCAAAAAAGACGAAAAGATTGAATAGATCACCAGTAAGAAATGTACCATTTAGACCAGCTATCAATAGATTATATAGTGAATGATATGTTGTATTTTGAGATTTATCATCTATATAATCAAGTGAGAATAAAAGTGCCAAAAAAGTTATTATTGAACTGAGTAATACCATACTAGCACTCAAAAGATCAGCTACTAAGACAATTCCATACTTTCCCCAATCTCCGATATCATAAGCTATAATACCATTTTGCCAAACCTGGGAAAACAAATAAACACTTAAAATAAGAAGTACAATAGAAACCAATACGTTCAATTTTTTCTGTATTTCAGGAAATGGTCTTGTTAGAATCATTAAAGATGCTACTAAAAAGGGGATGGCTATCATAAAAACAATAGTATGTTCTAAAATATTCACCCTCTAAGCCTCCTTAACTCATCAGCATCCATGGTACCATATTCTTCATATATACGATAAGCAAGTATAAGCAAGAAAGCAGTAATTGCTAAATTGATAACTATAGCTGTCAAAACCAAAGCTTGAACTAAGGGATCCATATATATTACACTAACTGATTCTGGTACAACAGGTGCAAATATACCCTCTGAAATTGAATCCTTGAAGATATATTCTGGCTGTGGATATTTTGATGACTCTATAATTGGAGCTTTAATTCCGTCAAATGCTCCTACTGAAACTATCATCATATGAACTGAGTGACATAATATTACAACACCAATTATCATTTTAATAATATCTCTTCTTAGAATTAAAAAAGTACCAATTCCAAACAGTATCGAGATAGTTAAAAGTAAAAACGTGTCCATCAATCTTCACCCATTTTTTTGAATATAAATAAAAGACCACCTATCACTACTAGATAAACTCCAATATCGAACACTATAGCAGATGAAAGCTCAACTTCTCCAAACAGTGGGAGCTGTAAATATGTATAATCAGTCCTTAAAAGATTATAACCAGCAATAATTGAACCTATTCCTGCAGCTGTGGCTAATAATAACCCAAATCCAAAGTAAAGACTCCAATCGGGATTAAAAAACTTTTTTGAATCATCTAATCCAAAGGATATGTATAGTAATGAAATGGCTGTAGCAAACATTACCCCACCTATAAATCCACCACCTGGTTGGTCATGACCCGTGAGTAGTAATGATATGGATAAAAATACACAAAGTGGAACAACCACCTTGGCAATTGTTTGGGTAATAAGTGTAGTCATTTCCTCTCACCTCTACTATGTAACAGGTTATAGACACCCAAAGCAGCAAGAAAAATAACAACTATTTCGCCGAGTGTATCTAGACTTCTAAAATCAACCAAGATTACATTAACAATATTATGTCCACCTGTCAAGAGAATACTTTTTTCTAAGAAATAATGTGATACTGATTCAAAAGGTTCAATTATTCCTTGAGTTGCATATAGCATTATTAAAAAAACCGTTGAAGCAACAGTTAATGAAATTAAAATATCTCTATAAAGAATATTTCTTGGTATTTTTTCTTTGAAAGTCTGTGGAACTTTTGAGATAACTAAAACAAATATTATTGTTGTTAAAGTTTCAGCTAGTATCTGTGTTATTGCTAAATCAGGTGCAAGTAAAAAAATAAAAACAATGCCTATAAGAAAACCTAAAGCAGATACTGCAATTACTGCAGGTAAATATGAAGGAATAATTGCTGCCATTACTGCGGTAGTTATTATAAGAATGAATACAATCAATTCATAAGGTGGGGTTTCAAAATTAAATGTAATTGGTGTCAATTCAACAGATAAAATAATTATTGGAAATAAAACTGATAAGATTGCAATTAAAACTATTGGGAATAAATATGCTCTTATTGGTCCAACTTGGAATTTAAGTGAGATTTTTTTTGCGTTTTCTGTCGCATTTCCAAATATTTCATCATAATAATAATTAAGACTAAAAGTTGGATGTTTTTTGTTAAATTCATCTTGCCAGTTTGCAATGGCATCATATTTCTTGTAAATAATAATCCCTAAACCAAATGTTACAACTGTCATTAATAATTCTACTGTGAAACCGTGCCAAAGCGATGCATAGATGCTTATATCTTCAAGTATTATACCACTTACAGCAGGCTCAATGATAAAAGACATTGGAATACTTGGGAAAATCCCAAAAAGAACAACAATAAAAGCTAAAATTGCAGCTGGACCTAACATGATAATTGAAGGATCATGGACCTTTTTTGGAAGGTGTTCATCATTTCTTTTACCTAAAAAAATCCCATCAATTATCTTGATAGAATATGCAAATGTTAAAACTCCAGCTATGACTGCTATCATAGGTATCAGAAGATTGTAAGGTTGTCCAAGGGATGCACCAATATCTACAGAAGCTTCATAAAACATTTCTTTGCTTAAAAAGCCATTAAGGGGTGGAACTCCTGCCATTGACAAAGCACCAATTGTTGCTATGACAAAAGTTATAGGCATTTCTTTCCGTAATCCACCAAGCTTTTTAATGTCTCTGGTAGCTGCCTCATGTGCAACTATACCTACTATTAGGAATAAAGTTGCTTTAAATGTAGCATGGTTTAATAAATGATATGTTGCAGCTACAACACCGAGACTTGGATCTTGATAAGTTGTATAGCCATACATAGCCATAATATATGCTAACTGACTAATTGTAGAATAGGCTAATAAACCTTTAATGTCTGTCTGTCTAAGAGCTAAGAAGCCTGCTACTACCATAGTTACAAGACCTGTACCGGCAACCATAATCAACCAGGCTTCAGTTCCTGAAAAAATAGGATGAACTCTGCCTATAAGATAGAGCCCTGCTTTAACCATCGTAGCAGAATGTAAAAAAGCACTTACTGGAGTTGGAGCCTCCATTGCATTAGGTAGCCAAATATAAAATGGACCTTGTGCAGATTTTGCGGCTGCACCAATGAAAATAAGAAATAACGTACCTAAGAAAAGATCATGCTCTTTTATGAGAACTTTTAGAGATTCATCTGCTAGAATAGTTGGAATATCAAAAGTACCTGTAATTGCACGCAATAATAATATACCTGTAAGAAGAGCCAATCCACCAAAACCTGCTGTCAAAATTAAAGACTTTTTTGCACCGTAAACAGATTGTGGTTTGTTCCTCCAAAAACCTATCAAAAGAAATGATGTTATACTTGTAAGTTCCCAAAAAATGAATAATTGAATAGTGTTAGATGCAAAGACCATCCCAATCATTGATCCCATAAAAAGTAGAATATATTGATAATACCGAGCTAGATCTTCTCTATGTGACATATACTCAGTCGAATATGCCATTATGAGAAACCCTATACCTGATGCTAGAAAAGCAATTAATAAACTAAGTCCATCAACATATATTCCAAAATCTACACCAACACTTGGAATCCATGAGACCGAATAATGTATAACCTCACCGCGTATGATTTCAGGTGAGATAAGAACAAGAAGTAAAAAGCTGATTAACCCAATTAATGCGGAAAACCATCCGATGTTATGTTTAACTATCCTCTCCAAATATGGAACTAAGATTGCAAAGAAAAATGGCAAAAAGATAGCTAATACTACTGCAACCGGTAAGTTCATGGAGAACCTAATTCATCTAAAACTATTTATGTTTTTTCTCTTATTGTAATGTATTTTAATTATAAATATTTATAGATATAAACATGAAAAAATCTCTTTAACAATTGATAAATAACTTAACCTGTTTATTTCGATAACTAATTATATGTTAAATTATAAAGCAATATGTAATAAAAGCTTTATTAAAATCATAAGTGGTTTGCATGGTAACAGAAATCAAAGTTAAATCTAATATATGTTCATTTGAACATGAACTAAAAGGTGAGATGAAGGGAGATAAAATCGAAATTGATATAAATTCTCCTTGCAAGAAAATCCAAAATATGTCTCATATTGAAATACCATTTGATAAAATATTTGGATTTAAAAACAACTATGTGATGGAAAAAGCCGAAGAAGCAGAATGCACACCTACCTGTCTTGTACCTTGTGGTATTCTTCACATTTGTTATATAGAATCAGGTATGATGTCTAAAAATTTAGCAAAACAAGTTGGCTCCAATTCAATAGAATTCGAATAAAAATAAAACTAATGGGTATTAACCCATTTAGTCAATATCAATACTTCTTGTATGTTCATCACTTACTCTTTTAAAAATAATCTCTAGTACACCATTTTTGTAAGTAGCTTTACCAGAATCAGGGTCGATTTTTCCAGGTAATTCAATATTTTCGGAATATTTTCGATCACCCCTTGAAGCTTTTAGCTGTACCATAGATTCAGTAGCATTGAGTTTAATATCTTCTTTTTCAATACCAGGCATCTCAGCTATGACGTGAATCTCATTTTCAGTTTCAAGAACATCTATTAATGGTTTCCTTTCGTCTATCTTAACCTGATGACCAGTGCCTTCCTTGTTTTTTCTTGAATTCGTTGATGGAATATTACCAAACTCTCTGATTTCAGGTTCTTCCCCTGGCTTTTGGCTAAATGAAAAACCATAGACAAATGGATGACGTGAAAATTCATTTGAATCAAGACCAAACTTTTCAACCATTTCTTCAATCATATTCTCAAAATCTTCAAATCCAGATCCAAAGAAATCATCAAAAAAACTTTTTCTCCTTCGTCTTCTATCTACCATAAATAGTCTTCCTCCTCAATTTTATTCTTTATATTTTATTTAAATAAGTTTACAACTAGGCAGCATATCTATATTGAGTTTTCCAAATCCTTAAAGATTTCGGTTATCTTCAAAAATAGAATATAGCATCGAAACCACACCAATATAAAGTGGCTCCATAACCATGTCAACATCATATTTTCTACCCACTTTTTCGGGAAGCCCGCAAGGTATTCCTGGTGTAGAAACAAGACATCTTTCAGCTATCATTCCTGAAGAGATAGTTTTTTCACACGGTGTGGCTTCCAAAATCATAGAAAACTTTTTATTTTTGTTTTTTTCATATTTTTGTACACCTAGCTTTTGAACTGCACTGTCAAGCACCTTTGAATTAGGATCACACGCGTATACATTAAAGCCTTTTTTTATTAAATGAGCAGCACCTGAGAATCCTACACGACCTAGTCCAATAACAAGAATATCTTTTGAATTTGCATACACATATCTAGCAGCTATTTCAGAATAAACAATTCCTGTACATTCATGATTCGTAGCAATTTTTCTATTGCGTAGATTATGCGCAACAAACATTTGATCGTCTGCCATCATGATAATATCGGCCTTTTTCTTGATAGCTTCATGATAGCCACTGATATCATAATTTTCTGTTACAAATCCCTTTAATCCAAAATGTTCAACAATCGCTAACAAGGATGCTGTAAAGTTCCCAATAATACCATCGCCTGCAGTAATTGGAATAATTCCAACAAATTCTGAATTATGACTAGTGGAAAAAGTTTCTTCACATATTTTTTTAATACTTTTTCCAGTTACTCTTTTAATGATCTCTTCATTTCTATGCAATTTATCTAGCAAATTTTCAAGGTCATTGGGTGTTAAACGAGTCAAAATATAGGCCTCAAAAAAATCAATTGTATTTTAGCATATTCAAACCGCATTCACGGTTAGCGCAAAGTGACTTTTCATTAACTCCTTTTGATATTAGAGTGTATATTTTATTAGATCCCATATATTCAAATATTTCAATAGTTTCATCTGCGTGATATAACTTGCAAGTTAATGCATTTTTTAACTTTTGTTCTCCAATATGGACAAGTGAATTATTTTTCCCTTTCATTAAATGTTCAAGTGTACATTGATTTTCAGTAGATATACATTCAAAGTTGGTAATCTCTTCTAAACTAAATGCTTCTAAGAGCATTTCAAGCAAGTTTATACCTGATGAATTATAAACAACAATTGGGGTTTGACTTGGGAAACGTGCATCAATTTCTATTATTTTGAGATTTCTTTTATTTTGGATAGCTTCAACATCCATAATTCCTTTTAGTTTTAAGTTACTTGCTATATTATGAGCAATTTTTCTAAATGTTTTATTGTTACTAAATGTTGATATCATGTAGCAATCATTCGATTCATTGATATGGACTTTAGTTTCTTTTCCTACATAATAGGTGTTACCATTTCCAATAACTTCTAAGGAGATAACGTTACCTTCAATATACTCTTCTACAATAAAATCAGTGTCTAAATTTGGTATTTTTTTTTTATCGTATGTCATAAATGCCCCAACACTACTACTCCCAGTAATTGGTTTTACAAAATATGGAGGAGAATATGGACGATTAATAGGAGTTGGAACATTGATTTTAGCAAAGAAACTTTTTGACACAGCTTTATCCCTACTAATATAATACGAGTCAAAATCAAATAAAATCGGGCAATGAATGTTAGATACGATTTCATGGAGGTATTTTATAGTATCAAAATTTTCAGTTACAGGTATGATAGCATCAACATTTTTGGAAATGTCTATAAGCTTTGAAGGGTATATAGTAATATCAAAGCAATAAAAATGTTCTACTAAATCTTTGATTAAAACTTGTTTTTTCTTATCAATTAAATGAACCTCATATCCAGCCTTTTGTGCAAGGTAGCATACTTCAAAACCTTGCAACATTCCACCTATCAGGCATATTTTTTTCATATTAAATACCTATTATTCTATTGAAATCTGACTGTGGTGCTGGTCTTAGCCCAATATGTTCTAGCTTTGAAATGACGTTTTTTGCACTTCTTTCCCTAACTTCAAAATCTCTATCATAATTAACAACACCTTCTAATTTAGAATTGTTGGGGAGAATTGATGTTACTACATTAGCGCCTGCATCTAATCGACTAACCATCCCATGTATCCCCTCAAGATCCAAAGAAGCAGGAATTAATCTATCAGGAAACAGTAGCCTCAAGATTGATATGATTTTTAGCTCCATTTTATTTGTATTTTGACCTTTATTTTCAAAAGGTGTTCCGGGCTGAGGCACAAAAGTCATGCTTCTTACCATATCAGGGTTACTTTTTTGTAATCCTCTTAATGAAACTACAAGTGATTTAACACTTGATTCAATACCTGTTAAAATTCCATCTTCAATTAAAAATCCTATATTTTTAGCAGCATTACGTGCATCAATCCTTTTTTGATATGATTGTCCTATTCTTAGTTTTTTGTAAAGCATTGGGTCATATGTTTCTTGATATAACGCGTAGAAATTTGCACCAATATCATGTATTTCTTTGAGTACACATGAATCAATTACTCCTGGGGAAATCATAAGTGGGAGATTCGTTTCTTTTTTTACCGCTTTAATTAGGTCTACCAGTTTAACTGGATTTGAGTGATAATATGGATCTTCTCCCATAGTCATATCAATCATATGTATTCCTTCATTCTTCAATACATTTATAGTCTTGATAATATCACTTGTACTTAAACGATATCTAGTAATTGAATTACTTTCATTATAGTAGCAAAAAGTACATTTGTTTTTGCAGTAAGTAGAATAGTATATGAAACTATATAAGAAAACTTTATTTCCAAAATAATAGTTCCTTATTTTTCTTGACACATAAAAGAGCTTTTCAAGTTCTTCATCTTTACTTAGTTTTAACAGTTCTTCCAAATCACTATCTGTGAATTCAAATCCTTTTATTACTTTTTTTGAAAAGGCATCTAAGTCATCATAGTTCATATTTTTAATCAATGAATTCACCTTAAAGATTTGTACTTATTCCATTATAATATGACTCTGATCGGCTGCCCCTTCTAATATTCTGGTAACCATTAAGTATTTTTAATAGCCTTTCAAGCCCAAAACCTGCACCTATCCATGGTTTATTAATTCCCCAATCAATATCCTTTGGGATTGGACCAACTACTGCAGATGCAATTTCCATATCTTTACTTGTAATATCAATAGTATTACCATATACATCACAACAGTCAGATATAACAGTATATTCGATATTTAGATATTCAAGAAGTTCGTCAATTAAATTAATTAATGTATTTTTAGTGCACATTGATCCCATCTGACAAAAGTTCAACATCGTAAATTCTTCAAGATGTTCACTTCCATCAGACTCTTTTCTATAACATGGACCAATCTCAAAAAGCCTTATGGGGTCTGGTAAAATCCCATCAAACTTTCTTAAATGATTATAAAGCCCCGGAGCTAGCATTGGCCTTAAGCACATACTATTATTTATCTTGAACACTTGTCGATGTAGCTCTTTTTCTTCAGTAATACCCATGCGGTGAACATATTCAAGTGGTATCATGATAGGAGATTTAATTTCAAGAAATCCTCTTTCAACAAAAAAGTTTGTAATGTCTCTTTCGAGTTTTCCTAGTTGATGTTCCCTATCGTTTTCATATGTTTCTATAAGTTCATTCTTTCTTTTTTCCATTAATTCAAGCTCAATATCTTGAAATTTTTTATTATCAGATACTGAAGGAACATCTTCTCCAGGTGCAAGTAAAGTAGAAAGTCGCTTATTTTGACTGGGGGTAAGTTCAAAAGTTTTAGAATTAGATTGTCTTTTTGTCTGTGTTCTATTATTCCTAATTTTAATTTCATCTGAGTTGATATTTAAGCTATCAGCATTCATTTGTCCTGACATTTTTTGAGTTTCTTTTATGTTACTCAAATGATTAGCTGATCCTTTTCTTTGGGTTTTAAGTCCTTTTGGTATAGCTTTTTTTGGTTTTGAAGTATTTGATGATGACACAATTTTTACTTTCGCTGTTGTTCTGTTACTTTGTTTTTGTACAAAACGATTCAACTTATCCTCAGATAACTTACACACTTTACAAATTTTTCTATATTTGTTATTTTTTAATACTCTGGAACCTCGTCCACGTCTAGAGTTTCTGACTACAAAAGATTCTCCACAATCTGTAAAAATATGTAAATTCTTTTCAGTTGATTTATAATCGTTGATACCATGGAGCAAACCCTTTCTTGATAGCCAAACTCCTTTTTCGGCAATCAATGACTCTAAAGATTTCCTTGACATAATTGACTTGCTCCATGGTGTAACTATAAACTTTATCCGTTAATTTTCTAGTTTTTGGCGGAAACCCCGGGAATCTAACCCGGCTGAACGGATTTAGAGTCCATTTGATCTACCTGATCAGGTTTCCATCAAATATTATAAGTAACATATTAGATATTGCCATTATTTTCTCCTCTTATAAGTGAAAATGTTTCTTTTGATGTTACCATATCGATTATTTTAATCAATATAACTGTTATTTATAATTATGGGTAAAACTATCAATAGAAAATCACTATAATAACTAAAAAAAGAATACAAAAACTACTATTTATACAGTTGGATTTTCTAAGTCTTTTGAGCCTGGTTGACTAATGTGAATATTTTTTAGTGAAATAGCTTTTTCAGGGCAAGACCTTACACATCTTTTGCAACTTGTTCCTAAGCACTTATGCGCTTTATAGGATGCATATAACTTTCCATTAGATTCAACTACATCTATAGCTTTTTCAGGACATTCTATTTTGCAAGTTTCACACCTTATACATCCTCTTGCTTCTTCTTTAATAACCATATCCAATTCATCAAAAACCATAACTTTTTCATTAGATTTTGTTTGTATATCTTTTAAAACTCTGCGCTCAACAATTGGTGCATAAGCGATATTAGGTAACTTAGGTAATTCATATGATTCTAAAAAGGTGTTATACATCTCTTGGGGCATACCTTCAGTCCAGTAAGCAAGTTCACAAGAATAAATGTTTTTGAAAGTTTCACTTAAAGCCATCATTAGATGATCTGCTTTGATTATTTCAGCTAAGTAACTTATTTCATCTAAAGTAAATACTCCAAGTAAAACATCTCTTGCCAGAGCTAACGAAGTATTTCCAAACTGTACTACTTTTTTAGAAAAATTAGGTAATAGACCAATTTTGCTTGCTTTAATTGCATCAACATAGGTACCAGAAGCTCCACACATATACATATTTTTCAGGTCTGTATATTTCACACCTGATTCTATTAAGAGTGTCAAATGAGCTGCACGAATTGCGCCTATAGCTTTACCAGCTTCTGATAAATCATTGTCATTAATCCAGATTTCATTCCCCAAATAAAGTTTTCCATTTGGCAGCTTTGGTAGTTCCTTAATAATTCCCATACTCAGCGCGAGGGAAATAGCTGCAATCACTCCAGTACCTGTGATTCCTTTAGGTTTAAATTTACTCATTTCATAAATTTCACCCGTAACTGGATTGATTAAATGTCCTTGAACTTCATTCATATTTTCGTCAAGTACTGTGGTCCGCCACAACCCATTTTCTTCATTGATATCTGATATAGCTCCTGGAGATGCTAGCATTCCACATTTAATTCCTTGTCCCTCAATAGAAGGTCCTGCAGCTGCACTTCCGGTGATAATTCGCTTCCCTACCTTAAGTGCCATTTCAGCATTAGTTCCATAGTCTGTGACTAAAGAAACTTCCTCTTGGTCAATGAAATCCGTTTTTATCATCATTGCAAGTGCATCTGCTCCAATTTCATGCTTAATTGCAGGTAAAACTATAATTTTACAGTGCTTTAAGTCAGATGATTTTCCAAACACATCTTTACCAAAATATATCTTAGTACTCCTATCAATATGTTTAATACCTAGCCTACGCTGCATATTTTCACCCGCATAGGCAAGGTCCCTTATTTCAATATCTTGAAAGAGAGAAAGTTGAATTGGGTTTCCGCTAACAACCATTTTTTCTATGAGATGTGCTTTAACATTTAATTTGTGTATCATGCTAGAAACTGTATCAATAATTATTTTATTGGAAATCTCAGTTCCTACATGTAAGGCAAAGTCTAGATGATCAGTAACATTTCCACCTGGCAAAGGATGTTGCATTGTTATAATTGTTTTTTTAGTTTTACCTGTATCAAGGTCAACTAGTTGCATTCTAAATCCACTTGTTCCAAGGTCTAATGCAATTCCATACATGTTATTCGTCTCGTGTATTTTGATTTGAATTTAAATTGTGAATATCTAGAGCGTAAAACATTGTTCGATATTTGTATAATAATCAATTCCGGTTTAAAAAGCAACTGATTTAATTAAATTCATATATAAGAATATATTAACAGCTTTGATAAAATACAACGTAAAAATCTTATTATCAAGTAATCTCTTGATACTACTTTAAGTTAATACAATGATTTTAAATCAAGATAAAAAGCTATATATATGCGAAAATACTTTTAAGCACATACTATTTAATAACGACTAGAGGAGTTGACTTTAATGGCTGAATATACACCAAAAGAAAGATTAGCAAGAGTTATGAACAAAGAACCTGTTGACAGAATGCCAGCTATCTGTCCAACTCAAACTGGAACAGTAGAGCAAATGGAAGCAGTTGATTCTTATTGGCCTGAAGCACACGAAGATGCTGAAAAAATGGCAAAATTAGCAGAAGCAGGACATACTGTACTAGGTTTTGAAGCTGTACGTGTACCTTTTGATATAACAGCGGAAGCTGAGTTTTTTGGTTGTGACATTAAACCAAGTACTAAAGAACAACAACCATCTGTAGTAGGTCATGTTATAAAAACAGCTGAAGATATTGAAAACTTGAAAGGATATTCACTTGATAAAGGAAGAATTGGTGTAGTATGCGATGCTATAAAAATACTTGCTGATAAATATGGTGATGAACTACCAGTTATGGGAAGTATGATTGGTCCTTTTTCATTAGCACAACACTTAAATGGAGATGAATGGTTCACAAAAATTTTTACAGATGAAGAATTTGGTCTTAAATTATTAGAATTCACTACTGAATTTAATATCCAATATGCTAAGAAAATGGTTGAGAACGGTGCCGATACAATGGTATTGATTGATCCAACTGCAAGCTATGAGCTTATCGGTGCTCAGTTCTACGAGAAGTTTGTTGTCCCATATCATGCAAAAATTGCTGAAACAATGAAAGAAATGGGTGTTACAATTACATTACACATATGTGGGAACACCACCAATGGACTTCCATTAATGGACAGTTCAGGGTTTAATGCAATTAGTATTGACCAAAAAGTTGATGTTGCTACTGCAAAATCAAAAGTAGAAAATTCTATTTTAATTGGAAATGTTGACCCTGTAAACACTCTATGGAACAAATCACCAGATGAAGTCCGTGAAGTTTCCAAAGGGATTATTGATGCTGGTATAGAGATACTTGCTCCTGGATGCGGAATTGTCAGTAAAACACCTACTGAAAACTTGCAGGCAATGATAGAAACAGCTAAAGAGCATAATTATTAAAATAAAGTAACAAAGTAGCTTCTGGATAACTTTGACTTATCCAGTTGCACTCATTTTTTTTGTGAATAATCATATAACAATTGTTACTTATAGGTTAAAAGATCAGTTGTTAAAAACATCTATTTATGTAGATTAGATAAAGCTTATCCACAGCTATAAAAATCTTTTTTTGCTATTTCTACTTCTTCTAAAATGTTAGGATACTCATCAAACAGTGACATCATATCTAATGAAGCAAGTAAGTCTACAACACCAATAGCTGCAATTGTAGAATTTCCATCACTTGATTTTATTGGCACTACTATAACAGCTTTACCTTTGTAAGGACCATACCCAGGAATTTTCCTTGTAACTTTTTCGGTAACTAAAACTTCTTCTAGTACAGGCCCTGTATAGTTTGAATCAATTATTTTACTTTTTTCTACTCTTACACCTTTTTTATTTTTTGTTCGCATTGTTGTTGGTAACTCTAACAGAGAATGTATAGCTAAAGCTATAGGTTCGATTTCTTTTGATGTAGAGTCTGGTGTTAAACAAATTTGATCTATATAAATCTCTCCTTTAAACTGGGTATATTGAATTATAGATGTTATTATTATCCTATAATGTATTTCTTGCTATTAATATGAACATTATTATATAATCAAATGGTATAAAGCTTATCCATTTTTCGTTCATGATTTAAATATCACAGAAATAATAGATAAAACTGTTCTCACTCTTGTATTATTAGATGAAGATGCAACAAGTACTAAGAACAAGCACAAATACCTTTAATCTTCGTAAGATTTCTTTTTGTAGAAATCAAGACTTACTAAATGTACAACACTAGTAGCATTTATACACATGTTAAGACTAAAAACAGTCCTAATTAATGTTTGTTTAGTTACTCATTCAGTATTTTTATTGAACCATATGATAACAAAAATTATAGCTGAAAACAATATTATTTCAATAATTAATCCACTTAGAGTATTCTTCAATGAACGTCTCAATTATTTGTTCTTGAGTTACTTCATCTACATTAAATTCTGCAAGTGTACCGCTTCTTGAAAGAATTTCAATTTTTACAATTCTAGGTTCTTCTGAATTGCCATGCTCTGGAAATGCAAAAAATGCTTTTTGATATGTTCTACCAATAATACTTAAACAAAATTCTTCAATATACTTGTTCGTATTTTCTTCAGAACATGAATAAACAAAAAGGGTAACTGAATTTAGGCCTGTATCATCAACGTTAACAATTACCCTACGGTTATATAATTCTATTTCTTTTTTAAGCTCATCAATGGCAGGAATTACAATATTTTTAAACGTTTTACGCAACTTTAAGTGAGCAAATTTCACATTCAAATCGTCAGGGTATCTATCAGATTCTGATTTTGAGCTACTTACAATTATTTTTTCTAATTTATCTTTCCACCAACTCATTAATCATTCCTACCTAAAAGCTCCTTAATTAGTGTTTTAGTTTTAATTCTTGATGTAGTTTCTGGTGGGGGTGGTATATCAGTATCTACAACTTTATATCCTAAAGTTTCTGTTTTTAGGCCTTTGTATAAGCTATAACACATGAGGAGCATTACAAAACTAAAGGGTAGTGCTGTTGTAAGTGCCGCCGTTTCTAAACTCGCAAGGCCACCTGTTATTAGTAAAATAGCAGCAACAGCACCTTGTAAAAGTGACCAGAATACACGTAAAACTATGGGCGGATGTGGATTACCACCAGATGATAAAATAGAGATGACCAAAGATCCCGAGTCAGAAGATGTGACAAAAAAGGTTACAATAACTATCGTAGCAATTGCCGTAGTGATTAAAGCACCAGGTAGTTGATCAAGTAATACATAAAGTGAAGTTGGAACACTTTCTTGTACTGCTTCAATGATACCACCATCACCAAAAAGTTCCATATGAATTGCTGTATTTCCAAAAACAACTATCCATAAAAAAGTTATAAGTGTAGGTACCAAAAGTACACCCAATACGAATTCTCTTATAGTTCTGCCTTTTGAAATTCTAGCAATAAACATTCCAACAAAAGGTGACCAAGAAATCCACCAGCCCCAATAAAACATTGTCCATGATTTCTGCCAATCTAGGCCTATAAAGGCATCAGTTTGAAACGTTAAATAAACAATATTCTGGACATAAAATCCAATACTTTGAACATAGGAACTCAGCAAAAATATAGTTGGCCCAACAATCAAAACAAAAAGAACTAGCATTAATCCTAATGTAATATTGAACTGACTAAGCCTTTTGATTCCACGATCAAGACCTGATGCTACTGATAAAGTAGCAATTAGAGTTATAATAGCTATCAGTAAAATTTGATTGTTTAAAGAATAAGAAAGTAGACCAATATAATCTACACCAGCATTAATTTGCATTGCACCTAATCCTAGTGAAGTAGCTACACCAAAAACGGTACCAAATATTGCAATTATTTCTACGATATTACCTCTGATACCATATATTTTATCTCCGAATATTGGGTATAGAGTAGATCTTATAGTTAAAGGTAAGTCATGACGATATGAAAAGTATGCAAGAGCAAGTCCTACTATAATATAAATAGCCCATGCATGTAATCCCCAATGAAAATAAGTTAGATTTATAGCTTCCATAGCAGCATTTATTGTTTCCGGGTTTGCATCTTTAGGCTCAGCAAAATGAAGAATAGGTTCAGCTACACTGTAAAATAGTAACCCAATTCCCATCCCTGCACTGAAAAGCATTGCAAACCAAGTTGTGTTACTATATTCGGGCCTATCTGAATCTTTTCCTAGTCTAATTTTTCCAAACTTGCTAAAATAAAGTACAATTGTAAATATCAAAAAAAATGCAACTGCTAAAACATAAAACCATCCAAAACCTGTTACAATTAAATCTTGGAGTGTGCTGAAAATGTTAGACATTCTTTCAGGAAAACTAACTCCTAATATAACAAATATAAGAACTATTATGGAAGAAAAACCAAATACTTGTGGGTTTATTTTGTAAAGAAGTGGACTTTTCATTAATGACTTGCTCCATACTCTGCATGCACTTTAAAACCTATGTGAAATAATTCTTTTTTGTGCTTAATATGGATTACTAAATACAAAAATTTATCTCTATCTTGTAAAGGGATTCTCCTTAACTTAAAATAAAATAAGGTAGTTACAAATTATTTAAAACTAAAAAAAGATATATCTCCTAAATTTAATTATATTTTATATCAAAGTGCTCCACAGCCACAACCTCTTGAGAGCAACACATCTATTCTATGATAAGTATCCGCTTTATCCTCTTCGGACATATTGAAAAAACTGTCTGTATGATCTTTTCTAAGATGATTTAGAATATCATTTTTTATATTATCTGCATTATTACCAGTTACAATAAAATTGCAGTTATTTCCTAAGTCTCGACATTTAAGAACTTTCATAGTAACTTATTATCTCCAAGTAAAATAAGTCTATCTATCAAAAATCTTCTAGTAACTATTTTTTCTTTAATTGAGAATATTCTCAGATATTGACATATTCTGTATAATATAAAATAATTACAAATCTTTAATGCAAAAAATTTAAACATTCACAATTTATCACTATGCACACAAAATTAGTTAAATTCGGTTTCTTGTTGTAATTTTAAAATAAGTCAGAGGTTAAATCATTTTTTAAAAATCAGTTAAATCAAGTTTAGTTTGTTGAGTTTTAGGAATCAATCCATTTATTTCTACAACATCTTTAATCATCTCTGCCATAATTATATTACAAGCTTGAACTAATAGTTCAGATAAATACATTATTTCATAAGCTTCATCATTTGAAGGTATTGAAATTTTAGTAATCTCGTCACGATACTTTTTTAAGTTTGTATCATCCGATTCTTTTATGTAAAATTCATTTGTTTTGAAGTCAATCTTTGGATTTGTTATATTTATGCCAACTAATTTCAACTCTTGTTTGAATACTGGGCGTTTAAATAAATTTGATAAAATATAAACTGCTATTGGCCAACGCTTTTCATATTCAACCTGTTTTAGGTTTAAGGATAAAAGTGAAAAAATATTAACATCTTGCTTATTAATATCCTCTTTTCGTGTATATACTTTAGCGGGGGGAATATCTGACTCTTCAATTTTGTTAAGGTCTTTTAAAGCTCTTAAATAACCAGTTAAAACTAGCCTGTGTTCAGCACATCCTCTTGACCTTAGTTCTCTTGTAATACCACTTATTGAAAGTGATTTATGTTTCAAAATCTCGTTAATTGTAGCATAAAGTTTATCGACCATTGATATCCATGCATTAATTAACTAATAAACATGCATAAAGTTTTCTAATTATTTCAAGAAAATCCCTATATTTTTAATATAAAAAAACCATTCAAATAATGGTGATATGTATATGGTAAATAATATTTTAATGATTATAGCTCAGAATGATTTTAGAGATGAAGAGTTTTTAGAGCCGAAAAAAGTTTTTGAATCTAACAACTCAAAAATTACTGTAGCTAGTGTCACTACCAAGGAAGCTAGGGGAATGTTGAATACTATTGTAAAACCTGATATTAGAATTGCAGATGCTAACGCAAATGATTATGATGCAATAGTAGTTGTAGGTGGTATGGGATCTAAAAAATACTTATGGGAAAACAAAAAACTACACAACTTACTGCAAGATGCAAATAATAAAAATAAGATTATTGCAGCAATTTGTATTTCACCTGTAGTATTGGCTAAATCTAAATTATTAACAGATAAGAAATGCACTGTTTTTAATGATCCTGAAAGTATCAAATTGATTAGTAAAGCAGGTGGCATTTATGAAAATAAAGATGTTAGGGTTGATGGCAATATAATTACAGGACGAGATCCTAAAAGTGCTAAAAAGTTTGGGAAGGAAATAATAAAGGCACTAAATTAATTATATTTTTTTTGATTTGTATGAAAATTGGTTTATTACTCCATAATCCTTACATTATTGACTCCGGTAATGCAAAAAATATCTTGACAAGTTTATCTAAAATAGGTACAATTGATGCAAAAATTGCTGGAACTATGGGCAAAACAGCGGTTTTTGATGCACATTTAGAAAATAAAATTGATACATGTTGCAACAAAAAACCAAGTGAAATCGTAACTAACTTACTAAAAAAAAACGATATTGCTATTCTTTTGAATCATGGTAAGTCACTATACAGTGGTGTTCGTTTTGCTTCAATAGTTGCATCAAAAATATCAAATTTACAAGATAAGCCTGTTATACACATTGAAAGGCCGGGTTGTTTTGATGAAACCATATTTCCTATGAATGATAATGCTCTTGAATATATAACAACAATATCTTCTCTTCTAAATATTAAACATTCAACTAACATAATAAAGCCATATAAGATTAAAGTTCACAAAAAAAATAATGTCCAAATAAGAAGAATTGAAGGTACTTACCCAGGTGAAAATATCTTTATTAATGGTTTAATTGTTGGTAAAGCTCAAAATAATTTTGTTGATATTATTGTGGAGAATGGAATTCTAACAAAACTAGAAGGTGGGATTTTAAAGGAGCATGGTATTGAAAAACTACATAAATATAATAAGAAATGTCCAATTGACCTTGAAAATGTATGGATAAAAACAGGTAAGTTAAGAAATTTTAATAAGCCAACTAAATTAAATAACAGGTTTAAAAGTTTCAACGATAACAAACTGATTATTATAGATCATGATGCTGAGAACATTTACAAATACATATCAGGAACAACAGCGGCGATTAGCATAGGAGATGATACTACCTCAATAGCCAGTGAAATACTATTTCGCTTTTCTATTCCTGTATTAGGCATAGTTGATGGTGACCTAGATTGTAAAGATCACAATACACGTTATTTTACAGATTCAACAATATATGTTCTAAAAAAAGGACATGATGATATATTAGGTGAAAAAATAAAACAAAATATTTTTAACAATAATAAATGTGTCAATTATAGTGATTTGGAGTCCATAAAATCAAAAATAAAGAAATTAGGTTCCAACATAATTGAAACCACTATTGATATATAATTTAGATAGCACTTATAACTTTTTTTGGATTTGGAGACTTTTTTGTCTCATTTAAAATTCCATCTTGAGATTTAGTTCTATATTTAACCCTAGATTTTCTTCCACTTGTAGCTTTTACACTTACACGTGAATTTGAAGGTTTATTTAACTTCCTTTTAGATTTTTGATTACTATTTCTAGTATTTTTAGACTCTTCGTTTCTTCTACGAGTATCACCACTATTTTCTCTAGAATCAAAGTGGATTTTAGAAAAATCTTTGCATTTTATGTTTTCTACATCGATATCATACATATTTATGATTCGAGTAAAAATTTTATTATCTACAGGGCTTAGCAAAGTAATTGCCTTACCTGCTTCACCTGCTCTTGCTGTACGTCCAATTCTATGTATATACTCTTGTGGATCTTGTGAAAGCCCGTAATTATAAACATGGCTTACACCTTTAATATCAAGACCTCTTGAAGCTACACCTGATGCAACAAGAACTTTAGGTCTTCCTTTGTTAAAATTATCAATTACTTTTAGCCTTCTAGATTGTTTGATTTTTCCATGTATCATATTAGACTTAATACCATTCATCTTTAAGTTTTTTGAAACGGATTCAACTTTCGACCTTGTTGGACAAAACACAATTACACGATCAGTTGCCTCATTTTTAAGAAGATGAACAAGTAAAGAGAATTTTTCTTTTTGAGCAACTTTGTAATAATATTGTTTCAAGAGCGTAGAATTAACATGAGCTTCTGATTTTTCAACGATAGGTTTATTCATATATTTCTTCTTCAATTCATTAATCTCGTCTGAAATAGTTGCTCCAAAAAGACTTATTTGTCTATTCTTTGGTACTGCATTCAGTATTTTCTTGATATCATCAAAAAATCCCATATCTACCATAATATCAGCTTCATCAAGAACCAAATTTCTAACTTTAGACAAATTAATGGTTTTTCTATTAATGTGGTCAAGAAGTCTACCTGGAGTACAAACCACTATATCTGCTTTTGGCAATCTGTTTATTTGTGGACCAATTGCAACTCCACCATATATAGTTTCTATAGAATAACTTAAATTTTTACCAAATTTCTCAAACTCTTGAGATATCTGGCATGCAAGTTCACGTGTAGGAACAACAACAAGAGCTTGTATTCCTTTTCCCTTTTGAATCTTTTCAAGTATTGGAATAGCAAAAGCTGCAGTTTTACCAGATCCTGTATGTGAAATTCCAATTACATCTTTTCCATCAGAAATTAATGGAATTGTTTTTTGTTGAATTTCTGTAGGATCAACAATTCCTTCATTATTTAACGCTCTAATTATTTTTGGATTTATATTTAATGATTTGAATGACATTTTTATCTACTACTTAAATCGAACTGCTATACATAAAATTGCATAGCTTCCTAAAATTTTACTTTGTATATTAAATCTAATTTAGGCACTTCCCCTTGTTCAAAGGGTGTTATTGCAACCAAATCAATCCCATAAAATAGTGTACTAAATTATAGGAGCTAATAAGGTTTTGACTATTCAATTACAATTTATTTACTCAACTACTAGTTTAATTTCGTGTATATTATTTCAATTTCCTTAACTGAATTGTATTCTTACTGGTAGCTTTTCACAGTTTTGAAAATGATTGCGATACAAAAGTATCGTAAAGTTATTTTATGTACTGTAATGCTATTTATTCCAATTATCTTTGAAAGCCTCAAGCCTGCTGGCATCAGTTGAAACTGGATTAGATATACAAGAAATCTATTTGAGTATTTCAAAAACGCTGTTTGTAAAATAAAGTTTCTCCTTTTAAAGCTTTTGGTTAATTTATAAATTTTAGCTTCATTTAATTTCAACTATTTAAATCAACTCTTACTTACAAAAACAATAAAATTTTGATAGTTTATTTTTTGAATAAATATAAAGACTACATATACCGTGTCAAGCTTTAAAACTTGTATTGTAAAAATTTAAAGATTTACTTCCATTATTTTTTCCTATAATTTAAACTGAAAAGCAAAATATGTATAACTGAGATTAGTAGATATTATGAGGGATTTATATGACAGTGATTAAAGTTGCATGTATTCAAATGGACATTTCATATTGTAATAAGAAAAATAACTTGACAAATGCATTATGTCACGCAAAAAGTGCCTTAGATAAAGGAGCAAAAATAATTGTTTTTCCTGAAGTTTTTACAACAGGATTTTGCTACGAAAAAATAGAGCAAGTATCTGAGAACTATCCTTACAATACTATTCAACAACTAATAGCTTTCTCAAGAGAGTTAGAATGTATATTAATAGGCTCAATCATAGAAAAAAAATACATGAATGGTAAGATATATTACTATAATCTAGGCTTTTGTATTGATACTGGTGAAATATCAGGATATTATAGGAAAATCCATCCATTTACAGAAGAAAATAAGTTTTTTACTGGTGGTAATAAAATAAATAATCTTGTTACTAAAAATAATAGTCTGACTATTGGTTTGGAAATTTGTTATGAAGTTAGATTTCCCGAGATTGCACGTAAAATGACACTTGATGGAGCTGATATTTTAGTTACCATTGCTGAATTTCCAAACCCTAGAAAAGATATATGGACAACGCTAGTAAAAGCTCGTGCAATTGAAAATCAAATTCCCCATATTGCGTGTAACAGAATAGGCCAAGATCCAAGAAAAAGTTATTTTGGAGGGTCAATTATAATTGATGCAGAGGGTAAAACAGTATCTCAAGCAGATGATAAAGAAACTATTTTGATTGGTGATATAAATCTTAACGAAACAAAAAATGTGAGACGTAAGATACCTGTATTTAATGATAGGAGACCACAGTTATACTAGACTTACATGTCAATAAGGTATCACAGCAAATAAGTGTTGAATTGAAAGATGAACTTTATTCAACATATATTGCTGGTTTTAAGTATGTAGAATTTCCTGCTTTATTTTTGGGATCATACTCAGGTGAATCACCATTATAAACATATACTTGACAGCCAGTTTCTTTTTCAAAGAAATCAGTCGCTAGATTAAGTACTTCTGTTTCATTCAAATTAGATTTAAGTAAAAAAGATATTTTTTCATCACTCATACCTTTAATCTCGGAAACTACCTTTTGGGCATATTTTGGTACAATTTTCCCATATTTTTTCATTTCAGATTCTTTCATCAACTCTTTAATTAATAAACCAACATCTAAGTTTCCCTGATCATTCATACTTAAAGCTGTCATAAACACGTATTTTTTCCATTTAGGAGTTGAATACAGATAAATAGTAGTTGGTTTCAGTTTGATAACTTTTAAAATCTCATCCATATCTTCTAAGGTTTTAGAAACTAGCTCTTCTGCTAACTGTGCATCAATATCAATAAGTTCTGAATTATAAATAGGATATTGGGTTAGAGAAATAAAATTTCCGTTAGTGTGCTCCATGTTATCCCAAATTTCTTCACATAAATGAGGAGTAAATGGTGCCATTAATCTCACCCATACGTCAAGAATGTAAGGTAATAATCTACTACCCCCGCGCCTCTGATACCACTTAACGTCATTAAATAGAATGAAAAACGAATTTTGTAATGCATTTCTTGTTTTAACTTGTTTAAGCGATATATTTGTTTGATAGATACGTTGCTGTAATTGACTTAAAAACCACTTGTCTATATGATCCAAATCATTATATTCATGTCTGTTTTTGAAATCATTTGATGAAAACGATTTAATAATTTGATGTGCAAAACTATAAAACCGTTCTAATTGTTTTTTAGCATTCTCTACTTTATCATTTTTCCAATCAGCATCTTGTGTTTGTTCAGCAGATGATAAAATGTACATTCTGGTCACATCTGCTCCATAAAGATGAACAGCTTCATTCATTGTCAAAAGTGGACCTTTTGATTTACTCATTTTTTTTCCTTCTAGAGAAACAAATCCATTAATTGCAATTGATTTCGGCCATTTATCTCGACCAAATATTGCAACGTGATGGAAAAGGAAAAATAATAAATGGTTCGGAACTAAATCTTTTCCAGAAGTTCGAATGTCGACTGGATACCAATAGCTGAAATCAGTTTTGATTTTTTCAATTAACTCTCTTTCAAGACCAGAACTGATAGATGCTGCTTCCAGACTACCAATATCTAGTAGTATATAGTCTAATAATGTGTTTGTTAGCTGCTCAGCTCCTATATCTTCATTAAGGAATTTAGCTAAAATATAATATGACATATAAATTGTTGAATCGGCTAGGGATTCGATTAACCACGCTTTATCAAAAGGAAGCTTCGTTCCTAATCCTTTTTTTCTAGCACATGCTTTATCTTTCAGCCATTCTATCTTATTATGAAACTCAACACGAAGTTCTTCTGGAATAATATCCATTTGGTCAACACATTCAGTAACTGTTCTTTTCCAACCAGGGTTGGAATAGTGCAAAAACCACTGGCCTTTAACCATCTTAACTACACATGGAGTTCCACACCTGCAAACTACAGGTTCACTGAACTCATAGAATAATTCACCAATATTCTGATCAATTAAATCTTTTGTCAAAATATCCTTTATTTTAGATACTTTAATATTAGCATATTTGCCAGTATTTTGTTTGAGAGTTCCTGAATGGTACTCTTTTTTATATACTAATTTAGTTGCATCTTCTGCTAAAGAATCATTTTGACTGTTAATATTGAACTGGTTTACAGCATCAACTGCTGGATAATCACTAAACTCAGGAACATCAATTAAAGATATTAATTTAATATAACGTGGGTTTTCATCAATACCATAAGCACTGAGATCACTATCATACAAATCCCTTAAAGCAAGATAATCAAAAGGAGCATGGGCAGGTACACTCATTACAATACCACTACCATTATCACCTCTTACAAAAGAAGCGGGTAAAGTAATCACCTTTTCTCTTGTTAAAGGGTTTGTTACTTTAATTCCAATAAGAGAAAATGAAGGTACAGTCTCAATTAGTTGAATATCCTTATCCGTATGCAATAATTTGTCATACGCATCTTTACTTACAACCCAAGTCTCATCATTTTCATCATTAGCTACTTTTATCTTAACATATTCTATCTCAGGATTAACCCAAAGATTAGTTACACCAAAAGTAGTTTCAGGCCTTAAAGTAGCACAGGGAAAAATACAGCCTTCATACTCAAACTTGATTAATGTATAATCAACAATATTTGCACCTTCACCATGTAATATATCATGGTCTTCAACCGGGTTGTCATCCGCAGGGCACCATTTTACAGGGTGAGATCCTTTAACAATATATCCATTTTCATATAAGTGGTTGAATTGCCATTCAATAAACTTCTTATAAGCATCGTCAGTAGTTGTGAATTTGCGACGCCAATCAATTGAATATCCTATCGATCTCATTGACTTTTCAGCTTCAACACTGAAAAAATCAACGATTTTTTCTGGGGATTCTAAGGTATGTAGCTTGCTTTCAGGAATTCCATGATGTTTTGAATATACTTCAATTGTCTGAGGATCTCTATTTTTAATAAGCTCAGCAAGACCGACAATGGGAGTTCCAGTAACATGAAATCCCATTGGAAAAAGAACATTCAAACCTTGCATTCTTTTATGTCTAGCAATAACATCTCCAATAGTAAACGTTCTTGTGTGTCCTGCATGTAATATACCATTTAAATAAGGATACGGAACTGTAATAAAATATTTTTCTTGCTCATTAGGCTCAGGTTCAAAAATAGCTTCCTGCTCCCACTTGGATATCCACTTGCGCTCAATAAAGTCTGGTAAATATTCTGCATTCATGTTTAATAAACCAACCATTAAGATTATTTGAAGATTTATATTCTCATTTACTGAATACCGCGTCTCTGATAGCTTTAATCGTAGCATCCACAACTATTGGTTTATCGCAGGCCTCTATTACTTCTTGTGGGTCTTTTAAAAGATGCCCAGTCGTAACACAAACCACCGTTTCACTTGATTGGACTACACCTTGTTTAACAAGTTTCTTTAAGCCTGCTACCGAAGTTGCACTAGCGGGCTCTACACCAATTCCTTCAAGTTGTGCTAAATCTCTTTGTGCTTGCACTAGTTCCTCATCTGTTACTGTTTCTGCAGTTCCATTAGATTCTCTGATTGCCCTTAAAGCTTTTTTGGCATTTACAGGATCTCCAATTCTGATAGCTGTTGCAATTGTCTCAGGTGATTTTTCAGGTTCAATCATTTCAGCATTATTTTTTATGGCCTTTACAATTGGAGATGCTCCTTCAGCTTGGATACCACACATTTTAGGTACATGATCCGTAACACCAAGTTCTGTAAATTCTTTAAACCCTTTGTAAATTGCTGTTACGTTACCTGCATTACCAACCGGAAGAACAACTCTGCTTGGTACGTTAAGATTTAGTTGATCAATTATTTCAAAGCCAATTGTCTTTTGTCCTTCTAAACGATATGGGTTAATTGAGTTTAATAAATAGAACTTTTCTTCATCACATAGTTTACGAACCAGTGAAAGAGCTTCGTCAAAATTCCCTTTAATGCTTAGAACTTTTGCACCATGCATCAAAGCTTGGGCTACTTTACCCATTGCAACTTTACCTTCAGGCAACAAAACAATAGCAGGAATTCCGGCTTTTGCACCATAAATTGCAAGTGAAGCGGAAGTGTTTCCAGTAGATGCACATGCAACCGTTTTCATACCAAGCTCAAGGGCTTTAGAAACACCAACCGTCATTCCACGATCTTTGAAAGAACCCGTTGGATTAAGTCCCTCGTGTTTGACATAAATTTCTTTTACTCCTATGAGTTCAGCTAAACGATCACATTTATACAATGGAGTTCCGCCTTCATATATTGTCACATGCTTGCCCTTTATAGGAAGAAGATCACGATATTTCCATACAGTTGGAGGTTCTAACCTTAGTTTCTCCATATCAATATTTATGTTCGAATAATCATAAATTATATCGAGAAGACCACCACATTCACAAGTATATACTACATCTGATTCTGCATATTTATTGCCACAGTCTATACATTCTAAACTATACATTGGGTTTCTCCTAGTGAATAAGTCATTAAGTTTAACAAATCAATGACATCAATAGCTTTTATTGCTACATAAACTAATTGATTGATATTTTAGCAAGTGTTCCTATCAATAATTCATATAATTTATAGCAACCGATAAACTTATGCTAATTAAACTATTTCATAAACATCATGCATCTAATTATTTTAACTGGTATTACATATATTAAAAAAGTTTCTGATTTTTTGAATAAAATAAATGAAATAGCTTCAGAAAGTGAAGTTCTAATTCAGGCTATGAATTCTAATATGATTGCAGGCTATGAGCATGTCATGTATGCTATAGAAAAAGCTAATAAGTCGTTTGAAACAAACAAAAATGTAGCTAAGGATAAAGGTATTGAAATAATGAGGTATGCTGCTGCTAAAAAACAAATAGAAGATGCATTTTCCCTGGGTATTGCAGAAGGCAATAACAATATTCTATTAATTGTGTTAGGTAATGAAAAAGATACTCTAAAAGCTTATAACGCATTAAAAAAAACTATTACTGAAAAAGATTTGCTGGAATACACTACAGAGAAAAAATTCTACATCATGCAGCAATTTAAAATTACAGTAGAAGAAATAAATGTTGTAGGAGAGGACAAAATACCAAAGCTTGTTAAAGAAAGAGTGGCATTAGTGGACTATATTAATTAAACTTTTAATAATTAGATTCATAATGGCCTACATAATATTAGATGGTGAACACAATGGAAATGAAAAAGAACTGTGAAAGGATGATGCATAATGCAGGTCCAATTGAGCAAGAACTTTTACCCAGACTTGTAAACGTCACAGAAGCCGCTGCCATAGCTGCAGCACATCAAATTGGTCGTGGTCAAAAGAATTACGCGGATCAAGTTGCAGTAGAATCAATGCGGAGAATGTTAAATTCGTTAGCTATGAGAGGTACAATTAAAATTGGTGAGGGTGAAAGAGATAAAGCTCCCATGTTATACATAGGTGAACATGTCGGTACTGGTGAAGGAGACTTAGAAGTTGATATTGCTGTAGATCCATTAGAAGGTACTAATTTAACTGCTGATGGAGTTCCGGGTGCTATTTCAGTCATGGCAATGTCGGAACCTGGTGGCCTTTTTCATGGACCAGACGTTTATATGGAGAAAATTGTTGTTGGATCAGAGGTTGTAAAGTATGAAAAAGAAAATCCTGGGGAAAGAATCGACCTCGACGCACCAGTTCAACATAATTTGGAAATAGTGGCTAAAGCTCTTAAAAGAGACGTAGAAGAACTTGTTGTTGTCATACTAGATCGACCGAGGCATAAAGGCTTGATTGATGAAATAAGAAATTCTGGTGCTCGTGTTAATTTGATAACAGACGGTGATTTGATGCCTGGTGTCGCAACATCTATTAGAGGCTCAGGAGTACACATAGTAATGGGATCAGGTGGATCAGGAGAAGCTGTTCTGACAGCAGCTGCAATTAAAATACTGGGTGGCAAGGTTTTAGCAAGATTAGTTTTGCCTTCAGTAGCTAACAACAAATCCAAAGAAGATATCGAGAAAGAAAAAAGAGAGAAATTACCAAGATTAGAAAAAATGGGCATAAAAGAAGAAAACATAAACACTATACTTGATACTGAAAAGCTAGTTCCTGGGAAAGATGTTATATTTGCTGCAACTGGTGTTACATCGGGCCAATTCTTAAGAGGTGCTAATCTTTTTGGAGAAGGTGATGCAAGAGTAGATACAATAACTATGGGAAGTTCAGGAGTAGTAAAATTCACCGATTCTATATACATAAAGAATAAAGAAACAACTCCACTTAGAATAAAATAATTACTGAAAATGAAAATAACTATCTTAAACTTTGGCTGTTCATCAAACCAAGCATCTGCTGAGGTTATGGCTTCAGTTGTGAACGAGTCAGAGCACGACCTTATAGATAATCCAAATATAGCAGATGTTATTATTCTAAATACATGTACTGTTAAAGCAACTACTGAGAAAAAGATTCTTCACAAAATTCGACAATTTGGTTGTGATGGGAAGCAAGTAATAGTTACTGGATGCATGCCACAAGTACAGAAAAATGATATATTTGCAGCCAATCGAAATGCTCATCTACTTGGTATTAATGCAATTGATGAGTTAACCCAGCTTATTGATAAAGTGAAAATATATCAAGATAATAAAAAAGATAAAAGCATAGAGGTTTTCAATAACTCTTCCACTACAATTCTAAACACAAACAGAATTAGATATAATTCCAATATTCATATATGCCCAATCTCACAAGGGTGCAATTATGAATGTGCATATTGCATTGTAAGAAATGCTAGAGGTTCACTTAAATCATCTGATCCAGAGATGATACTAGATGATATAAAAAAAGCATTAAATGACGGCTGCAGAGAAATCTGGATTACTTCTCAAGATACTGGGCAATATGGTGATGATATTGGATATAGTTTACCAGCACTTCTTGAAGAAATTTGTTCGATACCAATTGATTTTAAAGTTAGAGTGGGGATGATGAACCCATTTTCAATAAAAGAACACCAAGATAAGTTAGTAGAAGTTTTTCATAATGACAAAATTTACAAGTTGATTCACCTACCCATACAATCTGCATCTAATAGGATTTTAGCTTCTATGAACAGAAAAAACACTATAGAAGATGTTAATGAAATTTTATCAGCATTTAAAAGCAATTTTAAAGACTTAACTTTTTTTACTGATGTAATTGTTGGCTTTCCTGGCGAAAATGATAAAGATTTTGAAATAACGGTAAATTGGATTAAACAGCATATGCCAGATAAAGTGAATATTTCTCGTTATACTCCAAGACCTGGAACTCAAGCTTCAAGTTTTCGTAACTTGGATTCAAGAACAATAGTAGATAGATCAAAACACTTGCACCAAGTCTGTGAAGATATAAAGATGGAATCAAAAGAAAAAATGATTGGCTGGAAAGGTGAGGTGTTTGTATCAATGCCAGCAAAAATAAATGGATTTATGGCAAGAACACCTTCATACAAGCCTGTAATTATCAAACAAGCAAAACTTATACCTGGTAACAAATATGTTGTGGAAATAAGTGATGCAGTTCCAGGATATTTTATAGCTGAAGTTATTCAATGACAAAATGAGATATTAGTAATTGTTGATATTATAAGGCATCAACATAATCCAAAGGCCTTTTAAAAACTGCTTTGGTAATACCGTTCTCATTCATATCATCAGACAATTTAATGAGTTCCCAACCTTCAAAACCAATTTCATTCAAATCTTTTTTCATTTGAACCCACTCATGGGCTCGAATCGATTTTATGTCATACTCCCATAAAGTCATACGTAAAATCCCTCCATATTACTAGCACTTATTGTTATAATACAAATGTTATATATAGATTTTTAAAAATTTAAATTGAAAATTAAACAAGTTTTGTTGTGTTCTTTTTTAATTTAATCGCAGTAGTAGTAAAATAATTTTTTTTTGATTCAAATAAATCAAATAAATTTGACAAAATAATTAAATATATAAATCAACACTATAAATATGGTGAATATTATGAGCTGTTTGTTTTGCAAAATCGTTGATGGGAAAGTACCTACAAACAAAGTATTTGAGGATGAAAATGCTATTGCATTTTTAGATATCGAACCGGCTACTCAAGGGCATACCATAGTAATTACGAAAAATCATTTTGACTCATTTACTACTACATCTGAAGATGAAGTTGCTATGTTGTTCAAAACTGTACATAAAGTTGCAAAAGCTTTAGAAAAAACATTTTCATTGTATGGAATGAATATTGGAACAAACGTTGGAAACATTGCAGGACAAGAGATACATCATTTCCACGTACATCTCATTCCTAGGTATGAAGGCGATGGTGGTCAAAATGGGATCAAATCAATTGTTTGGACAGATAGTGATACCAATAGTCTAGATATTTTAGCTGCAAGAATTAAAGAAAATATTAATTAATTTAACTTTTATTCTTATTTAAAGCAATTAAATAATCATTTCAATTAAGTTAGATTATTTTATAAGAATAGATGATAGCATTAATTGTAAAGTAGCTGTCAGAAATAAAATATTGACATACGTATAAAAAATTTTAATTATCTATTATTTTTAATACTTTTTTCTGAAACAATAATTATCAGACTACTTGTGTAAGAATATAATTAAGTTTCTTACTAAAAAATTCAGCCACATTTTTTTGACTTAATCGGGCAAGAACATAGGTCAAAAAAGACTTGTTCTCCTATACGTGACCCTTTGGCAATTAACAAGTCATCCGCATGAATTATTGTTTTGGAGCTAGGCCGGTATATCCATTTATTGCCTTTCTTGACAGCTAAGATGTACATACCAGTTTCGGTTTCAATTTTCAATTCACTTAGTGACCTCCCCACAAGAGATGAACATTCTTCAACCTTGAGTTTACTTATAATTTCATCTGAATTTCTTATTGCAAGAGTTATAACTGGATGTAGTTCAATATCTCTAATTACAGTATCTGCAATTCCATAAGCAGCATTTGAGATTTTCAAAGAAGCATTTCCTAGATGTAATAAGCCTCGAAGCTGATTTACATCCTTCACATGTTTTGCCGTCTTAAGTACCCAATGTTCAAGGTTACTTTTCATAATTTCCATCTGAGATTCAATTGATTTTACTTCATAGGCAATATCTTCATTGTCAAACAGAAGTGCAGAATATGCTAAACCTACAGATAACTCAGCAATATTCTTCATTTCAACAATAATATCCACTGCCATTTCAAGGTCTGCTAATTTGTTTGTATGCATCATATTTCTAGGAATGGGTTTTTCATTTGATGCCATTTCCGAAAATAGCGGTACCCCTTCACCATGCCCTCTTGCAAAAAGTACATCATTTTTCAGAATACGTGTATCATGACCAGGATTATATATCCACTCATTTTGTCTTCTAATTGCAGTTATCCACATTCCAGCTTCAATGTCTAGCTCAATATCTTTCAAGGTTTGGCCATTCATAATAGAATCTTCATTAACCTTAACACGAATAAAAGTCTCTTCAGCATCTCGGAGTGCAATATTTAACTCATAAGGAATATTCATATTAAGAGTTACTATTTTTGCAATATCTACAGCTGCATTTGAAATATCTGCAGCTGATTCGGATACAGTTAGTGCACTGACCATTGCTTCTGCGACTTCTACCTTTCGAGCACTAAGCATTGCAACAATTTTCATATGATAATCAAAAACATCAACTTTTTCTTCTAAACGTAAAACTTCTTCGGCAATATCTATATCATCATACATCATAGCAGAATAAGCTAAATCAACCATAAGTTCAGAGGTGTCTTTCAGTTCAGTTAGTAGATCTTTAAGATTATGTGGTGTATATTTTATTTCTTTTGAATTCATTTTTAAGGCCCTTATATTTAAATTAGTTTTATTAAGATAATTTATTGTTCATACATTAAAGCAAATTTATACAACCAAAAGAATATTTAAGGCAAATATAATTCCTGCAACACCAACAATATCACCAAGTGTAGCTATTAAGGGTATAACTGTGTCATCGGGATCAAGACCATATTTGTGGGAAGCTGATGAGATTGTTATTGTAAAGAAAAATACAATTACTATTTCAATTATTCCAGCAATATAACAGATTTGAAGCAATACTAAAAAGCTTACACTATGTCCCAATAAAAAGCTGACTACCCAGACAATAACACTTAATGAAAATAAAGCAGTCATCGCAACAATAGTAACCCCAATTAAGCTGTTGCTCATAACAGGATTTCTAAAAATTCGACTCTCAAGTCCTAAATGAAACGCCGATGCAAGTCTAGCAGCTAATATGCTACCAGTATCTCCTCCAATTTTAATCAAAGCTGGGATTAGTATTAATAGTGAAGGCATTGTTATTATCCGTTCAATCTCAGAATTTAACATCTGTCCTGCTAAAAGTCCTGCAATCGCAGCTAAAAGTAACACGGGAGTACTACTTCGAATAATTCCAGTAACTGTATAATATGTCATATTAGTAACACCACCTTTGCTGCTAAAAACAACATTAGCATAGCAACAATATCCCCAATTGTTGCGATAGCTGGTGTGACAATATTATCGGGATCAAAACCATATTTAACCATTCCAACTGATAGTAATGCAGCTACTATAGCTAATATTATTCCTGAAAGAACTCCTGAAATCACTGCAATTAAAGTTAAAATCACAGCACCTGCACTTGGTAATCCTAAAGCTACAGTTATATAATGCCCCATTAGACCAAGAAAAATTGATAAAAATAAACTTAAGAGTAGGGATCCTGAAATGTTGTTTATTAATTCAGGATTTCTTTCAAGCTTTGTTATTAGACCCAAATGAATTGCACTTCCAAGCCGTGATCCTAGAGTACATGAAATATTTCCTCTAAGACCCATTACAGCTGGAGCTATAACAATAAGACCTGGTATAAGCTCAATTTCTTCGGCCATACCTGATAAAATGATACCCGCAATAACTCCCCCAAAAGTTGCCATAATCTCAAAAGGCAAAGCTTCATTTACAATTGATCTAATGCTAGCATATTCACCAAAGCAATCTTCAATTAACTCAGGTATTTCAGCCCCATAGTCTGAATTTTTTGTCCCCAATATTGGTTATATTGAAACTAAAGTATAAAAGCTAGATGGTGAAAATAGATACCACACACCAAAAAAAAATTACAATTAGTCTAATTTAATCTGAACTTTTTCAGTCATAAGAGATAAAGTGTTCTTAAATTTGTATTGTTCGAGAACAATGAAACAAAGACTAAACACAAATGCAATTATGTTAAATGAGAATATCATTTTAATTGAAACAAACTAAGCATTTAAATATCTCTATGAATTTTTAGATTGCAATGAGCTTTTTTGGCTATAATTAAAAAATGGTAGCATGAAAATTTGTAGCATACATCATAACCTACATTATTCAATTATTTAGAGCCTGTAATGGTGCAGGAATTCTACCACCTTTTTTGATAAAGTTACCAGCTTTTAACGAACTTAATTTGATTACCGGCGCTCTTCCTAATAAACCCCCGAACTCTACTGTATCTCCTACATCTTTTCCAGGTGCAGGGATTAGTCTAACAGCAGTTGTTTTTTTGTTAATCACACCTATAGCCATTTCATCAGCAATTATTGCAGATATGGTTGAACTTGGGGTATTACCGGGTATTGCAATCATATCTAAACCTACGGAACACACAGAGGTCATTGCCTCCAATTTTTCTATATTAAGTGCCCCACTTTCAACTGCCTTTATCATACCAGCATCTTCACTTACCGGTATAAATGCGCCGCTCAACCCACCAATCGAAGATGATGCCATTGCACCTCCTTTTTTAACTGCATCGTTAAGAAGCGCAAGTGCAGCAGTAGTTCCATGCGCTCCACATTGTTCAATACCCATAGATTCAATGATAGCAGCAACACTATCTCCAATTTCAGGAGTTGGTGCAAGTGACAAATCAACCACTCCAAAACTTACGTTAAGTTCTTTAGAAACTTTACGACCCACCATTTCACCCATCCTTGTGATTTTAAAGGCTGTTTTTTTGATCTCTTCTGCTATTTCATCGATTGTTGGTTCATCTAGTCCCTGAACTGCACTATTTACAACTCCTGGCCCACTAACACCAACATTTATTACACAATCCTCCTCCCCAATACCATGGAAAGCACCTGCCATGAATGGGTTATCTTCAGGTGCATTTGCAAACACCACAAGCTTAGCACATCCAATTCCTTGTTTATCTTTAGACAATAAAGCAGTTTGTTTTATTATATCTCCCATTAATGCTACAGCATCCATGTTAATTCCTGCTTTTGTTGTTGCTACATTAATAGAAGAACAAACTTTTTCCGTGGTAGATAATGCTTCTGGAATAGATTGAATTAATTTCATGTCACCTGGAGTAATTCCTTTATGAACAAGCGCACTGAATCCACCAATGAAATCTACACCTACTTCTGCAGCAGCTTTATCCATAGTTATAGCTGTTGATACTAGATTATTTGACTCACAGCTTTCTGCAATAAGTGATATTGGTGTAACAGATATGCGTTTATTTATAATTGGGATCCCATACATATTTTCTATTTTATTGGTAGTTTCTACAAGTTTTTTAGCAAAATAGGTGATTTTCGAATAAATATTTTGATTAAAAACTTCAATGTTAGGATGACAGCAATCGCGAAGATTTATACCCATAGTAACAGTTCTAATATCCAGTTTTTCTGTATTTATCATCTGGATAGTTTCCATTATCTCTTCTGGATGAAAAAACATTTTATACCAAACCTATGACTATATTTTAATCAAATTCTATGCATGTACTTAAACACGTCTTCATTTTGAACTTTTACTTCAACTCCAAGCCTTTCACCTTCATAATTCATCTTTTTTTGAAAAGCTAGAAGATCAAAATCATCATTTATGTTTTCAGCAAACATTGTCATTGTAAATATATCTTCCATTATAGTCTGACTAATATCAATTATATTTACATTGAAATCAGCCATTACTTTAGTGATGCTTGCAACGATACCTACTTTGTCAGTACCTATAACTGTAATTACATATCTATTCGATGTCAAAGTGTCTACCTCAGATTAAATGTTTTTACATTAATATAACAACCTGTTATAAGAATATTATTAAAATCAAGAAAGAATCTTTTCAGGATTAATACGTATTATTTGATCATCAATAGACACAGGAACACCTCTACCATCCCTATTGCTTGTTAAAACGTATAGATTATTATCAGGACCTAAAAATACACTTCTGAGCCTTCCGAACTCTTTATCAAAATGAGTAAACAACTCAACTGAATCAGAATCTATTTTAGCTTGATATAGAGTTTGACCACGCAGACCTGCAAAGTATATAGAACCATTGTAATAAGTAGCTCCTGATGGAGCCCAAGTATCTCTGCCACTTTGTAAAATAGGTGATTCCATATTGGGATGTGTTTCATCACCTTCTATTATTGGCCAACCATAGTTCTTTCCTGCTTCAATTAAATTTAGTTCATCCTTTGCAATAGCTCCGTGTTCAGTTGACCACAAGTTACCATCACTGTCCCATGCAAGTCCTTGTGGATTTCTGTGACCTAATGAATAAACAGGAGAATCATTAAATGGATTATTGCTAGGAATTTTCCCATCATCTTTTACCCTAAGGATTTTACCTGCGAGTGAACTCATATCTTGAGATAGTTTAGGCTGAGCTGCATCGCCTGTTGTGACGTAAAGATTTTCATCAGGTCCAAAATCAATCCTACCTCCATTATGTGTTCTTGCACCTGGAATTTTGTCAATGATTATCTTTTTTTGAGTTACATCTACTATGTAACTATTATCCATCTTATATCTAACAACCCGGTTAAAAATCTCATCTTCTTTCTTATATGTATAGTAAAGATAAACAAACCCAGTATCTTTAAATGATGGATGTAATGCAATTCCTAGAAGACCACCTTCACCTATATGTTCAACATTATCTAGAGTTAGGATAGGTTCTTTTAAAAGCCCTGTTTCTTGATCAATTACATATACTTTACCTGGTCTTTCAGTAAAAATAATACTACCATCTGGAAAAAAATCTAAATCCCATGGTATTTTAAGATTTATTGCAACTGAGCTTACTTGAAGGACATCAATATCATCATCAACAATTGTAGCATGATTTCCTTCAACAGGTTTAATGTCAGTATCCCTCTCACTAATAAAATTAATCCATACTGTAAGAAATAGAAATATAATAATGATTACTGCGATAAAAAGTAATAACTTCTTTTTATTTAATTGGAACATATGCATCTCCCACTAAAGAAATATAAAAGGAGATGATAAAAACTTATTGCTTTAGCATTTGAAGAACATCACACATCTTATTTATCGTATCTTCTACGGTCTTCATACCCACATCATCTTCAACTACTGGTTTTTGAGAAGTACCTCCAAAATGACCACCATCGCCTATAACAATCATTCCATGGACGTGCATACAATCATGTATTGTTTGAATTGTTTTTTCTTGTCCACCATTACGTGACCCTCCAACTGCAATAGCAGCTCCAAGCTTATTATTAAGAGCAAAACCTTGTCGTCTAAGCAGAACACTTCTATCAAACAAACATTTCAATTGTCCTGTCATACCACCAAAGTAAACAGGTGACGATACAATTATGGCATCCGCTTGTTTCAGTTTAGCATAAACACCATCCATATCATCTTCTATTGGACACGTATCATTATCTCTACATGCATCACATGCATTACATGGTGAGATATTACACGATGATAATAATAATTTATCAGTTTCAAAATTTCTATTTTCTGCTATATGCAGCACTTTATTGATTAAAATCTCATTATTTCCATTCTCAACAGGACTTCCAGATATTCCTAAAATTTTCATTTATCCTCACCTACTTACGTTATAAAGTAATGCCTTAATATATAATTTGTTTGTTCATTAGTAACAATGTTTTATAGTAAAACTAATAAATATTGTATTAAATTAAATAAAACAACCGATCCAGTTTTGAAATAAAATAAAGTATTGGGGTTATCAATGTTAAAAAAAATGTTTAGTCCAAAGTCTGTTGCTGTTATTGGTGCTTCAAAGAATAAAGAAAAAGTTGGATATGCTGTTCTAAAAAATTTAGTTGATAGTTTTAAGGGAAAGATATATCCAATAAATCCCAATGCTGAAACAATATTGGGTTTAAAAGCATTTTCTAGTATAAAAGAGATTTATTTAGAAACACCGATAGACTTAGCAGTTATTGTAATCCCCTCACAGTTTGTTCCTGATATGATAGAAGAGTGTGGTAATGTTGGTGTTAAAAACCTAATTATAATATCTGCTGGCTTTAAAGAGACAGGAATTAAAGGAGCAAAGCTTGAAAAAAAGTGTGTTGAAACCGCAAAAAAATATGGGATACGATTTTTAGGTCCTAATTGCCTTGGTTTAATAAACACCTCTGCTGGTTTAAATGCATCTTTTGCAGCAACAATGGCAAAACCTGGGAACATCGCTTTATTTTCACAATCTGGTGCAATTTGTACTTCTGCACTTGATTGGGCAGATAATAAAAACGTTGGTTTCTCTAAATTCGTTAGTCTTGGAAATAAAGCCGATATTTCTGAAAATGATTTACTAAAAGAATTTTTAATTGATTACGACACCAAAGTTGTGGCTGCATATCTTGAAGGTGTTAGTAACGGACCTGAATTTATTAAAACTTCAAGAAAACTATCTCAAAAGAAACCCCTTGTGGTTGTCAAAGCGGGAAGAACTGCTGCAGGTTCAAAAGCTGTTTCTTCACATACTGGTACTCTTGCCGGCTCTGATGAAGCATATAATGCAGCGTTTTCTCAAAGTGGTGTTATTCGTGCTGACACATTAGAAGATCTCCTGGAATATTCACATGCATTTGCAAGATATTACTATCCAAAAGGTGACAATATTGCTCTAATTACAAATGCTGGTGGTCTTGGCATACTTGCAGCTGATGAATGCCACCTCAGAGGTCTTTTTTTATCCGAATTCGAAGATATAACATATATTAGGCTGAAAGAGGCACTTCCACCTGCAGCCAGTATATATAACCCTGTTGATGTTTTGGGTGATGCTAGTTCAGAAATCTACAAAAATGCTCTAAATATTGTTTTAAAGGATAGTAATGTAGATGGAATAATTTTGTTGATCTCTCCACAATCTATGACAAACATTGAGGAGATAGCGTATAATATAAAATCAATTATTGAAACTTCACATAAACCTATCCTTTGTTCTTTTGTTGGTGGAAGTAGAATTGGTAAGGGTGAAAAAATATTGCAAAAATCAAATATACCCAACTATTCATCACCTGATAGAGCTGTAGCTAGTATGAAAGCACTTTCAACTTATAGAAAGATTAAAAATAAACATTATTTTGATGCACCTGAAATAGTAGGCGATAAAGCCCTTGTTTCCAGGATGCTGAAAAAAGCACAAGAAAAAAAACAGACTGTAATGGGCCTAGAAGCTTTTGATATCTTGAAAGCATACGGTATACCAGTTATAGAAAAAGAAGTTGCAAGAAGTTTAGAAGATACTTTAAGATACTGTGAGAAAATAGGCTATCCAGTAGCATTAAAGATACTATCTCCCGATATTAGCCATAAAACTGATGTCGGTGGCATTAAACTTAACTTGAATGATTGTGAAGAAGTTGAAAAAGCCTATAATTCAATGATGTCTTCTGTTAGGAGGTACATGCCGCATGCCACTATCTCAGGAGTTCAAATACAAAAAATGGTTACGAGTGGTCGAGAAGTAATTATTGGAATGAACAGGGACGTACAATTCGGACCGCTTATTATGTTTGGATTTGGAGGGACGTATGTAGAACTAATGAAGGATATTTCATTTGGATTAGCACCTTTAACTGAAAAAGATGCTAAAAAGATGATTTCTTCAATAAAGACATATCCACTTTTAGCAGGAGTAAGAGGTGAAAAGCCTCACGATATTGATAGTATAGTTGACGTTTTGCTGAAAGTATCTCAACTATCTATCGACTTCCCAGAAATACTTGAGTTTGAGATTAATCCACTAGTAGTATTTGGTGAAAGAAAAGGGTGTACTGCTATAGATATGAGATTAACTTTAAGTGAATAATAACAGCTTATTGAAAAGATTTAATGTACTAATAAATATAACTAATATATCTTCAATTAAAAGGAAGTGTTGTTGTGGTATCAGTTCTAGTAAGTTCATCAGAAGAATATTCAGGCAAGAGTTCACTATGTGCGGGTTTAGGTATACTCCTGAAAAACATGGGTTATTCCGTTGGATATATGAAACCCATAGGTAACATTTTAATTGATGTTGATGGTACTCTTTCAGATCAAGATTCAGAAGAAATTATGTCTATACTAGACATAAAAGAAGATAGGAAATACGTGACTCCAATATTATTAACCGATCAGCTAATAAGTGATTCATTAAAAGGTATTGATAAAGGACTAGATAAAAGATTAAAAGAAGCCCATGAACTCATCTCAAAAAATAAAGATATAGTACTAATTGAAGGTACAGGAGATGTAGGAGGGGGCTCAATGTATGGTTTATCTGATCCCCAAGTTGCTGATATACTAAATGCAAAGATGATTCTAGTTACAAGATATAACTCTATATTTGCCGTTGATAGAATTCTGTGTGACCAAAAGCTCATAAAAAACAAAGATAATTTATTGGGAGTTATCCTAAATGAAATACATGAGTCTGATATTGACTATGTAAATGACCTTGTTGTTCCATTTCTTCAATCAAAGAACATAAGAGTATTTGGCACAATACAAATAGATTCAACACTAAGATCAATACCAATCTCTGATATAGTTGAACATTTACATGCAGAGGTACTAACCAGCGCCCATAAGCTCGAACTACTGGTTGATAACTATCTTGTTGGTGCAATGGAAGTAAGTGCTGCAATCAAATACTTCAGGCGATTTCCTAACAGTGTTGTTATAACGGGTGGTGATCGAGCTTCGATTCAACTAGCAGCTATTGAAGCTAAAACAAAATGTCTTATTTTAACAGGTGGTCTAGTACCAGGTGAGGCCGTACTTGCTAGCGCTGAGGAAGCAGAAGTTCCTCTACTCATGGTAAGAAATGATACAATGAGCACGATAGAGCGAATTGAAGAGTTGATTGGCCATGCTAGAATAAAACAAAACGATAAGTTAAAAAGAACCGTGGAACTAGTAGACAATAACATAGATCTTGATTTAATCTTAAGTGAATTGGATTTAAAAAAACATGTGAAATAACTATCTTTTAACCCATTTAAATTTCATAAACCTTATAGTTACACATAATTCTGTGATTTAAATCGAATAAAGCTCAACTACTAGCATAAACTAATTATATGATAACTGAGGGATAGATTGACTGTAAAAGATTTTCTAACCATTAACGATTTTGATCTAGATGGAAAAACCATCTTGCTACGGGCTGACCTAAATTCTCCTATGGATCCTGAAGGAAACATTCTAGATGACCTTAGAATAAAAAGCCACATTCAAACAATAAATGAGTTAATTAACACTAAACTTGTAATAATGGCACACCAAAGCCGACCAGGTAAAAACGACTTTACAACCATGCAGTCTCATTCAATTAAATTATCTGAATATCTTGATAGAAGAATTCATTATATAGAGGATATATTTGGAACGCATGCAAGGAATACTATAACTAAAATGAAAAAGGGAGATATTGTACTTCTTGAGAATGTTAGGTTTTTTTCAGAAGAAACAATCGAGCGCTCTGCTGAAGCCCATTCTAATTCACATATGGTTAAAAAGCTTAGCCCTTTAATTGATATATATCTAAACGATGCATTTGCTGTATCTCATAGATCACACCTTTCACTTATGGGTTTTACTGAATTATTGCCAGCAGGTGCTGGACGTTTGATGGAAAAAGAAATTTTAGCATTGGATAAAGGTATAAAAGGTACATCTCATCCTAATATTTTCGTTCTAGGTGGAGCAAAAGTTGATGACTCTTTAAAAGTTGCTGAAAGTGTTTTAAGCAGTGGTAATGTTGATAAGGTTCTTTTTACGGGAATAATAGGCACAGTCCTGCTCATAGCTTCTAATGTAGATGTTGGTCAAGTAAACTATGATTTTATCAAAAATCAAGGTTATATAGACCAGGTGGATAAAGCAAAAGAACTACTTAAACGCTATAACAGTAAAATCAAATATCCTAGTGATGTTGCACTTAATAACAAAAACAAAAGAATTGATGTTGATATTGATGAACTGAAAGATCAAAATCTCCCTATAAATGATATCGGGCTTGAGACAATAGTATATTTCTCAAAAGAAATAGAAAATGCGCACACAGTAGTTCTAAATGGGCCTGCAGGAATCTCAGAAGTTGAACAATTTGCATTAGGTACACTAGAGATTATAAGAGCGGCTACAAAAGCCACTTATTCAATTGCAGGTGGAGGACATATTGCTGCAGAGGTTAGAAATTATGGTTATGAGGACAGATTTTCTCACTTAAGTACTGGTGGTGGAGCTTGTATAGATTATCTTTCTGGTGAAAAGTTACCTGGGATTGAAGCCTTAAAAAATAGTTACTACAACAAAAGTTAATTATCTCTTTTTGCAAATATCAATGAAATAGAATAGCATTTATGGAGGAATGTGTGATTCCGCAATTACTTAATCTAACTGAAGGAAAAATGGCTGTTAAAATTTCTAGGACAATAATAACCGAATTTTTAAGTACCGGTAAAAAAATAGCTACTACTGAATTCGATGTATCTCCTATTTTCAACGAGCACCGTGGTGTATTTGTTACATTAAACAAAAAAAATGAACTAAGGGGTTGTATAGGGAGACCATATCCAGACACACAGCTACTAGATGCAATTATAGATTCAGCCATATCAGCAGCAACCAATGACCCAAGATTCCCTGTAGTAAGGTTAATCGAATTAGATGAGATTCTAATTGAAGTCACAATTTTAACACCACCAATTCTTATAGAAGGTAATGAGGATGACATTATGAGTTCGATTATAATTGGTGAGCACGGACTTATCATCAAAAAAGGTTTCAATCAAGGACTTTTACTACCACAAGTAGCTACAGAGCATGGATTTGATGTGTATGATTTTTTATCAAATACATGTTTAAAGGCTGGACTACCGCCAAGTCAGTGGAAAGATAAAAATACCCAAATCTATAAGTTTGAAGGTCAAATATTTAAAGAAAAATCTCCAGGAGGAGAAGTTATCGAAAAACATCTTGAATAAAAATTATATTAACTGCTAATATACATTTCTTATGAATGTATTTTCATAAAAATATACACCATGCATGCTCATAATATTGATTTTGTTAAAATACACAACTTTATACACTTAGATTTATTTATTTATTTATTTATTTATTTATTACTTTTAATTAATGATTTGTTAAGTATTTTAACCAAGTCTTCAATATCCGTTGCTAAATATGTCAAACATTCTTCAATCATTAAATTTATCTTACTACTATCGTCAAATGTGCGGAAGTCTGTTCTTAGACCAAATATAGGTATTCCTTTTGAATATGCATACCCAACTTCCCATGCAGTACCCGAATCAACATCCAAACCACCATCAAGTACAGCTACAATAATATCACATTTATTTAATATATTCAAGTAGTTTGAGAACATCTGTTCATTTTTGGTATCACATCCATATACTTCATTTTCTTGTGGTAAAAAAACATTAAATCCATTTTTAGTAAGAATTAACTTGAATTTTTTATTGAATTGTCTTTCAGCCTCTGAAAAAAGTGGTCCTGCAAGATATATACATATACTCAAATAATAACCTCTGTTGTTTATTAATAAGTAACTTCATCTTTATTATTATGTATTTAAGTTTAATACTTTAGTTATTTAAAAATTTCAGTATATAATATATAACTTATAGTAATAATAATAGGTTGCCATTATAGTAATAAATATATATGTAGTAAGGATACAATAACACTTGTAAATAAATTACTACATACTAAAAAGAGACTTTAATACAAAATCTTGATATGGAGTTATTATAAATGACACTAAAAAAATATGGGATAAATACACGTGCATTACATTCTGGACAAATCCCGGATCCAACTACTGGTTCAAGAGCTGTTCCTATATATCAAACTACATCATATCAGTTTAAAGATACTAATCATGCAGCTAATCTTTTTGCTTTAAAAGAGTTTGGTAATATCTATACCCGACTTATGAATCCTACTTCAGATGTTCTAGAAAAAAGAATAGCTGAAATCTCTGGTGGTACAGGGGCACTTGCCGTTTCTTCAGGAATGTCCGCAATTGCACTATCAATACTTGGTATTACAAACCCATCTGATGAAATTGTTTCAGCAGATAATCTATATGGTGGAACTTATCAACTTTTTAATAACACGATGCCAAACCTTGCGCGAAAAGTTAAGTTTGTTAATTCACAAGATATAAAAGGATTTAAAACAGAAATCAATGAAAAAACAAAGGCAATATACATTGAATCTATTGGTAACCCTAAATTGGATATACCTGATTTTGAAAAAATTTCAAAAATTGCGAGTGATGCCGGAATTCCATTGATAGTGGATAATACAGTCGGTGTAAGTTTAATCGATCCAATAGAATTGGGTGCAGATATTGTAGTTATGTCAGCTACTAAGTTTATAGGTGGACATGGAACTTCGATAGGAGGACTAATAGTTGATTCAGGAAAGTTTGATTGGAGTAATGGCAAATTTCCTGGATTTACAGAACCTGATCCTAGTTATCATGGACTCCGATACTGGGATGAGTTTAAAAATGTCCCAGGGCTTGGTAATGTCGCATTTATAATGAAACTTAGAGTACAGTTACTAAGAGATCTTGGACCAGTTCTAAGTCCATTTAACTCATTTCTCTTTTTGCAAGGACTAGAAACTTTGCCATTAAGAATGAAAAAACATTCTCAAAATGCACTTGGAGTTGCCAAGTTCCTTAGAAACCATCCTTTAGTTGAGTGGGTGAATTATCCCGGTTTACCTGATCATCCATCACATTATAATGCACAAAAATATTTAAACGGACATTATGGCGCCATCTTAGGTTTTGGCATAAAAGGTGGATTAAGTGCAGGGAGAAAGTTCATTGAGAATCTAGAGTTATTATCACATGTGGCAAACATAGGTGATGCAAAAAGTCTTGTTATCCATCCAGCCTCTACGACGCATCAACAACTTACAGAAAATGAACGGTTAAATACAGGTGTTACTGAAGACTTTATTCGTATTTCTGTTGGTCTTGAAGATATTGAAGATATAATCACTGATATTGATCAAGCATTAAAGAGGTCTCAATAAATATGAAACCAGGGTCAATAGGACTAGTTGAAACTAAATATTATCACTTAAAAGATGAACTTGTACTTGAGAGTGGAAAAACTATTAAGAATGCAACTATTGCATATGAAACCTATGGTAAACTAAATGGAAGAAAGAACAATGTTATATTAGTCTGCCATGCACTTACAGGCGATGCACATGCAGCTGGATGGCATGAAGGAGACACTAAGCCAGGTTGGTGGGATATTCTCATAGGACCAGGAAAATGTATTGATACAACAAGGTATTTTGTTGTTTGTTCAAATGTAATTGGCGGATGCCAAGGATCTACTGGGCCAGCATCCATTAATCCTAAAACAGGAAAAAAATACGCGCTTAGTTTTCCTGTCATTACAATAAAAGATATGGTAAATGCCCAAAAGAAACTTTTGGAATATTTAGAAATAAAACATATCTATGCAGCGATTGGTGGATCCATGGGTGGCCTCCAAGTATTACAATGGAGTGTCAGTTATCCTGAAATGCTAGACAAATCAATTTCAATAGCATCTTCTGCATATTCATCCCCACAACAAATTGCATTCAACGAAGTAGGAAGAATTGCAATTACATCTGATCCTGAGTGGAATGAAGGTAATTATTCAAAAGATAAAAAACCAATACATGGTTTAGCACTCGCCAGAATGATAGGCCATATTACTTACCTTAGTGACGAATCCATGAGAGATAAGTTTGGTCGAGAGTTGCAGGATAGAAAAGAATATAATTATGATATTAGTATGGATTTTCAAGTAGAAAGTTATTTGCATTATAAGGGTAAATCTTTCGCTAAAAGATTCGATCCAAATTCATATCTTTACATTACAAAAGCAGTAGATTACTTTGATCTTACCAAAAATGGGTCTCTAAGTGAAGGTCTTAAGAATATAAGGTCTAAATGCCTTATAATTTCAGTAACTTCTGATTGGCTTTATCCACCATATCAATCAAAGGAAATCCTAATGGCCATGAATGCTAATAACCTTGATGTAACTTATAGGGAAATAGAATCAAATTATGGACATGATGCATTTCTTTTAGAATCAGGTCAATTAAGCTATATAATAAGTGGATTCTTGGATGATGTTACGGTTTCAGATATAATGAAACAAAATGTAGTTACTGTAACTGAAAATATTAGTTTAGAAGATGCTGCACAGTCAATGTTTGATAATGGTATTACTCATTTACCTGTGGTATCAAATCATGGAAAAATCCGTGGCATTATAACTTCTTGGGATATTTCAAAAGCTGTAGCTTTAAAATATACTCATCTGGATAAAATAATTACAAAAAATGTGCTTACTGCATCACCAGATGAAAAGATTGACAGTGCAGCCAGAAAAATGCAAAAAAACAATATTTCTGCTTTGCCTGTAATAGATGAAGATGAAGTAGTTATAGGTATAATCGGTAGTGAAGAAATTAATAAAATGATAGGAGAATATCATTATAGTTAAAAATGAATGTCTTCTTACTATTAGAAACTGAAAAATAACAACTTTAAATAATATTGGTGATGTAACTACAGTTAGATGATTTTATGCTAAATGCGGGAATAATAGGTGCATCAGGATATACTGGTGGTGAGCTCATCAGGTTATTAGCTCATCATCCTAATGTAAATGTAAATATTGCTACTTCAAGGAAACTTCATGGAACTTACGTATCTGAACAACACAAGAACTTAGTTAGCCTTAATTATTTGAGGTTTGAAGATGTAGAACCTGAAAAAATCACTGAATTTTGTGATATCGTTTTCTTAGCAGTTCCACATGGTGCATCAATGAAAGTAGTACCTAAGCTGATTGACTCAGATGTTAAAATAATAGATCTTAGTGCTGATTACAGACTTGATGTTGATATATTTGAACATGTATATGGTCAAGAACATGAAGATCCTAGAGATGTACCTTATGGACTGGTAGAACTTCATCCAGAAGTATCAAATTCTGACTTTGTTTCCAATCCCGGTTGCTATCCGACAGGTGCAAACCTTGCAGCAGCACCTTTAGTTAATAAAAAAATAGTAGAAAGTGTTGTTTTTGATTCAAAATCTGGCATTTCAGGCGCTGGTATTGTTCCTACAACAACTTCACATTACCCAAACCTTGCAGAAAACATTACGGCTTACAAATTAACCAAACATAGACATAGAGCTGAGATTAATCAAGAATTACAAAGATTTGATTCTGGATTAACAAATATAAGTTTCACACCACATGTAATACCATCAATTCGAGGTATTCTCACAACTGCACATATCTTCTTACAGGATAAAATGGAACATCAAGAAGTATTTGAAATATATAAAAAGTTTTACTGTGATAATAATTTTATACGTGTTATAGAGGGTGTACCATCTATTAGTCACGTAAGGGGCTCTAATTTTTGTGATATAGGTCTGGAAATAGATGAAAATAATAACAGAGTTGTAGTCGTATCAGCAATAGATAATCTTGTAAAGGGAGCTTCTGGTCAAGCAATCCAGAATATGAACCTTATGTGTGGTCTTGAAGAAACTACAGGTCTCTGGTTTCCTGGACTATTACCATGAATATAAATTGAATATTCAACAATTAAGAGGATTTTACATATAGATAAAGGTGGGCATATGAAAATTAAAGAGATAATGAATCAAGATGTGATATATTGTTATCAAGAAGATAAAATTAGTGATGTTGCACAGACTTTACGTGAAAATAATATAAGTGGAATGCCTGTCCTTGATAATGATAATTCACTTGTTGGGTTAATTTCAGAACTCGATCTTTTAAAACTATTAGAGATACCTAAACATAGTACATACTGGCTTCCAAGTCCATTCGAAGTTATTGAAATACCAATAAGAGAGCTTATCAGTTGGGAAGAAGCTAAAAAAATGTTAACAGATGTCGGGTCAAAACCTGTTAAAAGTATTATGGAAAAAGAGATATTTACAATATCAGAAGAAGCTTCAATTGAAGATGCATCATCTTTGATGCACAAACATAAGATAAATAGGTTACCGGTCTTATCAAATGAAAAGCTTGTAGGAATAGTAACTCGGGGAGATATTATTCAGGGTTTAGCTAGAAATAATGAAACAAAATAATTTTTCATAATTGTTACAAGAAATACTACCTAATCTTTTATTTGGAGAAACATATATGAAACTCGTCGATGGCGGAATATGTGCAGTTAAAGGAGTTAAAGCTGCAGCAATAAAAGAAGGTAAGAACGGTTTAGCCATAATCGAAGGTGAAGGCAATGCTGCTGGTGTATTCACCCGAAATAAGATTATTGCACCTCCACTCATTCTTACTAAAGAAAAAATAATTAGAACTAATAAAATTTCAGCACTTATTGTCAATAGTGGTAATGCTAACGCTTTTACTGGATATCAAGGAATGGAAGACGCTAAAGAAATGGCACATATTGTTCATAGATATCTAGGTTATTCTGAAGATAATATTGCAGTTTCTTCAACTGGAATTATTGGAAAAAAAATGGACATGGAATTTATCCGTAGACAAGCTGCTGTTGTGGTAAATAAACTTGAGAACAGTAAAAAATCTAGTCATGATGTTGCTGATGCCATCACGACAACTGATACTTTTAAAAAGGAAATTGCTGTTGAACTTTCAAGCGGTGCACGTATTGGTGGTCTTGCAAAGGGTTCTGGAATGATCGAGCCTAACATGGGTACAATGCTAGCCTTCATTTATACAGATGCAGATATAAATTCAGCAACTTTAGATACTTGCTTAAAAAAAGCTGTTGATAAAAGTTTCAATATGATAACTGTTGATGGAGATACAAGTACAAATGATATGGTTCTATTGATAAGTACAGGAAAGGCGATAGTTAATCCGAATATAGAAGAGTTTCAAAAAGGACTTGATTGCATATTAACAGGACTTGCTAAAATGATAGCTATCGATGGTGAAGGGGCAACCAAACTCATTGAAGCTAGAATTATAAATGCCTCCTCTGAAAAAGATGCAAAGCTTGCAGCGAAATCTATTGTAAGATCAATGCTAGTTAAAGCTGCCCTTTTTGGTGAAGATCCTAATTGGGGTAGAATAATTGCTGCAGTTGGCTATTCTGGGTGTGATCTTATAGAAAATAAAATCTCTTTATCATTTTCAAGTGGAGAAAATATTATTAATTTAGTTGAAAATGGGAATATAATAAGCCTTGACAACATTGAGCAAGAAAAACTAAAGGCAGTTATGTCAGAAGAACATATTTTTATCAATGTCAACTTGAATAATGGAAAATACAAAGCTACTGCGTGGGGATGTGACTTGTCTTACGACTATGTTAAAATTAATGCCGAATACACAACTTAACTTTAACATTTTGGTGATAATCAATGGAAATATCTGATTGGGAAAGGGAATATAGAGACTCATACTTTAAAATGAAAGATATGATTCACAATGTAAGAGGGGTATTCGTAGCTTATAACTGCAATATTGATTCAATTAAAAAAATTGAAAAAACGGATATTTTACATATGTTAAATACTGTCAATACTCAAACTGTCAAATCAAGATTGCAAGAATATCCCCGGGAAATCAGTTCTCCGGAAGATTTTGTTGCAAGGTTACTAATATCTATGCGAGATGGTAAAGCGGCAGAAGTTCCTACCTATGACCTAAAAATACATGATTGGTTAACTAAGAATTTAGGTCAGGGTAAATCGCGAATGGGGGGCCAGGCTGGAATTATTGCAAATACATTAGCTAATATTGATGTTAGAAATGTAATTGCATATGTGCCTTGGTTATCAAAAGAACAAGCTGATTATTTTGTAAATAAGGATAATCTCTTTCATCCAATCATAGAAAATAACCATCTTAGACTAAAACATCCTACAAAAGCATATAGTTCAAATAAAAAGCCTAAAATAAACTGGATAATCGAATATTCTAAAGGAATTGAGTTTGATTTCAGTGGAGAAAAGATAATCGTTCCACGTGATAACAGACTGATTGTTTCTTCTCGCCCACCTTGGATCAAAATAGATATGGAAAAAGATATTTATGAACATCTTCAAGAAGTTTATAAAGGCATAGATGGTGCACTACTTTCTGGATATCAAATGATTAAAGAAGTTGATGAGGATGGGAATACATACGACTATTATGTGGATAAATCTGTAAAATTAATCAAGAAATTAAAAGAAGTTAATCCCAAAATCAGAATTCATGTAGAGTTCACCTCAATACAAAATAGAGTTATAAGAAATGTAATACTAAAAAAAATTATTCATGAACATGTTCATTCTATTGGGCTTGATACAGTTGAAGTTGCAAATGCTCTCAATGTTTTGGGATATGAAGAGCTTGCATTTGCTGTCATTAAAAAAGATGAACGTGCAATTGATGCATTATATGAAGGAGCAGTAATATTATTACATGAACTAAAATTAGAGCGAGTGCAAGTACATTCACTTGGCTACTACATATGTGTAAGTTCAAAAGACTCTCCAGTGACACCAGAAGACCATAAAAAATCTTTATTATTTGCAGCAACTGTTGCTGCCTCTAAGGCAATGTCTGGTGATATTACTACACTTGAAGACTGTGACCAAGGTTTAGAAGTACCCATTTGGAAAGATGGTTATAACAAGTTTGAAACACTTGAAAAACATCTTATTGAAAGAGGTATTGGTACATTAAAAGAACTGCAGGATGGGTGTGTCTGCACTCCAAAACATGATGTTATTATCATACCTACAAAAGTAGTGAAAAATCCGGTAGCTACAGTTGGAATTGGAGATACAATATCTGCAGCTGCGTTTGTAAGTATGTTATCTACTTTAAATGCGAAATAAAGTGTTTTGTTGGTATTTAACCATGCGTGTATTATGTGGATATAATGTCAATATTGATGCGTTGTATAGAATTGAGGGTAAAGAAATTTCAGCATTGATAGCCTCAGAAAATATTGATTTACTTGAATTGATTAACAAAATAGAAGAACCACCATCAACCATCAAATCAATATCAGATTTCTATGCAGGCCTTATAAGATGTATGAAACTAGGTGCTGGTTCTGAATGGTTAATAGAAGATAATAATGTCTTAAAGTACCTTAAAGAGACCTTCTATAATAAATCAAGTATACGTATGGGTGGTAATGCAGGAATTATGACTAACGTTTTGTCTAATCTTGATATTGACGAAGTAATACCTAATGTAGTAGCACCTTCTGAAACCCAGTTAAATCTCTTTTCAAAAAAAGGTGTAATTATACCAAAAAAGGTTTTTAGAGAAGCTGTTGCACAAAAGTTTGAAAATATAGGTGATTTTAAAAAAAATGATCATAATGAACTTATTCATTTTGTTTTTGATTTTAACAGAAATGATGAAATTTTAATAGAAAACCTTGGTTTTAAAGTACCTAGAGAAAACAGATTTATTGCAACTTATGACCCCGAAAATACTAAGCTTGAAATCGCTAACAGTTTTGAGCTTTATGCTATAAGGAATATAGATGAAATCAATGGTAGTGTTATTTCTGGTTTTCATCTTTTAAGAGAAAAGTATCAGGACAACACTACTCATATAGATAAAATTAACAATGCAGTTAGTCAGGTACGTACATGGAAAATTATTAATAATCAATTAAAAGTACATGCTGAACTAGGTGATTTTTTAACAGATGAAATTGCACTTGATGTATTCAAAAGCTTGGATAAAGTTGCAGATAGTATAGGTATGAATGAGGATGAGCTAACTTTTTTTAATCCCATTCATAACATTGATAATGATAAAATAAAATCAATGAGTGCTTTTGATATCCTTGAAGCTGTAACCCAGTTGATTCATTTAAGTAAATACAAAAAGATCGTTGTTCATACCAGAGATTTTATTATCTCCGTTTTTATTGGTAGTTATTCCAAAGCAACAATTGAACTCCAATCATTAGATTTTGGCTCTAAAGTAGCAGCTTTATTTGCTCATAATGGAAAGATTGTATCTAGAAACTTAATTGATAGAGAAATAAAAAACTTACAAGAAAACAAACGCGGTAAAAATCAAATTAAGTTTGTGTCCCAAAAAGTTAAGAGTAAGTTTTTTGGGCGTGGTATTATTGGGTCAAAGAAAAATTTAGGTTATGCTATAATACCTACAATCATTACAGAGACTCCAATTTCAACAGTAGGTCTTGGTGATACTGTCACAGCTGCTACATTTTTACATTTTCTAGAAAATGTGTGATTAGTATGTATGTGCTCTCATGTCCAGATTTTAATTTAGACTTTACACTAGACTGTGGCCAGGTTTTTAGATGGGAAAAATCTGGTGATTGGTGGACTGGTATTGTACAAGAGTCACTAATAAAAATTAAACAAAACAACGATTTTTCAATCACAATTGATTCAGATTTACCTGAAACTTTTTTTCATGAGTACTTCAGGTTTGATGATAACCTTAATGCCATATTGGAAGATATTAACAAAGATAATTGTATAGCAAATTCAATAAAACAATATTATGGATTAAGGCTTATTAGACAAGATCCTTGGGAATGTCTTATTTCTTACATGCTCGCAACAGCTTCAAGCATACCTACAATTAAAAAGAGAATTTTAAACCTTTGCCGGATATTTGGAACTGAGATTGAGGCTGGAATATTTACATTTCCTTATCCAGAAGCTATTGCAAATGCATGTGAATCTGAACTCTGTGAATGTAAGTTAGGATTTCGTACAAAAAGAATAAAGCAAGCAGCTGAGCTTGTTGTCAATAAGCAAATTGATCCATATAATTTGCATAAACATGAGTATCATGAAGCACGTGAAAAATTAATGACAATAGAAGGTATCGGTGAAAAGGTTGCGGATTGTATCCTCCTATTTTCTATGGATAAACTTGAATCTTTTCCCGTAGATACTCACATTAAGCAAATTGTTCAACAATGTTACTCAAATGATGAATTTATAAAAAAGAAGTCAAATTATAATAAAATAGCAGAATGGGGCAGAAATTACTTTGGTAATTATTGTGGATATGCACAAGAATATCTTTACATGTATAATAGATTTAAAGACTCTTACTCAATAGCAAACGAAACTCAGGATTTTTAATTTTTAAAACTTCATCGTTTTCAAGTAAATCAAAATTTTGATTGATACTTTCATTTATATGTTTACCTAAAGAACAAGTCTTTAACCTATCCTCTAATAAAGATTTAGCATTAACATGTTGACGTAGAACATCACAAACATATTTCCCATCTTCAATATAAAAATTAAAACTATTTTTATCATCACTGTATTTTTCCTTAAACTTCTGTGCATGGTCTCTAAGCCAAACCGGGGGTCCAAAATGTTTTTTTACATTAGGTAAACGTGATGTTATCAATTCAAAAAAAACTACAGACTTATTTCCAAGTCCCACATCTTCAGACCACGAAAATGACTTCATTACCTTAAAGTCAAACATCTCTAACATCTCAGTAACTGATCTTTCCATCTTATAGAGTTGAGGATAAACTACATCATCAACTTCATCTGGTCGATCAAATATAATCACAATAAAACCCGTGCTTCTTCTTTCCATTCTATCGATTAAGTATTCTTTGTTATGTTCATTGCCTTTTTTTGAAAAAAAGAACTGTTTAGAAGGTGACTCCAAAAAGTCCCTAGCAGCATCTATAAACTCACATAATTTATCAAGAGAAACCGCAGAAGCTACATTTCGTTCAGGGTCGATTGGATCAACAAATAATAGAGGCTTTTTTTCTTGAATAAGTATAGTAGATATTTCTTCATTGCCAAGTCTTAATTTAATACCTGGTTTCCAATTAGCTGCGTTATATAAGACATTTTCAAAAGAACCGTAATATATTACAAGTAGTTCTGTAAGATAACCAGAAAATCCCTTAGTTTTAAGTTCTGAACCATATACTCCTATACCCCTCATAAACTGTTTAAGCAATCTAACATCATCAAATAAGCCAGCAATATTAGATTTAACATATTCATTATGGAATGGTGTTCTATCAACTGATGACTTAATTTTACTTGAATCTGAAACTCCAAAACAAGGAACTAAATCAACACCGAAATTTTCCACTTGAAGATTGATATAAGGGTGTTCTGCAAATCGTTCTTCATATTTATCTGCTATTTTTGTAACATCACGAGCTATCTCCAATCCAATAGCTTCGAGTTCTTCACGGGATGTATTTTCAGGAAATACTATGAAAATATCAAGGTCGTGTGTTCCTGAAAGCCACGTATTTCGGGCAGCTGAACCTACTAATTGTACAGAAATATCTTTTAAATCTCTTTTTTTAATTACATTGTATATATGATCAATCAATTTTCGAGTAACTTCTTCAAGTTTTATCTGTTCATATTCAGTTGGTTTGATTTCACTTATTATTTCTTGTTTTAAAGTATTGAACTTTTGTAATTTAGCATTGTCCATAATTATCACATGTACTGCCACTTTCTATGAATAATAGACGAAGTTAATATACGTATACATTTCGTTTAAATATATAAGATAGATAATGGTACGATGGTAATACCTGCCTCAAAAATCACATATATATCTGAAACCCACGTTGTTATACAATATATTATTAAGGAGGTGAACCAGTGGATCTATCTAAAATTCTCTTAGGTTTTGGTTTTTTAGTAATTATGGTTACAACCATAACTACAGTAACTGCCGAAACAAGCACTATAACATCACAAGCTATTAATTCTTGTGATTCCATAGCTGGATGTATAGAATGTATATGTAACAGACCTGCTACTGGTTGTGGATGTAACTGAAATATCTCTTACATTCAAAATTAAATTGTTTATTACTTTTTTATTTTAAAGTTGAGTTTACCTAAATACTTAATTACAATTAAGGATAAAAAATAGGTATATATATTTCATAACTTAACAAATAACATATGAGTGATATTATGAAAAAAATTATCCAAGTTGTTTTAGTTCTACTAGTTTTAATTACCATTCTGGGAATTAATTCAGTTTCTGGAAATCAAGATGATTCTAGAGTGGAAACTTGTCCAATATTAGTATCTTTACAAGAAAAACTTGGTTTTTCACTTTGTGGATTATTTTCTGGTACACCTGATCAAGAAGTAACTAATCTACCATTGAATAAAGAAGATGTATTAAAAATAGCACAAGAAAAAATCGATTTCAGAGTTGGAGAAAATAACGTTTACTTAGCAGATACATGGTGGGTAATCTATTATAGTGATGAAGTTGGAAGTCAAATGATTAGAATCAACTCACTTACAGGAGAAATTGTAGAAGAACATAATAGTCGGTATTCTGATAACTTTTCTTCAAAATCTAATGATGTACACTATGATGGATGCTGGTGCTAATAGAAAGTTGATTAGAATAAATTTAATCTATATTCCTAGATATTATTAATTTGAAAACATCCTTAAATTTCAAATTTTTAGTTTCGATTACTTCAAGTCCTGATGATTGTATAAAATATACAATATCTCGATTAATGTACTCCCCTAAAAGATACTTTGTAAAAGGGTTAAATAAGTCCTGAATAAATGAAATGCTTTTTGTTTCACTGCGTAAATGTTCAATGTTTATGATTAGACCACCAGGTTTGCATACACGTCGAAGCTCTTTTAGAGCTAGATGAGGTTTATAAATATTACACATTACAAAAGTTGAAACCACATAATCAAAAGAGTTATCTTCAAAACCCAACATTTGAGCATCCATCAAAATCAAATTAACTTTATTTGGAGTGTCAACATTACGCGAATATTTTAACATTTTCTTGCTCAAATCAATACCAACAATCTCAGAATTATGTGGATAGTAACCTATGTTATTCCCTGTACCAATACCAACATCTAATATTTTGCCTTCAAGTTGTGTGATAAATTCCTTTCTCCAATAATTAAATAAATAATGTTCAAAAGGCCATTCTAGAATATTATAAAGGTGTGCAATCCGATCATACTTGGTACCATGTTTCATCAAAATTTAATAACTCGTTTAAAATATTTAAAGCCACCTTAACATCTTTTATAGTCATTTCAATGTATTATTTCTGGGCAAGATACATAATTTTAAATCCAAAGATTTATTTATCATAATGATATAAGGAAGCTCACATTACTGAAATTTACAAGGGCCCGTGGTCTAGCTGGTTATGACATCGCCTTGACATGGCGGGGATCCTGCGTTCGAATCGCAGCGGGCCCATTAGATATTTAAATTCCGTTTAGTCTTGATAGATAACTTTAAATGTAACTAGTATCATTTATCGTACAAGATCAAAGCATTGTGTGCCCAGGTAGCTCAGTTGGGAGAGCGCTGCCCTGAAGAGGCAGTTGTCCCCGGTTCAAGTCCGGGTCTGGGCATACCAATAATGGTACAAAGCCTAATACCTTCACACTGATAACTTTGGATACTTATCCAATAAGTGGAATGTTTTAGGTATGAATTTCTACAACAACAGAAAAGGAATAAAGTTTGCAGAGAAATGAATTATTGATGCAGACTATTCACAAAGAAACAGAAATCTTTTTTCATTTTTAAACATCTGTTTGTTGAAGAATTATAATATGCATATTTTAAAATAGTTTAACCAATTAAGCATTTTGACTTAGATATTTAAATAAGATTTTGATAAGGTAGCACTTACAGACGTGTATTAAGCTGCTACTGAGATTGAGCATTCTGATAAAAAGCCTTGAAAATATATTATAGCTGCTAAAACATGTTTTTTTACTAGGTTTGTCGCAGAAGGCACAGTGCAGAAAAATTTCTGCATGAAAGAATCATTGATTTAATTTTTTGTGACATTAAACTTTATACTATACTTTGAGAGTGTGTTCATGAACTCAATTGTTTCCATCTAATTTCAATCCAAATAAATAATCAACACCTTCATTATCAAAACATCTACAAAGAGGTAGCTTCTTTTTTTTGACCACATATATTTAATATATCTTTAAAGATTTGAGCTGCATGAACTCCTGCATTCCAATTCGATAGAGCATTCTTCCCATACCGCTTTCTTTGAAACCACCAAAAGGAAGTCTTGGATCTTCTTCAACAACCTGGTTGATGGTGATAAAGCCTGCTTGGATGTTGCTTATAAGATTCATAAACCTGTCTCTGTCGTCTGACCAAACGCTGGCTCCCAGCCCGAACTTTGTGTTATTAGCTAGATTGACAGCTTCCTCCTCATTCTTGAAAGTGATGATTGGTGCCACAGGACCAAATGTTTCTTCCTGCATGACAGGGTCACTCTCCCTGATATTAGTGAGCACTGTAGGCATAAAAAAGAATCCATTTCCTTCCCGAGGCCCGCCATCCAGAAGAGCTTCTGCTCCCATTGAAAGTGTTTCATCGATCTGCCTTTGAATTTTATTCATTTGTTGTTCACTGACAAGAGGTCCCATATCTGTTTCTGGGGATGTTGGATCATCAACTTTGAGTTCCCGGTTCCTCTCCAAAAATGTTCCGGTAAATTCCTTAGCTACACTTTCATCCACAATAATACGCTTTGCGGCAGTACAACTCTGTCCTGCATTTAGGAATCTGGCTCTAACAGCCTCCCTTGCAGCTACCTCTAAATCGGCATCTTTTAGTACGATGAAAGGATCACTTCCACCAAGCTCCAGCACAAATTTCTTCATATGACGGCCGGACTCAGCTGCCACTTTTTTACCTGTTTCACTGCTGCCGGTAAAGGAAACCGCCTTCACTTCCCCTCTTGCAATCAGTCTTGCTATCATGTTACCCTTGACCATCATTGTCTGAAATGTACCTCTTGGAAATCCTGCTTGAGAAAAGACATTTTCAATCTCCATAGAGCACATTGGAACGTAACTAGAATGTTTCAGAAGCACTACATTACCTGCTGCAAGTGCTGGAATGCAGGTGCTGAAAGCTTGCCAAAAGGGAAAGTTCCAAGGTGTGATATTAAGTATGGTGCCTAGAGGCTCGTACAAGAAACCCGAAGTAATGGCATCCGTATCCACAAATTCGGTTTCAAGGAACTTCTCAACATTTGCAGCGAAATATTTGCAAAGATCTATACAGTCGTCTATTTCTTGCTCAGATTCCCTGATGGGCTTTCCCATCTCTGTGGTGATAATACTTGAAAGCTCATATTTTCTCTTTTTAAGAACACTTGCAACGACATTTATATACACTGACCTGTCAAAAGCCGATGTGTTTTTCCAGTCAATAAAAGAATTCAAAGAACATCTTACCTTATTCTCTATAATGTGTACTGAATCCAGCTCGTAATCCCCTATGGCCTCTCCTGTTGCAGGATTAAATGATGTGATACTTTCCATTATTATTATTATGCCTCTTTATTGTTTTCTTCTTATGTGTCACTAAAGAAAAGGTCAAAGCCTCAACCACATTTTGATTAAATTTCATTTTGTATATTAATAACTTCTACCTATTTCGATATTGATGTGAGCTTATTTCTAATCTTACCACTATCCTGTAGGGCTTTAAGCTTGACAATTCATTTCTATGTAGTTCCTTGAAATGTTATTGTGGACGAATCCAGTAAACCACTAATGTAATAAGCTATACTTAGAAATAAAAACCAATAATTATATATAATATATATTATTTTGTACCAAACGTACAAAATGATGCCACTATTGACCACCAAGTCTGAGCATTGTGAAAAATAAGCAATTCCGTTAACTTTTATGAGTAAAAAGAGGCGTGTTAGAAATTTCCATTCTCTCAATTCAACTCTTTTTAAAGTCATAGATCAACTTTGTTAGTATATACAAAAATTGATACACCTATACATATGACCTTTACATTTTATGTTATTATTTATGGGGTAAGATAATCATCTATTAAAGGTTTAAAAAAGATTATATGTAATTTATTAATATTTAAATATAAAATATTTTATGTGTTTCTATGGTCAACGAATCAAATTCAGCAAACAGTATTTCTTTTATTCATGCTGCGGATCTTCATTTAGATAGTCCCTTTAGTGGTATTGCGGAAATAAATCAGAAACTGGCACATAAATTATCTAATGCTACTTTTGATTCTTTTTTTAATCTAATTTATCTTGCTATTAGAAAAGAAGTCAACTTTGTACTTTTCGCTGGTGATATTTATGATAATCAGAATAAAAGCCTCTATTCTCAGTTGCAGTTCCTTAAAGGAATGGAATTGTTAAATGAATCTAAAATTGAGGCATATATAGTACATGGTAACCATGACCCGCTATCTGGTTGGTCTGCACATTTAAATTGGCCCGAAAATGTACATATATTCAATGGAAAAGAACCTGAGGTTAAAGTATTTAAATCCAATGATTTTAATGTTCATATCGTAGGCATGAGTTATCAGGAACATCACATAAAAGATAATCTTGTTAAACAATTCCCTGCGAAAAGTAAAAAATGGCCTCTAACGATTGGTTTATTGCATTGTAGTGTCGGAAATCACGGTGAGCATTATAGTTATTCCCCATGTACTTTAAACGATTTAAATCAATTGAATTATGATTATTGGGCACTAGGACATGTACATACTCCTTCAATTCTTCAAAACAATCCTCCTATCATATATTCTGGGAATACTCAAGGCCGACATCCAGGTGAAACAGGTGAAAGAGGTTGTTATCTTGTGAAAATGGACAATCCTCAAATAAAGTATACCTTTCAGAGTACTAGCACAATCTATTGGGATTGTGCCGAATTATCATTGAATGGATTAAATTCAGAGTCAGACTTAATTGAAATGTTGAATAAACATATTCGAACAGTCAAGAATGAGCAAACTGATAAATCCATTATATGCAGGTATAAATTAGTAGGTAAGTCTAAGCTTAGCAGCATTCTAAATGATGAAGAGGTTATTGATAATATTTTAAAATATTTTAACGATGACCAAAATCTTGATTCTCAGTTCATTTGGATCGATCGACTACGGAACCATACAAAATTGCCTATAAATAGACAAAATATAGCTCAACGCCAAGACCTTTTAAGCGAAATTGTGAAACTTGTTGATGAGTATCAAGCTAATGATGATGATTTAACTGAACTATTTGAAACAGTTTCAACTCTTTTTAACTCCAATGATGGAAAAAGATTTCTGCAACCCATAAATAAATCCGAGCTGAGAACAATATTGTATGAAGCTGAAGACATCATATTGGATCAGTTCATGGAGAATGATGAATGAGGATTGAAAATATCAACATAAATGGATTTGGTAAGTTCAATAGTTATAGAGCTGAGGGAATTACCTCAAATTGTGTATTATTTTATGGTCCAAATGAAGCAGGAAAATCTACTTTACTAGAGTTTATACGAATAATGTTCTTTGGTTTCTCAAAAGTCAAAAATACAAGTCCAAAACCATATATCCCACTAAAAGGAGGGCGACATGGTGGCTCTCTAAGTCTTATAAGTAAGGATGAAAAATATGTCATTGAACGCTATGATACTACCGAGTTGAACTTGATCTTGCCTACAGGAAAAATAGGCGACAAACATGATCTTAGCAAGCTCGTTGGCAGTATAGATTCCAATACATTTGAAAACATTTATGCATTTAGCCTGAAAGAATTACAGGACTTCAATACACTTAATGATGAAGCGATACAGAACAAATTGTATAGTGCAGGTACAGGTTTTAAAAGCATATCAATTTCTGATGTGAAATCAAAACTCAATTCAATGCATCGATTTTACTATAAGCCAAAAGGTAAAAAACCAGTTTTGAATGAATTATTCTACAAAATAAAAAATCTCAAAACACAATATTCAGAACATGTGGGTAAAATAGAATCATATGATGAACTTCAAACAAATCTTGAATCTTGCTTAAATGAAAGAGAAAAATTAAAAGCAACACGAGAAGATCTCTATAAAAAGTTTGATTTTGTGAATAACCTTTTATATGTATGGGACGATTGGATCAACTTAGTTTCTTCAAATGCAACTTTGGATAATATTAAAAAAATCTCATTTTTTTGTGAAAAACATTCTGATGAAATTACCAATTTAGTGAAACGAAAAGAGCATTTAGAAAATCAAGTTGAAGAGTTTACTAAGGAAAAACAAGAATTGATACTGGACAAGGAGAATTTACTAATCGATTACGATGTTCTAGACTACAAAGAAGAAATATATCAATTAGTCAACTATCTTGAGAAATACATTGCTGATAAAGCTTCTAGTAAACAGGTCGAACTTAAGATAGCTTCTGAGAAACAAGAATTGGATAAGTTACTTAAATCAATTAGTTATGATTGGAATCGTGAGAAACTCAATAATACTGATTTTTCAATACAAACAAAAGAATTTATTAAAACTAAACAGTTACAATTAAATTTCCTTGATAACAAAGTTTCTGATCTAAATTCCGAAATAAAGCTTTTAAATGAGAATATTGATCAGATAAATGCAAAGCTTGAGTCAAATAAAAATAAGCGAAAGTATATTAATCCTAACCTTATTACAGTGGAAATTGAGGGGTGTTTTGAAGCAATATTCAACTTAAGAACATTTATTCCTGAATTAGAGAAACTTAACAATGATCTTGATAATTGGAGAAAAGATGCTGCAATACTTAATACATTAGTTCAAAGAAAAAATGTAAATGGAAGTGCACCAGTATGGCCTGCAATACTGTTATTGATAATTGCTATCCTTCAAGCTATATATATGTACACGATTGGACTTTTAGCAGAAGGGGCTTTAATATCGGGAATACTTGTGGGCTCAATAATATTATATCTCTATATTTCAAATAAAAATAATAGCAAACCAACTACAAATAAATCTTTACATGATGAAGATAAAAAATTTCTTGATAATTTTGAGTCACCTTACGATATTGACCAATACATTACAAATGCTGAAGAAAAAAAGAAAAAGCTAACTTCATTTTTAAAGGAGCAAGCAAAGATATGTGGTTTCGATTTTATCCCCCGCTTGTCTCAAGTTGAACAAAAAGCCAAAGAGTTACAGGTTGAAGCAGATAAATCAGCTGAACTTAATAATATTCAACTTGAAGAAGCCGAACTCTTTGATAAAAATAGGCAACTTTCTGAGAATCTTAGGGAAAAAAAGGTTGAAAAGAGTAATATTGAAAATAGCATAAATGACATAATTCATGAATTTAATAATTGGTTGCTTTCAAACAAGTTAAATACAGGCTTGTTACCAACACAAGTACTTGAAATATATTCTATAATTCAGACTTGTTATGATAAAAATGCTAATCTCTCAAGTAAAGAAGAAGAATATGAACAGATAAGTAACAGTGTTCAATCCTACAAAAATAAAACTGTAAAGCTAATCAAAGATCTTAAGATGAATCCTAGTCAACCCATAGAAGTTTCTGTAAGGCTGCTTAAAGAAAAACTGGATTTATCTGAAAGAGGCCAAGCCCAATTAGATTTAATTGTTTCAAATATTGAGAAACTCGATAAGAAACTAGATGTTACCTATTCAGAAATCAATAATATTGAAAGTAGGATAAATATGATTTTAAGTTTAGAAAAAGTTACTACACTTAAAGAATTTAGAAAAAAGGAACAAAATTGGATTGAACTGAAAAAATTAAAAGACGAAATAAAGACCTCTGAGCACAGAATTCGAAGATTTACTGGAAATGATTTATTCAATGAAATCTTAGAAAAATTGAACAATACAACTTACGGTGAGCTTGAACTTGAGAAAAGTGAGCTTAAAGAAGAAATTGAAAGGATAAACGATATGATAGAAACATTATCCAACACGATTGGTGAAACTGAAACGAAAATAAATCACCTTATAGAAAATCATCAAGAATCTGAAATTCAACAAAATCTGAAATCTGTAAGTGAAAAAGCAAATCACATATCACGTAAATGGGCAGCTTTTATTCTTGCTGAAAACTTACTTAATAATGCAATTTCAAAGTATGAACATGAGCACCAACCTGAAGTTGTTACAGACGCACAAAAATTCTTTTCCATTATTACTGGAGAGAAGTACAATAGGATATACTCACCATTAGATTCTTCTGAAATCTTAGTTGAAGATTGTTCAGGGAATCACAAAGATATTCAGCAATTAAGTAGAGGAACTGCAGAACAGCTTTACCTATCACTTAGGATTGGCTTTATTCTCCACTTTCAAAAATATAATCCATCATTACCCATAATTTTTGACGATGTGTTCGTGAATTTTGATAATACTAGAGCCCAGAACGCTTTCAAAGCAATAAATGATTTAATTAAAACAAATCAGGTGTTTTACTTCACATGTCATCCTGAACATGTTGAAATGTGTAAAGAAAAAATTCCCTCTACACAAGTTTTTGAGCTTGTCTAATTTATCTCGTATTCAATATTAACTTATTAGTAATATCAGAGAATTAAAAATATTTATTAAAATATTTAATTTAATTTAATAGAATCTCTTGTTATAATCGATTTGATACTGTATTTATTTAATATTTTAAGTATCAATGTCTATACCACCACTATATATACACTAAAATACAATTTATGTTATATATTAAGAGATATAGAATTAGTATATTGTTCCATATTGGAACAGATGTGATATTCATGCGATATAGTCTTGGAATTGATGCTGGTGGCACTTATACTGATGCGATTATAGTGGAAAATAGTGATGGTTCAATAGTAGAGTTCAATAAGTCATTGACAACTTATCCTGACATGACCGTAGGCATTAAAAATGCACTTGAATCGATTGATACCGAGCATTTAAAGCAAGTAAGTTTAGTATCAGTTTCAACCACACTTGCAACTAATACTGTGCTTGAGAAAACCGGTGATCCAGTTGGTTTAATACTTGTAGGAGATCATCCATCAAACAATTATCCTGCTTTGGATATATTGGAAACAAGTGGTGGTCATGACAATAATGGAGAAGAGATTGAAAACCTCAATTTTGATGAAATAACTGAATTTGTAAATAACGTAAAAACAAAAGTTTCCGCATTTGCAGTATCATCTTATTTCAGTATACGTAATCCTGAACATGAGCTTAAAATAAAAGAGCTGATTGAAAGTAGGACTGGTATGCCTGTAGTTTGTGGACATAATCTCTCTCAGGATATTGGAGTATACGAACGTGCAGTTACTGCAACACTTAATGCAAAATTAATTCCAATAATCCGTCAATTCATAGAATCTACAATACAGGTAATAAAAGAAAAGGATATTAATGCTCGTATGCTCATGCTCAAATGTGACGGATCAGTGATAAGTATCCAAGATGCTCTAGATAAACCAATTGAAACAATTTTCTCGGGACCAGCTGCTAGTCTTATAGGTGCATCATATTTAACAAGACTTGACACATGTACAGTGATCGATGTCGGAGGTACCAGCACCGATGTGTCTTTAATTAAAAATGGTGTGCCTGAACTCAGTGAAACTGGAGCTATTGTAGGGGGATGGAAAACAAGAGTCAGAGCAACTGTCATGGAAACTTCCGCTATGGGTGGGGATAGTCATATATGGATTCAGGACAAAAAACTCAATATCGGTCCAAATAAAGTTATACCATTATGCTATGCTGCAACCAAATATAAAAATCTCTTAGATAAATTGAAAAGGGATGAAATTGTCTCAAGACGTACACTTGATGAAAATATTCAGCCTACAAAGTATTTCATACGTACTGAAAAAAAACATGGGCACCTTACAAAATCTGAAGAAAAACTACTTAAAGTAATAGATTATGAGGATCCGCGTTCTTTTGCTGATCTTAGTAGGCTTATGGTAAAACCTCCCGCAACACAGATAATGAACTCTTTGATTAAAAAACGGTTAGTCCAGTGTATTGGATTCACACCAACTGATGCATTGCATGTGCTAGGAGATTATAAGAAATGGAACGTTGAAGCCTCATTAATAGGTTCCAAGAAATTAGGTAAGTTAAACAAATTTCAAGCCTATGAATTCTGCAAAGAAGTCAAACAAATGTTTACAATAAATATGGCATATCGCTTGATAACTTTTATGTTACCAATGCTTCCACGTGAAGGTATACACGAAATGATTAAAAATAACAGTGATGTTAAATTTAAACTTGATGTGCCTGTAGTTTTGTTAGGAGGTCCTGTGAGTGCTTATAGAGATGGTTTAGATAAATTGATTGATGCTGATATAAGAGTTCCTGAATTTGCAAGTGTAGGAAATGCTGCAGGTGCATTGTTTGGGAATGGTATTAAGCGTCTAGAAATGATGATAATACCTGAGTCAATTAATAAACCAGATAAAAATTATTTATTATTTTCACAAGATGGACGGTATAAGATAGAAGATTATTACCAAGCTCTAGAATTTGCCAAAGAACATGGGAAAAAGCTGGTTACGAACCATATGTTAGCTTGTGGCTTCAATAAAAGTGATATCGAGATAAAAGTAAATGAAAAAAAAGTGATTCCTCAAAATTGGCATAATCCACCAGTAGAAACACATTTAGTTATTTTAGGTGTCGCAATTCAAAAAAAGGGGACTCATGATAAATACATGAAAAATAATTCATCAATATCTGTTGGTGATACATTTTAATAGTTATTAAATTAGAATCTATATTCTCATTTAGTATATCCTCAAGCTTTAAAAATTAAAAAAGAAACTTGTATATATTTAATTTACTTAAGCATTTTAAATTGAGTATAGCCTTTACTTTAAATTTTAAGTAAAAATATAAAAGTAATAAAAATATTAAATCGCAACTCTAATATATTACATCTGCTTATTAGGAGTCTATTGGTTTTAATAAAACAAAAAACTATCTTCTATACACCAGTAGTGTAGCGGTTATCACCGGGCGTTGCCAACGCTCGAACCCGGGTTCGAATCCCGGCTGGTGTACTTAACTTAATCAAAATCAGCTGCAAATTCATTTTTACTTAATAAACATGTTTCTCTAACTAAAAAATTAAAATATCTATAGAGTAAAATTTCTATGGATTCTAATTATTTTGCCATGGATTATAGTTCCACCAGCCACCTGGGGGTTCGGGTACAAAACCTATTGCAATTAAATCAATAATAATTAAAATGATTATGAATATTAAAAGTCTGCTCTTATCGTTAATGTTCAAAAGATTAATTGTTTTATTGGGTAATAAACCTAATAGGACTAAAATCACAGCTATTAATAAAGATATAGAATATCCAATCAGCACTGATATGAGGCCCGATTCTAAATACCACATAAATCCTGCAGGTGCAGCAGCTAGGCCAATCCCGCCATATAGAATACTAAATGCACGCATCCAATTATTGTAAGGTTTATAACCATCTTCCTTTAAATAATCTGGTTTTAGGCCACAATTTGCGCATACTCCTTTTTTTTCACTTTCGATTTTTGACCCACAGTTTAAACATTCTTTTGACATATCTACCTCATTAAATTATTGACATTATACCACAATATAAAGGAAATTTTATTTATTTAAATTTAGCTAGAATTATTGAACCAAAACCTTTAATAAATAATTATTATCCATTATAATTGGTAGCATGAATGATGAAGAAAATAAAAGCTTGAAACATAAGTGGATTCAAAAAATGAAGAGTGAAGGTAAGATTGATAAAAATCCTACAAAAGATCACGAAAGTGGTTTGAAAGCATTACAAAATCCTACTAGAAGAAAAATACTCCAAGTTCTTACTAAAACTCCAAGAACTTTAGATGAAATTAAAAAAGAGCTAGGCATTGACAAAATGCAGGCTAAGTTCCATCTTGAGATGTTAGAAGCTTCATTGTTCATTGAGCAAACTACTAAAGATAACAATCATTATTACATATTATCACCACGTGGTAAAGGTTACATCGACAATGCAAAGATGGGTAAATAAAATGAAATCGCAACTAAAAAGTGATAAAAAATGAATCTATGGGTTTCTTACATTTAATAAATTGTGATGAATGAAAGTGCTTTTGAAATGAATACAAAAAGGTTGTTATTTAGTGATGTATCTACTGGTTATGGAAAGTACGCAAATAATCATAATGGATATTTGAACTTATAAACATTTTTTTTACAAGGAAGCCTTAAATAGTTTCATTTTAATATTACACATAACTATACTCTAAGAAAAAACAACAATTAGCTTAGAGTGGCTTTTTTTTTCGAGCTTAGAGTATTAAGGTGGTAAATTAACTATGGATAATAAAAAGAATACTTTAACCACAGGTTTTGGAATACCTGTAGGTAACGATCAGAACAGCCTTACAGCAGGAGAGAATGGGCCTGTGTTAATGCAAGATGTTCATCTTCTAGATAAACTTAGCCATTTTGATCGTGAGAGAATACCTGAAAGAGTGGTACATGCTAAAGGTGCAGGTGCTGGAGGGTATTTCGAAGTTACTTCAGATGTCAGTAAATATACTAAAGCCAACTTTTTATCTGAAGTTGGTAAGAAAACTGAAGTATTTGTTAGATTTTCTACAGTAGGTGGCGAAAAAGGTTCCGCAGATGCTGCACGCGATCCACGTGGGTTTGCTGTCAAATTTTATACTGAAGAAGGAAATTATGATATGACTGGGAATAACACACCTGTTTTCTTTATAAGAGATCCTCTTAAATTCCCTGATTTCATTCATACACAAAAAAGACATCCTGCGACTAACTGCAAAGATGCTAATATGTTCTGGGACTTCTTATCATTAACACCCGAATCAATTCATCAAGTAACAATATTGTTCTCTGATAGAGGTACACCCGCAAGTTACCGTCATATGAACGGCTATTCCAGTCACACCTATAAATGGTATAATGAAGATGGTGATTATTATTGGGTTAAATATCACTTTAAAACCGATCAAGGAATTAAAAACTTGACAGGCAAAGAAGCGGAGAAATTAAGTGGTTCAGATCCAGACCACGCAACAAGAGACCTTTATGAATCTATACAAAATGGAGATTATCCTACATGGACTTTACAAATGCAAATAATGACACCTGAAGAGGCTGAAAACTATAGATTTGATATAACTGATATAACAAAAGTGTGGCCACATGAAGACTTCCCGCCAATAGATATCGGTAAACTTGTTCTTAACAGGAATCCTGAAAACTATTTCGCAGAAGTCGAACAGGCTGCATTCAGTCCAGCTAACCTTGTACCTGGTATAGGTATTTCACCCGATAAAATGCTTCAGGCTAGAGTGTTTTCTTACCATGACACACACATACACCGACTCGGGCCAAACTATAACCTAATTCCTGTCAACAGGCCAAAAAATTCACCAGAGAATAGTTATCAACGTGATGGTTTCATGCGTGTTGATGATAATGGAGGTAGTGGACCAAATTATTGGCCAAACAGTTTCAATGGGCCTGAACCCAATGAAAGTGTATTAGAACCACCATTCGAAGTCTCAGGAATGGCAGCACGTACTGAATACACACATCCAAACGATGACTTTGTACAACCAGGGAATCTGTATAGGGATGTTATGGATGATGAGGCTAAACAACACTTGGTAAAAAATATTATATCACATTTATCAGGTGCTATAGAAAGAATTCAATTAAGGCAAGCAGCAATCTTTTACAAAGCAGACTCGGATTATGGAACAAAAGTAGCTGAGGGATTAGGGCTTGATATAAATACAGTAGAAGAGCTAGCCAATATGTCACATGAAGAACGTGTGAATGCAACTTCATAATTGGTTTATCAACGACCAAGCAGAAGAGGAACTAATAGTTCCTCTATTAAATTTTATTTTATAAATTATAAGCTACGTTAGAGTATATTTTTTAATTATTTTTTTGAAAACAATAACTGCAAACTAATTTGAAGCTTAAGAATGATTTATTTATGTAAATCACATATAGGTATTTGATGAATATGTGGAATCTAACAAAAATTAAAAAAAAACCAATCCATCTAATCTCAATTGCTTTAATTGCATTATTATTGCTTTTTTCAGGATGCCTAGATAATAATCTAATTGATGAAACTGGACCAGATGCAAAGATTAACTTGCCTAAAGATAGTTTTAGTAAGTATGAAGATATCCATTTTGAAATTAAAAATACAGGAGATACGGTTTTAGAATTTGGTCGTGCATTTAACATAGAGTATTATGACGAAAACACTGATGAATGGACTCAAAAAGATTTGGATTTAGTATGGCCACAGGATTTAATAATTCTAGAACCTGGAGAAACATTCGATCAGCAAGTATTTAATCCATCTTCTAATTTCATAACTGAAGCAAAAGATGGTGAATACAGGATAATAAAGAAGTTACATTGTGCAGATACAGGTGAGAGTTTTAAAGTAGTTGAAAATTTTTATATAGATATGGATGAACCTTATCCAAATGCTTCTTTGAGTTTAGATAAAGATAATTTCGATAAAAATGAAAATATCGAATACACTGTTAAAAACATTGGGACCACTCCAATAACTTTTGGCCGAATGTTTGAAGTTAAATTCTATGAACAAATGGAAAATAGATGGAAACCTGTTGAGATGCAGATGGCTGTTACTTTAGAAATGATAGTATTAGATCCAGGTGAGTCTTTCAAACAGTCTTTTAACCCATCAGAACATTTCGCTAAAAATGTTGAAGACGGATTATATAGAATAAATAAGTCAGTTACATGTACCGAAACCGAAGATGTACTTTACCTTGAAACAGAATTCAATATTGTAGGCAAATAAATATTTGAATAAATGTGGTCATTAAAAATGATCACAATATTTTTTAATAATTAATAAGAACAGTTTTTATTATGACTCTAACTTTTTGAGAAACATGTTATATTTTTTAACTACTCACCTCTACTTTCTGTATTTGTATTAACATAACATCCTCATGATATTAACAATCACTAACTATCAAGGGCGCCATATATCCTTAACTGATTTTTAAGGTATTAAGTTTAAACTACACTTACACATATTCTATGTAATCTGTAAAGTTTGACTACCTAATAACTTGTTAATCATCTATTTTAAGGTCACAATCATAGTAGGAAATGCTAAAAACGGAAAAATAGCTCTACTTACTTATCGGAAATTAAAATATTTTTTAGTTCAATTTAAAATTTTAAAGGTGACTATGAAATAGTTATCTTTCTAGAAAAAGTTTTTATTTGTTTTTTTAACCCAACAAAAATGTGGTTACAAGAAACATTATTAAATACAGTAACTTTTATGTTTTATTTTTATCTTAGCTACTTTTTAAAATCCAATAAAAAATATCACTAAAATATCAAATTTAAATTAATTTAATTTTTCTTACCCACAGCTGAAACATATATTACAAATTCATCTTTCCCATCGATCCCAATTAGTTCATTCATATTCTCATCGCTAAATGCAGCTATTGCACAAACACCATACCCAATACTCTCAGAACTTAAGTAAAGATTCTGGCATGAGTGGCCCGCATCCAAAAACAAGTATCTATAACCTCGATCCCCATACCTCCAAGTCATACGATATGGTACAGCAGACCAAACAACTACAAGTGCACTCTCAGTAACAAATTCCTGGTTTAAGCATGCCTTCTTCACTTCTCGTACAACATTATTATCTATTTCAATTACTTCCAATTTGTGCCCTATAGCTATAAATCGGTAAATTCCTTTATCTAAACCTTGAACTCTATTAGATATAATGTAAGTTTCAAGTGCATGTCGTGCACCAGCTGATGGCACATTTCTAAATGAAGCAATGCCACTAACAACTTTTTTCACACCTTGTATACACCACAATAAATAAGATAGCTCTTCTAAGTTAATATGTTCATCAGAATAGGATCTGACACTACTTCGAGCTTCAATAATTTCCCTCACATTACAATCTTCAATGGAAATGAGACTAGGAGATGGTAGCTCAATAGTTTGATTTTTTACTGGTTTTTGCAACGGAGGATTTGGATAACCAAGTGATTGAGCAGGAACATCTAAGTTTCTATACTTTGTTCTTTCCAAAAAATCTACACCAATATTCTCTTTCATATTAACCAACATACAATGAGAATTTTATCAAGTACAATACCTAATAAACTCTATCGAGGCATAAAAAGGAAAAGATATTATTATCATCACAGAAGTGACTTTAGAACTAAAAAGATTATGCCAATAATCCAGTTAAATACATTGCTGCAATCATGAAAATTCCAAAAATATAACCATAAATTGCTACCGAATCAGTACCATCTAATTCAAAATTGGGTTTGTTTTGCATAATTTAAAACTCCATTATCTCATGAAAATATTAGTATTTTCTCGAAACACATTTGTTTTGCAATTATAATGATAAATCATGTATTATATAAACCTATTGATTTATAATGAATAATCATTTCTATATTATTCACTATCAACTATTTCCGTTAATTCATATTTATTTCAATATTGAATTAATCTCTAAAATAACACGCCTTTGACCTGTTCTTTGAGCCTTTTTGTTTCTTAGATAATCTTTTTTATAATACTTATTAGGCATTGGCTATTTTTTTTACATTGTTAGGGTTATTAATTTTAATGCCATTTGTTGTCATGAGAAAATGAGTTAGATCCAAATCTATACCGAATTTAAAATCAGATTAGTATGAATTCGATTATTTTAACCATTCATTTTCTCTTTTCTATTTATGAAAAGCATATCATTTAAGTAAAATTGTGATAGATGTTTCTTTTATGTTTAATAGACTTACTTTGATCTTATTTTCTAACTCCTACTCAACGCTATTATTATGCTAAGTTTCAAAAGTTACATCTGAATAAAAGAAAAAAAGAAAGTTCAGCTAAGTTCAAAAATTAGTGATTTTATTTAGGAATGAATTCACCACACCAATAAACTACATCTTGTTCTCGTAAAGGTATAAGCTTTAAAGACTTTCTACCAACGTAATATTTTTCAACTTCTTTAGGAAACCTTGTACAATATGCTCGGTTTCTTTTTCTTTTTACAAAAAAACAATTTTTACAATCAGCATCTTTTAAGTATTCTTTTTTTTCTTCCATTTTCTCTTTATAACTCATTTATTTCACCTTTAACAAGAAAATGTTTTTACATTAATAGTCCATAGAGTCTTCATTTATACCATTAAATAATTTACTTTTCTTTTTTCCTATGTTTCATATTTTTTATTTCATCACTTGTTTCATTTAATTCATCTTTAACTTCATTAAGTTCATCTATGCTATTTTTTTTTAATTCAGCTAGTTCCTTCCATATTCTTTTTTTTATTGACATTCAAATCACTTTAGTAAAAACTTAATTGATATAGGTTATACATTTTTTAATTTCATAAAAGAAAAGCACAAAATAAAACTTTTCGGTGAGAATACAGTCACTCTATAACATAATCTAGTAAACATAGAATATTGTTCATTATCTTTACCTAAAAGAGCTATATAACCACAAGAAGGAATCCCATCAGAATTGTCTTCTTTTATAGTACCAAATATTTTACTTGTATTATTTACAAACAATATGTCATTATTAAGCTCTAATATAGTTTCAATCACTTTTTGGGCATCTTTTAATAAAAAATTAACATATCTTCCCAAATAACTTAATCTTATCTTACAATAACAATGATTTTCAGACAATTTATCCAAAATATATTTTGATATGTGTGATTTAAATTTATTAGAGCGCATTTGGGTATTATTCCTTAAACTAAATCTTTACATTACTAAGAAAGCTGAAAAGTTAAATAGATTTATAGTTAAATAGATTTTTCTTTTAATTACTATATATCGAACCCATCCTTAGCTGTTATTATTTTAAAGCTAGTATGATGTTGTATGATAGCTAAATAATCAAAGTTAGTATAGTATCTAAAACAGTGAACTACGTAAACATTCAATGCTTATCGCAAGTTCTAAGTCAATAAATTGAAACTCATCAGGATTAAACAAAGCTTTATCGGTTACTTTGAGTTTAAGTATAACTAATAATGGCATGAAAGACATTGTCATATAAACTAAATTGAAATACAAAGTTCTTTTTTTTGTGCTTTAAAGACCAATATTTGTTCTTTTTTTGATTTTTTAATATTTAAAGAAAGTTCAGAACCCAAAAAATAAAACAATTCATTTTCAGAATAAGTTCTTTTAATATTTTCAGAGTTAAGGACAATAGGTGAATTTAATTTCTTAGATATCCATTTAGATTTCTTTTGAATCAATTTTTCAAATTCAAATATTGAAATATTCTTTAGTGCCCTTACAATTAACTTCTTAGTGAAAGTAACTCTAACCTCAAAGGTCTTTTTCCTATTTGAACAAATCAAATTGTACTCAACAACATTCTGCCCTATTTTTATTGATAGCGAAACAACACCTTAAGTAATATTTTTATCAATACCTTATTTTACTCCATTTACAGTGTATCTCACACATGACTAACAAGCATTACCCTAATATGAAAAAATGAAACATATATACGAAACTTATTTATCAAATATAATAGTATTATGTCCATGGACTTGAAACTCAGATACTATTTAGGGTCAATGGTATTTTTGTCTGGTCTCATAATCTCAATTGCAGGCATTGGGTTTGGTATATTTGTTAACCTGATGTGGACTTCTGATCCCATTGAAATTATGACTACTTACAGCTTAGTTGGTATAGGTTTTAGTTTAACTCTGTTGGGCATTAACTTAATGATTAGTAAACAAAGGCCTTATGGACTGTATAGCAACATAGCAATGGTTACTGGATTTATACTATCGATAGCTGGTGTAATCTATTTTTTAATGATATTTCAAGATAATTGGGTATACCCCTATGCTACGTATTTAGTTATATTATATGCTTCGGGTATTAGTCTACTTTCAGGAAATGCTTTTGCTAATGCCGTTTTAAGAGTAATCGGAGAACCATCTGAAAACCTAAGTACATCTAGTTCTAATAAGAACTATTCATTAGAAGATATTGAAAAAGAAGTAGAAAAAACTTTAAGTCAAAGTTATTCAACCAATAATACTAACTTTTCAAGTTTTGATCTTGGGGTAAAAGAAGATGATACAAGCTTTGTTCCATGTAAAACATTTAAAAGCACTCAACAAGAAAGAATTGAAGTAGAAGATTTTATAAGCGAAGCTAAAAATTTGCAGACCACAATGACGGGTAAAGTTGAAACCGGAGATTATGGTTTGGAGTTAACTACCAAGATGTTAAGTGAAACTATGAAAGAAAAGGAACGGGACCAAAACAAAAGTATTTTCAACAAATTTAAAACTAAATTCAATAATAAGAGGAAATAATTATGGCAAAAGGACTCGATGTAGGAACAATGAATATTATCTGTGCGGAAAAAGGAAAAAGCGATTCTATAGTCTTTGCACAACAAAGAAATGCTTTTTTGAAGATGGAAGCAGGTGACTTAGCCCAAAATATGCTAGATACTTCCAAAATCTTATATACACATCAAAACGATACAATAAATGTACTTGGAGAAGATGCTTTCAAATTTGCAAACGTTTTTAATAAGCCTATCAGAAGACCAATGAGACAAGGTATAATTAGTCCTGATGAGAAAGAATCAATCCCCATGATTAAGTTGATAATTGAACGTGTTTTGAATAAGGCTGAAAAAGATGGTGAATTATTAACAATTTCAGTACCTGCAAGTCCAGTTGACAGTAATATAAATGTACTATACCATAGTAAAACAGTAGAAGCTTTGTCAAAAAAACTCGGGTACAAAACAACATTAATCGATGAGGGCCTTGCTGTTGTCTATTCTGAACTAGGTGACCAAAACTTTACTGGTGTTGGTATAAGTGTTGGAGCTGGAATGACCAACATAACAGTAGCATACTTAGCAACTCCAATTGTTTCGTTCAGTATTGCCAGAGGTGGTGATTGGATTGACGAACAAGTTGCTAGTGCTACTGGAGTAGCTATTGAAAGAGTTACTTCAATCAAAGAGAATGACTTCACTTTCAATTCAGAATATGAAATTGGAAGTATACAGGGTGCTATCGCCCTTTATTATGATGCACTGATAACTTATATTATTGAGCACCTTAAAAGGAAACTTGAAGAAGCTGCACCACCAGATGCAGAGTTTCCAGTAGCTATCGCTGGAGGTAGCAGTCGTGCAAAAGGTTTCTTGGAAATGTTTGAGAAAAGAATAACTGAGGCTAACCTTTCCATCAACATTTCAAAGGTCAAGAAAACACAGTATGCCAGCTCTGGTGCTAAAGATCCAGTATATGCGATTGCACGTGGGTGCCTTATATCAAGCATAACCCGTGAAAATGCTGAAAAAGCTGAGAGTGAAGAAGTAAATAAAACAAAAAATGAAGAGAATAAATAACTAAAACTATTTTTGCTAGTTGTATTGAGATGAAAAAATAACATCTCAACACTTTTTTATTTTATTTATAACTTAAGAAACCTAATAGTTCATTATTTTATAACTTCTATTGCATAAACAAAGTTTTACACCAATTTTCAGTTATAGTAACTTATTTGAGACAAAGGGAGATGAAAAAAGCTGATAGAAATCGTTTTATTAATCATTCTTTACTTCACTGTATTTGCCGTGATTCACAGTTTTACAGCAAGTTTGTACTTTAAAAGAAAAATCAGATGTCGACTAGGACCTTTTGTTGACAAAGTATATCTGCCAGTCTACAGTCTATTAGCCTTATTGACAATTTCACCTTTAGTGTACTTAATATATAACAACCCAGGTTCAATAATATATATAATACCAACACCCTGGTTCTGGGTTATGATAAGCATACAAGTAATTGCTGCACTGGTTGCACCTCGTGCTTTAACTGATGCTCCCCATAGATTTAAATTAAGGTTACAGCTAGGTCAAGTTGATAATAAAGAACTAAATCACCTAAAAATAAAAGGTATTTACAAGTGGATTAGAGATCCTTTTCTTTTATCTGGTCTAGTTATAATCTGGTTTACTCCATTCATGACACTGAATTTATTGCTTATTTATGTTCTTATAACCATTTATCTAGTTTTTGGATCATTCCATTGGGAGAAAAGGTTAGTGGAACAGTTTGGTACTGAATACAAAGAATATCAAACTGAAGTGAATAGGATATTACCTAGAGTTCCTAATAAATAAATTGATAATTTTTATTTTCATAATAAGCATACACCACTCAAAAGTTACTTTATAAAGGAATGTTTGATATAAATTTCTAATTTTACAGATTACAAATATTAGCACGAGGATAACTAGAGAAAAAATTGTTGTATCAAATAAATCTAAAGTAATCAAGTACAATATTATAGATAAGAAACTAACATTCTTTAAAGATTTTAAATTAAGAGTCTATATATATTATATTGCATGTTTAATATTTTGAATTACGATTTAAACTTGTGGTCAAATACTTAAATTTAAATCTTTGGGGTAGTATCAATTGTGCATTAAATCATGTGTAAGATGTGGAAGAGCAGTTGAATCTTTCAAAAACAGAGAATATGGTAATGAACTTGTTTGCCCAATCTGTCAAATGCAATTAGAAGTATTTAGGGATAAGTTACAAAAATACTTTGTACCCTAAGTTTGCCAGTTTAAACTATTTTTGATTAAATATTACTAATTTTTGTCGGAAAATGAGTTTGCCAGTTCAGCTAATTTTGTTGATTTTACT
>NZ_JANUCS010000008.1 GCF_024808815.1 Methanosalsum natronophilum | reverse complement strand
GCGTAATTGTGTTTGTTCTTAGTTTTTGTTGATTTTTCATCGAATAATACAAAGCTAAGAACACTTTTATTAATTGTGACTGGCAAACTTAGGTTGTACTTGAAAAAAAAGGATAATTGGATTCATATTTAATTTTTCACTTCTTAATGCATTTTTTATTTTACATTTCAGTTTAATTATTGAAATTTCATTTGTATCAACAGTTAGTTTTATAGCCATTAACTCTCTATAATGTACTAATTCTACTTAGACTTCTAATATTCGACTTATTGTACCATCCTTCTAATATGTTATTCCCATAAACTCTCATTAAAAACCCAGATATATGATTACACTTAAATCATTTATTTTAGTTGGACTTGTAATTTGTTCATGCTTAATATTTGGATGTTTAAATGTAGATGAATCCAAGTCTGTTGAGCATAATACAAATAATCAAACTAGTACTAATATCCTTGAAACTATAGATATACATTATAATAAGGAAGATAGCAATCAAAATAATAGAAGTAACAAATATAATTACAGTTGCATTAATACAACGCTACATCGAAATGAAATACTTTTTTTAAAAGGTGAATATGCACTCACAATCAACTACATTGATTACTTTGAACAATACGTAACACTTTCATCACTTTATAAAGGTGATTCATATTCAACACATTTTTTGTATACTAATGAAATTTATGAAATTAAAGATTCTAATTACGAACATACAATTTACATTATTGGCCTTGATAAAATCTATCCGGACGAAACAGCAGTTGATATAACATATGCAATACTGCCAAATATTTATCAAGATTTCGATTCTGCTGAACATCGCTTGACAAATATACCCGCAATAAAGCTTTCTCATGATCAAATGACAAGAAATTATGAGTGGAATTATAAATCTCAACCTTTCTTGTTACAAGCAACATATAATCATGCTGATTATATGTTTTATTCAGAAAGATCAAGGCAACGTACATGGGTTCATTTTGTTAAAGATCCATATCATTCGGATTTTATAGCACAACTTTCAGAACAATTAGAACTATTGGCTTACAATCATGGTTATGAACGTGATGAAATACCTTATATTGCAATCTCATTCGTACAATCATTACCTTACATAAGTGATAGTGTATCAAAAGGTTATGATCAATACGCTAGGTTTCCATTTGAAACAATGTATTATGGTGGTGGTGACTGTGAAGACTCTTCAATTTTACTTGCAGCTATACTTAACAATCTTGGATACGATGTGGCACTTATTGAGCTACCTGGACATATCGCTGTAGGTATACATGACAATGAAGGTATTTTCCATGGAAGTTATTATGAGCATGAAGGTAAAAAATATTTTTATTTAGAAACTACAAATTCTGGATGGAAACCTGGGGAAATTCCTGAAGAATTCAAAGATTCAAAGGCCATAATCTACCCAATAGAACATGGGTATCCCGAAATAGGTGTAGGTTTTAGTTGGACAGTTGAAAGTTATAGACATAAGTCATATGTAGACATAGATATAGATATTGAAAATGTGGGTTCAGAAACTGCTAATAATGTAGTTATATACACAACGCTAGAATCAATAGAAGATGGAATGGTATGGAATCACATCACAAGTAATACTATAGAAACTATTAAAGTAGATGAAAAAATAAAATATTCAGTGTCTAATCTAACATTTCCTTCAACAGAAACAACACGCATAGGTATTTGGATTTCAGGTTCAAACATGGGTACTAGGTACGTTTATAGCGATTGGTTCTCTTTAAAAACCTAAAATAAGTACTATTCTTTGAGCTGCATTGGTCTATTCTTAATCAGTTCAATAACATCAATGTTTTTTATTTTCTCTTTTTTCTATAATAGTTCACTGAACTATTTGTTCAAGCAACATATATACTATTTTTTGATTGTTCCATTATTATTTTATATTCAAAACCTCAAAACAAATACAAAAAAGTTTAAACTGGAGTATTGGCCTAAACATTACTTTCGTAAACATAGATTAATATCTCAAACAAATAAATCTTGATTATTTCTTAAAATAAAATCAAATCACTTTGTAAATAAAAAAATAATAGAAATGATGTCTTTTTTGATCTTTATTTGTCCACAACTTTTAACCTATCCCAAGTTAACTCGCCTGTAGAGCATTCTCGGACACATTTTTGGCAGTGTACACCATCACACAAGTCAGTTCTAATTAACACTTTACCAGCATCATCGATAGTGATAGCATTAGTGGGACAAACGGCAACACTGCTCTGACATTCATCTGGTTCATCTAAATCCATTGTCAGATATGTACCAACATTTTCAAGGACGTATAAACCTTCTTCTCCAAGGACTGGTATATCTTTCACAACACGTTTTTCAACTTTTGGAGATTTCTTAGGTTCATCGATTTGTGGAAGTTTTTTCTTTTTAAGGTATTTCTTAAGCATCTTGAAAGGCATACCTTCATCCCAATATGCTAACTCTAGTATATATGTATCTCTAAATGCTGGTTCAATAGCAAACATTGTGTGATGCCCAACTATTTTATTAGCAATATCTTGGAGTTGCCACAATCTGTCCTCTGAAAGTAATATTTCTCGTGACACTACAAGGGATGTATTACCAATTTGGGAAATATAATCCACATTAAATGGGCTCATTCCAAGTTTATAAGACTTTAGCGCATCTACATATGTCCCAGATGCACCGGACATGTATGCCCTTTTAACATCTGCCATATCAATACCAGCAGTATTACAAAGAGTTATATGACCAGCCCTCAGAGCCCCAAGTGCTTTCCCAGCTTCTGACAAATCCTTAGTGCTGAATTCTACACCATCTTGAAGTTTTAGTAGTCCATCAGGAGTCTGAACCTTAGGAAGAACTATTAGCCCATTTTCAATACATTTATCGATAAGAGCGATTACCCCAGTCCCGGTAATTCCTTTTGCGCGTATATCCCCCTTTTCTTTAACTTCACCTGTTTTAGGATCAACAAGATCTCCTTTAACTGCATTCATTTCTTCATTTAAAACATAGTTTCTCAAGTATCCATTTTCAAACTCAACATCTGAGATTGAAAACGGTGATGCAAGAACACCGTGTTTTATTTGCTGCCCTTCTAGTGCAGGACCTGCAGCTGCAGAACCGGTATATATCACATCACCTACTTTAAGAGCCATCTCGGCATTTGTACCGTAGTCAGTTGCAATCGCAATTTCGTCACTATCGAGCATCCCAGAAACTACCATCAAAGCTAACGCATCGGCACCTATTTCGTGTCTGATAGCTGGGGGAATGATGATTTTACACCCTTTAAATACTTCAAGGCCTTTAATCTCATCGCTTTCTAAAATATTGGCCTTTCGTTCTTTATCCTCAATATTATATTTTTGCTTCTTTCGTTCACCAGCATACGCCAGATCATCTATAGTCATACCCTGGAACAGTGATAATTGTATAGGATTTCCACATACTGAGATTCTTTCAAGATTAGATGTATCAACTTCAAGTTTTGTTATTATATGTTTTATTGCATCAATTACCAAATCATGAGTTAATGTCTGACCATAATTGATTGCAAAGTCCATATGATCCATTACATTAGCTCCAGGTATTGGGTTACGTAGTGTAATCACAGTCCTTTTTATTTCTCCTGTTTCCAAATCAATCTTATGTGCCCTAAAACCACTGGTTCCAAGGTCAAAAGCCACTCCGGTTTTCATTCAGATAACACCTCTATCCTAATTATTAGCCTAAATAAATCTTCTACAAAATGTATAACTGTTATTCTTTAAGAATATATGCATAATTTCAGTATCTATATTTTTTGGAATATAGCTTATAAATGCATTTATACAAACTATTTGCCTCTTTAAAAAGTTTTGTTTAAATAATTAAAATTAAAAAAGATACTTAATTAAAATTAAAATTCTAATTTAGCATTAGAATGATTTTATCTAATTATTTATGCTTATATAATTAAATAAAGCAAGGTTAAGATATATATCATAAGGATACTTTTATTTGAGTATTTTTTCAAATGAAATTTTATTAATTAAAAGTGTATCTGATTTTATTGGGACTGATAATAATAAAAACGATACTATACGCATAGAACTGTTAAATTCCAATTCTTTTGATTTCATACCTTTGAATTCAAAAAGGATATTTGAACCTGGATTGCGTTTAGTTGATTTGAGTGGAGGTATAATAAAATGAAATTAAAAATTAGTATGATATTAGTGATCCTGCTAAGCTTAGCCATGCTCCTTGCAATGGTATCTTCTGCAGGAGCACAGGAAGGGGATATTCTTGAAGACAACTTCGGTTTTGTCCCAAACTCCTGGGATGCAAGTGTATCTAAGGTGGACCTGGCGAATTTTACAGAAGTGGCACGTTACTATACAGCACCTCGTGATGGGGTAGATGTCAGATCTTGGCGAACCAACCGTATAGCCATGGATGCTGAGGGCAATGCATGGGTACTGAATACAGGGACTGATGCTTTCAGGTATGACCCTCCAGAAGGACTTCAGGGACAAGTGATTCGTATTCAGGGTGATACTGAAGGTCTAGCTAACACCCATGCATATCCGAATTCTGTCTTGGATTTTGGTACTGATGATGCTGTTCAAGTCTTTAATGTTAGTGGAATAAACGATATGCCTAGAGCAATCGCGGTTGATGTTGATGGATACATTTGGGTTGGTTTCTATGGCAGTGGTGAATTACACAAGTATAACTATACTGAGAATGGAAATTTGGAGCTTCTCGAGAGCTTTAGTCCAGGGGATTCAACCATCAGTTTCTATGAAATTAAATTTGCTCCAAACGGTGAACTTTTCATATCCAGCCGTAGTTCAACTCCAGATGTTTCAGGTGATTTCGGCATTTGGCGATTTGATGGTGAGGAATTCTATCATGAACAGGGCTTTAATTCTCCATATGGATTGCTCATATCTGATGAAGGAATAGTTTATGCAACTTCTTACAACGATGTTTTGAGAATTAGGGATACTGATGGAACATGGAGTCAGGTTAGTATTTCTGAAGCACAGAATCTGCGTGGTATGTCCTTCGATGATTCAGGTAAGATATGGATCGCTAGCACTGATGGTGCTAGTGGTGGTGACCGAGTATTCTGGTTTGATCCACAAGATAACTCAAGTGACTATATAACATTGGATGATGGAAACACTCCAGTGGGTGTTGGTAAGGATGCAGCTGGTAATATGTGGGCTGTTTGTCGTACCGATGATGCAGACAACGGATTTATAGAGGCAATCAATGCTACCGAAAAGACAGTCATAGGTTCTATAGAGTTAGGACCTCGTCCATACGCATATGGTGATTTCACACGAACAACCCCATTAGTTGCACCTAACATTAGTATCAAAAAGTTCACCAATGGTATAGATGCTATGACTCCGCCAGGGCCTTGGGTACTAATTGGTCAGCCAGTTAAATGGACCTTTAATGTAACTAATACTGGTGATGTGAATCTCACTAGTGTGACAGTTAAAGATAACAAACTTGGCACTATAGGAGAAAAAGATGAACTTTCAGTTGGTGAATCTGTGATTTTTGAGAAAACTGGTATTGCAAAGCCCTTCCAGCAGAATAACACAGCTAGAGTGACAGGATGGTATGAAGAGATTGAAGTGAATGATAGTGATCCAAGCCACTATTTCGGATATAGTGGATATAATAATGGAGTACCAACAGCTGCTGGTCTTCTAAGTGTTATTTTTATTGGAATATCCGTTTTGATGTATATGGGAAGGAACAAAGACTAATTATAAAAGAAATAAATGGTTTTAATCCATTTATTTTTTATTTACCCTTAAATCCACTTTGGATATAATAAAATTACATTCTTCTGTTCAACTGAAAATAACAGTAACCTCAGTGATCATTCTCGTGTTTTAGGTCATCATCAAATGATTTTAATACTGTCATCTTTCTTTTACTGAACACCAGTTTTATATTCTCATCCACAATATGCCTAAGCTTATCTTCATCTATACCTGAAACTGCTGTAAGTATCTTGAAATGAGGTTTATTCTCAGATAGTTTATCTATTAGTTCAATTGTAGGCTCTTGTGTATATGAAGTTATACTGCTCTTTACTGTCGTTTCTCGTGTCTCCAAAAACATTTTTATATGGCCAACAAATTCAGGAGTTTCTCTAACTATATCTGCCTTAAGATTTTGAGCAACTTCGAAAGTTATCGATTTAGCATTATCAATCTCTATATCATCAACCTTTATCAGATAGTTATTTGCATAACTTGCTAGACCAGAGTAACGACTATCATAATGCGTATGTCCATCTAATTCCTCTATTTCTAATATAGTGGGAGATTCTGTTTCATCAACATCAATTTTAGTATCTAAATATATTTTTTTTTCATCATCTGTAGGTACAATTTTATTGACAAGCTCATTAAAACCTTGATCATTGGGGGCCGCAGTCATTTTAATAATAGTTGCATTCTTGTTAAGCTGGCGTACAGATTCCTCAATTATAGGTACTTCAATAGGCTTAATTAAATCAATTTTATTGATGACCATAATCTCAGCATCCTCTATTTGTCTCAGTGCATAGTTTTTTACCGATTTCATAATATCTGTAAATCGACTGCCATCGATTAATGTAACCAAAGGTGCGATTTCAACAGAGTCCTTTAAATTCATAAGCTCTATGTTTTGTTTTATCATATTAGGAAATGCGATACCCGAAGGTTCAACTAATAGGTAATCAGGTGAAAATGAGTTATAGAGTTCTGTAATTGTTGTTTTCATATCAACTTTAAGTGTGCAGCAAATACAACCACTAGTAATCTCTTTAGTATTTAGCCCAAATTTATTTATTATATCACTATCAATTCCAACTTGGCCAACCTCATTCACAACGATAGCAACTTTGCTCCCCTCGTCTGCTAGATATTTACCAAGAGTTATCAATGTAGTGGTCTTACCACTACCTAAAAAGCCACCAATTATAATCGCTTTAATCTGATCTCCCCCTTTTTTAGAACTTATTGGGATCTATAAGAAAAGTTTTTCTTTTACTCACTTTATAGTCATAGTCCTTGCTAATATTTTAATCAAACATAACATGAACCTATGTTTTACTATATTATTGAAATATAAATAATTATCTTGATTTGTTGTATGAACTCCAAATTATTTATTTAGTCTACTTAATATCGAATCGAGATAAATAGGATATAAGAATTCTTTATTGAGCAAACTAAATTATATCGATTGATAACTAATATCTGTGCCAAAACAGTATATAGATTGCTTAACACTTATTTTCATGATATGTATCAAAAATATTTATTTTGGAAACGTATTAATAATCTTATATGTTTTACTAAGAAATACTGATGATAGTTTTTTAATGTTATAATAAGTCTGACTCATTATAGCTAATACACGTACTACTAATAAAGCTTTAATACCAATTTTAATTCTGTCTCATTTTATTTTGATTCTCTTTATCTACATACCAGTACTATGTCCTTTAAGAGAATATAATAAGTACGTATAGTATTGAAAGCAAACTTAAAAGCACTTTATTAACTCCCAATATCTTTACGGCACAATGTTTGAAAATAGGCGTTTGAAGTGAGAAGCCATTAAAAATTGAAATATAGGCTATTGATTCAAGTAAAAATCCTAAAATAGCGTTAGACATTGGACGAGCAGAGGAGAATCCCAGGAAAGTTAAATCAAAAAAAATAAAGTGCACTATTAAAGTGCACTCTCATCCTTGTCTCCTGTTCGTATACGAATTGCTGATTCAACAGGAGAAACGAATATCTTCCCATCACCAATTGTCCCAGTAGCCGCACTTGTCTTGATAACCTCAACTAGTTTTTCAACATCTTTATCAGGCACAACCATCTCAATTTTTATTTTTGGAATTAAGTCAACACTATAGGTTCGACCTCTCCATTGTTGTACCACTCCTTTTTGTTTACCACGTCCTTCAACATGTGCAACTGTCATACTTGAAATCCCTATTGATTCAAGAGCATCTTTTACATTAGGAAACATCTTATTCCTGATAATTGCTTCAATCTTTTTCATCTCAGTCACCTATTTCTCCATCTTCTAAAATATATTCAGGGTAAGCTTGCACTCCATGTTCACATATATCCAACCCAATAATCTCTTCAGTTTCCGAAACTCTCATGCCTATAGTAGCATCAATTAACTTAAAAACCAAATATGATACACCAAAAGCCCATATTATTGTAAACAGGACACCAACCATTTGAATTATAAACTGATTAATACCACCATATATCAATCCTGCACCTTCTGCTGCATATACTGCATCCACAAGAATTCCATTACCTATACCTACAGAAAATATCCCTACAGACAACAATCCCCAGCTCCCAGCATACCCATGTACGGCGATTGCACCTACAGGATCATCGACCTTAAGAACATTTTCATTAAACATAACTCCTGAATATAGAATAATACCACCAACAATTCCTATAACTATAGCTGCCCAATTCTCTACTGAGCCACATGGAGCAGTTATAGAAACAAGGCCTGCAAGTAACCCATTTGCTGTTAATGACGGGTCGGGTTTACCTACCTTTTTCCAGGTGATCAATAATACTGTCAAAGCTCCAGCAGCTGCAGACAAGAACGTGTTCACTATGACCAAGTTCATGTATGCATCATTTCCATCTAATGTACTACCACCATTAAACCCTATCCAGCCAAAAGCAAGTATTAATGTACCTAAGAAAGCAAAAGTAAGACTGTGACCAGGTATCACTTGTGGAACACCGTTCTTGAACTTTCCAATACGAGCACCCACCACAATTGCACCTGCTAAAGCAGCATAACCGCCGATAGAGTGTACAACTCCTGAACCTGCAAAGTCATGTAATGCAGCACCTATTAAAGTTACTATGGGGCTTTCAGATCCTGACAATAAAGATAACTGTTCATCACCCCATACCCAGTGACCATGTATAGGATAAATCAAAGCTACCATTACAATTGTAAATGCTATATAAGCTTTTAAAGACGTTCTTTCAGCCAAAGCACCTGATACTATAGTTGCAGCAGTTGCTGCAAATACCATTTGGAACCACCACTCATTCCATAAAGAGTTATCAGCACCAGATAACAAGAACTGATCAGTTCCAACAAGACCTGAAGCTGAAGCACCATACATTATTCCCCAACCTATAATCCAGTATATAATAACGCCAAGTGAAATGGTGATCAGATTTTTCATTAAGATATTAGCAGTATTTTTAGTCCTTGTAAGTCCAGATTCCAATAATGAGAAACCTGCGTGCATAAAAAATACAATAGCTCCTGCTAAGATAAGCCATACAAAAGTTAAAGCTGTTTCCAGATTTGCAATCGATTCTGCTGTTTCATCAATGTTAGCTGCAGATACTGGAGCTACAAAAACAAAACATAGAACAAGTGCAGTGATCAGAACTGTTCTAAGGTAAGATACTTTTTTTGTGTTTAAGTTATCTATCATATATTTCACCTATCAGGTAAACAGTAACCTATTACCGGTTTAATATTATTTATAGTTTTTGTATAAGAAGGTTTTGATTATAAAATTAAACCCTAAAAAATCTGTTAGAAAATTCATTAAAAAATCGTTGCTACAATATAAGATTATTTTTTATAGATTTACTGTAGTTGAAATTTTAATAACCAATAGATTATAGTATATTCATACTTCAGCCCTATGTTCAAGCCAAAAGCCAGATTACCATAAATTCTCAAAAGATAATGTGAAATTGATTGATATATTCAATCCTAAAGGTATTAATCCTAAACTGAAAAGCCTCCGAAAAGTTATATATAACACAGTTACGTTTATATAAATATAATAATATTTTTTAATAGTTGAGGCATTAAATGAAATCGAAAATTGTTTTACTCATATTAGTTCTATCTACAGTCCTTTTACTTAGTGGCTGTGTTGATATGACCATAGATTCAAAAATTGACAGAGATGGAAATATAAATCACTATGATATTAAGTTAGAAATGGATAGTATAACTTATGACTTAATTAATGAAGAAGAACCATTAGAACAAGAAGTCGAGCGAATGGGTGGTACTTATAGCGAAACCTGGGAAGAAGGAACAGTCACTGTAATTATGGAATTTGATAATGCTGATCCTGAAATAATCGAAGTTACTTCTAGAGTCGAAAATGGTTACCTGGTTTTTGAAGATAAACTTGCAAGTGATAGGCTACAAATGTATTCCGGTTTCACACTAACTTACAATTTAGAAATGCCTGGGCCAATAGTAGAAACTAATGCCGATGTAGTATCAGAGAACACCGCTCAATGGAACATATCAGGTCCTGGGGAACTAGAAACAATTTATGCCAAGAGTGAAATCCCCACAATACCTATGCCTGGAGCCTATGTGTTAATACTTATTCTAGCTGTATTTGGACTAGCTCTTATCAAATATAGACATTAAAAATATGTCTATATCTTCAAACCTTTTATTTTAATTGCTCCTAAAAAATGTTGTAGATTTTTCTTCTACTTCTGATTATAGCTTGTATTATTTTATGTAGTTATTATTCTAATAGCCAACTGTTTTGTGTAGTTATTAAAATATACTATATTTACTAAATCTATATATATGTTTTTAAGAAATATCCCAATCTTCGATTGATTCTTCCGGTGTATCTGGATAGTCTTTCTCAGACAGTTCAAAAATCCTTTGTTCCTCTTCCCACCAATCTTCATATTCTTTTAGTGCATTAGGCGTTAAAGCTTCAGGGTTTAGTACTTCATTCATATATTCAGGGAAACTGTTCCAATGTTGCCAAAACTTCTTTTCGCTTTCTGGTGTGATGGGAATGTCTTCTAAGTACTTTGCAAGCATTTCGATGTAAGGTAATAAACCAAGCTCTAAATAGGTATGTAACCTTTTTTTTGATTCCTCTTTGTTTCCCTTGTAGTTTGTATATCGGACAAGTTCACTTATAAGTGGTTTCAATATATCTGTATGAACAGCACCAGACAAAAGAAAGGCTATTTCTGTATTTCTTCTTTGGGAAGATTTTTTAGAATCTATATCATTAACCCCTTTTTTCCAAAATGCTAAATAACGTTCTTTAGACTTTAAAGAAGAAGAGCGAGCATAAACAAACCCCTTTCTACCTCTACCACCTTCGGTTTGAGGTAAAGAAAGCACATGATCTAAATGTATTAAACTTTGAAGTGCATTATGTAAGGTGGTTTTACTCATTTTTTTTGTCTCGTACTTGATTATACGTTTATAAATATCTGTAAAGCCTAGAGGCCCTTCTTCAAAGCTTGGAACGTATTTTAAAACTATATCTAGGCTTTGTTTTCTTTTTTGTTTATTTGATAAATTTACCATACTAACACCTTGAATATTTTTTAGTACTATCTGTTAGTATTATTTATAATATTTCTACCATATATAGTTATCGAGGTATGAACATGCCTGAAATAAGAAAATTACAAAAAAACAACAAAGGCCAATACTGGTTGGGTGTGCCTGTACACTTAATCAGGCTTTGGGGATTTGAAAAGGGTCAACCTTTCAATGTATCGATGGAAAACAACAAATTGATTATTTCACCGGCAACAGACGATGGCCGCAAACCTAAGCCTGCTACCGATGAAAACTAGATCCTTTGGAGGAAACTAGCATGTTACAGAATAACACAACTAATAAAAAGGATTTGCAAGTTTGGGCTTTTAAGTTTTTGGAAGAAAAAGAAGAAAGTGTATCGTATTTGAAAAAATTTGGCTCACCTTTTGAAAGGGCTTTAATGGAAACTGTTGAAGAACTCGCAGAGGGGGAGTTAACAAATGGGTGAAAAAAGAGTTCAGGCCTCGGCAAAAGGCCTTGGAAAAAACTTGTGTGCATATAGAAATATGCATTCCAAGTATAAAAATGATACCTATATTTTGAAAAAATACAATTCACTTGTAGACGACCTAATTTTAGAAAGAGAAACAAAAGACGTTGTTTCTTGGGTTAAGTTGCCTTGGAGGTGCATTTAATGCCTTTTAATTTTGAAGATATCAAGTTAGATGCAAGTTTCGACCAAAACTTTGCAACTAAAAAAATAATCACAAAGATTCCAGTTAGAAAACCAAACAAAACAGAATTCTTTCAAATTCGAGACGATCCTGACTGGCAAATAGATACACTTCTAGTTGACCTAAATGATGGTGATGATGAAAAATATTTAGTTTTGCCAGAGTTTGCACCCGAATTGGAAGCTTTAGGCTTGTTGAAAAAAGTTAGAATTTATACAGCAATAACATATTCAACAAATATTTTATTAATTTCTGAAGTGGCTCTTCCAGATGCAGACGGAAAACATAACGAATACAATCGTTCCAGACTGGAAGCTTACGAAATTGCTAAAACAAAATGGATTAAAATTGTTGCAAACAGATCTATTGGAACCTATGAAAGACACGAACCTTTAGCAAAATTAGATGAACCTATTTGGCCCGAAGAGCCAAAAACATTCAATGATGCTTTGAACCTAGCTTTTAAAGATAAGTTAATCGACTCTTCTGACCACCCAGTTTTGAAAAAGTTAAGGGGTGAAGTTTAATGAAGTTTAATGAAACTTGGGTTGTTGACTTTGAATTTCTGGCACCAAAGGGGGAAAGGCAAGAACCAATTTGTGTTGTTGCTCAATGTGTTGAAACTGGTAAAACTGTTAAACAATGGTTGGAGGATAAACCAAAAAATCCTCCATTCCCAGTTAATGAAAATACATTATTGGTTGCATATTATTCAAGTGCAGAATGGCGTTGCCACTTAAATTTAAATTGGGATTTACCACAAAACGTAATTGATCTATATGCAGAATTTAGAACAATTACTAATGGCATACCAGGAATTAGAAGAGGTCTTTTAGCTGCATGCAGTACGTTTGGAATACAATCAGTATCAGATGTTTATAAAGATGGTATGAGAGATAGAATTCTTGAAGGTCCACCATATACCGATGAAGAAAAACAAAATATCTTGGAATATTGTGCTTCCGATGTTGAAGCAACTGTTGAGTTATACAAAGCAATGAAGCCTGAATTAAATCAAGATTTGGCTTTATTGCGGGGTATGTATATGGTTGCAGTTGCTGAAATGGAATATTTTGGTATACCAATAGATATCAATTTTTACAAGAAACTTCAAAACAACTTTGAAAATTTAAAAATGGAGCTCATAACTGAAACTGACAAGGAATTTGGTATTTATGAAGGTACAACTTTTAAACTTGATAGGTTTGAAGATTATCTTGCAAAAAGAGGTATTAACTGGCCACGAACTGAAACTGGAAAGCTAAGAACCGATGATGATACTTTCAAGGATATGGTTAAAAAATACCCCGAACTTCAAAGTTTAAGAGATCTTCGATATATTCTTGGTCAATTGAAATTAAATAAGTTGGCTGTTGGTTCTGACGGAAGAAATAGATGTATGCTTTCGCCTTTTGGAACAAAAACTGGAAGAAATACACCCAGTAATGCAAACTTTATTTTTGGGCCTGCTGTTTGGCTCAGAGGGTTAATAAAACCGGAACCAGAAAAAACGCTTGCGTATATTGATTATTCGCAACAAGAATTCGCTATTGCAGCAGCTCTGTCAAACGACGAAAAAATGAAAGAAGCATATACTTCTGGGGATCCTTACCTTGCACTTGCTAAATATGCCGGCGCAGCTCCAAAAGAAGCAACAAAAGAAACCCACAAAGAAGTTAGAGATGCCTTTAAAGCTTGTACTTTGGGAGTCCAGTATGGAATGAAATCCCATTCATTAGCTATGAGGCTAGGAAAAACACCCGCACATGCTAAAGAATTACTTAGGCACCACAGAAGAGTTTTTGCAAAATACTGGAATTGGAGTGAGCAATATTTCAACGTTGCACTTCTCTCAAAAAAAATGCAAACTTGTTTTGGTTGGACATGCCGAACTATTGGTATAAATTCAAAAGAGGATACCATAAAAAACTGGCCAATGCAAGCAGCCGGCGCTGAAATTTTAAGGATAGCTACCATTTTCTTAAGGCAGGAGGGGATAAAAGTAATTGCTCCGGTTCATGATGCTCTACTTGTTGAGTGCTATACAAGTGAGGTTGACGAGATTATTCCTTTTGCTCAAAAGTTAATGGAAGATGCTAGTGAGGTTGTTTTAGGTTCTGGTAATAGGGTAAAAACCGATGTTGATCTTATTTCATTTCCAGATAGATACATGGACCCTAGAGGAAGAGATACCTGGGATAAAGTAAATAGAATTTTAGATAACTTGGAGGGAAAGAAATGACAACTTTCCCTTTTACACCTATACAACTTTGTCCTAAGTACCTATACAACTTTGTCCTAAGTACCTATACAACTTTGTCCTTTTACCTATACAACTTTGTCCTTTTACCTATACAACTTTGTCCTACCCGTCTAATATATTGTATATTATATATTCTATTTATCTTTTGGATATATTATAATAATATATTACAATACACTTCTGGATTGTATAGATATACGGGATATATTGGAATAGGTTCTAACTGGAGGGGTTGATAATGGGCACCCAAAAAGAACCTTTTGTTCCAAATATTCCAAAAAGATATATTGAAAAACTGGCAAAGCTTCCTTGTACTTCTTTTAGGTTGTTTGTTTGTGTTTGGTATGTTTCTAGGGTTAAGAAATCTACAAAGGACCTTAAATTAAGTAAAAAAGAACTGGAATCTTTTGGGATATGTCGAAGAACCTTATCCCGAGCATTAGATAAATTGGAAGCTGAAGGGGTGGTTGTAAGTGATAGGTCTGTTGGTAGATCCCCCAGGATAACTTTAAGCGAAGATTGGCTTCGAGGGGGTGAACTGGTTGATTCCCAGTAATACTTCCGATCCATACCTTCATGAACTATTCAAGGCTGCAATTTTGTATGATTGCCATAAAGTATTTGGTGAATTTTTAGTTGCATATCCAACAACAGCTTTGAAGAAATATACCATTGTTGAATCTCGACAAGAATATGATTTAAAAAGCCATATTGGAAGGGCCTTATACTTTGCTAAAAGAAATAATGATTTTATAAACCATAAAATCTGCGATGTTGTTTGGGTCCTTGAAAAAAAGAGCTTTGATTCAGAAAACACTATTCAACCACCTATTCAAAAAAGAATTATTCACGAGGTAAAAACAGGGAAAGCGAATGTGTTTGAGATATATAAACAATATAAAGGATTGAAATATGGTTTATCAAACACTATTACTGGTATGGACCCTCTTTGGATTTGGGGTTGGCGGACAAAACTTGATTTTACTATTCCAGTAAATGAGCTTGATACAGATTTGGCTAAGAGTTTCGAATCTGCAAAGAAGCAAAAACGTTTGCGGATTTTAAATTTAAATTTAATAAAACCGTTGTTAGATGAAAAACTTTTAAAGATAACTGGGAGGTGAATGTTGTCGGGTTATGAACTAACAATTTTTGCAAATATGTGTGAAATAAATATTTAACTGTGCGTATAAAAATATATTCGGCATCAAGCCCTCAAGGTAACCATATAGAAAACACACAAAAACGCATAGCTAAAAAGCTTTTTTTTAAATTTTAATAACTATTGGTTATAAAAAAATTAACTTTTTATACTATAAACTATATATTATAGCTTAGATAGTGGTTTTAAAATAAAGTTCTTTGTTGAAAAATCACTATCTAACCCCCACTTAGAAGGCTTATATGTTTCTGGGTGGTGGTCGACCGGCAAAATTGTTTGAGGCATAATATAATATAATTAGAAATATGGCAAATTTTTGATTAAATCGAGAGGAAGCTAACGGTTTCAACAAAAAAAGAAATAAAAACATAAATCTGACATCAAAAAGTGGTGGTATCAATTTGTTGATAAATAAAATTGATTTTAAAGATTCTTACTTGCTAAACTTCTTTAAAAATAGAGAAAGAAATAAGCGAGATGTGAAAATGATTATAACTGCAAGAAACTCCGAAACAGGTACAGGAAAAACTACACTTGCGGTTTGTCTTGCAAGAGCTATGGATCCTAACTGGTCTGCTGAAAGGGCTTGTTTTGATATTAATACTTATATTAAATTATACGAAACGCTTCCTGCAGGTTCATGTATTATTTTAGATGAAGGCGAGCAAGCAGCAGATAATAGAAGGTCGATGACAAACAATAACGTAAATCTTACTCATGCCTGGGCAATGTTAAGGTACAGGCAAATTCATACAATAGTAACTTTACCCACAACTTCAATGCTTGACAAAAGAATGTTAGAATTAGCTGACATCAGGGTCCATGTTATAAGAAGGGGTGTTGCCGATGTAAAAAGGGTTACTGTGGACGACAATGATGGAACACTATATCAACAAAAAGTCGAAATTGTGCAATGGGGATCTTTAGATAAAGACGTTGAATATAAGAAAATGTGTGATATGAAACACGATTACACTTTACAATATTTCAATAGATTTGGGCTTTCAATAAATTCTGTGTCTCCAGAGGAAAAAGTGAAAAAGCTTTCAAGCAAGGTTAAAAAACTAGAAAAAGAGAAAGAAGAAGAAATCGAATCTTTGAAAAAAGAATTTTCAAATAAATCAAAGTTTGAGCTTGTAGAAAGGGAGTCTGAAATTGCAAAAAAGCTTTTAGAAATTGAGGGTTTTAGTCAAAGAAAAATTGCTAAAGTTTTAGGTGTATCGAGGGATACAGTTTCCAGAAGGTTAGAAAATAATGAAGGTGCCACAAATGCCTCTTGAACTCACAAAAGAAGAGTATGAAAGGTTAAAACAGTTTTTAGAAAAACCTCACAACGTACCAAGACCAAGAACAAAAAAATATCAAATCAAGTTTAAAATAAAAGCAGGGAGGAACTTAAAATGACAACGATAGAAAAGCAAGCTTATGACTATGGAAGGTCGGCTGCACTAAAACAAATTCAAGAAGCCCAAGAAGCTGCAACTTATGCAATTAACGAAGTAAGATTTGCGAAGCTTGAAAATAGACCTCTTAGAATGAGTACAGGGAAAGTTTTGGGGTGTTTGGTTTACTTTTATAATATCATGAAACCATACTTGAAGAAATACTTACCAGAATCTTTTGAAGAGGTTCGTACTTTTGAAGACTTAATCAACTCACCACCACAATACAGAGTTGAAGAAGGAATTTTAACGGATCGTACAATAAAAATTTCGTTGTTCGATACTATTGGTTTTGAAGCTATTAACGCTTATTATAGTTCACTATACAATGCTTATGTCGAAATGGGTTGGGGTGTGCCTTCGCCAAAAAAAATAGATGTTTGCACCTATTCAAACCCGGAGGCAGTTAATGAGGAAGATTTGGGGGTTTAAAATTTTGGAAAATGAACGAAATAGCTATGATGATGTAATAACAGTTTTAAAGTTTTTTATTTGTTTTGCTGCAGGATTTTATATTTTAACTTCGATAATTTAAGGAGTGAAACAATATGGGAACAATTAGAGCAAGAGACGGGGGTTATAGCCCTCTGCAAGATAGTGGATATCGTAGAGATTTAAGTGAAGCAAGGGATACTGGAAGAACAGTAGATCAAGTTAGGAGTGCCAGGAGGACAACCAGACCACCAAGACCACCACAGAGACTAAGACGTGGATTTATACCTCCGAGTATGCCACTTAATTTAGCATCAACTGATAAAGGTATGTTTGGAACAGATCAAGAAATGGATAGAATATTTAGAAAATGGGATAATCCAGTTAAAAAAGGTACTGATATTTTAAAGAACGTTGGTTTAAGAAGGTGAAATCATGAAACTAAAAAAATATATTGAATCCCCAGAACATAAATGCTATGCAAGAACTTTAAAAGATGGCTCAACCGAAGTTCAAGTTTTTAAAAATAATTTACTTGAAAATATAATAATTGTGCCACATAAATAAATTGCAAATATCCTTTTTGTATAATTTAATGTACAAAAAGGTTAATTTATTATTTTTATTTGCCTTTTTGTGCTAATTATTGTACAAAAAGGTTAATTATATAATTATAAGTTATTTTTATTTATTTTATTATAACTGAAACGAATAATTATTGAAATGCTTTTTTATACTATAAGTTGAAACTTTATATATAAACTAACTTTTAACATACATATATTGTTTTTGATTGGGGAGATAACATGAAAGCAGGGTTGTATATAAGAACCTCTACGGTTGGCCAGAAAAATAGTATTTCTGACCAGAAAGAACAATTAAACAAATATTGTTTTGACAAAGGAATAGAAGTAGTAAAAGAATTTGTTGATTATGGCGTTTCAGGAAAAGATTCTGAAAGGTTGGGTTATAAAGCTTTGATTGAAGCTGCTCAAGAAAAAGAATTTAATTTGGTTTTGGTTACAAAAATTGATAGGTTCGGAAGGTCAATAGTTGATTGTTTGGTAAGTATTGAAAAATTGCAAGATCTAGGAATCGAGTTTATAGCAATTAACCAACCAATTGACACTTCTAACAGCATGGGAAAACTAATGTTGCAAATTATGGCAGCATTTGCAGAATTTGAAAGAGAAATTATTCAAGAAAGAATGGTTGCAGGCAGAAAAAGGGCTGAAGCTTCTGGGGTTATATGCCATAGGCCAAAGAAAGAGATCCCGAAAAGAAAAATAGAACAATATTTGGATAAAGGGCTTTCTGCTAATGCAATAGCTAAAATTTTAAATGTAAGCCCAAATTTAATCGTTAATAGATTGAATCAGTTTGGTTATATTTTTAAAAATGGTTCTTGGATTAAAGAGAAACAGAATTAAATAATTTAAAATGAATGTTTTAAAGCGATTTAAAGAACTTTTTTTCTTACACCCATACAAAACCATTAACTAATAATTTAAAATTTAATGGTGAGCTTTATTTTAGCTATTTTAATGTTTTTAATTGATTTGTATATGTACAAAATCAAACCCATACTTTACTATTAGATTAGATTTTACTCTTAACCTGGAGCTTTTGAGAGCCTTCTCAAGACACACAGAGCCATGTAGGTATGTCTTAAGAAGAAAACCAAAACCAATTTTTAATCATCGTTCAATTTATCCAAAGCTTTTATTAATAAATCTGGATTTTGTTTTAATAAGTCTAAAACTTCATTCACATTTTTAATATTTTCTTCTGACATTCCTTGATCAATTGGTAAACCACATTTAGAACAAAATTTTGCATTTGGTGGATTAAGATCTTTGCATCTGTTACACCTAATAGGTCTTATGCCAATTTCTGCGCCTTCTTCATCTACTTCAACACCAGAAGATTTTAAAATTGCATTTTCTAGATCCCTGTCGTTCATGTGAACGTATCTTGCAGCCATAGAACTGCCTTGAGTCCAACCTAATTGCTTTTTTAGTTGTTGCTCGGTTAAAGTGTTCGCCAGCTCTGAGGCCCTTGTGTGTCTAAATAAGTGAAGGTGAACCCTCTTTTCAATCCCACACTCTTTAACAAGCCTTTCTAGAAGTAACGCAACTCCTTGATATTTCAACGGTTGTGGTTCATTAGAACTGGTTTTTCTTGATAACCATAAGGGTGCATTCGGATCGGTGTTTAATTTGTGGTTTTCAACCCAAACACGCAAGTAGCTGGCTGCAAAAACAACCCTGTTTTTTCTATACCCTGTCTTTCCTTCTGGAAAACTGACAAGCGCTCCGTTTTGGTCAAATTTTACATCTTTGACACGCATCGACAAAAGCTCGCCAATCCTGCAACCAGAGTCATACAACAACGCAAATAAAGCCCTATCTCGCGGGTTATTACATGTATCAATAATAGCTTCAACTTCTGTTTTTGTTAAAACCTCTTCAGGCTCTTTTGACTCATATTTTACATTTTTTATTTTTATACATTCTAAAAGCCCTTTTTGGTTGGACACACCAACCCACTTCCTTAACGATCTTTCGTACTGGGCCACAGTTGCCGGATTTTCATATTTTCTAACAAGTTTACCCCGAATAAATTTTATGTCTTGTTCTGTTAAATTAAAATAATCAACATCTGGAACTGTTTTTAGTACTGCTTTCATTCCTATTAGGTAAATCTCCTTTGAATGCTGGGAAAGCCTGCAAATTAACATGTCATCAAGCATTAAATTAAATATCTTCTCCCCTTGCCCATTACCCAAATGTTTATTTGTTTCAATCCAAATATCAAAATCTTTAACCATGCCCAAAAAGATAACCTCCTTTATAATTAAGTAATAACTACACATAATTAAAGTATACTATTCTAATAAGCACAATTGATACTATTTTTTTGACTTTTTGGTTTCCTTCTAAAATTTATTCATATATTTAACTTAAAACCTTAGCAAAATTTTATATATTTTTCATAAGGTTTAGTTGCAACATTAAGTTGTAACTATATAATTATTTGAGAGATTAAAAAAGTTAGTTAGAATCTGTCTCTTGAGCTTGCATATAAAATATCAGATGTATTAGGAGAAAGTGTTTTTCATATTCAACTCCAAAAATAATTTTTTTTGTGGAAATCCAAACTTTATGTTAAGTCCAGTATAAAGTATGTTTACTTTATTCTTTTACCTAGCCTTTTTAAAATAACTTAATATTCAAACTTTTTATTAAAACTATAGAGTGACCAACTTCCTTATATATCATTATGTTGACTCAAACATATCTAAATTAACTGTTTGGAGGAAAAAATGATGCAAAAAAATTATGTTATAGGTGCAATTATTGCTTCTGTAATTATAGTTGTGGGCTTAGCTTTTTTTGTCTTGGTAAATGACGATGGATCCCAGCAGGTTATTACACTTGCAACGACAACAAGTACTGATGATTCAGGATTGCTCAAGGAATTATTACCTATATTTGAAGAAGAAAGTGGGTATCGAGTACAAGTTATTGCTGTAGGTACTGGACAGGCAATGGAAATCGGACGTATGGGCGATGCAGATATATTAATGGTACATGCAAGAGAGTTGGAAAATCAGTTCGTAGAAGAAGGATATGGAACTAACCGTTATTCTTTAATGTATAACGATTTTGTTATTCTTGGTCCAGCCAATGATCCAGCGGATGTTAAAGCTGCAGAAACTGTAGAAGAAGCACTTAAGGCAATTGAATATCATGGTTCTACTTTTTCATCAAGAGGAGATGAATCAGGAACTCATGTTAAAGAAAAAAGTCTTTGGGAGGAAGCAGGTATTGATACATCTACAGCTGGATGGTATAGATCTTTAGGACAGGGCATGGGTGAAACCTTGATAACAGCTAATGAGATGGAGAGTTACACACTTGCTGATAGGGGAACCTATCTATCAATGAAACACAATATTCCAAAACTTCAAATTGTATTTGAGGGAGAGGAAAAACTATTCAATCCTTACGGAATTATTCCTGTGAACCCGGATAAGTTCAGTGGTATTAACCATGAAGGTGCTAAAGAAATGGTCAAGTTCTTTGTGCGTGAGGATATACAAGAAAAGATTGGCGAGTTTGGTAAAGATGAGTATGGTCAGCCATTGTTTTTCCCTGACGCAGATGTTGAAAATAATATAAATGCCATTAATCAAGTTGCAGTTAGTGTACCAGTTTTAGTAAATACATAAGATAATCTGAATAGGATGTGGCCATTGAGATGAGCAGTAATATTCTGGCAGAAGGTGTATTAGAAGCACTTAGTTTACTAATTTCAATGGACTCATATGTGCTGGATATAATAGCTGTATCACTGCAAGTTTCTGGAACTGCACTTGTCTTAGCAGCACTGATTGGTATTCCACTTGGTGCTTTTTTGGGGCTAACCAATTTTCCAGGTAAAGCATTAGTAACAGCTCTATTATATACAGGCATGGGATTTCCACCAGTTGTAATAGGTTTGTTCGTATTCATTTTATTGTCTTCAAGTGGGCCTATGGGATCATTTGGATGGTTATTTACACCTTATGGCATGATCATGGCACAATCAATCATTTCATTTCCACTAGTTGCAGGTTTTACCATGACAGCTGTGATGGGTGTGGACAAAAACCTTATCCAGCAATTGAAATCATTAGGTGCTACAAAAGCACAAGCAACATTAGCTACTCTAAAAGAAGCAAGGTTAGGTGTATTAGTATCTATCATAGCAGGTTTTGGTGCAATTATTTCTGAAGTTGGTGCTGTAATGCTTGTTGGAGGTAATATTGAAGGTGCTACACGTGTGTTGACCACCGCTATTGTCTTAGAGACTAGAAAAGGTAATTTTGGTATAGCTATAGCATTTGGGATTATACTTTTGACCATTGCATTCATAGTGAATTTCACAATGCTTCGCCTACAGAACAAGGAGCTTAGAGGTAATGAATGAAGAGTTCACATACAAAATGGAAAATATCTCTAAAACTTATGCAAGAAAAACCGTACTTCAAGTTGAGAACTTGAACATTAAAAAAGGTGAAATTTTCTGTCTGGTAGGGCCTAGTGGTGCAGGCAAAAGCACTTTGTTAAAATTAATGAATTTCATTGAAACCACGGATACAGGGCACATAAGGTTTCTTGGAAAAACATATGGGCCAAGTCAAGTCCCACCTCTCAACCTTAAACGAGAGGTTACTACAGTGTTCCAGAGATCTGCATTAATGACAACATCTGTCTGGAATAATGTTATTTATCCCTTAAAGATACGTGGTAAAAAGATAGATGAAAATGAAATGAAACGTATAGAGAAAATATTAGATGATCTTGGTCTTTTAAAATTGAAAAGTCGGAGAGCTGACAAATTATCTGGTGGTGAAGCACAAAGGGTAGCTCTAGCAAGAGCAATAGTTTTTAGACCTACTGTTTTACTACTTGACGAACCTACAGCCAACTTAGATCCAGCAAACATTCATATAATTGAAACTATCATATCAAAATATGTTCAAGAAGTTGATAGCAGCATTGTTATGATAACCCATAATATATTTCAAGCTCGACGCATGGCTGATAGAATAGCTTTGTTGCATAAAGGTAAGGTCATTGAAATAAATTCTAAAAACGAGTTCTTTGAAAATCCACATGAAGATGTTACAAAAGATTTCCTTTCAGGACGTATAATATTTTAAGTATAGAAATTAAAACTTATCTATAATAGTAAATTAATAGTATCTTTTCGGGAGATTTGAATAATGGATGCAAAAGCTAAAGTTTGGATTGATAAGAATGGGAAAACTATTATGGGTAAAGGTAAAGCAGCTCTTCTAAAAACAATTGACCAAGAAGGTTCCCTCAATAAGGCCTGTAAGAAATTGAACATATCCTATAAACATGCATGGAATATGCTCAGAACAATTGAAGAAAATAGTGATGAAAAAGTTGTATTCACAGTAAAAGGTGGGAAGAATCAAGGTACATTTCTAACAAATTATGCTAAAACCCTTCTAGAAGAATATGATTCCTATCAGAACGTTATACATGAAACTGTAGAAGACGATACTTTTTGGGAAAATGTTGGTCTCAAGATAACTGCAAGAAACCAGATTTCAGGTAAAGTTATTGAAGTCGATCAAGGTGATGTTATATCTAAAGTAAAAGTTGAAATTGACCCTACTATAATTACTTCAGTAATAACTCAAGAAGCTGTATCCAAGCTTGATATAAAGGAAGGAGATGAAGTATTTGCAATTATAAAGTCAACTGAGGTTATGTTAGGTAAACAGTCTAAAACAAAAAGAAATTGAGCAAACTTTAGGTACTTATCTTAGATCCCAGTTAAACTACTAATACAGTTAACCTAAATATTCTCGCACAGAAAAAATGCTGTAACATTGCCATAATTTCTTAAAATTTAAAAGTTAAATCTATAACCTTAATTAAGTTCAAGATTGTTATACCATACCAGCTACTCTTTATTCTAAATATATTTTTATTCTACCTGTATGTGATTGAAATGCATTTTGAAGTGGTTAACAAACACGGTAATGTACTCTTACTCATCGAACCTAGTACAAATAAAAAATCTAATAGCTTTAAACCTTATTAATATTTTTAAAATAAGTTTGTAGTACTTCTATATTTTTAAGTATAATGTCCATATTCCACAATTTTCTTATAGAATTTCTTACATATATATGGTACAGGGGAAATAAGTTACTTTCTATTAATTAAAAAGGTGGTTAATTGACTCGTAAGATAGTTGTATATGCATTTAACGGGGAAGTAATGTGCTTTATGCATGCTTTACTTAATGTACTTGATATGAAACAAAAAGAATTTGATGTGAAATTGGTAATAGAAGGATCTGCGACCAAGCAGATAAAGGAATCACAAGGCGAAAATAGTCCAATAGCTCAACTCTATGAGAAAGTAAAAAGTGCTGGCCTAATAGACTGTGTTTGTAAAGCTTGTTCGAATAAAATGGGTAGTCTTGAAGATGCAAAAGAACAAGGCCTTCCTATATGCGATGATATGTCTGGTCATCCTAGTATGTCTAAATATATTGATGAAGGTTATGAGATAATAGTAATATAATGTTAAAGTAAAAGAATAATATGGAGGGAAATAATGTTAACTGAAAAAATGAACAAAGCTCTAAATGAACAAATTAATAAAGAGATGTATTCAGCTTACCTTTACATGGCCATGTCAGCACAGTGCACACACGATGGACTAAATGGATTTGGTAACTGGTTCATGGTTCAATATCATGAAGAAATGGCACATGCAATGAAAATATATGATTATGTCAATGAACAAGGTGGTAAGGTTACATTAGAAAATATCGAAAAGCCACCTGAACAATTTGGTACACCTCTAGAGATGTTTCAAGCAACATTAAAACATGAACAATTTGTCACAAGTTCTATAAATAACCTTGTAGCACTTGCATATGAAGAAAAGGATTATGCTACACAGATTTTCCTACAGTGGTTTGTTACTGAACAAATCGAAGAAGAAGCCAATGATAATGACATGATAGCAAAGCTTAAATTAATAGGAAATGATGGTAATGGTCTATTTATGCTAGATAAAGATCTAGCTAGTAGAACATTTACACAGATAAACTAAGTTTAAATTAAGTTGAATATTAGTCAAATAGTAAAAGATAAGAATTAAATTATTAAATTTATATTTTGAAGTTTATAGGAGATACAAATATGGAATTTGCAGATATTTTGAAAGGAAAGGAAGTTGAGGGTAAAGAAAAACATGTACCCGAAATAGAGATTATAAGGGGTCATGGGCAAGCTAATGTTGATTTTGTACGTGTAGTAGTAGGAAAGGAAGTTCCGCATCCAAATACTGTAGAGCATCATATAGAATGGGTAGAACTTTACGGAGTTACAAAAAAAGGACAAACCATTAATTTTGGTAAAATGAGTTTTGAGCCGGTGCATACAGAACCTGTTGCTTCTTTCCATGTAAACAATATCGATGAATTTAAAGCATTCTGTGCACTAGAATATTGTAATATACACGGTCTGTGGCAGAACTGCATTGAAATGTAAATTTTATCAGGTTTGAACTACAGTATAAAGGTAAAATATAATTTAATAAATTTTTACTAGTAATTAAAATCTTTTTAGTAAATTAAATTTATTTTCATTTAATGTAGATTCAAACCTTTATATTTTGCATTAAATTTAGCCGATAAACCTCTTTTAATTGAATGAAACTATAAATTATCTATTAGTTTCTAATTTTCCCGTTTCCCAAATATAGCAGAGCCTATACGAACTATAGTAGCACCTTCTTCAATAGCTATTGGATAATCATTTGACATTCCCATTGATAGTTCTTTAAGTTCTATATTTCCCTGATTATTCACACTAAGATCATAATAAAGTTTTTTCATTTTACTAAAATATGGACGTGTTTTTTCGGGTGGAAGGTATGGTGGAATGCACATGAGGCCTTCTACAACAACACTGTTAAAAGATTTTATTTTAGGAAACAAGTTATTTATGCTACTTAACTTAAAACCATGTTTTTGGGGTTCGTCACCAATGTTTATCTGAAGATAAATTCGTTGGATTTTATCAATATCATAAGCCCTTTTATTAATCTTCCTTAAAACTTTCAATGAATCAACCGATTGAATGACATCAAATAATTGAACTGCTTTTTTCACTTTGTTACGTTGCAAATGTCCTATTAAATGCACTTCTTCGCATGGTAATATATTTTCCTTTTTTTCTTCGTATTCTTGTACTCTACTTTCACCAATAATACTAGCACCTGCTTGAATAGCTTCATTTATTCTTGGAGATTCAATGGTTTTAGTGACACATACAAGTTTAGTGTTTCCAATCTCATCTTGAACCCTAGTTAGATTCTTGGCAACTGACATGATTTACCTCAACTAATTATTAAAAAATCTAAATCCAATTTAGCATACATCTGATTCAATATTAAATAAATTCATGTTAGTAAAAATAATATGTGGTTAACATATAAGAATAAGTATAATGTTTATTGTCTTATTGCAAAAACTCCACAAATATTTTAAAATAATTAAAAGTAATTGTTTGATAACAATACTTTTTAAAAGTTTAAATATTGCTGACAAACAAACATTTTGAATAATAAAAAATATAAAAAATATAATTAAAAAGATATATGTGTCAGTATCAATTCAATTTAATTCAACTCAACTCTCTCCCCTGTAACCATGTAAACAACACTTTCACAAATGTTACATGCATGGTCACCGATACGCTCAAGGTACCTGATAACAAATAGAAGATTTGAAGCATTGGTTATAAGAGAATTATCTTTACATACAGAACTCATCATTTCAATTAATTCCATCCATACAGAATAAAATAATTTATCTATCTCCTCATCTTTTTTTGCGGTTTGTTTTGCTAATTCTATATCAGAAGTTTCAAACGCTATTATTGAATCCTTTAACATAGAGTAAGCGATATTGCCCATTTTTTCAGTATCTATCAATGGTTTGATATGTTCTTCATCAATACGTTCCGATAAAAGTGCGATATTTACAGCAAGGTCACTCATTCTCTCGAGATCAAGTGATATCTTAAGACAAGATGTAATTAATCTAAGGTCACCAGCCATTGGTTGTTGTAACGCGATCAGTCTTAAAACGGATGTCTCGACCTCCATCTCTTTATTATCAATAACATCATCCATAGCAACTGTAGATTTGGCTAGTTCATAATCTAGATCGATAAATGACCGCATGCCGTTCTGAATAACTTCATTTGACATGTCACCCATTTCGACAATTTTCTTCTTCAACTTTAAAAGTTCATTTTCATATCTCTCTCTTACCATTAAATCACCCAAATCTACCAGTAATATAATCTTCAGTACTTTTAACTCGTGGATTCTCAAAGATCTGTTCAGTATCCCCATACTCCATTATTTTACCATGAAGAAAGTAGGCTGTATAATCTGAGATTCTAGCAGCTTGCTGCATGTTATGTGTAACAATAACAATAGTATAGTCCTTTTTCAAATTCATTATCAATTCTTCGATCTTAGCAGTTGAAATTGGATCTAGAGCACTACAAGGTTCATCGAATAAAATGATTTCAGGATTGACAGCCAACGTTCGTGCAATACATAATCTTTGCTGTTGACCTCCACTTAAATCTAAAGCGGACTTATCTAATCTATCAGAAACTTCATCCCATAATGCTGAAGATTTAAGGGATTCTTCAACTATTCGGTTTAATTCATTCTTATTCTTAATACCATGGATTTTTGGACCATAAGTTATATTCTCTGCTATTGACATTGGAAATGGATTAGGTTTTTGAAAAACCATGCCAACTTTTTTCCTTAATTCAACAACATCAATATCAGGGTCATATATGTTTGTACCATCAACAACAACATCTCCCTCAACTCTACAACTTCTTATAAGATCATTCATCCTATTAAGACATCTAATAAATGTAGACTTACCACATCCTGAAGGACCGATCAAAGATGTGACCTGATTTTTTGGCACATCTATAGAAATTTGCTTAAGAGCGTGGTTAGTACTATACCAAAGATTCAGGTCACTGACTTTTATACCAATATCACGTCCCTGAAACAACCCATTCACCATTATATCATTACCTCTTCAATATTTTTTTAATAATCTCAATATCCTTTCCAAATTAAGTTCATCCTAGTCTCAGTTTTCTCCTGTAATGTCGTCTGATCAATATAGCTATAGTATTAACTCCCAGTACCACAAGCAAAAGAACTAATGCAGTACCATACTGAATATGTCTTGTTCCTTCTATATCAACACCGTCAGTTGCTAGTACATATAGATGATATGGAAGTGCCATAAACCTATCAAATATCGAACTTGGCAATTGAGGTATAAAATATGCGGCACCGGTGAATAAAATTGGAGCAGTTTCACCTGCAACTCTGCCAATACTCAAAATTGATCCAGTTACAATTCCCGGTAATGCAGTAGGTAACACAATTTTCCTTACAGTCTCCCAACGACTAACACCTAATGCAAGTGATGCATGCCGATATTCCATAGGAACTGAAAGTAAAGCTTCCTGACTCGCTCGAACGATTACAGGTAACACCAGTATACCTAATGTCAAAGATGCTGCAATTACTGAAGAGCCAAATCCAAAATATCTCACAAAAAGAGCTAGACCAAACAGACCAAAAACAACTGATGGAGTACCTGCAAGATTATTTATAGCCATTTCAATTGCCCACTTGAATCTACCAGGTTTTGAATATTCATTCAAATATATAGCAGCTAGGACACCCATTGGAAGTGAAGCTAACATTGAGAATACGATTAATAATACTGTACCTACGATAGCAGGGAAGATTCCACCTTCAGTCATCCTACTTCGTGGCATGCTTGTTAGAAATTCCCAGCTAAGTGCAGTATAGCCATTAGATATTATAAAGTATAATATTATCAACACTGAAGCTACTACTGTGAGCATCGAAAGACCGATGAAGGTAAATGCAAGTTTTTCATTGGTACGGGAAGACAAACTCATCAGGATCCCTCCAATTTGAATTTATACCTGTTTTTAATCCTATCTGCAATCAAATTAAGTATAAAAGTTGTTAAGAACAAGACGGAACCCACTGCAAACAGTGCATGGTAATGTTCGCTCCCCATAGACACTTCACCCATCTCAAGTGCAATGGTTGCTGTCATTGTCCTCACAGATTCGATTATACCTTCAGGCATTCCTGGTATTACCGCAGCATTCCCTGTAACCATCATAACTGTCATAGTTTCACCAATAGCGCGGCCAATACCTAGTATAACTGCTGCTGAAATGCCTGATAACGATGCTGGTAATACAACCTTATAGATAGTTTGCCAACGTGTAGCACCCATTGCTAATGATCCTTCCTTCAAAGAAGAAGGTATAGAACTAATTGCATCTTCTGCAATCGAGATAATTGTTGGGAGTGCCATAATAGATAACATTATAGAGCCTGTTAGCGCAACCTGGCCCGTTGGAAGATCCAACCATAATTGGATATATGGTGCAAGTACCACCAATCCAAAAAAACCATAAACTACAGAAGGTATACCTGCAAGTATCTCTACAAAAGGCTTGAGTACCTCAGAAACTCGCGGATCAGCTATCTCCGAGATATATATAGCTGAAGTTATCCCTAACGGAACTGAGATGCATATAGCACCAAAAGTTACTAATAGTGATCCAAGGAACAATGGCACTAATCCATATTGCGGATTATACGATGTCGGATGCCAAGCTTGACCCGTGATAAATGTAGAAAACGAATATGTATCAAAGAGACCTAATCCGTCTCTGAACAAGAACAAGAAAATCAAAATCAATATTAAAACTGTAGCAGTTGCTACAGCAAATAATGTTGATTCAATCATTTTTTCTTTGTGCCATCTTTTAAAAGACATTCTCATCAACCATTCCTTTAATTATTACATTTATATACTGACCTTTAATAGCAGCTAGGCTACTAGGTGCACAAATCCATTCTAACTTTAAAAAAATGAAAATTTGGGTAAAGTCAGTATCATCCAATACCTTATTATTTCAACGTGCTGGGAAATATCCAACATCCATGACAATATCTTGTCCTTCTGTACTAAGCACAAAGTCCAAGAACTCCTTAGTCAAACCTGTTGGTTCCCCATTTGTATAGAAATGTAATGGTCTTGCAAGTGAATAATCACCGGATTGTATGGATTCAGCAGTTGGAGGTACTGGCCCTTGACCTTCATCTAGTGACAAAGCCTTGGTACGATCATCAAGATATGCATATCCAACATATCCAATAGCTCCCCTGTTTTGAGATACTTCCTGTACTATACCACCAGTAGCTCCCATACTAAGTATATGTGATCCATAATCTTCTCCATCTAGAACAGCATCCCTTACGAAAGCATATGTTCCAGAACTACTATCACGTGAAACTGCACTGATAGTTCGATCCTCGCCACCAACTTCATTCCAGTTTCTTATAGTGCCTGTATATATTCCTTTCAATTCCTCAAATGTCAATTCAGAAACTGGATTATCTGGGTGTACTACGAAAGTTATCCCATCCCAAGCAATGGTATGTTCTATTGGTTCAACATTATTTCGACGAGCTGAATCAATCTCTTCTTGTCGCATGTCACGTGAAGATTGTGCAATATCAATCTCATTATCAATCATTGCAGCAATACCCACACCTGATCCACCACCTGAAACACTTACTCTGTGTTCAGGATACTTTACCATAAATTCTTCTGAAAGTGCTTGTGATGCAGGTAGCACTGTAGAAGAACCAGTAATTGTTAATTGTTCACCCGTATCACGGTCCAAGCATCCAACTCCCACCATTGTGATCATCATAACCACTATTGAGAGAAGGAACAATTTTTTCATTTTACTATCCATATACGATCTTATCTCCATTAATAGTCATTTTTCCTATCAATACGAATGTAAAAATGAAAAACTAGACTATATATTTTACCTATATAATATATATACTTCTATATATTATATATAGAATATATACATTAGGTTTTTATTAATAGATTCAAAATGAAATGCAATGTTTTAACTATCCATTTCAATAAATTTGAACAATGTTGACGATATTTTTATAGTTATAGATTTATTGGATCTAAAAATGAGGTATGAAAGATAATATGAGGTTCCAAATATGCAAATGTTGATAATTTCGGATATTCATGGGAATTTGGTTGCTTTAGATACAGTGCTTAGAAAGATTAAAGTTGATAAGATTATCTGTTTAGGAGATCTTGTAGATTATGGACCTATGCCACGTGAATGTATTGAATTGATAAAAGATATGAAAATACCTACAGTTCGAGGAAACCACGATAATGCCGTTGCTAATCGAATTGATTGCGGATGTGGATATGAATATAAGCACTTATCACAGGTTACAAGGGAATTCACATTTCAAGAACTTCAACAACAACACATTAGCTTTTTAAAGAAATTGCCATTATCGTTAACAGAAACAATTGATGGGCATAAATACTATTTTACCCATGGGAGTCCTAATTCAATATACGAGTATATTAGGCCCGAAACTTCTAGTGATAAAATTAAAAACATGCTTGAAGATGTAGAAGCAGATTTTGTATTTATAGGTCATTCACATGTACCTTTCAGAAGAAATATAGATTCTAAGACTATCATTAACGCAGGTTCTGTAGGCCAACCACGGGATGGAGATAGCAGAACTTGTTGTATTCTGTTTGATACTGTTTCATTAAATTTTGAGATAATTAGAATAGAATATGATGTTGAAACTGTTTTCAATCAGATAAGAAACAAAAAAATACCTAATTCAGATGAACTTGTCAGTATTTTAAGAAGAGGGTATTGAAAAATAATAATTCAGTTAATTTCATTTTAACAACGTCAACTTATAGGTATATACCATTGACAGTTGCTCATAAAAGCTTATTTAGAAGAGTTTTATGCCATGGAAATCGATATTACTCCAAATAACAGCTTCCACCACAATGTAAATAGGGCAAACAACACAATAATAGATACATATTCAAAAGGCATTAAAAGTACATCAACAAAACTAAGTGCTATTACTACCACAACTGTAAGTAGCCACAATATTGATATAGATGCTTTTATTGCCCATAAAGAAATCATAAGCTCTCTTAAATACATCGATAGGTTCAAGTTCATCTACAAAAAGTGTATAATATGTTACTACTAAAGCAACACTCACTATAATACCGTAAATTATCATAACAAGAATCCTGTAAATATTAGACCTAAATTCTGCATGATAGCATCAAAGTTCATCATATCACTTATTTGTAAAAGACCAGATATAACTCATATAATGCCTGGCAGATTTATGATGCATACCAATAACATCAAAGTGAAATAATTAAAGCATTTTTCTTCCTTGAATTAATCATTTCCTCATAACTTGCATATCCATTCAATGCAATATCCTTTGCGATTCCAATAACATCATCAACTGCCACAACTTCTGCAAATAAAGTAGACATTAAAATTACTGTGGAAAAGTTAACATGAGAAAAAAACCACCCACAGAATACTTCGGTCTAGAGCTAAATTACACTCAATTTTGACTTCCATATTACTCCATTCAAGCAAAATTTTTCTTTCTAATCAAAAAATAAAGTTTTATAAAGAATTTATTGTATATTGAAAGTTTTATAAAGTTTTAAAATTGGTTTTATTTTTTCTAAGGTTTGTTAAAAAAAAGTATTGTTAAATTTAACCCGTACATTATAGCATTTGTAAACAAATTATTACAAAATAAAGTACAGTAAAAAATTGAGGAATCATATGAGAAAAACAGTTATTATTTCGATACTAATGATAGCTCTATTAATAGCTTTAGTATCTACTACCATTGCTGAACCTGAGAGTGCAATTAACGAAAAGTTATTAAATGAAAGTAATTTAACCTATGTGAATTGTGAGTTAAATGAGCACCGTCAATCATTTTCTCATGAAAATGGCTTTGTAAATAATAAGGGCATAAATATGTTTAAGAACTTCGCTTTTGAGAAAAGAGTAGAAGGGAATAATCTCATTGAGTGTCCATTCGATAATATTAAACAAAATAACTCAGCCATAAATATGAACTTAACTCAAAAGAACGTGGAAAGAAACCGTAGCATAATTGCTTCTAACATGTCTAAGTTGAATGAGGATGGAATTAAGGATTTTGTTAATAATAGAACTAATATGAGTGAAATTGGTTCAAATCAAAGGGGACCACATAAAGAATTTAATGAAACTGGGATGCCTGAAAATGTTAGAAATAGGATTAAGCATTTCTTTGAACATAGAGGTTCTTTCAGAACATAAAATAAAGTATCTGGAATTTTATTCAGTATAGAGGTTTTTTATTAATGAGGCATAACATAAAAACTATAATTTTAGTACTAACTTTTTTTATTATTTTGTTGGTTACCATAGGTTCTGTAAATTCACCACATAGCAATCTAGTTACATTAAATGGTTCAAATGATAATAGTACATATACACAAAGAAATAATATAAACATCGATAAACCTGCTGAAAAAATTTCATCTGAAGCTAAAATCATAACTACCAGAAACTCTAGAATGCAATTTGATAAAATGGATAATATGAGTGAGAGACAGGTATCACACCGAGACGATCAACTTGAAAACATGAGCTTCATACGAGATGATATGAGGAGCAAAATGCAAACTTTCCGAGAAACACCACCTGGACATGAACGGAGAAATATGGCCATCCAGTTTAGAATGAGTTATGAGGAATCAAATTTAGCTTTCCATGAAATGAATGAGATGGTTAAGAGTAAGCAAGTATCTCCACATTCAGATATCTTTATTGAATCATCAAGAGCGCATTTGAACAGCACAATAGATTACATGATAATTCAACTTGAAGATGCTAAGCATAATGCATATGAGATGGAGAACATGGAAGCTTATATTGAAGTGATAGATCACTATATTGACCTACTAGAGTCTCAAAGAAATAGAGTAGGGAATATAGATAATATTAATCAGTTGATAAATTCTTCTCAAGATGTTCGAAACATATGGCATGATGCTAATGAACAAGCTATACATATCTCACTCAAGCTCTCAAGTCAGCGTATAGAACAATATTTAAATCGTAGCAACAAAAATGTAAACGTAATAGAGAAGAAAATTCATCACTTCTCAGATGATGGAAAGGATGTTCATGAATTAGAACTTTTATATGATGATTACCTGGAAATCTTAGAAATAATTGAAACTGAACATCAATTTGCACTTGAAAAAATAGATCATACAAATAACGATTCTAATTCATTAAAGGAAGCTAACAAATATTTCCAGAGTACGAAAGACCATCTTGCCATGTCAAACTCCATTTTAAAAGAGATATCCATATTACTTGCAGAAATGAGAAGAGAAGATATTAATTCAAGTGATAAGAAATAACCAAGAAAATAAATAAATTTTAGGTATTTTAGATGATTTTTCATTGAGCTAATTTAACGGTCAAATAGCATTTCAATGGATGAAAAATACAAAAAAAGTAACTATCAAGGTAATAGATTATCATAAATATCAAAAACTAACATTTATTTGAGGCTAAAATAAGTGATACCATAACTATTTGATATTCTATTTTAGTTATTAATCATCTAATTTCTCACTTTGCATCAAAGCCACCGGAAATAAACCTATAGATTTCCAATTCATTACTATCCATTTTTTTTTGCTTTGTAGCTTTTTTCTTGCAGCTAAATTTCCCCTTATCTAATTTATTACTGCAATTTTTTTCTCTGTTATGCATTTTTATATTTCCTACAAGTTGTTCTAATATATTGAGTTAATTCCTCAAGATCTTTTTATTTCATACTTAGTTCACTAATACATATTTTTTAGAATAATATATAGTTTTCCTATATATTATATATATTTTAAACATGGTTGTTTTTAATAGAATTTTTACAACTATTTTTATGTAGAATTAAAATAAAATAAAATTAGCACAGCAGACTTAAAATTATAGAATAAGCTATTGAAAGTTTTAATAAGCCAGTATAAAAAAATGATAACATGGCAAGTGACTTATTTTTCCTTAAAATGTCACTTCTTAAAAAATGTTCAATATTTAGTTTTCCAACAAAGTTTTACGCATCTGTATTAGTTCTTCATCATAAGGATTTACCTCAATAGCTTTATCGAAATAATAAAGAGCTTTTTCTTCATTACCTAAGTAATGATGTGAATATGCAAGGTGATGATAATCTAAATATGATGGGTCAGGAGTTAGTTCGATTGCATTTTCAAACGATATTAATGCATCATCATAATAACCACGTTCATATTGAGAGTAACCTAAGTAAGCCCATATTACAGGATCATTTGCCTCATTTTCCAATACATTATTAAATAACCTCTGAGCGTTTTCATAATCGCCAGTACCATAAACTGAATACGCATAATACTTTTTTACTTCAATGTCACGTGTACCTAATTCAATAGCCCTTTTATAATCTGATGCTGCATTTGAATACATTTGCAAAAGATAATAAGATGAAGCTCGATATACCCATATATTTGAAGATCTTCCAGGATCAATTTCTAATGCTTTACTGTACATGCTTATTGCATCTTCATAATTCCCAATTTGATAAAATGAGTTCCCACGTTCAACATAGTAATCGAAATCACTCTGTTCATCTGAAGCCCCATTGTCACCAATACAACCAATAGTTACTATAACCAAAAAGATTAAAAGCAAGTATCTAAGAATTGTGATTTTCATTTCACTTAACCTCAATTTGCTTAAATCATTTATAATCGCATATAATACATAAACATATCGATAATTTTTCCTAGGTTGAATTATGTAAATGTTTCGCTCTACAAAAAATCAGTGGTCAGCTTTTTTTTCCAAATTTTGATTACTTTTTATTTTATCAAAGTAATGAATGGAAATATTTAGTTTCAATGACCCAACACTATACATGCTTAATTTTATATAACAATATAATACTAAAATTGTAAATTAAATAATTAAAATAATGAATGAGAATGAAATTCTTATAGATTCTCATACTATCTAATATTGTCTAGACTCTACGCCTGAATCCTGCGCAAATCGCAACTAAAGAAAGAAGCACTACAATGGTAGCGATTTCTCTGTTCTTAGAATGGTGCCATTAGCACTTATTCATAATAAGGGTATTCAGGAGAGGTGGAGTGTTGCTCTGGAATATCAATGCACTAGACTGCATTACCTTCAGCTATTTGATGGATCATGTATCATCTCTCAATATTGTACTGCAAGTTCACTAATAATGAAACGGAAACTTGAAACTAGAAAAGCTTTTGGTTAGATTTGACAATGTGTTGCCTTTCCATAATTTCCCTATATTCTACAGCTATATCTTCAAGAATTACTCAGATACTGAAAGAGCACTTTGATATAAGAAATAAAATAAGGATCAACATAAGTCTGGAACAAAAGTTCATTAATGAAAGGTAACCCTAGTAACTTACTTTAATCCAGCAAGTGTATATAGTAGTAAAGCTAAATCTAAACTATATTATTTTTTAGAGTTTCGCAACATTTTAACATTATGAAATGATTGCACGTGAATTTAAGTTGCTTTGGTGGTTGTAATGGTAACAAATAAATTGATAGCTTTAATTGGATTACTCATTATATTGAGCGCTTTTGTAAGTGGGTGTAGCGAGGATACTGAACTCGAAGAGGTAGAAGAAATACTATCTGAAAGTGATTTAGATTTCAAAAATAATGATGAAGAGTTTCTGGTTACTGGGCAAGGACACCTGGTAAGAATGGAAGGATATAATGTAATGAGACCTTCGGAGATCACAATTAATCGTGGAGATACAATTTCTTGGAGAAGTTATTATAGATTAGATACATATACACTTATAAGTAACGATGGTTTATTCGATGATCAAGAACTAAAGTTTGGCGATGTATATAGATACATGTTTACAGATTTTGGAACATATACTTTCAGTGTAGAAAATTACCCTGAGATGATACTAACAGTATCAATAACCTGATATTGCAACATATATTTGTTTTAATCATCTAATATTAACCCATAGAAGAAATATATTTTGATTGATACATTAAATCAATCCTATTTATATTTTTCAAGTTTTTAATTAGTTACAACTTCCAGAAATTTATACTTGATTACCTCTATTTATAATAACTTTAAAAATTTTGTACTTTGAAAGAAAGCTCTTTATCTACCTCCTTCAATTAGACAGTAATACATATTTGAAAGGTTATTATTCTTATATACTTCACAGTCAGGACAAACACATCCTTTCTCATCAACTATACAGTTACTTTTCCCAAATGCACAAAAGACCCCTTCTAAATGTTCAGTCTCTGACAAATCCCCTTTAGTTACACCTTTAAGTAATTCTGCGGTATTCGACGGCATTGATTTAACTTTACAGGCAAATGTATAGCTAGGACATTTCTTCATACAAATACATTTCATTAGATTTTCTTTATTCTTTTCTACTTTTTCCAATTTGCTCACCTTCTATCAACATAGAGTTTACTTTTATAATAATTTCATGTTTGCTGAAATATATTGAGTGAATACTATTTATTTATTTATTTGTTTTTTTACTCCTTAATAACCTAAGTGTGCTATTGTACGGTATTTTTTTAATCATAAAAAAAAAGAATTTGAAAGTTCAACTTATTTTTTGATTTTACTATGATTTAAACGATTTTGAACCTAGCTATATTATTTATGCATCCAGGTTTGAATAAATGTTTTCTTTCGCTTTACTTCAAGCAAAATCAGCGTTTACTGTCACATTCTTGATTGATTTGATGCATAAAAATCCTTCTCTTTCAGGTACAAATTTATCATGAAGTATTTTAAAAGTTTCTTCTTCATCAATCTCAGTTAACTTTGTCTGGAGTGTACTTTCAGCATCAAAAAGAACGTAATTTTTTGGTAGCTTCTTGTTCCTTTCACTCGAGCTCTGTATCAATTTTACTTCTACTATTTCTCTTTTATTGCAAAATGTTCTTTCTGGAGTTTAAGAGAAAATAAAGATGACTCACACTACTTGTTTTTTGAATTTAAGGCAATATATTTGTCTTTTAAAATAGTCAGTTCAGTTAGCTTGTGATAGAAAGTATCTATTTAAGTCCTGAAGCTTCTGAGTTTTATCAAACTATAACTACTTTCTAATGTTCTATATTAGTTAACAATAGCTACAATTATTAAAAAGTTAGAGATATTATTTATATAAACAATACTAGTGTTTTTTAATATTTATTTAAATTTTTAACAAATAATACAAATATCAAAATCTTTTAAATTACCAATCTTGATAAACCTAATTCAATTAGTACATAAAAACTTATTTGAATAATATAGAAGATAAAAGTAATAATTATATTTTCCTAAAGTCTAACTCTCTATAGGCCTATACACTTGCTACACGCAAAGATATATCCAAATTAGACTTACAAACTGCCTTAGATTCAAAGTAACATAATAAGAATTTATACTAATAATTTAATTAGCCGTCGGAGGGATTCGAACCCTCGACCTGCTGATTACGAATCAGCCGCTATACCGGACTAAGCCACAACGGCGAATATGGGTAGATTTTTGGGTAGAATGGAAAATAGGCATTTCCTGATTTTAAACTTTATCATTATTTACACGAAACTCTATGCAGATATTATACTGGTGTGGTGCATATGATCTAACTATACGTTCTTCTTTGATGATACATTCCTTACCTAGTCTCTCACAACTTTCATTTATTTGTTTAATCGAGGCTCCAAATAAATTATTTTCGGGATTAATAGTATAATAATATATTATACCACCAGCTTTAACCATACTTATAGCTGAATCTAAGAATTCATAAGCACTATGAGGTAAGTTCATTATGATATGATCCGCAAATCCATTATATTTACTACTTAAATATCGTGCATCAGCCTCTATTGCATCGATATTTTCCACTTTATTCAGTTTAATGTTTTTTTTCAAATAGCTTATAGCATTTGGATTTTTATCAATTGCAACTATCTTCTCAGCAAGACCACTCTTAGCAATAAGTATACTGTAGGGACCCACTCCAGCAAACATATCAATCACCTTATCACCCTTACAAACATTTGAAGCAACTCTTTGCCTTTCAGTAGCTAATCTTGGCGTAAAATAAGTTTTCTCAAGGTCAAGAGTGAACTTGCATCCGTTTTCTTTATGAACTGTTTCCGTAGTACATTCTCCTTTAACGAATTCATATTTCTTTACTCTAAACTCTCCCTGAACTGGACTTTTACTTGCAACAACAGTTTTCAATTTAGGATATGCTTTTAACAGTGCATTTGCAACCTCTTTTTTTTGATCTATTTCAGAGTCAATGATAGCAACATTCCCAATAAGTTCATGTTGTGGATTGAAACCTAATATACCTTCAAGTGTAGGAGGTTTTTCAATAGGATCAAATTCTTTTTTTACGACCTCAATCTGATTAGATAATTGTAATTCTTTTAAAAGCTGAAGTGGCACTAATCTTACTATTGGTAAAAAAATAAAGTTTGTAGAGGAAAATATTTTAAAATCACCGTCAAGTAATTCATTATCAAGTAAAATCCTGCGTACTTTTTCTGCTTCTTTTGTAGGTACCTTGATACAATATCGTTCCATACTATTAATAACACCTCATATATCCTTAATAAATTTGGGCAACCCTTTCTAATTTAATTGACTATGAACCAAGCACCAAAAATCACTAAAAAGGTACCACATGCAATAATTATATATTTATACATTAAAAATGACATTAAAGTTTTTCCACGGCTAAACCCAAGTGATACAGCACTATACCACCCAATATCAGCTAACCAATGACCTATTATGAACAAGAACATAGCAACAATACCTACCTCAAGACCATAAAACATTAGGGCAGTACCGGCAGTAATCCACCATATCCAGAAATAGGGGTTCGATGCAGATGTTAGTATACCTGCAATGTATGGATTTATAGCAGTATTGGAAGCTGAGCCATCTTTATTGTATACTTTACCTTTAATTTCATATCCATTTTTTGCAGTAAGCACGCCAAACAAGATTAAGACTATACCGCCAATAACCGATATTGACTTGGGAATTGAACCTTCAAGTACTGAGAATACACCTGCTAAAATCAAAACTATTACTAACATTTCCAAGCCAGCATGCCCCATAACAATCTTAGGCCCGGCTTTCCATCCAGTCCTCATAGAGGAGTCTATAGTAGCAAATAACATTGGGCCAGGTACGAGTGGCACCAGAGAGCCCTACAGAAAACCCTATAAAAAGTAAATGCATTATTTCTAACATAATTGGAACCCACAAAGTCCTATTCTGGACTTATATGATACCAAAAAAATTAACAGAATATGAATGCTTCTTGAAAAAGTTGAGATCAGAATTTATTACAGAATGATCTCAATATCAAGCTCTTCTGCAAGCTCTTTGTACCTGTTACGTATCGTTACTTCAGTAACACCAGCAACATCAGCAACTTCTCGTTGTGTTCTTCTATCGCCGCATAATATTGAAGCTATATAAATGGCAGCTGCAGCAACTCCTGTAGGTCCACGACCACTTGTAAGTTCTTTTTCCGAGGCTTGTCTTAATATTTCTACACTCTTGGATTGAACTTCTCCTTTAAGCTGTAGTCCTGAACAAAATCTTGGTACATAATCTATTGGTGATGTAGGCATTAATTTAAGTGATAGTTCCCTTGAAATGAATCGATAAGTTCTACCAATCTCTTTCCTGCTAACCCTTGAAACCTCACCAATCTCATCAAGCGTCCTTGGCACACTACATTGTCTACATGCAGCATACAATGCGGCTGCAGCAACCCCCTCAATACTCCTACCACGTATCAGGTTTTTGTCTACAGCTTTCCTGTATACTACTGCTGCAGTTTCCCTTACAGTCCGCGGTAAACCTAGGGCAGAAGCCATCCTATCAAGTTCTGATAGTGCAAAAGCTAAGTTTCTTTCAGTTGCATTGCTTACACGTATGCGTCTTTGCCATTTTCTCAACCTATACAATTGAGCTCTGTTCTTTGATGAAATTGATTTTCCATATGAATCTCGATTTCTCCAATCTATCATTGTGGAAAGACCTTTGTCATGTATAGTATAGGTCATTGGTGCACCTACTCTTGACCGTTTCATCCTCTGGTCGTGATCAAATGCACGCCATTCTGGTCCTTCATCTACAAACTCTGCATCTACTACCAACCCACAGTCAGCACATACGAGTTCTGCCCTTTCATAATCATGCTCCAAACTCCTGCTTTCACATTCAGGGCATATTACTTCAGGTTTCTCAGTATCATCAGTTTTCTCTTTTTCTTTACGTGCTTTAATCATTGCACGCATTTTTTCTCTTTCCGAGGTTTCAGAATACCGAGTTCTCTCAACTTCTACCATTTGATATCTCCTGTTATGTCACTTTAGTAAACTTTAACTTGATGTGATTTTATTATGCAAATATGATGCCAATCATAATATTTGAATAAGAGCGACCACAAAAATTAAAAAGGAAATATTACATAACCTTTTAATTACTATAATGCTCTCATTGGACGTAGACTTTTTCACCGATAAGTGATTGAAGATAACCATAATCATGTGATTTACGTGGTTTGATTGAATAATATGGTTTAGTAACTGATCCAAATATATTATTAATCTTCCCAACACGGTCAACGGATTTATCTATTACATACGAATTAATTCTAGGAATTTCTTTTAGGCCATAAGGACTTGCTTTCTGATCTCCCCGAACTATTATGTTCTTTTGACCGGTTATATGCATTACTTTACCAAGTCTTTTCATATTACTCGTCTACACACAATATATAAATACAATTGTTCAGTAGTTAACTAACAAATTCATAATATAAATACATTTCGCAATCAATTTAAAATAACGTTTTTTTCCTATACACATTCTGGAAAGGTTTTTCCAAAAATAAACATGCTTAAAATATTAGATTCTAGCATTTTTCAAAAAATATCCTTAAGTTAATCAGCAATCCTATCAATTAATGCAATTGTCATAACACTATCATAGATAAAAACCATAAACTTTAATATTAAAGGTACCTTTTGAAATTCATTATTAACCATCATTGAATTCAATATGCTATATATAGTAAAAAATAGAGGCATCTGCTCCATGGAGGATAACTGGTGGCTGAAGACAAACTCGTATACTTTTTCGGAAATAATGAAACTGACGGTAATGGACAAATGACAAATTTGTTGGGTGGTAAAGGCGCAAACCTTGCAGAAATGGCTAATTTGGGAGTACCTGTACCCCCTGGATTCACGATTTCAACTGATGTTTGTATATATTATCTAAAGAATAATAAATACCCTGATGGCCTGATTGAGCAAGTTAATAATTCTATTAAAAAACTTGAACAAGTTAGTAGCAAGAAATTTGGTGACTCGGATAACCCACTACTTTTATCTGTAAGATCTGGAGCTAAAGCTTCAATGCCAGGTATGATGGATACTGTATTAAACTTAGGTCTCAATGACGAGTCTGTTAAAGGTCTTGCAAAAAAAACCGATAATCCTAGATTTGCTTATGATAGTTATCGTAGATTTTTATCAATGTTTGCAGATGTAGTTCTTGGAATAAGTTACAATAAGTTTGAAGATACGCTTGAGAAAAAGAAGTGTGAACTTGGAGTTAAACTAGATACTGAGCTTAGTGTAGATGATTTAAAAGATATTGTCGAGAAGTTTAAATCTATTATTAAAAAATGTACAGGTAAGCCTTTTACACAGGATCCAAAAGAGCATCTTCAAATGGCCATTGACGCTGTGTTCAGCTCATGGAACAATCAACGAGCTATTAAGTATAGAAATTTGCATGGAATACCTCATAGTTGGGGAACTGCTGTAAATATTCAGACAATGGTTTACGGGAATATGGGTGAAACTTCTGGTACTGGTGTGGCTTTTACAAGAGACCCGGGGACTGGTGAAAAAAATTGTTTTGGGGAGTATCTCATAAATGCACAGGGTGAAGATGTTGTTGCTGGAATAAGAACACCTGAATCCATTGAAACTTTAGAAAAATCAATGCCTGATGTTTACGAACAGTTAGTAGATATTTTTAACAAGCTTGAAGAGCACTTTAAGGATATGCAGGATATCGAGTTTACTATAGAAGAAGGTAAACTTTATATTTTACAGACAAGGACTGGAAAAAGATCAGCTGCTTCTGCAATCAGGATTGCTGTAGATATGGTCGATGAAGGCTTAATCGATAAAAGAACAGCTGTAATGAGGTTGGAACCGAAACAAGTTGATCAAATGTTACATCCAATGATAAAACCTGATTCAATATGTAAGGTAATAGCTACAGGACTTGCCGCCTCCCCAGGTGCAGCTGTAGGTAAAGTAGTTTTTTCAGCAGACCATGCTGAAGATATGGAGAAGAAAGGTGAAAATACAATAATGGTACGCACAGAAACTTCACCTGAAGATATTGGTGGAATGCATGCAGCTGAAGGTATTCTAACAGTAAGAGGTGGTATGACATCACATGCAGCAGTTGTTGCAAGAGGTATGGGAAAACCATGTGTTGCTGGATGTTCTGATATTGTGATTGATGCCTCAAGTTCTTTTTTCATGGTTGATGATATTAAAGTGAAAGAAGGTGACTATATCTCAATTGATGGAACTACAGGCAGGGTTATTTTGGGACAAGTTGAAGTTGAAGCACCCGGTGTAAGTGAATATCTTGAAGTTCTTCTCAAATGGGCTGACGAGATTCGTGATATAAATATAAGAACAAATGCAGATACGCCAAGTGATGCTACTACTGCCAGAGAATTTGGTGCTGAAGGTATTGGATTGTGTAGAACTGAACATATGTTCTTTGGTGATGACAGAATACCTGTAGTCCGCGAAATGATTATGGCAGAAGATGAAAATGAAAGGAGAACTGCATTAGCTAAACTTCAGCCTATGCAAAAGGATGACTTTATTGGTATTTTCAAGGCTATGAAAAACTATCCAGTAACAATTCGATTACTAGATCCACCATTACACGAGTTTTTACCAAGATTAGAAGAACTCGAATCAAAACTTGTTAAACTCGAGTGCGATAAAGACAAAAAAAGGAAAGAAATAAAGAAAGTAAGGAAGTTAATCGAGCGTGTAGAGGCTGTAAAGGAGATTAATCCTATGCTAGGTCATAGAGGTTGCAGACTTGGGATCACATTTCCTGAAATATATGAAATGCAAGTTAAAGCAATCATCGAAGCAGCATGTGAACTTGAATGTGATGGTACTAAAGTCATACCAGAAATCATGATCCCACTTGTGTCAGATGCAAAAGAATTAGCTATTGTAAAGGAAGAAATCTCTGAAGTTGCCGAAAGGGTTATGAAAGAGCATGGTATGGATGTTGAATATTTGATAGGAACTATGATAGAATTACCTCGTGCTGCACTTACTGCAGACAAAATTTCAAAACATGCTGATTTCTTCTCATTTGGTACTAATGATTTGACTCAGACAACTTTTGGTTTTAGTCGAGATGATGCAGGCAAATATCTGCCTTTATACATTGAAAAACAGATACTCGATATAGATCCTTTTGTTTCCTTAGATCAAGAAGGTGTTGGAGAACTAATAAAAATTGGTATTCAAAAAGGTAGAATGGGTAACATAAACCTCAAAGTAGGCATTTGTGGTGAACATGGTGGTGAACCAACTTCAATCAAATTTGGATATGCCTGCGGACTAGATTATGTTAGTTGTTCACCTTTTAGAGTACCAATTGCCCGATTGGCAGCTGCACAAGCAAAGATTGAATCGGAATAAATGGTTAGTAGGTGAAAATAAAAACCTTTATTTTCAACCACTTCTTTTTATTCTTGTTACAAAAATTAATATCGATTACTAAATTGTATTGCTTATAAATTTAAAAATTTAAAATATGCTACACTTCACTCTAAATTACAATTTACAACTAACTACAAAGTAAAGTAGCCACACACATTAGTTTATTAGTTTATATAAATAAATACATAAATACATTCGTTCTTCGTACTACTTTATCAATATCAAAATTGAACTTACAGTTTTCCAATATAATGTTACAGTAACTTTATATCGTCCATATCAATAAGTTCTATATTAGCTTCATCAAGTACTTTGATTGCATTTGTAATGTTATCTACGCGTAATATCAAAAACGCTTTATCAGTTCTAGTTACAAAAGCATAAGCATAATCTATATTTATACTATGTTCGCCTAATACATCCGCTATTTTAGCAAGACTTCCAGGTACATCTTCCATTTCTACACCAAGCACATCCGTCTCAGAGACAGTAAAACCTGCATCATGAAGTACTTTATGAGCATTACTAGGATTATCTACGACCATTCTAATAATTCCAAAATCTCCAGCCTCAGCTATAGTGAATGCACGAATATTGACATCAGCAGACTTGAGTTTTTCAGCAGTTTTGGCAAGTCTTCCTGGTCTATTCTCTGAAAAAAGAGATATCTGTTTTATTGTTTTATCCATATTTGATCACCTTTGATAATTTTATAGATATAGTTCTATAGTTTCCTCTTATCTATAACTTTCTTCGATTTGCCAACAGTACGTGGAAGCGAACCATGTTCTACAAGTTCTACTTTAACACTGAGATTCAATACACTCTTTAATGCAGATGCAACTTTTTTTTCTAATGATATCATGTCATTGATTTTATCACTAAATACTTCGTCAGTGACTTCTATTTGAACATTCATGGAATCCATTTCATTTACTCGGTCAACAATTATCATAAAGTGTTCTCCAACTTCAGGGATGTTCATAAGTACTGATTCAACTTGGCCAGGGAATACATTTATACCTCTTACCACAAGCATATCATCTACTCGACCAAGAATTCTCATTATACGTGGATGTGTACGACCACATTGGCATGGTTCAGTATTAAGAACTGTAGTGTCACCAATCTTATATCTTATCAAAGGTAACGCTTCTTTTGATAATGTAGTTATTACAAGTTCACCTCGTTCGCCTTCAGGTACAGGCTCACCAGTATCTGTATCAATAACTTCAACTAAAAATTGATCAGCCCATATATGAATACCATCTTGATATAGGCATTCAGTAAAAAGAGGTCCACTTAATTCAGAAGTTCCAAATACATCATAAGCCTTTATACCAGTAGAGTCTTCAATTCTTTTTCTCATCTCTTCAGACCAAGGTTCTGCACCTAAGATTCCAACTCTTAGGTTAGTATCCTTTTGGAAATTAATGGTTTCTTTTTTTGCAACCTCGTTGAGGAATAAAAAATATGAAGGGGTGCATGCAATCGATGTAGTACCTAAGTCTTGCATTAGTTCAAGTTGTCTTTCAGTGTTTCCTGCACTTGTGGGAAGAACACTCGACCCAATCTCCTCTGCCCCGTAATGCAAACCAAGGCCACCAGTAAACAATCCATATCCATAGCTCACTTGGAGAACATCACCCCGACCTAGTCCTATAGAAGTTAACGCTCTTGCAAGTGATTTAGTCCATTCATTCACATCATTTGCAGTATATCCAACAACTGTGGGTTTGCCTGTAGTTCCCGAAGAAACATGAAAACGTACCAAGCTTTCATTTGGAACACAAAACATACCAGTTGGATAAGTATCTCTAAGGTCCTGCTTATAAGTAAAGGGTAGTTTTGTCACATCATCAAGAGTCTTTATATCTTCAGGTTTTACACCAGCATTATCAAATTTAGTCCGATAGAAAGGTGAATGTTGATATACGTACTTTATAATATTTTTCAACTTTTGTTCTTGCATCACCCTTAGTTCATCTGCTGGTAACCTCTCTACCTGTGGATTCCAATACTCTATCATTTTACTCACCTTTCAAATCAAACACATTTAAAATATTTTAATTACAAGTTTGACGGATTTTCTTGATGTTTAAGGATGTCGATTACATGCATCTTGCATTCATTTAAAATTTCGTTCATATCAGAATTAACATCTATTCCTGCTGCACCTGCATGGCCACCACCAGTCCCATCATAATTAGCACTGATGTTTTCCATAATCTGGCCAAGATTTACACCTGCATTGACAGCTTCTCTTTTAGCGCGGCCGCTTATTCTTGTAGTAGAATTGCTATGAGACGTACCAACAAATGATACATCTGCGCCAATATTAATTAGCATCGAAGCCGCTGAACCACCAAATGAACTTACATATGAAGTTGATATAAGCCAGTCACCTGTACGTTCGGTGTCGGCTCTTGCTGCAGCTTTTAACATAGCTATCCTAATTGAAATGTCTTGTGGGGTGCTAGCCATTAAATCAATAACTTCTGCATAATCTACACCACTTAATTTAATAATCTCGGATACACAACTGAATGTCTCCGAATTAGCATGTTTAAAGTGTCCTGTGTCAGTAACAATGCCTGTTAGTAATCCAAGAGCTACTCTGGGCATAACAGGTGCCTCCATGCACTTTAAAACACTAAATACAATTTCAGCTGTTGATGATGCATGTTTATGTAGATAGAACTCCGCATTCTCTGTTAAAGCTGTTGTAGCATGGTGATCAATCACGCCATATTTCATTAGTTTAAGACCATTTAATTGAGATATTGTAGATGTATCTACAACTAATATAAACTCATATTCATCAAAGTTAGGTGATTCTACAACCTCAATATCAAGTTTTTCAATCAATAAGGAAGCTACGCGGTTACAGCCGTCAACAAGGCCAACAGTACCCCCTATAGCTTCTGAAAGTGCAAATGCACTACTTACTGCATCTGGATCAGCATTACGGTGGCATAAATATAATATGTCACGATAATTCAATAACCGGTTGTAAAAGTCAATTTCATCTACTCGCATTGACACCTCTAGTCCTTAAAGGAAAAAAGTCTCAATCATAAGATAAATCAAACACAAGTTTATTGTGCTTGATGACCTTGACCCTGCTGCTGTCCCATTGACTGTTTTATTTGCTCTTGCAGTTGTGTGAACCTTTTAGAAACACGTTCCTCTTGCCTTGTTATAGATTGAATTCTTAAAGAAAGAGATTCGATCTTTTCATTTAATTTATCTATAGTTTCATCTTTATTAGCTTGTATCTGAAGTCCACCTATTGCCCTATATATAACAGAATCATCTGATAGTTCTTTGAGTTCTTCTAATGCATTCTCTGACTCTTTCTTCAAAGACTCTGTTTGCATTTTCTGCATTGCTAACGACTGTGCTTGTTGTTGAACTTGTTGAAGTTGTGCTATTTGGTTTTGTACTTGTGGGGGATATTCGTTATTCATGTTTTCACCTGCGAATTGAATTGAGTTAAAATGATTTTAATCTTTCTGTTATTGTGTGAGTCGAATTATTAATGGATTTGATCGAATGAATTGAATACCTCATATGATATTTTTATTAGACGTAACCAGGTATTTAGAGCCGCCCTCATTGAAATTATATCGTTGGACCTTATTTTAAGTTCTAATTTTGTCCCGTTTGCTAATATTTCTACACTTGATCTTTCAGAAACAAGTGTTTCAAGTTCAGGTTCCAATGTTCTATAAATATTATTTGCCGTAGATGAATTATTCGTTTCAAAGGTTGTTTTGGATTCGAGAATCATTCTGATAATTCACCATCCATTACACGATAGCTTATAATCTCAAAATTGAATATAATCGATTTATTATCAAAAAAGAGTAACTTTTTTTCAGTAACTTTGAGTATCTTATAACTATGAATAATGTTTTTGTTATTATCAGCTTCCTCTTTTTTGTGAAGGGCTGTAAATACAGATAACTTTTGAGCTAATTCGGTTTTACCTACAATTACGGGATCCATCATCTTAGATGTTGAGTACTTGGTTCTAGGCAAGTCCAATAATTTAAAATATATTGATAGCCGGCTAGCATCTGTTTTGTAATAGAGTACAAGGCTACCAGGATTTCCATGCCTATCTCCAATACTAAGAACAATGTTGTCACTAGCAACATCAATAAGGTCTTCAATCCCAGCTTTACCCCTATTTATATATTCTGTGTTAAAAAAATAGGCTAGGTATTTACAAAGAGTCCGTGACCTTTTTGAGGGTTTTCGTGAAGAAGTAATTATCATACTTCTTCCTTACTCTGCCTTTATCCTCTTAATACTGGTTGGCCTGTCTTTGACTAAGATTCTATGTCCACAATAAGGACATCTTATCCCAGTATATTCATAATCAATTTCAACGGCCCTTTTACATCTGGTACACTTATAACCCATAAATTTATTCTACCTCTTCCATTGCTTTCTTAAGAGTACGTTGAACCGTCTTGCCAACAGGTGTCACTGGTGCATAAGTTCCACCTGTAAATGAATGTCCACATTTTTTGCATTCCCAGACACCAGTGCCTTTTCGTTCTACATTAGGCTTAGCGCAGACACTGCATGTGTAGGGTTTACGCATTTTTTCTTCTATATTTGCAACAAGTTTTCGATCTCGTCTACCATAACGTGTCCCAAATCTTCCAGCTGATTTGGTTACATGACCTTTACTAGAATACTTTCTTGCCATTAGATTATCTCTCCTTATAAAATATATCGATATTCAAATAATTCGCATTTAATATGCTTTTTGGTCCAAACTTATTTTACTTTAAATTAACTGATCAAAATCTAAGTATATTAAATGTCTAACAAATGTTTCTCTCTTATTTCAGAAGCTCGTTTTACTGCAATTTCAGAGGCTTCAAGCACTTGATCTATAGTTAAGCCACCATTACCACTTTTCTGCATACCACAAATACTACCATCTTGGTTGGAAATGATCGTTATTTTAGTGTTACATATAGTTTCCTCATCAAGACTTGGATCCACCATCAGCTGTCCTTCAATATCCACCAAGCTAATCGCAACTGGCAATTCTCTAACAGGTACAGGGATTTCATCATTATCTTCCCCGATTGCAGGTATTTTCGTTGTCAAAAGTGCTGATATAGCTCCAATAGAAGCTGCATCCAATATATTCCCATCATCGTTTAGGACATGGATATCAACAAATACCATCCATACTTCTTCACCTTCTTTTATACATAATTTCTTAAGGTCTATTGAACCAGATTCTCTTATACCCCTATCAACAACTCTTGACATTTCAACAGCATTTTCATTAGGTGGACCTGGCTCAAAGATTGGTGAAGCTATAGGATTAAGTTCCATGCTGGTTATTATAACACCCTCGTCAGGTGAGTCTGGGAAAGGTGTTCCTTTCTGAAGTTTAATACCAGCAATTAACTGAGTTTGACCAACTTGAACTTTTGCAGAACCTTCAGCTTTATCAATAACATTAGTCTCTATTTGAATATCACGTACCTCATCAAAGCTACGTTTGTCCTCACGCTCCCCTTTAAGCATCAGATTATAGATATAATCTTTTTTGAGTCTAGCCATTACTTCACTGCTCATCAGAATCATCCTCCTTCTCATCACTTAGGTTGCTAATTCCTTTTTTATCAGGGTCTTCTTCGACTTCAATGACTTCTACTGCTTCTTCAAGTTCCTCGTCCACATCCAAATAATCTTCATCTAATTCAACGTCTTCACCTTCACTGTCATCAAGTTCAACTTGAATTTGAGCAAGACCTTCATCATCTTCGTCATCAATGTCGTCAACATCAAGAACAGGGTCTTTTCCAAATTTTGTGTATAATGCTTTCTTTTGAATCTCAAAAATTTCAGTACACCCCTTCTTCAGCATTTCAAGTGATTCTTTGAGCTCATCTGGTGTAAGATTTCCATCCATTTGTAGAAGAGTTACTTCCCCATCTTGTGTCATTGCAACTGGTAAATCTGCATCACCAAAATTGTCTTCTTCTTTGTTCAAGTCAAGCACGAGTTTACCGTCTACTTTCCCTACCGCGCAAGCAGAAACCAAACATTGCATTGGAATTCCAGCATCTGCAAGGGCAAGTGAAGCTGCATTAATGGCAGCTGTCCTAGTTCCAGCATCTGCCTGAAGTACCTCTGTAAAAACGTCAATTACTGTATTTGGATAATATTTAGTAAGAACTACAGGCTCAAATGCTTCTGCACTTACCTTTGAAATTTCAACACTCCTTCTGCTAGGTCCCGGTCTTACCCGTTCCTCAACTGAAAAAGAAGCCATATTATATCTATACCTAATCAAAGCAGCATCAGGAATCTGTTTTCTACGGGGGTGAAGTGTTCTTGGCCCATAAACTGCCGCTAAAATCTTATTTTTACCCCATTCTAGATAACATGATCCGTCAGCTCTGGAGAGTACACCTATTTCAATCTTCATTGGCCTTATTTCATCAAAGCGCCTGCCATCAAGTCGTAGGCCATCATCATCGATGAACTTATCCGGTTTATCACTCATAATTATTCTCCAAGTAAATTCACAAAAGTGTTCATTTTTTTAGATTTATTGCTTATGTATTAGTCTTCAGATGAGTCCAATAGTGCGTCTACTTTTCTATGTATATCTTCAGGAATCTCATCGTCTTCCTGGAACTCAATCTCATCTTGAGAAGATACATAAGTCTCAATATCTATCACGTTTTTTTCATTAGTTAAAAAGTCATATATTTTATCCGTTAGACCGTGTATATGTGACTCTTTCACAATAAGTCGTATTGCATCAGTCAATTGATCCATTTTTTCTTCTGAACCACTTATCCATATCCTACCATTCTGACCAACAAATATCTCGCATTTAGTTTCTTTTTTAAGCATGGATACCATTGATCCACCATGTCCAATAATCCGAGGTACTTTAGAAGGTGGAAACTCTAAAACACGACCCTGTTTTACACGTTTAAGACCACGTTCACGTAATGTGAGTTCAATCTTCATTGATTGATCAACGTCTTTTACTCTTAATATAGCTGAATCTCCTACATCAATATATTCTGACATTTTAGAAGATTCAACACGTTTAGGGAACTCTGATACATGCAGCATACCTGTATATGGAGACCGAATATCAAAAAGCCAGTTAGAAGATGTCACGTCTGTAACTGTGCCTATAATGTAATCTTTTTTACTAGGCACATATTTTCCAGAAAAAGGTATTACATCCACTTTATTCTTAACATTCAACACTCCATAAACTGAAGCATACACATTTCCATCCTTAACATATGTTCCATAACCGGCGTTTTGTTCATTCTCTGAAATTAGTTCACCAGGTATGACTATTTTTCTATCCATTATAATAGCCTCTTATAATAGTTTAGTTTCAGCATCCCCTTTAGTCAGTTTATTAACAAGCCCATAAAAATCGTTTTGGATTCCGGCTGGAATCTTAATCACAGCTACCCAAGAACCATCGTTCTGCCACTCGTCCTTCACAAGTTGTCCAAATTTAGCTATCTCACCATAAGATTTGGCTGCATATTCCGGTGGAATTCTTACAGCAACTTCAACTTCTTCAAATTTAATAGGTATAATTGGACGAATTGCCTTCATCACTATGTTAACTTGTTCATCAACACTCTTGAAAAGATCAATATGGATTTTTGCTTCCTCCATTGCCTTTTCAATACGAGAAGGTGGATGGGGGGTTTTTGTTTGAGGATTAATAGCATTTTGAGCGATTGTGGTTATTACCTGCTTAGTTTTATCCTCAAGCATTTTTTTCCTTTGTTCTTTAGTTAATTGGAGTTCCCCGTGCTCTATTATATTCCTTGAAATCTCAATTACATCTTCAGTACCAAATATTTCAGCAAGATCGGATTCTGAAGAATGATCCCCTTTTGCAGCATCTTCAAAAACTGATTCTACTGCAAGAATCTCTTCAATATTAACATCTTCACCTTTTTTTACAGATAAAGCACCTTCTGGATCCACTAGCACTTCAAAGTGCTTTCCACCTTTTTTAAGTCTTGCAGTCACAGCTTCATCTAAAGATACCATTTTAAAACACCTTTATCCAATTTAATTACAATATTTACTCTGAAGATTCCTCTGAACTTTCTTCATTCTCGGATTCAGAATCATTTTCAGATTCGATTTCTTCATCTTTCTTGTTTCTTTCTATTGCAATATCAACATAGCCTTTTACTTCATCTGAAGACAGTTTTCTAAACTTTTTGGATTCAACATCAACAATGCCTATTTCAACAGTTGATGCATCAAGCTTACCTTCAGAAGATTTATATACGGCTTCCATACCAAGATCAATTGCTGACCCTTGTTCCATATCATCAGAGTATTTTGCTTCAAAAATTTCCATGAATGAGTTGCGACCAGCTCCTATAGCTGTTGCTTTATATTCCAAGAGTGCACCACTTGGATCTGTTTCAAATAATCTTGGTCTCTCATCATCAACACCTGCTATCAAAAGCGCAGTACCATACGGTCTGACACCACCAAATTGAGTATATGTCTGCTTATGATCACAAAGTCTCTTAGATAAAACCTCTACACCAATTGGTTCATCATATGAAACTACGTTTATTTGGGATTCAATCCTTGCTTTATCCACAAGTGCACGTGCATCGGCTACAAGTCCCGATGTTGCAACTCCTATGTGTTCATCTATCTGGAATATTTTTTCTATTGATTCAGCCTCAATAAGCTTGCTTGTAATTCTTTTATCCACTAATAATACAACACCTTTGTTATATTTTATACCAGCTGCTGTTGTGCCTCTTTTTACAGCTTCTCTGGCATATTCTACCTGAAAGATTCTACCATCAGGACTAAAAACAGTAATTGCTCTATCATATCCCATTTGTGGTGCCATTTGCATGCGTTTATCATCTCCTATAAATCTTAATCATCTATGAACTACAACTGATTGTATGTATAATATACATAATACTATTTTATATATGACCATAATCAAAGTTCATTAAATTTAAATGTATTCACTTTATCCACATATTTTTGTGTTGCGTTAGATATAGTGCCTGAAACTCCTAAGACATTAATGGCAACAGGTTCATTTTGAACTCTATTGACCGTAGCAAGTATTGCGCGTGATATACCAGCTTTTTTATGTCGACATCTGATTATTCCTATTGGAAAGTTATACTGTAATAGCCTAATTTCACATTCACTTGATCCTACATCCCCGACTAGTGAACTGGCTGCTGAAAATATCTCATGTATAAGATCTTCTCTTGAAACAGTGTTATGTGAAACTACTTCAAATGCAATATATCTTTTCTTTTTTCTTAATGTAGGTGGAAGAATCTTCACGTAAAGCACCTTATTTTATCATTCAATTATTTTCACACCTTCAAATACAGCACCATTATTAATGCAATTTTTATCGAGTATCTCACCAGGAATGGTTGAGATTGAATCGTTTGCTTCCCTTTCATTCATACCGAACAATTGAGAAATTGCAATCATTTCTCTTGGAGCTCTCATATGGAAAATAGATCTAGAGTTACTTGCCACAATTGTTGCCACACCATACTTACGTGCAAGCATTAAGTTAGTTTTAAAATGAGAAAAGGCATAAACTCTTCGCCCACCTCTACTTTTTAAGATCAAATCCATATTAAATTCTATAGCCACATTATTACGTACTGCTTCTTTTGCTAATACGTGATTTAAGCCACTATTTTTTTCAGTTAAAGGATGCATAAGACAATCAACATAAGGATTTTCAACCGCTAACCTATTTATTTTTTCATTCCCACCATGGACTGATAAAAAATCAGCTGCTTTTCTGTACTTCCCAATCAATCCATTCAATTTCGAGGGAGATTGTGTTTTTACTTCTATTCCTCTATAAACTTCTATTCCTTTAACATCAGTGGGGATATCGGAAGGCGATAACTCTGAATCTGAATGTAATGTGATAATTATACGTTGATAGCCCAAATGCTTAGCAAAATTAATCATTCTAGCTACCGTATCTTTTCCTTCTGGTAGTGGGTGTACATTACAGTCACAAAACTTAGACTTCACCACACATATCCTCCAGGAACTCTCTAGCAAACTCCCAATTTTTAGGGAATGTTGTGATCTTTATTTTTACAATTATCGCATCTGAAGATGAAGATGGTTTAGCTTGACCGGTGAATGCAGCTTGCTTATCAAACCTCAAGTGCAACGTTTGGCCTTCATCTAATCTGTACTTGATTTCATTCCTTAGTTCTTCAAGATATTTTGTTTCAAGATTGTGCCTTAAGAAGGGAATGAAATTTTTACACTTGCTTCTTTTTTTAACATTCACTGAACATATGCTAATAGGGTTACCAAAATGTCCTTCTGCTTTAGTGGTTTCAATGATACCTTTCTTATCATCTATTCCCATCCCATCCAAAAAAAAATTGAGGGCTTGTTTGACCCTCTCTTCAACTTCAGTTGAATGTACGTTAGCTCGAAGAGTTATGTACTGAATCACTGGACTCGACATGTGTTAGACCTTAAGCTTGGCCTGGTTTTTTCAGTACCTTTGCCGCGGGTTCTTATCCCTCTGCCCTTTTTACCAGCGCTAGTCTTACCACGGTATGCCCTACCTTTATTTTTATTGTTGCATAGCCAGTTCAAAGACTTATCACTTTTAATTACAGGGTGAGAAGGATCTACTAAAATGACTTCATACCATTTAGATTTTCCATCTTCAGCTACCCAATATGAATTAAGCACTTCCATATTTGGATATTTTCTGCTAGCACGTTCTTCTGCAATTCTTTGGATACTCTTCCTACCAGTGATACTGTTGACCCCCATACGTTGAGAACGTCTACCACCAACAAATCTAGATTTTCTTCTACCACCACGTCGTACCTTTGTACGTGCCATTACAATACCTTGCTTAGCTTTATATCCAAGAGATCTTGCACGATCAATTCTGGTGGGTCTTTCAATCCTGACAACTGAACCTTCTTTTCTCCATTTTTGCAAGCGTTCCCATCTAAGATCTTTTACATAGCTATTCTCGGGGTTTTTCCACGCATCTCTTATGTATCCATAAAATGATTTTGACAAAATTATTCACCTGTTCCATTTTTAGTTTCATGGTTCAATCTTTTCTTTAAAGATCACATTCCAACGGGATTTTATCCCGATAATGAAACACGAGGTATCTAATTACCTGATAGGATTTAAGTTTTTGTATAGATTGTAAAGTAAAAAATAATATTTCATTACATATGAGATTGTCTATATTTGCCAAATAGCTCACATTAATTGCTCTTTTAGTAAAATACATATAATGAGCTAACATATATACAACTGTGTTTCTTTAACTATAATCATAGCTACAATTTAGGCTAACCTATAGTTGTCAGCATAAGTATTATAGTTAATTTAGCTTAGTGCACTAAAGTACTAAGGAAGCGATAAAAATGGAATATACTGTTTTTAGATTAAAGGCAATAAGTAAAAAATTTTACTACCTAAATAATACTTGCCTGCATATATTTCGTTGAGGTGAACAAAAATGTCAAAATTCCATAAAAGAGAAGCTGAGCGCAAAGGAATTAAAAAAGATGAAAATTTTGAAGAAAAATTAATACATGAAAACCTTGATGATTTGATTGATGGGGAAGGGCTCAGTGATTATGAAGAAGAAGGTGGTGAAGATTTCGATTGAGTAAAAGATTAACTCTAAAACTAATGATGGGGGATGAAACTAAAAAGCATTTGGATGTTCATGAAGATTGTACATATGAACAGCTTTTAAATGATCTTGAGATTAATCCAGAGACTGTTCTAGTCCTACATGAAGGACAAGCAGTAGCACTTGATGCTAACGTTGACTCTGGTAATGTTTCTATACTTAAAATTGTTTCAGGTGGATAAAACTATTTACCTGATCTTTTTTTTAAAAAAAATATATATGGTTTGTTTAATTATTATTCTAAGCATTTATCATTCTCAAGAAACCAGTTGTTAGGAACCTCTCTAGTTTCTCCCTGTTGGTCTGTATAATAAGCAGTATAATTACAGCCTGGATTTCCACTATCAAACACGAACTTATACTCAACTACAAAATACGTCCAGAACAGAACAAATTCACTTCTGGCATCTCTAATAGTTACTTCGATAGAATCATTTTCCTTATAAACAGAAAACACGGGAAAATCAATTTGCTGACCAGGTGTTGTTGAATATAAGTCATATGAAGCTTTAACGTATGACATCATTGCATCGGAACTTGATGAAGTTCCTTTATTTGCTATTTTAGGAACATGAACACTTTGCTCAATGCCTGACCAGTATGATATCTCCATAACCTTATAGTGGCTTTCATTATACGAATAAGCTGTCAAAAATTTGCCAAAAGCTATCGGATAAGTATCTTGATAGACTAGTTCAGTGTTTTCTTGTGCAGCTACGTCTGATACCAGTAGCAGTTTAGTAAAGGGTGTTATAGCACACCATACAAGAAGTACAATAAACAAAACTTGATAAATCTGTTTCTCGTTAGCTTTAAAAGTGAGTGTTAACCTATTGAGCTTGCTTCTGTAATTAATCTCTTTTAATCTACCAAATCTATAATCTAAAAGAAGTATAGCTACTGGAATTAGAGAGATAATAGTAACTATTGGATCAAAGAAATCAATTGAGCCTAACGTTGAAGCTTCCTCAACAAAAGGGTACATAGGTCTCATCTTCCATGAAGTTGCATAATCCAAAAAAAAGTGGCTTAACAAAACAAAAAACCCTGCTATAGTAAATTTGTTGTTTTTTTTCCAAAGCCACAAAATTACTGTAACTATTAAAATAAAAAGAAGTGAATGAAAAAATTCACGATGCACCATAATATAAAACAGTTGTGTTCTAACTTCATAGGAAAACATATCTTCGATTGCAAAAAAAAGGAAATTTGGAATGAAATCTAAATCTGGAAGCACTGCTAATAGTCCAAGACATATCCTTTCCCAGCCTTTGAATCCTAAGACTGCTGCTATTAAAAAGCCTACACCAAAATGTGAAAGAGAGTTTACCATTTTTTTTCAGCTACATAATTAGTTTCACTGTTGCACGTAGCAAATATTAGGTGTTAAAATATGAATTTTTTAATCATACCTAGCCATATTTCCTAACATGAGCTACTATTATACAAACAAATTTATATCTATTTGTACTAGTTAAAGATTCTGTATAGTTCTAAAAAGTATAAAAAATGTACTCCTTCAAAAACCATGAAAGAAAAAATAAAGAATATCGAAATAAATGAAGGTGAAGCAGGGTCTTTTTACTCGTACCTATCAAACGGATGTAAGTTATGCCAGCAAGGTGCAAAGATGGTTTTATTTGTTACAGGTAGTTGTACAAATAATTGTTTTTACTGCCCCATTTCAGATGAACGCATTGATAAAAAAACAGTATATGCTAACGAAGAATCAGTAGTTTCTGACATTGATGTACTTTCACAGGCAAGGAAAATGAGCGCATTAGGTACAGGAATTACTGGTGGAGAACCTTTAATGGTTTTAGAAAAAACAATTTACTATATCAAGCTCTTAAAAAAAAATCTTGGTGAAAAACATCATATTCATCTATATACTTCATATTCACCTACAAAAGATATCTTAAAAAGATTACTTATAGCTGGTCTAGACGAAATAAGATTTCATCCACCCCTGTCAATGTGGAAATATCTCAATTCTACTAAATATATAACTTCAATCTTAGCAGCAAAAGAACTTGGTCTCGAGACAGGTATAGAAGTACCATCTATTGAAGGTATCGAACATTTAATAGAAAATATCAATGATTTTGACATTTTTTTAAACCTAAATGAACTGGAGTTCTCTGATACAAATTCAAATAAAATGATTGATTTAAATTATAGATTAAAAGATGATATATCAAATGCTGCAATGTTTTCACGTGAGTATGCTCTAAAAGTTGCTTCTTCTATGCCTAAGTTCCATTTTTGCTCATCTAGATATAAAGATGCAATACAACTTAGGAGAAGATTGATACGAATAGCTAAAAATACAGCTAGGCCTTTTGATGAAATTACTAATGATGGTACTATAGTATATGGAATTATCAAAGCTGACCATATAAAGGATGTTGTCACAATCCTTACAACAGAAGATGTTCCAACCGATATGTTTGAAATGGGTGAAAGTTCTATTACTATTGCATGGTGGATATTAGATGATATTTCAAATGTACTAACATCAAATGGATTTGAGTGTACTATTATCGAAAAATACCCTTTAACTAACGGTCTTGTGGTAGCATCAATTCCGCTATAAAAATTTAGTTCCACAACGCAGGCTAAAAATTAATTGAACTCAATTAGTCAAATTCAAATATTAAAACTTATAAATGAGAAGAATATAAGGGTATCGGTTGATTTCTAATTTTTCGACTTGTCATCAATTAAATAGGTTTATAAGTCAAAAACTAGATATAACTCGACAACAGTCATAGAGGTGTTGGTGCTGGAAACAATAGAAGACCGGGTTCGGGCAAGGTTAATCAAATATCTTGGTCGAGATGATACCGGAATACGCAAAGAAGTGCTCAAACTGTTCTTATTGGGTAGTTTTTTTACAACAAATGATGTCTTTGAAGAACTTCAAAAGCGTGGATATAGTGTAAGTTATAGGGGAGTTTCAGCAATGGTTGGGTTAATGAATACCAGATTAGGTATATTAAGTATTAATGTAACAGGTGACCATAATGTTTATTCCTTAAAGACGGAATATAGAGACATTGTGGACTCAGTATTACAAAACTATTAATATAATTGGTAACTAGGCTTCATGCTAAAAATGAAGTAATATTTTCTTGTAGAGTTTAGCTGATGTGAGTATATGATGAAAAAAATTATCAAATCCATCTATGGTGCGTATGAGAAGATACTATTTCAAGAAGTTTCAAAAGGTCCACTCCCAGAACATGTTGCTATTATTATGGATGGGAACCGAAGATTTGCTAATAGGTACAACAAAGATACATATTTTGGACATTCAAAAGGTGCCCAAGTTACTGAAAATATAATAAACTGGTCATGGGACATTGGTATATCCGAGCTAACAGTTTACGCTTTTTCAATGGAAAACTTTAATAGATCTAATTCTGAAATTTTCAGCCTTTTTGAGCTGATGGCTGAAAAATTTGATGAGATGAGAACAGATCATAAAGTCCATGATAGGGAAGTTCGTGTTAGGATTGTTGGAAATAAGGACTTATTACCAGATTTTTTGCAGAATTCCATTTATAATCTTGAAGAATGTACTATGAATTATACAAAATGTACTCTAAACATAGCTTTAGCATATGGTGGGCGACAAGATCTTGTACAAGCTACAAAAGAATTAGGTACAAAGCTAATTCAAGGTACATTAAATCTCGATAATGTTGATGAAGAAGAAGTATCAAGTCATTTATACCCTTCACATGATCTTGCAGTCCCAAATGTAGACCTTGTTATCCGATCAGGTGGAAATGAAAGAATATCTAACTTTTTGCCATGGCAAACTAATGGTAATGAATGTGCTGCTCATTTTTGTGCACCTTTCTGGCCAGAGTTTAGGAAAATTGATTATTTAAGGTCAATAAGAGTATATCAAGATAGAATTATTGAAGTAAAAAAAAACAATGTTCTGAGAACTACCCAGCTTTTATCAATGTCAAGAAAAAAAAAGCATACAAATATTCAAGTTAAAAAACATCAATTAAAGGATATAGATAAAGTCGATTATCACCAATAACTTTTTTCTACCAGCATGATAAAGAAAACTTAATTAACTTCTTCTATTTTATATCATTATTGTTAAAATGGCCACTTTTTTAGATATTCAGCCAAAATGTAATTATGATACTATTTATCCAGGTAGATCTGAAAGCACAAATATTAGTGGTTCTACATGTTGTGTTATTTATAATGATATATTGGATGAATGGCTTTTTTTCACTCCCGGGAATAAAAATATACATTTACTAAAATTAATTATTCCTGAAATTTATTTTAACCATTATTTTTCTTCAGATTTGTCAAATTTATACTGCTTTTTAAAAAGAGATTATGCAGTTGGTTTTAATATTCGTCACTTTGAAAGTATTTTAACCCCAATAAGACATGGTGATATAGCAAATCCATTTTATACTATTGACATTAACGAATATATTGAAAAGTATGCAGGGAAATCACTTTCTTTAAACAATATAGCACAGTATACCCTACAGAATAACAACATTACTGAACATCATAGCTCGCCTAATCTACAGTGGAACATTAACCGTTCATATAGACATATTGATGTGAATAGAGTTGAAACATGGAATCTAGATATATTATCTATTTACAATATGTTAAATTGTTGCAAGATGAATGTTGAAGTCTTACATGGCATATATACCTATGGAGTAGAAAATGGTTACATTCGCTACTTTGATGATATAAGTAATAATGTTATTGAAATAGAGGTAGATTGGTAAATTGCGCTATTTCCATAGCTAAAAATGCTAGGCTTGTATAAATTATAGTTACACCCAACAACATCTTAATAGAGAAAAAGAAAATATCTTTCACTGAGTTTAGCTTTTTTTTTAAAATTTGTTTAGGCATGTTTGGACATGTGGTAATTAAATGACATTAAGTTCCTTTTGAAAACATGGATTCTTAATACATTCAACTATTGCAGCAATAGCTAATATGAACTTGCTTTAAACTTTTTTAGCAACTAATAGAAGACATACAATTTTTATTATATAATCTCAAATTTCACTCCATGTTCAGATATTTTACGTGAACTATACCCCTGAGCTAAAGACTCAGTTACTTCCTTCGACCAACTCCTTAAGTAATCTGATATCACAGCTAATACCTAACTGGAAAGTCAAAGAACTATGGGGCCCTTTTACAAATACCTTTATCCCAAGGGCGTCCAGTTTAAATCCCTTTTGGCTTGGTTCTCGACATCGATTAATTATATACAAACCCACACTCATTTGTAATATATTTGATGTATACTAAAGGCATAGAGTTTTTACGCCCCACATTATAAATATTTAATTCATTTATGGTTACAGCGGTTCTTATTTGCTTGTATTGTTGCTGCAACAAAATTGGAAGAGTTTTTAGTTTGTAAGATTGTTATTGTCAAAAGTCTAGCTAATGCCTCCAATTATATTGATATGACTTTTACATACATAACAAGGTTTTAAGTTAGCTTTATTTCACTCGATCAGCTCATAACTTCATTTTTTATGAACCATTCATGCAAATTGAAGTTCATAGTTCATAGTTCATAGTTCATAATTTTCTAACTTTTGGGCTGTTATTTTTAACATTTTTCTTATAGGTATATTCTGAGGACATCTTGGTTCACATTCACCACACTTATTGCAATTTGAAGCTTTTCTTTTAGATCCAAGATGGTTGATATATTGTTTCCTAGCGGTTTGAATGTCACCATATATCGATATATTATTCAAATACTTAAAGTTAAGAGGTATGTAGACGCCAGCAGGACAAGGTAAGCAATACCTACATCCAGTACAGTTCACAGCCAGTTTAGACCTATACATATCCCCAACAGTTGAAATGACTCTTTTTTCATTTTCAGATAAAATATTAGTAAATCCAGTTTTAGCTGAGTTAATGTTTTCTTGTAGTTGTTCCATCGTATTCATTCCACTTAGAACTAAACTGATATCATTTCTGTCCCAAAGATAATGAAGACACCAATATGCAGGTGATCTTTTGCTATCAATCTGCTTCCACTGAGAAAGTATATCTGATGGAACCATATTAACCAAACTACCACCTCTCATAGGTTCCATGATAGCTATACCAAGACCTTTACTTGCAGCATATTCTAAACCCAACCTACCAGCCTGGTAGTATTCATCCATTATATTATATTGTATTTGACAAAAATCCCATGCGTATGAATCTACTATTTGTTTGAATGTATCAACATCATCATGAAATGAAAAACCTATATGAAGGATTTTGCCTTTCTTCTTTGAATTTTCTAAAAAATCAAGTAAGCCAATACCAGATAACTTAGACCAAAAGTCTTTATTCAAGCTATGAACAAGATAAAAATCTATATAGTCTGTGTTAAGTCTTTCCAACTGAATGTCTAGATACATATCCATATCTTCTCTAGAGTCAATATTCCAAACAGGTAGTTTAGTAGCAATCTTAACTTTTTCTCTTAAATCACCTTTTAACGCATGGCCAAGAAAGATTTCACTTTGACCATTATGATAAGGGTAAGCAGTATCAAAATAATTGATTCCTGCATCTATTGCATGGTATATCATAGGTAATGCCATATCATAATCAATCTTGCTAGGATCATCTTTTATCACAGGTAAACGCATGCAACCAAACCCAAGGATTGAGACCAGTTCATTCGTCTGTCCTATTTTTCTGTAAAGCATATTTTAAAGTTAGAGAGGAATTTTATTTATTATTTATTACGATACTTTTTTATTTATCTAATGTTAAATATGAATTTGTTACATATACTTTGTAGTCAATGTTTTTTTCTGAGGAATTTTATATGGACAATGAACAAAAAGTAATTAAAGCTATGAAAAATGCAGGTAAGCCTTTGAAAACAAATGAAGTCGCTGAACTAACAGCAATTGATAAAAAAGAAGTTAGCAAAATAATATCCAAGCTAAAAAAAGATGGTACTGTTGTATCTCCTAAAAGATGTTATTATGAACCTGCTAACTGAATAATTTTTATACTATTTAGTTAAAACAAAAATCAAACTATATACATTCTACATGGCTCACTTAAAATAATATAATTTGCTTTATAGTGATGCCAATATTGCTATAAAAATTACCAAGTTCCTTAAACTAGTAAAAGTTGTTAAAAACAAAAAACTTTAATTGCCAGGACTTGAGTCCAAAGCAATTAATATATCTAAAATTTATAAAAAAAGAAAGTTGTTAAAATTATACAACTTCTCCAAAACCGAATTTTCTCATAACTCGGCTAACCTTGATATTGACATTGTCACCAACTTCGGTGTTAGGTACAAAGATTACAAAACCTTGTACTCGAGCAATTCCATCGCCCTCATTTGCAATATCTTCAATCGTTACATCATATGTTTTTCCAGCTTCTACTGGAGCCGTTTGTGTCATGTTTCCAAACAAAAAAATACACGTCCTAATTTATATTCTATTATGCTTTAGGATTTTAACCAGAATCGTAATTAAAAACTGCAAAATAATATTCCAAAAATGCTGTATATATTACTAAAAAGTATTCGTCCATTAAGCAAGTACTCCTACATAGATAGTCTTAGTATATAAACTTGTCTGATAAAGTGCTTGTGAAAAACAGGAAACTATCAAAATAGATATTCCTTTATTTCTTCTACCAGAAAAGGAGAAGCAAAGAGATATACTATAAATAATATTATAAAAAATGAGCAAGGAACTAATAATGTAAAATACCATCTATTATCTTTAATTGAACTTTTAAAGTACAACTCAAGTTAAACTTCAAATAAAAAGTGAGTATTGAGGGTAACAAATAATACAATCAAACTCATAATACAACTTGTGTTTTTATGGGACTAAAATATGTACCTACAACATGCCCTTATTGCGGTACTGGTTGTAGTTTTAACCTTGTGACCATAGATAATAAAGTCGTAGATATTGCCCCGTACCAACGTTCATTAGTAAATGAAGGAAAGTTGTGCCCTAAAGGGATGTATGCTTATCAGTTTGTTAACCATAAAGATAGACTTAAAGTTCCTTTGATAAAGAGAAACGGTAAATTCATCGAATGTACATGGGAATATGCATTATCTACCATATCAAAACGTTTTGCTCAATACATACCTGACGAAATATCTATACTTGCCTCTGCCAGTGCCACAAATGAAGATAATTATACGTTGATGAAATTTGCTCGTGGTGTTATTAAAACAAACAACATAGATCATTGTGCTAGACTTTGTCACTCATCTACAGTTACAGGTCTTGGAAGCACTCTAGGTTCTGGTGCAATGACAAACTCTATAAGCGATATAGCAACCTCTAAATGTATATTTATAATAGGCAGCAATACTTTTGAACAACATCCGCTTATAGCACGAAAAGTTGTACAAGCACAAAAAAATGGTGCCAAAATAATCAACATAGATCCACGAAAAACGGCTACCTCGCTTCAATCTGATTTATATTTACAAATAAAATGTGGAACTGATGTTGCATTACTCAATGCTATAATGCAAGAAATAATAACAAATAAATGGCACAATACTGATTTTATTTCCAAAAGGTGTTATGGGTACAGTGAACTGAAAAATGAGGTCTTAAAGCCTGAATATTCACTCGAAAGTGCTTCTACTACCACAGGAGTCCCTATAGATAAAATAAAGTTAGCTGCTAAGTATTACGCCACTAGTCGTGCTTCTACTATACTTTATGCAATGGGAATTACACAACATACAGTAGGTGTAGACAATGTAAAAGCTTTAGCAGACCTTGCTATGTTAACTGGAAATATTGGTAAACCGGGTACTGGTGTGTGTCCCCTACGAGGACAAAATAATGTTCAAGGTGCATGTGATGTGGGTTGTTTGCCTGATGTTTTTCCTGGATACCAACCTGTGGAAGATAGTGATTCTCATTTAAAGTTCAAAGATAAGTGGGGATTTCCTGATGAAATATGTGACCCTATAAAAGGTCTAGAGATTACAGTACTAATGAAACAACTAGCTGAAGGGGTCAGTAAGTGCAAGTTAATGTATATCATGGGAGAAAACCCGATGATCTCAGACGCAAACATTGGGCATGTAAAGCATGTTCTTTCAAACCTAGATTTTCTTATTGTACAAGATATTTTCATGACGGAAACTGCAAAAATTGCAGACATTGTCTTGCCTGCTGCATGCTTTGCCGAAAAAAATGGTACTCAAACATCTACCGAACGAAGAGTTCAGCGAGTAAGAAAAGCCCAGGAACCACCTGATAAGGCTAAACCCGATTGGAAAATAATTACAGAACTTGCAGGAAAAATGGGTTACAAAGAGCAATTCCCATACAAGGATCCTTCCGAAATTTTCAACGAGCTAACCCATTTGATTAATTTGTATTCTGGCATGTCATATTCTCGTGTTAGTAAGCCTGATGGGGTACAGTGGCCTTGTCCTTCATTAACTCATCCAGGAACTCCAATATTGCACACATCAACATTTAATAACATGCCTAATAATCGCAGCCAGATGTTTCCTATATCTTACAAAACCCCAGCCGAAAAACCAACAAAAGAATATCCCCATCTACTAACAACAGGCAGATGTCTATTTCAATGGCATACAGGAACAATGTCTCGTAAATCTCCATCACTAGAAACTGAAGTTCCTTTCGCTTGGATAGAGATTAATGACAAAGATGCAGATGAACTAAAAATAACAAATAATCAAGTTGTCAAGGTTAAAAGTAGGCGTGGAGAAATAAATATTACCGCAAAAATAACTTCTAATATCATGAAGGGTATTGTCTTTATCCCATTTCATTTTAAAGAAGCTGCTGCCAACATCCTTACGAACAATGCTCTTGACCCTGAATCTAAAATACCAGAGTACAAAGTATGTGCAGTGAAAATAGAGCCATTAGGAACGAGTTAAAATGATATTTACTGGTACAAAGATATATGCATGGTCTAGAGAAGATACATTAAAACAAAGTGGGGAATATGGAGGTGCAGTTACTACCTTGTTAAAGTATGCATTAGAAAATTCATTTGTTGATGGAGTATTAAATGTACATCAAGGAATGGATATTTATGATGCTACAGTTGAATTAATTGAGAGCCCGGAAAAAATATGTAGCTCATCAGGTTCGCTCCATTGTGGTACACTTTTAATCTCCAAAGTGGTAAAAGAAGTACTAGATAAAACTAATCATAAAAAATTAGCAGTTGTTGTTAAAGGGTGTGACCTTATGAGTCTAATTGAAATGGAAAAAAGGGGTGTTATTGATTTAAATAAGACTCTACTCATAGGGTTAAACTGTGGGGGTACAATCACACCAAAAACAGCAATAGATATGATTGAAAATAAGTTTGGTATTGAGCACTCTTCGGTTGTGAATGAAAAGATTAGTAAAGGACATTTTTTAGTTTTTACAAAAAATGGTGAGACACATTCATTACCCATTGATGAACTGGAAGATGAAGGATATGGTAGAAGAACCAATTGTAGAAGGTGTAGCTATAAAATACCCCGCAGTGCTGATCTAGCATGTGGAAATTGGGGAGTTATAGGCGAAATGGCAGGTAAGTCTACATTTATAGAAGTTTGTTCACATTTAGGAGCTACTTTAGTAAGTAATGCAATCAGAGATGATGTGATAGAAACTGCAGATGTTCCAAAAAAGGGAATTGAGATTAGAGAGAAAATTGAACAGAGTATGATCAGTTTAAGTAGCAAGTGGAGAAATGAAAATCTTGCTACCCTGTCATCGAATACTTGGGGAATAATTGAAAAAGAAACTAATAGATGCATTAAATGTTATGCATGTATTGATAGATGTCCAGTTTGCTTTAAAATAAAAGAGGAAATTAAAGAGAATACTACCATGGTTCCTAATGGTGAAGTTCCACCTAATCCAATGTTCCATATCAAAAGGTTTTCACATATCTCTGATTCATGTGTTAATTGTGGTCAATGTGAAGAACTGTGTCCAATGGATATCCCATTGTCTTTGTTTTCTCATTCAATAAGAATCGAGTTAGATGCTACATATAATCCAAAGCTTGGGAAACCGCCTTATAAAAATTAAGGAGGAAGAAATAATGCGTACTTATAATACAATATACTATTCTAACAAAAAAGTCTCATTTTATTTATATTCTAACACATTTTAGTTAAATCCTAAGTTTGCCAGTTTAAACTATTTTTGGTAAAATTTTACTAATTTTTGTCAGAAAATGAATTTGACAGTTCAGTTAATTTTGTTGATTTTACTATGATTTTAGCCATTTTGGCTCTAAAATCACAGTATTTATTGCATCAAAGTTGGAATAAATGTACTCTTTCACCTTCTTTTTAGTGAAATCTACGGTAACTGTCAAATTCAATAAGCTTTTTTTTATGAATTTTGTTGATGTAGATTTGAGTTCCTTGAACTCAAACCGCATCAACGAGATAAATAACTGTGCAATGAAACCAATTACCACAGCTCCATAAATGCTAGCATCCGACCATACTCTTAATGGTTTTATTTCGATCTCGTTCTTGAGCGAATGAATTATTTTTTCCACTGAATCTTTTTTGCGGTAGATTTCAAGAGCATCTTTTGCTGTCAAATTCGTGCTTGATCTCAAGCAGAAAAATCCCTCTCTTCCAGTGATCAGTTTATCCTGCAACATCTTTAAAGCTTCATTTTCATCGATCTCAGCCAATTTTGTCTGCAGTGAATATTCAACATCAATAAGAACATTATTTATCCTGAACTTCTTTGGCAGTTTCTTGTTCTTATCAATTGAACTTTGAATCTGTCTTGCTTCTTCTATTTGTCTTTTGATCTTCCTTGCTTTTGATGCAAGTTGCTCTTTTTGGAGCTTAGGAGAAAAGTAGAGATAATTTACACCACTTGGTTTTTGAATCTTAAGACAATAGATTTGTTCTTTCGAGCTAATCAGCTCAATTGGCTGGTTCCAGAAAGTTGCTATGATCTTATCATCACTTTTATTAAGCTGCTTTCCGCTCAAATATTCGAAATGGTCAGCTAAGACCATTTGAGTATTAGTAAGGCTGTTAGCTCCCCTATCAAATACAACAAGAGAACCTTTTTCCAGGCGCTTTCGCACCTGGTCATATGTTATCTTAAAATGTGTTTGATCAGCTACATTACCTTTTTCAGTAGTGATACCTATTGGAACATTGATGGGTTCTGCAATCTCAGTTATTCCCAAAGTTATCTGTTTCTTATCAGGCCTATGGTCTCTACTATACCCATAATCAGCTAAGGGAGCTTTGTTACCATGTAAAACAATGCTCGTCCAATCCAAATTTATATTAGTATGTTCAAAATCATACGTTAAGAATATCCTATCTTGAATATCAGAAATGATCTCTAGTCGATTGTTTCCTATAGTTTCAAGAACTCTGTACAGAGTTCTTTCACTGAAACTATCAAGCCTAAATATATCCAATACTTCATCACGATTAATCCATTGATGTGCTCTACTTATACTGAAATTATCTGTAAGCTTGTAACTTAACAAAGCTTTTATCAATTTATTAATGTCAATACCGTTTTTCTTATGTTTCCCAAAAACTGTATCGAAATCTAATGTTTCATAGAAATATTCCACAGCTAGGCTGGTTCCAATCGGAAATGATATATTCTCATTTGGTGTAATTTTATTTGTTCTTAGTTTTTTTTGTTTTTTCATCGAATAATAAAAAGCTAAGAACATTTTTATTAATTGTGACTGGCAAACTTAGGTTAAATTCTCATGGCTTAATTTTGAATTTTTACTTTTATATCCTACTGTTGTTGTATAAACTAAATTAGGATGAACTTGTTCTTTAAAACTTAAACTAATTATTAGTATTTGATTAAGCTATAATTTAAAAACATTTAAAGTAATTAATGCCTTAGTTATGTGCTATTATTATAATTTTTTTTGCTTTCATTTAAGTTGCAATAGAGGATTACCAAAACCTACAACTGTAACTATTGTTTCAATCGGAGGATGTGCCCAATAGTCAGGAGCTATTGATTGCTTTGATACATTTATGGTAGTTTCGTCCTTATTAATACCACAGCGTTTTTCATAGTCAAGTATTATCTGCTTACCCAATTCAATAGCGTGATCTACAGCTTCGCCATAGTTTTCAAAGCGTTTTCTACCTTTAGATGAGAATACAAGAAAATCTTTATCTGGGTTGGCCAGTGAAGCAACTTTTATTAAAATATCGACCTTTGTTACACTTTTCCCAACAAGTGCCCCCACAGCATTACCAACGTTTGCATTGTGTGGAACGCTAATTTTTGCATCAATTTTTGTTTTTAAGTCATCTATATAAGCCGATACAGGAGCACCAAGCAATATTACAGGAATATCAATTTTAAACTTTATCGGGTATTCACCACTTAACACTCTATCAATTGGTTTACTTGAAATAGTCGGTATTATGAAAGATACCAAGTCATGTGCCATATTATGAGTAAATAAATCCTTTACATATTTACAAAATTCATATTTACCCATACTCATATATTTACCAAGATAAAATGCACCAGTTTCTGCAGCTTCTTTGTCCCATTGTGTATATTCTCCAAGTACATGGAGTGCATCGGTGGGTGTGAATCCAATGGGTTGTAATAAACGTTTATTTATTAATGAGTCAAGTATGATATTCAAGTCCCTTATATTTTTATAATTATTTATATCAACTATTTCACTAATTGAAACTGGATTGTTGTCAATCAAATTTAATATCTCTTCTTCTTTATTTTTTAGACCTGTAGATTTATATCCAGTTCTAACGAGAAATTTAGTCTGCTGGATATTTTCAGTGAGTTTTTTACGCAAAATAAGTCTATTGTTTTTAAGTTTTTTAAAAAATTCGGGATACAGAAATGAGGCTAAACAAAGTGGAATTACTCTCCTTGGACCAATATTTACAGTTTTTTCACTTAGCCAAACATGGCTATCTCCACCAAGTGCAGAAGTTTCCATCTTTATAGCTTTTACACGTGTGTTCCAACCACCCACTTTACAACCTTCAGAGCTCACCTTCGGAATTCCATTCTCAATTGATGAAACATCTGTACTTGTACCTCCAACATCTATCACTGCGCATGTTTCTTCTTTTGCAAGGTAAGAGGCACCAAGAATACTTGCTGCAGGTCCTGAAAAAATAGTTTCTATAGGTTTTTCCAATGCATCTTCTATATTGTAAACTGATCCATCACATTTGAGCATTAGCATCCGTGAATTTATACCACGCCTTTTAATATCTGAAATAACACCATTTACAAATTGATGAGTTATAGGTATCAATTGAGCATTAAGACATGCGGTTACAGCCCTTTCATAAACACCCAACTCATGTGAGAGTTCATGACCACAAACAACAGGTATGTCTGTGATAGCATGAATAACCTCTTTTACCTCAAGTTCATGTTCAGGATTCCTAGTACCAAAGTATGATGATACCGCATAGGCTGATGCCCAATGTTTAGTCTCTTGAACGTACCGCTTTATAGTGTTAACATCCAGAGGATACTCTTCTTCACCGTTAGTATCATGGCCACCAGATACAAAAATATAATCTTCTGCTGGATACTTTCTATCTTTTGGATGATCTCCTACCAAGATTAATCCTACAGGCCTACCTGTGTTTTCAAGTAGTGCATTTGTTGAAAGAGTAGTGGAAACGGATACCAAGTTAACATCTTTCAAGTAATTTTGGTCTAATTGGTCTAAAACTTCCTTTACGCCTTGTTTAATATCGGGATACGTTGTTGAGGCCTTTTGAGCATCAACAACCTTACCATCTGATCCTCTCATAATAACAGCGTCAGTGTAAGTTCCTCCAGCATCAATACCTAGTCCATAATGCACTATAATCACCATTTATAATAAATCAAGATCATTATTAGATTTATTACTAATCAAGTAGCAGATTCAAACTGGAACTTGTCCTTATTCCTTTTCATTATTTTGACAAGCGATAACATCACAGGGACCTCTACAAGAACACCCACAACTGTAGCAAGTGTTGCACCTGAAGCTGCTCCAAACAAGATCAAGGTTGTAGCAACGGCAAGCTCAAAGAAATTACTTGGTGCAATAAAGGAAGAAGGTGCTGCTTCATTGAAAGGTATTTTAAGTTTTTTGGCGCCAAAATAACTAATAGTAAAGATAAAATATGTCTGAATTATAATCGGTATTGCAATTAATGCAATGTGGAGTGGATAATTCAATATCATTTCACCTTGAAGGGTGAAAATCAATATTAAAGTTACAAGAAGACCTACAGGTGTAACCCATTCGATCTTTTTCAATAATTTATTTTCAAACCAAACTATACCTTTTTTATGTATTGTATAGTAACGAGTTATGATTGCAAGAACAAGTGGCAATGCTACATAAAAGAGTACGGAATAAAATATTGTTCTCACTGGTATAGGGAAGTCTGTGGTCTGTCCAACAAGGAATGCGCCCAACGGCGCAAACAAAAGTAGAATTATCAGGTTATTAACTGATACTTGAACAAGTGCATAATTAATATTAGAATTTGCCAAATGTGTCCAAACAAGCACCATAGCAGTACATGGTGCTAGTCCCAGTATTATAAGCCCTGCAATATACTCTGATTGGAGATCAACAGGTATGATACCACCAAATATAATATGTATAAATAACCAGGCAAATGCGGTCATAGTAAACGGTTTTATTCCCCAGTTAATTAAAACTGTCAAATAAAGAGGTTTTTTATTATCTTTTACTTTCAATATTTCTTCAAAACTTATTTTGAGCATGATGGGATACATCATGATCAATAACACAATTGCAATTGGTATTGAAACGTTGGCTAGCTCATATTGACCAAGTGTCCCTGCAAATGAAGGGAAAAAATAACCTATTCCTGTACCTAGTACAATACAAATAGCAACCCAAATAGATAGATATTTACTAAAAAAATCAAGATCTTTTTCATCTTTCATTGCAGTCACCTATTCCCTGTTGGTATGAGTAAAACCGGTTTTAAAGTAATTCTAAGTAAATTTTCAGCTGTGCTACCAAGCAAAATATCTTTAAATGAGTTATTCCCATGCGTTGCAGCAGCAATTAGTGTAACATTCTTTTCTTCTGCAAGCCTATTGATAGCTTCAGAAGGCTTTCCTCCAATAACATGATACTCAACTGATGTATGTGTTTCAAACCTCTGACCCAACTCATGTAATGATTTAAGTGCAGCTTCTTTTTTGTTATCAAGATCTTCAGGATTTCTTGCACCTTCAATAACGTGAACTAAAACTAGTTCATAAATAATATCCTTAAGGTGTTCTAATTCAGAAAGTCCCCTCTTTGAACTTTCAGAATAATCTGTAGGAAAAAGTACACGATTAAACTTTGTAGAACATGATTTGAGATAGAGTTCATCTTCATCTTGATACTTATTATATTTCTCAATCAACACCATTTTGTTAGAAGTCCGAGATATATATTCAGTTGTTCTACCCATAAGACGCCCTTTAATGTACCCACTTGTTGTAGCCCCCATTATGACACAGTCCACGTTTTCTTCTTCAGCAACATTGGCAATTGTCTTCTTTACATCTCCATAAAGCACATGAGTAACTGATTCAATACTCATTTCATCAAGTAGTAACTTATATTCCTCAATCTTTTCCTTAGCATTTCTTTCAAACATGGGAGCAAGGCCTTGTGCCTTATAAATATCAACAACATGTAATAATACCACTTTTTCAAGACCAGTATTTTTCAATTCTCCAATACAGGCCAGTACATCCGAGCTTTCACTGTAGAAATCTACTGGAACTAGTACCTTTTTAATCATTTCAAGCCACCATCTTTTTAACTATTAGATTATGGAAAATCATTCGAGTTTCTTTATAATATATATCCAAAATTTTTACTCCATTAAACACATTTATTTGATTTTAATTTGACAAAAATAAAAGGTAATATAGTATTCATTGCAACAATTCTGAGCCTCATATTGAACCTTCCATTTGAAAATGTAATTGAGTAGCTACATTTACTAGGACATTACATGAATATAAATAGGAATGATTAATATCAATATATATTGATATAAAAAAATATATATGCATTTCATCCCATTTTTGAATCATGAAATGTTGTCCTAAGGATAATGACATAGAAGAAGAATGGAAGCTGAATTTAGAACATAATGTCAAATTAAACGAAAAAGAAATTGACACGACTTGCAAATTCTTCAAAGTATTGAGTAACCCTACAAGGCTCAAAATAGCTTACCATCTTTTAAATCAAGATTATTGTGTCAAAGCATTAGTTTATGCCCTTGACCAAAAGCAAAATCTAATATCGCATCACCTTTCAGTTATGAAAGTAAACGGTGTTGTAGAAACTTTCAAGAAATCAAACTATACATACTATCACCTAAATCCAGAAATTAGAAAATTATTAGATCATCATAAGCGTGTTTAATTATATTAAAACTATACATCTCAATATTTTAACTAATTAGTAAACTAATATACTTGCTTACCTCATCATGTTAATAAGAATAGCACAAAATAGCTTAGATGAATGATGAAAAAATTATAGTTATTAGTAAATAGAGAGTGGTTTTGAACTACGCTTGCTTAAGTATTTTACAATAGTATTATATTAATAAACCTTAAGCCTTGATATAGTTGACAATATATAGGAAATAGAATAAAAATGAACTAAGCTTACAACGAAATTATTTAGTTCCCCAACAACTGTTAAGTATAAGTAAGTGAGGGTTGTAAAAAATCCTAAGTAAGAAGATTGATTCAAGCTTTTCATTTTATAATCACATTACTACTTGCTTTAATCAGCTAACCTTTTTCGTAGTAAATTGGTGTTTTGAGTATCTTCGTGATAACCTAGCCAGTTAAGATACGTTCTATACTTTTTATCAGCAACGTCGATAACTAATTCCCAATAACCTTTGTTCCTTAAGTAATTCCTATACTCTTTATAAAGAGGTATTGTTCCCTTAATATCCTTATTATTCAAACATATATAGTCAATTTTTATTTGTATTTTACCTTCTGAAGAAATCTCATATATACAGACACCTACAGGCATATAGTTTGTAAGAGTGAATAAAGCATAACAATTAGAAAAATCCATCTCCTTGAAATTAGGATAAATTTTTTGAATTTGTTTTTCGTGTTGCTTGAGAAAACGTTCAACATACCTTGATCCTTTCACAGGGATTTCAAGCATATCAAATGAACTATCAATATACCTCATGTACATTAAGTGATAAACATTCAATAAACCTACTATGCCATTTACAACAGCTAAAGGAGTGGCCCCAATTAACATCCCATATGCAACATAAGTAGTTGCACCAAATAAGTTGAACAATCTCAACTTGAAGGTATTACTCATCATAAACGAGACTACCCATAATGCAGATCCAACATACCCTATTATTTCAACTATCTCCCATTCCATAGCCAACACTCCTTGATGCTATAACTCTATTTAGAAACGAAAGAATTTCTTGAAGGAAGGACCGTATCAAGAACATTCTATATGTTATCTAAAACCTTAAATTTTATGGTTATTTTTATCAAACCTTAATTTGCTGTTGTTGTTAACCTCTTGTCAAGACAATATGTACTGCAATTAAAAACGATGTTCAACTAACAATAAGATGACACATTGGTACGATTAAAAATGTTTATGACTTAATATTAAATACTATAAAATCATGTCTTGAAATCTTAAATGCGTTTTTGCATTTAACCACTTTTTTCATGTATTGCATGTAGTTAATAATTCTTCTTTAGGTCAAAAAATAATTATATATAATTTTCGGCATTTAACAAAAGAATTTTAGGTTTAAGGTTCTGCAGAGATTTGTTTTTTTAGAAATATTTATGCAAATTAGCAATAACTAGATATACTAAATTTGACTAATTAAGTCATCATTATCTTATATAAAGATTTTGTAACATAGTTATATACTTCATATAATTTTTTTTTGCTCTATTAAAATAACAAAGGCAATAGGCCTCATTTCATTTTATAAAAGTCTAGTACATAATTTAGTATGTTACATTACCTTTATATATATGATTTTAGCTGTAGTTACCCTTTTATACTATTAATAAGAATATATCGCTAAGGAGGTATTAAAAACATCTCCATGAGTAGATTGAATCGAGATTCAAGGATCTCAACCTATATAAGAAACAAACGAAAGGGAGTATTGGCATGATAGAAGTAAAACCCAGTGATATTCTGGTAAGATACAACGTAAAGTTGGAAAAGGAAATGGCACCCGAAGAGGCAGCAGAAGAACTTTATCCAACAGAAGAGCCAGTTCGCTCAATTGCAAAGTCTATCTTCGAAGGAGAAGAGGACGATGTCATTGAACATCTAGAGAAAGCTATTGGAGCAGGTAAGGACCCACTTGACCTGATAACTGATCTGATGGCTGGTATGGATGTAGTAAGTAAATTGTATGACGATGGTGTCATTTTCCTACCAAACGTAATGATGTCAGCAGATGCAATGCTTGAAGGGATCGATTACTGTAAGTCAAAATCAACAAAGACACATGAATCAAAAGGAAAGATTGTGTGCCATGTGGCTGAAGGAGATGTACATGATATTGGTAAGAACATCGTAGCTGCACTATTAAGAGCAGGTGGATACGATGTAGTAGACCTTGGTCGTGATGTACCTGTAGAAGAGGTTGTAGAGGCAGTCAAGAAAGAAAAACCACTTATGGTCACAGGTACTGCTTTGATGACAACAACAATGTTCGCATTCAAGCAAATAAATGACAGGTTGGTAGAAAGTGGTATCAAGGTACCATTCCAGTGTGGTGGAGGAGCTGTTAACCAGGACTTCGTTGAACAGTATGAGCTCGGAGTTTATGGTGAAGAAGCAGCAGATGCCGTGAAGATGGCTGATACCATCAGAAAGAAAGGTAGCAAGATAGATGGACTAAGGGATCAGTTCCATCAACACTAATCTAAGAGGTGATATTAATGACAGTAAAAAGATTTACTTCAATGGCATATGGCAGCGCTGACGAAATGATCTTCGGTAATGCTAAAAAGCCGGTCAAGGCTGGACTGGGATTAGAGATCGGTGCAGGATACACTACACCTGAGGTCAATTATGCACCACGTCCAGAAGCAGGCCAGAGCAAAGATAAACTAGTTAGGGAATATGAGAAGATCACAACTGACATCATGGCAAGAATGGTGCAGGTAGGATTCCCTGCTGTAGTACTGGAAACTGAACACGTCCAGGAAATGACAAACAACCCTAAATGGGGTGGAGAGATCGCACATGCACAGAAGACCATCATGGAAGAGTACCATGAGGAATATGGTATCAAATGTGCATTAAGACACACACCTGGTGATATACGTGAAGATAGAGATTACCTTGAACTAAGAGGTGGTAAATACTCGACACTCATGGAAGCATTCGATGAGGTTGCATCCAATGGTGCTGACCTGTTATCAATTGAATCGATGGGTGGTAAAGAAGTATTCGATCACGCGATCCTAAGGAACGATATGCAAGGTGTACTCTATGGTATCGGATGTCTTGGTGCAATGGATATGGAATATATCTGGCAGGATATCGCAAAGGTTGCTAAGAAGAACAATGTAGTACCTGCAGGTGATACTGACTGTGCACAGGCCAACACAGCAATGTTCATTGCTGGTGGACTCTTAGACAAGAACCTAGCACACACATTAGCAATAATTGCACGCTCAATTGCAGCATCAAGGTCATTGGTTGCATATGAATCAGGTGCTAAGGGACCAGGTAAAGACTGTGCATATGAGAACACTATTGTAAAATCAATTGCAGGTGTCCCAATATCACAGGAAGGTAAGACTTCAACCGATGCACACTCTGACGTACTCGGTAACCTGGTAATGCAATGTTGTGACCTCTGGTCAAATGAATCTGTAGAATACCATGGTGAGTTCGGTGGTACTTCAGTACAATGTTGGGCTGAAACACTGGGCTATGACTGCTCGTTGATGAACGTTGCACTCAAGTCAGGTAATGAGAAATTGCTAAGGGATATGTTCGTAGCATCTGACAGGTACAGAGACCCGCAAGGTTACGTACTTGCCTACGATAACGCATATAGAATAGGAGAGGCCATTGCAAAAGATGGAGATAACCTATACTTACGTGCAAAGAACGCTGCACTCAAATGCTGTGAGATATTGGACGAAGGTAAGAAAGGTCACCTAGAACTCACTAGGTTTGAAACAAATGCATTAAGTAAAGCTAAAGCCGACCTTGAGGCACTACCTGACGATATCGACCAGTTCATGAGCGATTCCATGACAAAGTACAAGAACGAAGTTAAAGTATTCAGGCCAGAATCGAACTATGGACTGTGAATATAAAAAATTAAATTTTGTCGGATGAACTTACAAATAGTTCATTCTTTATTTATTTTTTTTATGTTTTTTTTCAATTTTTAAAACTTGTTTATTCTAATAATTTAGCTTTTAACTTCACTAAGCTTTCAAGTTTGCTATAGAGCATATAACAAGTTGACCATTATTTTCGTTTAAATTTATTAGTGATTTTGTAGGTCATGAGAAAATATTTGTTTAATGCAAATCATTTACACTAAGCAAAATAATAAAAATTTGTAGAGATTTTTTAATCTCTACATTAAATGTCTAAGGATATAAATTTAAAGTTCAGTAATTCTCTGCTTTAATTTCAAAATGAGCTTGTGGATGAGCACATGCTGGACATTCTTCAGGTGCCTCTGGTCCTTCATGAATATATCCACAGTTTCTACATCTCCATGTGGCCTTGGTATTTTTCTTGAAAACAATTCCATCTTCAATGTTTTTAGCAAGAGCACGGAACCTATCTTCATGCCCAATTTCTGCCTTAGCTATATTCCTAAAAACTTCAGCAATCTCTAAGAAACCTTCCTTATCTGCAACTTCAGCAAAATCTGGATACATTTCTGAATGCTCGTGGTTTTCACCATCTGCTGCTGCTAAAAGATTACTTTTAGTGTCAGATATGATTCCTGCAGGATATGAATCATTGATAGTTGCCTCTCCACCTTCTAAAAACTTGAAAAGGCGTTTTGCATGTTCCTTTTCATTTTTTGCTGTATCTTGAAAGATAGCTGATATTTGTTCATACCCTTCTTTCTTCGCAACTGAAGCAAAATAATCATATCTATTTCTTGCCTGTGATTCGCCAGCAAATGCTGTTAGTAAGTTAATTTCGGTCTTAGTTCCTTTAATTGATGTCATATTTTAATGCCTCCATAATATTGTTTTTTTATGTCCTATTACTATTTAATAGCTCCCAAATTTACCTCCACCCTCCAACCCAAAAAATTAATCAATGATACTTCTTTCTGTAAGTTTAAAAAATATTAGCCAAAAAGAAGACATTGATTAGTATAAAACTATAAAACAACTCTCTTTTTGGTCAAGCCAACATATCTTTTCTCAAGATTGCTTTTTAAAGCACATGAACCAATCAAGACAATATGTGTCTGGCTCCTGTTTTTCAACTCGCTCTTTAGCCACACCGCATGATCCAGGTGGTGGTACAATTACATCTTCTCCTGGTTGCCAATTGGCAGGAGTAGCCACACCTTCAGAATCCGATTTTTGCATCGCTATAAGTAACCTTTTTACTTCATCCATATTTCTTCCATTTGATAATGGATAGTAGAGTACTGCACGAACCTTTGCATGTGGATCTATAACAAAAACTGCACGTACCGCCTGTGTGTCAGAAGCTCCCGGCTGCACCATTCCAAATTTCTTAGCTACAGACATTTTAAGATCCTCTATCACAGGGAACATAATCTCAACATCTTTCATGCCTTTATACTCTATTTTTTCTTTTATAGTTCGAAGCCATGCAATATGAGCATATAGGCTATCTATTGATAATCCAATTAATTCACAATTAAGGTCTTTAAACTCATCCTGCATACTTGCAAACGTCATAAATTCTGTTGTACACACCGGCGTGAAATCTGCTGGATGACTAAATAAAACTACCCATTTATCTTTATAGTCTTCTGGGAAGTTAATTTCCCCCATCGTTGTTTTTGCTTTAAAGGCTGGTGCATTTTCACCTATTAAAGGCATTGTTACTCTCTCTTCTTGCTCATCCATTTTGTTTCCTCCTACACTTGTTGCAATAACCATAGAAATTGGTATCAGTTGACTCTATCTTAAATCCATCAATTTTTGAGGCTACATTTAAAGAATACTCTGTAAGCTCTTCAGATTCATAATCCTTTATATCTCCACATTCTAGACAAATAATATGGTGATGTGTAACTAGATTAGCTTCAAAACGAGATACGCCTTTAGTGTTCACCTCTTTAATCAGCTCTTTTTCAGCAAGGAACCTAAGATTGTTGTAAACAGTAGCTTTGCTAATCCTACTAAGTTTACATTTTACACCTTCATATACATCATCTACTGTAGGATGTCCATTAAACTCTCTTAAGAACTTAAGAATTTCCATCCTTTGGTTTGTATATTTGATTGTTTTTGCGCTCGTATTTAATCCATCCATGATGGTTGATTACTATTCAATTCCAACAGTTTTAGCAACATATCTAATTAATAATTATTATTATTTAAGGTTTATTATTATAAAATAGTTTTTTTTATTTGATATTCACTTTTATATTCTTTTAATCTTATCTTAGTTCTAAAGGTAATTATTATTATCTAAATAGATTATTTTAAGCCTTTTAAAAACATATGATGAAACTCGAAAATGAGTACAGTCCTATAAAAGTCTACTAAAAAAAACTGATTATTAAAGAATAACTAAAAGATGCACCAAATAATGTATTGATTACAATTCCATTCTAAGCCTGGAACAATCAAATTATGCACAATTATAGGTCAACATGAGGTAATGCTATGAGGAAAACAAGTAATGACCACTTTTTGTTTTTGTTAGGATGTAAAATAATGGAAGATGAAATTGTCCATGTACTAGCCAATGATAGGGATGTAGAAAAAATTGTGATCATAGATAATGGAGAAATTACAGATTTTGTTGAAAAAATAAAGAATGTTGGCATTGTGCCTGAAATACTTCCAAAAGAAACTTTTTGGTCAAGACATGAACAGAATTCTTATGGTACAAATCAATTTAATGTAGTTGTTTTAATCCAACCAAAGAATCTTCATTCTTCTCCAAAGAAACTAAAGGACACTACATACAAAACAATTAAAGAACAAGAAGCTTATGTTGATAGCATCCTTTTGTTCTATGGTTCTTGCGGAAAAGCATTTAATGACCTAGACAATACATTTTATGGCCTTGATGTTAATGTTCACATTTTAGGCGAACGTAAAATGAGTTACACAAAACAAGTTACAGATTGCATCTCAGCTGTGGTTGGTGGAGATGAAAAATATAATTTACTTTTAAAACAATATCTAGATGCCTTATTCTTTACACCAATGTTGTCATCAAACTGGGATATATTGTTTGGAGATATTGAAAAAAAATATTAAAAGTTATATGAAAAAGAAAAAGTTTTTCAAAATGATGGGAGTAAAAACTTTGATTAAAATTGATACAGGTATCAACTATGAAACTGAATTTGATCTAAAGATTAACAAGTTTGCAGCAAAGTTCGATTTTAAAGTAACAGAAATTAGTGGGACTAGCGCAATAATTGAGCAATGTTACGCTAATGTGAAAGATAAAATTCTAATTCTAGAAGATAAGTAAATACATTCGTGTAATATATCAATTAAAAGTATTAATATAACCTTAAAAAGCTAATAATATCCTAGATAAACTGTATTATATAGCTATCTACTAAACTATTTCTTTTGCTACAAAATTTCCCTTGTAAGCAACAAAATAAAAAGAAGGAATAAGAAAATTTATTCCATTGAAATTGCTTCTACTGGGCATTCATCTACACAATCGCCACAATCATTGCAGGTATCTGCATCAATGACTGCAAGCTCGTCATCATTCATTGAAATTGCTTCTACTGGACAAACATCCACGCACAATTCACAACCAGTACATTCTTCTGCATCAACTATTGCTACCATATTTTTAATTTCTCCTATAAATTTTTTTTGTAACCAATATACTTGATCTAATCTAATTCAAGCATTTTATTATTATACAAATTTATCTTAAAGATATCGCTACTTTTGTATATAATATGCTTGATTAATCCAAATAACAAGTACAAAGATTTGTATACAAAAAATAACTTTTAATTAATATACTTATCTATAACTTCAATTTTTACTGTTCTTTTTTAAAGTGATAAGTATCTCATAAGCATCGTGATAAAATAGTTTATATGAAAATGTGCAAGAATAATCCATTCAAACTCATGTAAAATTTTGTTCATATCGATATTTATTTTTATAGCCTTATCACAACCTATTGCTTTTGTCGTGGTTAAGAGGCTGTCAAAAACTTTGGTGTTAAACTTTATTGGATATGTTCCCTTCCCAATATCCTCTTTTAACACTTAAATAATTCAATATCCCATTCGGTGTTTTAAATATCCTTTTCAACGAATCAGGTAACGTTTGTCGATAATAATTCTCAATAGGGTTTGTTGTTTTTGAAATCATTTCATCCACCATAAACAGAGTCAACCTTTCGAAGTCTTTTATAATTTTATCTATTGATTTGTGAAGTAAATGTGGAATTTCTTCCATATTACTGATTATCTCTTGAAGTCTATTGATTGCGATATTTAGATCATATGTTCTAAATACTTCTTTGATCTTTGTAAATGCTAAACACAACCTGATCTTTTCCCTAGGGCTAATAAATTTTGATTTTAGTTTTTTGTACACATCTTTCCCAACAAGCTTGTACAAATGAAATATGCAAAATTGATGCTTGATTTTTAGTTCATCCATAATCGATTTATATTTTCTTCGGTGGTCGGTTGAAATGGCATGAAGAGGCTTAGAAGCTACAGCATTTTTAATAAAACCCTTAACAGTATCATATTCAAGATCTGGCACAATTTTCTCTTCTACTGGTTTATTCAGTACAGAGTCTATCAAACTGAGCCTATAAAACCGATTTCCATTCAGTTTTATGTATTGTTCATCAT
>NZ_JANUCS010000007.1 GCF_024808815.1 Methanosalsum natronophilum | reverse complement strand
AGTAAAATCAACAAAATTAGCTGAACTGGCAAACTCATTTTCCGACAAAAATTAGTAATATTTAATCAAAAATAGTTTAAACTGGCAAACTTAGGTAATAAGAATATAAATTTATGTACAGTGCAATAATTATAGTTAAAACAGTTATTTATTAAAGGAAGTGTTATAAATAAAATTTGGAGGGGGAAGTTCAATAGCTCTCTTTATCTCAAAGTTGTATAGATTTAACTACTAAATGAATGAGCTAAATAGATAAATAGCAAAGAGTATATGTTCAAAGAAAGCTATTATACTCGAAAATCAAAATTATCAATCAAGATTTCTTAAAATTGCTTTCTGAAATATTACAAACTTCACAAGTATCATCACATGAGTTGTCGTCTTCCGAATTCAAAACAGAGTCAATTGATCTAGTTCCCTCTGCAAGTACAGCTGCATTAGATAAAGTACCAGCAATAAGTATTGCATCAAATATTTCATTTTTTTCGACACCCAGCTTTTTAGCCGTTTTGATATGCATTTTTAGGCAGTGTTCACACTTAAGCGCAGCTGAGACTCCAATACAAATCATTTCAACCGTTTTTGGATCTATATTCTTGAATTCACGCATTATAGAGTTATCATAAAGTATCTTTGGGATTAAGATCTCAGGTTGATCTTTCATGAAATTTAGTATATAAGGAATTTCACCGTAATACTTCTCTACATCTTCTAATAGTTTAGATGCGGTTACTTCTGGTTTTTCTCCAAGAATTGCACTTATTTTATTTATTTCCATTTTGTAGCACCAACATTGAACCAGTATTTAGATTGAAAAGCCTATATCAGATTCCCTTTTTATTTTAACTAATATATAATTTTTCATGTTTGAGGGACTAATATTAGCAATATCGCCTAGTATAAAACCTTCATCAAACTCTATATGATGTATCTTGCTTTTGTATTCATCATATGGGAGTTTTATTCTTAGACCATCTAGCTGAAGTGTAATAGGAGAAGGCGTTAAAACTTTATTAATAGCTGGTACTTGCTCATGAACTTCTTTCATAACTCTCGCAGGAATTGTTACTAGTGGATCTTTTGATAAATCATCCCTGATAGAATCAATTAGTTCGCCTACTTTCTTATTCATTGTATCAAGTGCATCCAGCTCATCGCTTTTTCTCATTCTATGAGGTATTCGGCCTATATTTCCAATATATAAATCTGATCCTGGTACCTCTTCTGTTGCAATTTCTGGTCCACCTGTTACAATTATTGGAATATTTATCCCTTCAAATAATTTCATTTTTTTCGTTTTTATGCAGTCACGAAAAATACCAAATGAGTAAAGAGCAATATCGTGTTCATTGATTAAACGGCCCTCATAATTATTTAAATTAGCAACTCTTCTCCCCATACCTCGTGCTAATCCTATCATATTAGTATTTGCACCATCACGCCTAAGATGTTCTGCAATGTCGCATGCTGAGTGAGGTAAATGATGATAAGCTAAAGTTGGTGACACCACTGCAATCTCAACTCCAGTAAGAGGAGCACGAGTGACCTTGCCAAGTAATTTTTTTGCTAAATCTTCTACAAGTGGTACATCGTCTTTTGGGATTAACATGATCAATGTTACCTCTGTTGCAGCTGGTGTCTTTTGTACTAAATATCCTCCAATATCTTCAAGAAGTTCAAGGATAAGTCCATGTTTATGAATACCTCCCTCGTAAATATATGGTTCAAGGACTTGAGACATTCAAGCTTCCTCCAATTTTTTTAGCATTTCTTTAGCTTCTTCAATCCAATGAGTTTCTATATTTTCTTCGCTTGCTACAAATAAAAATTTACTGTCAAAGAATTGTTGGTTTCTTACCCGAAATCCTTCAGGTGCTGCTCTTATTGATAACTCTAATAGTTTTGACTTAAGTGTTGTTTGTGGGTCATCAATTACTAAACTTTTGATATATTCAATTTCTTTATGCGGGTCTTCACAAATAATTTTTATAGTCCTTCTATCTGGTTGCAGAATATTATGTTTCCCATACCTGCTCCATAATAACTCTAATGTCTTCGGTAAATATTTTTCAGATTTTACACTTAAGACTATTTTCTTTTTATCAGACAATTCAATATTTACCTCTGCGAAATCCTGCAATTCGATAGGAGAAAAACTTTTTCTAAGAATTATTGCCATCACAAATACAGATTCCTTTGGCCTTACGGAAACGTATATCCTTCCAATAGAACTTAAAACATTTAGGTCAGATATGATATCTTCCATTACCATCTTATAGCTTTGAGCTTCAGAATCGACTTCGGATTCGACTATAAATTTTTCAAGAGGTTCCATGATATCTTACTCCTCAACGTAACCAGAGGCAAGTAAAGCAGAACCTACAGCTCCAATTAGATGTGCATTCGGTGGAACAAGCACATCAACATTAAGAAATTCTCCAAGAGCTAGTGGAATACCCTCTATAAGTGAAGAGCCCCCAACCAAAATCAAAGGTTCATTAACCTCAATTTCTTGAAGTTGTTGTTCAAATATTTGCTCCACCACACTATAACATGCAGCTGCAGCAACATCTTCAGGTGAAGCTCCTTTTGCAAGAGAGTTTACAAGAGACTGTATTCCAAAAACAATACAATAGCTGTTCATTTCAACATTTTCCTTCATACCTTTCACGGCAAGTGCACCAAGTTCCGTAATATCCACTCCAAGTCTTTTGCTGGTCATTTCAAGGAATCTTCCGGAAGCTCCAGCGCAAATACCTCCCATAGTAAAAATTCCTGGAATGCCATCATCTACTGAAATTGCTTTATTATCCATACCCCCAATATCAATTACAGTAGCTGGACCTTTTTGACGATCTGCAAGGTATACAGCACCTTTAGAATTTACAGTGATTTCTTCTTGAACAACTTGTGCGTTGAAATGATCCCCTACTAAAAAGCGACCATAACCAGTAGCCCCTATCGCTTGAATATCTTCTTTAGAGACCTTAGCTTCCTCAAGTGCATCTCTTAAAGCATTTTCTGCACTATCAATAACTTTTACTGTCGGAACCCACCCTTCACCAATAATTTCATCATTTCTCATTACAACTGCTTTTGTTGTAGTTGACCCAGAATCAATGCCTACAGTAAGACCTTTTTGTTTTTCCCTGGATAAAAGAGTTTTACGCCTTGCTACTGTTGTTAAGGCCTCCATTCTGGTCAAAAGTGTTGCTGCTTTAGTTCTTTCAGTAAAAGAATAACTAATAACAGGCAGGTTTATATTATTATGAATGTATCTTCTTACTTCATTTCGGACAATAGCAGCTTCTGCACATCTAAAGCAAGTTGTGATGAGTACTGCATCAACTTTAACGTCTCCTTTTATGATTGATTTTGCACGCGCCATTAATAGTTTCAGGTCAGGACTCGCTACTTCTAATCCAAAATCACGTCCAATATTTTCCAATTCATCTACTGGAATCTCAGGATAAACTAATTGAGCATTTACATCTTTAGCAGCAGATTCAATTTCAGCTTGAACGCCAGCATATTCTGAGCCACATGAAAGTAATGCAATTTTTACCGATTTTTCTTTTGATGCCCTATCAACTCTTCTTTTTTGAGCATCATAAATTGGAAGATCAGTACTATTTTGTTCATCGCTCAATTAGCTTCCTCCTCAGATTCTGAGTTTTTTGAGTTATTGTTTAATTCCTTTAAAAATGTTGCAATCTGTTTAACAAATTCTTTTCCTTCATCCTCAGTTCTTGGGTAATATATCTCTAAAAGTGGAATATCTCGTTGCCTGATTAGATATTTTGTGAGTTCATTAGTTCTAGCACAGCCCATACAACCAAACGCAATATCTGGTTCATCAACAATTATTCCGGCTTCAGCTGAGTCTATAAGTGGACCTACAAGTGCCATTCTACCACGTACTCCTGCAGGAACTTCAACGGCTGCATATTTCAAACCTTTTTTTGGTTCTTGCCCAGTAATATTAAGAGGAGGAGAGTCGATTCCAACTGTATTGATTTTTTCTCTGATTTGCTCCATCATAACTAAAGGTTCATGACCAAATCTTCTTACAAGGTCTGATAATATAAGGCTAGTAGTTGGATATATGATAATTTGTGCCAAGTTATCAACTCACATTTCTTCAGATTCAATTATATATTTTAGTTTAAATGCATCTAGCTTTTGTTTTGCCTCGAATCCACTTGATGGAGATTCCCCTTTATAGTATGCTTCTAAACCTTTACTGATTAGTGGAAGGGTATTTACTTCTTCTCTTAAAAAATGAAATCCTGGCCTGGGACCACCCCCTCTACTACTTCGACACCTTCTTTCATCGCCTGGCAAAAATCCACGGTCTTTTACAAAAATATGATTTGGATCCATTGAGACAACGTCTTCAACAACTTTATTTACAGACTCTATAGGTCCATTAATCATAGTTCCAAAGCAGGTTTCTTTTGCTGTCACATCTGAAGAAGAATGATAAACCTTCATCATAACATCTGAAGGAAGCATACTTTCTGAGTTAGTGACGATTATACGAGTTATATTGTCTTTTTTTTTCTCATCTTCTGAAGAAATTTTAATCACCCTCTTCGGCTTCAATTATATACATTAAATCTCCCTTCTTCAAATGTTTAAGTTTTTCAGGTTCAAGAACTTTCCCCACGACATTAGTATTTCCAAATTTCTCTCCAGTTGGTCCAAATAAATTATCATTCTCTGTCTTTATTCCAATTGTACCCATTCGCTTAGAAGCCTGGTTTGTTATTCCAATGTCACCTTTATTTACTTTAGAAGAAGGAGTATTTTCAGGAAATATTTCTTTAACCAATTTCATATTTTTTTGGGGCTCAAACAAATATGTAGTATCGTAAGCCATACTAACTTTTAAAGATCCTACCAAATTAAAATGAAGGCCTATAGAACTCTTAAAATAATCTACAGTTTTTGGTGCATTATCATAGTACAATTTCACTTTTACTAAATTTGTTTCGGGAATAGATACTACTTTCACCTTTTTTTCTTTGAGTATATCTAAAGTTGTTTCAGGGTCTTGTGAAACTACTAATGAATTATCATCTTTACTTCCTACTATTTCCAGCTCAATTTCAGATTCACTCAGAAGTTTTTTTATTTCGTGAATATATTTTCCCTGAAGCATTATCTGCTGAGGATTTGCAAATACAGTTAATGTGTGCCCAATTGAAGCCATTTTAACGAGCTCAATTCCACTTGTTACATTCCCCACAACTGAGTGCATTAATGTTGCCGGCATGTTCACCTTAGATATAAAAACTTTACCAGTACCATAGCCCACAGTCCTAACAAAAACAGCCCCTTCTGTACGAGGTTCGAAATTTTCGTACGTGCACTCTTCTCCATGTAAAGTAGTATCACATATATAAGCACCAGCAGTCAAATCAACTTTCAAGTCTCCTCCTTTAATAAGAGTGTAAAAGTGTTTTGCTCCAAGTGGGGAATTAGGAGACATCTCTACATTAACAAATGTAAATAAGTTATCGCCATTTTCCAAGGTTTTAGATAAATCAGGTGTGAAAATGACTTCTCCTTGATCTTCCCATTTTAGAACAGGCTCAATTTTTAAAATTTTATCGCCTTTACTAATCTTAGAGATTATGTTCTTTCCACCAACTACCCTTGCAAATGGCCCTTCAAATGAGTGTCCATATTCTCCCGTATGTCCTTCCTTTATAAAAACTAGTTGAGTGCTATTTGAATCATACCCCCCTGCAGCTAGTAAGACATCAAACTTTTCAAAAGATAAAGATTCTCGTGTGAATTCAATATCTGTTGGAACTGACCCAAAGGCAAGTGATTCTATTCCAGCCCACTTTAAGGTTACATCTTCAAACTTTTTGAAATTATTCAGCCATAAGTTAACTGAATATTTATTTGCATTATTAAGCTCTATCTTAATTTCACCTTTATTCGTTTTTAAATTATAGCTAGATACTTCTTTTTCTTCATAACCATTAGAATTTTTCAATATTCCATAAGAAGTACCTGCTTTGTATGGTGCTTCCAAAATATCTATAACATCCCCAACCGTTGTGCCAACGTCCAGTTCAGCTTCTAACCCGTTTACTTTTACATGTATTCTATCTGAAATGAAAATCTCCCCTCAAAATCATGAACTTAACATTTATCAGCTTCAATTTTCTCTTTTCCTGTTAGTTGTGACAACACTTTTTTGGGTTCACCAATATCAACTATTTTTCCATCTCTCATTAAAGCAACACGATCACATACGTTTTCCAAGAAGTCCATGTCATGAGATACGATAATGAAAGTATCTGCCATGTTATCTCTTGCATTCAAAATTGATGATGCTACATCATTTTTAGTAATGGGATCCATTGTTCCAGTTGGCTCATCCATAATTACAATATTTGGTTCCCTTATCAAAACTTGAGCTAGTGCAACGCGATGCTTTTCTCCTTCACTTAATTCTTCTGCTAACTTCGATAAAATATTTTCTGCTTTCTTTTTACTAAAGCCTGTAGCATTAAGAGTATCAATTGCTTTTTTTACTGCTAGTTCATAAGGTAAATCAAGTCCAATTGATTCTGTAAGGTTATCTATTACAGATCTTTGGATATACAGCCCATATTCTTGATGAAGAATACCCATATACTGGTTTGCACGTCCCCTATTCAAAGGCCCTGGTACTTTCATATCAATCCATTCTTCACCTACACGCACAAAGACTTCACCGGTAGTTGGCTGAATGTTTCCTATAAGAATTTTAGATGTAGTTGTCTTACCAGCCCCACTGACACCTGCAATTCCAAAGATTTCTCCTTCTTTAACTTCAAAGGATAGGTCGTTTATAGCATAGACCACTCCTCTATTAACTGAAATGTATTTTTTAGACAAGTTTTTTACTTTAATTATTGGTTCACCTGCTGATGGTCTAGACTCCTTTTCGACAGTTCCCACATATTTCAGAAAATCATTGGCCACTTCCTCCGGTTTACCTTGGCCAATAATTTTTCCATCATCAAGAAAGATTGCTTTGTCGGAAATATCACTTATTACATCTGGCCAATGAGACGTTATTATCATCGTCATATTATATTCTTTTACTGTTTCCATTATAATCTCATGAACAATGCCAGAAGTATTTGGATCTAATGTGCCAGTTGGTTCATCTGCTAACAGAAGCATAGGATGTTTTACAAGTTGTCTCGCTAAGACAACTCTTTGTTTTTCACCCCCACTTAAATCTCTTGCAACATGGGTAATTCTATGAGATAATTGAACTTGATCTAATATGTCTATAGCTTTTGAAAGTGTATCACTTCCAGTATATCCAATTTCATTTAATGCATTGGTTACGTTTGCAATAACCTTTTCATCGCCATAAAGGGCAAATGTTCTTTGTAGCATTATTGCAACTCTTTTTGTTATTTTCCGTCTTAAAGGATCATATAGTGGAAGCTTTACAAAGTCTGCCTTGAAATGTTTAAATACACCGGAACAAAGATGACATTTCTCATCTGTTTTACTTGGTGCATCTATATAATCACATGAATCACATTTTGCTAGATGATAGATTACTTCACCTGAAACATCGGAATACTCTTCAAAACCTCTTAAAACATGCATCAATACCGTTTTACCTGAACCGCTTTTACCAAGGATTCCAACAACTTCACCTTCATTTATTGTTAAATTTATGTTCTTTAGTACTTTTGTTTCCCCAAAATTTAAATTTAAATCATTTATTTCTATAAACAGTGACATAGATACCCTCCTCAGGAAGACATAGTTGATAATAAGGAGTTAAAACTTGAACCTTTTTATTAATATTATATCATTTGATATTAGAAGTACTTTATTGACTTTACACAAAAGCCATTTTTATTGTAGGTTAATTTAATTCAATATTTTCATAGATTCTGTGATACATAAACATGTCGTATATAATTAGCAATGTTAACAAGCAAAGAAATTATAGAGAATCAACAATAGGCAATATCTCAATTATATCTGAAACTATGTAATCTGATGCTTGACTAAGTGCAATCGGAGTTTGATTACTTTTTTTTCTAATCAATATTCCCAGATCTGCAGATTTGAGAGCATTTACGTCATTACACCCATCGCCCACCATTAGAACCTTTTCATATCGATCCTTTAATTTATTTATGAACTCTTCTTTTTTATTCACCCCGGCAAGTCCGAGTACATTATTTATTGGAATATCTATATTGCGTGCCAAGCTAGTCAAGTTGTTCATACTGTCGCCAGATGCAATATATATACAAACTTTTTTATCTTGTAGATGGTTTATCACGGCTTGAACGTTGTGATTGATTATTCCACCTGTGCACACTGTAAACTCAATAGACATCATCTTTTTATTCAAAATCAGCCCAGATCCGATGTAAAATGAATCTTTACATCTGTTTTTTACATTTAAGATGACTTCTTTAAGTTCTTTTATACTTAAATCTTTATTGAGTTTTAAAATTTTGTTGGCTTCAGCTTTGGAAAAGTAAATTGTAGAATAGCTTATTTCTATAGGAATTTCCTTATTATGTATATAAGACGATATACAAAAGCTATCACATTCTTCAACAATATTTTTGGGATTTGTATCTATTAACAGCAGAGCTCTATAGGGGTTTTTAGCTACTAAAGTGATTGTATCAACATTTTCGTAAAGTTGATCATTTGAAAGGTTCTTTACTACACGATACATTTTCATTAAAGTGCCAGAACTATCAAAAACTACAGCTATTTTACCCATCAATAATTATATAAAGTCTATAAGATAATAAATGATATGCCTATATTCTTAATTTTTAAAATATATAAATAATAGCTAAAGTCCTTTTAGATTTGCAGTATTAAAACTATTTCAAGTGAGTCTAATAAAATAACATGGAATAAATAACATTAAATTTTGGTGGAATTTTGATAGAATACAACAAAAAGATTATTTATGAGTTAGAAAAATATTTCACCGGAGAGTATATTGATTTTTTAGAGTACAACGTAGATTTAAGCACTCTTACTCATTTTCAACAAAAAGTATTATCAGAAGTAAGAAAGGTACCTTATGGAACTACTATCACTTATAAAGAGCTGGCTTGCCTAGTTGGAAATGGAAAATCTTATCGAGCTGTTGGAACAGCCCTTTCAAAAAATCCTGCTCCTGTGATTATTCCATGTCATAGAGTGATTTCACAAACAAATTTTGGTGGATATTTTGGAAAAAAGAATGAGTTTAATTTACACTTCAAACAAAAATTGCTTAGACTTGAAAATATTATTTAATCGTAAGATTGCAAATACAATCAAAATAAGGACAATTTCACTTTGAATAGTAACTTTAAATTAATGTGTTTTTTATCACATTACGTTAAATTCATATATATCTAAAAGAAGTAATAGCCACTTATAAATTCGTCTTTACAAGAAATATATAATAACAAAACTTTATTTGGAGACATATTATGAAAGAGCAAATTGATGTAAAAGAATTAAAAGAAGGACGATATGTAATCCTTGATGATGAGCCTTGCGTTGTGAAAAGTATTTCAAAATCAAAACCTGGAAAACATGGATCTGCAAAAGCTAGAGTTGAAGCTGTAGGGATTTTTGATAATCAAAAACGTTCATTAATAGGTTCTGTTTCATCCAAGATTTTTGCTCCAATTGTTGAAAGAAAAAGTGCACAGGTACTTTCAATAACAGACGACATAGCACAGCTCATGGACATGGATGACTATACTACTTTTGAACTTGAAATTCCTGCTGACCTAAAGGATAAAGTAAAAGAAGGAGAAGAAATCAGTTACATAACTTCAATGGGAAAGATGAAAATAGATATTAGGTAAAGAGTCTATGTACTATAAACCTACAATGATGGATGCAAATTTTGATTACGAGTCTTCAAAGTATTTCATTTTTGGAGCTCCCTTTGATGGGACATCATCATTTAGATCTGGTAGCAGATGGGCTCCTGATGCTATGCGACAAGCGTCTCTTAATTTTGAGAGCTATAACCAATATTACAATGTAAACTTAAATGATATTCCCATACACGACGCAGGTAACTTTGAAATTGAATCTTCTATTGAGAACAATATTCATGATTTATTTTCAGCTATCAGCGTAGTTGTAAATGATAACAAATTACCAATTATGCTCGGTGGGGAACATTCATTAAGCTTTCCTTGTATCAAAGCATGTGATAAAAATATAAGTTCTAAACTTGGTGTCATTGTACTAGATGCGCACTTAGACTTAAGAGAAGAATATTCCGGTACAAAGTATAACCATGCCTGTGTTTCAAGACACATTATTGAAGAGATTACCGATAATTATGTATCCATTGGTGTTAGAAGTGGATCTCAGGAAGAATGGGAATACGCTGAACAAAATCAGATAAAGCACTATACATCAGAAGATGTACATGAATTAGGGATTAGTACAGTAGTAAAAGAGTCTATTGAGTATTTGAACGCTGATATGTATTATTTATCTTTAGATATGGATGTACTAGATCCAAGTTATGCGCCAGGACTCGGAACGCCTGAGCCTTTTGGGTTAAACAGTTTTGATGTTAAAGAGCTTGTCCATAGAATTGCACCAGATTGTATTGGCTTTGACATTGTTGAAATTTCACCCAATTATGATTATGGGGAAACTGCTCTTCTTGGAACTAAAATAATGCGAGAATTTATTGCATCTCATGCATCAGCTAATTTGCTTAAATGAATCATTGGCATGAAATAAGTAGATTCAAAAGTGTCATAAGCATGTAAATATAATCTCAACATAGTTGATAATTATTATTCAAAATATGTGGAAATATTTCATAGCCAGTATAAATTCTGTTAATTTATAGCGTTTAATTAAATAATGGTGAGCTACTTTTTGATACAATATGAACAATAAATATGAGGAAATTGAGACGAAGTGCCCCTCTTGCTCAAAAGAGTGGCCTGTAATGCATCATTTTATAAAAAATGGACAGAATCCATTAGTCAAATGCAATACTTGTGGTTTTATTCATCCAATTAAAGTAGAAGCTACAAAAGAAAGCACTATTAAAGCTATTATCAGCTCGGGAGAAACAACATTTTCATTAAATACGGTGTTAGATTCATCTGAAAGTATAAGATTGAATGATGAAATTATTATAGATGATGAGGCTTCTCAGGAAGCTTATCTTGTGTTAATAACCTCCATAGAATCAGATGGTAAAAGGGTAAAAGAGTCTCAGGTGGAAAATATTGAAACAATTTGGTGTAGAGATATTGGAGAGGTAGATGTGAAGTTCTCTATACATTCTGGTACCGAAACAATTCCTTTGACTAAAAGGGTTCTTGGAGATTTTGAATTCACTGTAGGTTCTCAAGACAAAATCGGAGGCATGTTTTTCCAGATAACTCATATCAAAATTCGTGACGGAAAACTACTTTCTAGAAAAGGTCAAATAGCGGAAGCAAAACATATAAAAAGGATTTTTGCTAAAAAAATAAGTCGAAATTGGGGAGAAGCTACATCATGGACTCGAGTGAAAAACAATATGAACTAATTAATAGATTAAAATCTTTAGGAATTAGCCACAATGTTTTGGAAGCTATGAATAAAATCAATAGACATGATTTTGTGTTGCCAGAAGATAAAGACAAAGCATATTATGACACCGCTCTTTCGATTGGTTGTGGACAAACAATCTCAGCTCCTCATATGGTTGCAATCATGTGCGATTTACTTGAGCTAAAAGAAGGAGACAAGGTTCTTGAAATTGGAACTGGTTCCGGCTATAATGCTGCAGTAATATCTGAATTAGTTGGATATCATGGTCATGTTTACACAATTGAAAGAATTAAAGCTTTAATGCATTTTGCTAAGAGCAACTTGGATAAAGCAAATTATTCAAATATTACACTATTGCATAAAGATGGTTCATGTGGAGAACCCGCTTATGCACCATATGATAAAATATGCGTTACTTCTGCAGCCCCAAAAATTCCAGAAATAATTCTAGGGCAGCTTTCTAATAATGGCATACTTGTAATTCCTGTTGGCAATAACACTCAGCACCTTTTTGTGGTTAAAAAGGATGATAAGGGTAAAATTTTCAAGGAGCGTAAAGAAAGTGTACTCTTTGTTCCATTAATTGGGAAGTATGGGTTCGAAGATTTTAATCAAAAGAATTAAACATTTGTATGTAAAAAGTTAGAGGATTATATATGCTTACAAAAAGAATTATTCCTTGCTTAGACGTCATACTAGATGATACAGGTGGATCAGTTGTTAAAGGAGTTGAATTTATTGACTTAAAAAAAGCTGGAGATCCTGTAGAGTTAGCTAAACGTTACAATGAGCAGGGTGCAGATGAACTCGTCTTTTTAGACATTACAGCTTCCCATGAAAAGCGGGATACTATGATAGATGTAATCGAAAGAACAGCTGATGAAGTATTTATACCGCTTACTGTTGGTGGAGGAATTAATTCAATTTCTAACATACGTCAGATTCTAAGAGCAGGTGCTGATAAAGTTGCTATAAACACCACAGCTGTAAAGAATCCTGAGATTATAAGAGAATCTGCAGACATTTTTGGATCACAGTGTATCGTTATTGCTATTGATTGCAAAAGGAACTATGATGTTAACACTAATAATGATAAAACGGTTATGCAGCTAGAAGACGGTAAGCTTGCATGGTATGAAGTTGTAATCTATGGTGGAAGAAAAAGAACAGGTATAGATGCAGTAAAGTGGGCCACACAAGTACAAGAAATGGGAGCTGGAGAAGTATTGCTTACTAGTATGGATCGTGATGGAACCTATGATGGCTTTGATATCCCTATTACAAAAAAATTATCGGAAACATTAGATGTTCCAATCATAGCCTCAGGAGGTGTAGGTAACTTAAAGCATATATATGAAGGGTTTACAAAAGGTAAAGCTGATGCTGCACTAGCTGCTAGTATATTTCATTTTGGAGAATACACAATTCCACAAGTGAAAAAATATCTTTCCGAAAAAGGAATTGCTGTGAGAAATTAGTACATTGGGCTTGATAATTTTTGTCTCTTATTAATGAAACAGTAGAACTATTAGCACCTGCAGGTAACTCAGAAGCATTTTATGCAGCAATTGAAAACGGAGCAGATGCTATATATATTGGGATCCAAGGATTTAGCGCAAGAAATTATGCTAGCAATTTTTCGCTACAGGAAGTCAAGAATAATATAGATTATGCACATTCAAGGAATGTGAAAGTGTATGTTGCTTTGAATACTTTAATAAAAAAAGACGAGTTTAAGGTTGCACTTCAGATAGCTCATGAGCTATATGTTCAAGGTGTAGATGCACTTATTGTTCAGGATTTGGGTTTTTTACTTTTTTTGAAAGAAAAAATTCCTACTTTTCGATTACATGTGAGCACTCAATTGACAGTTCACAATAAGTTAGGTGTGGAATATTTTGAAGACATTGGTATTGACAGAATAATACTTGCTAGAGAGCTTAGTTTAGAAGAAGTTAAAGAAATAAGAAAATGTACAGACATTGAGCTTGAGGTTTTTATACATGGTTCGATTTGTTTATGTTATTCTGGACAGTGTCTAATGAGTAGTATGATAGGTGGAAGAAGTGGAAATCGTGGATATTGCGCCCAGCCATGCAGACATCGCTATAAATTGATTAATCATAAAAATAGCATTCCTTTAGATGGCCGTTTTCTGCTAAGTCCCAAGGACCTTTGTACTGCTAATATTATCCCTGAGTTGATTAAAGCTAATATCGATTCCTTTAAAATCGAAGGTAGAATGAAAAGAGCTGAGTATGTAGCTGGTGTTGTACAGGTTTATAGGGGTCTTATAGATAGATACATTGAAAATCCAGCTACATTTGATCTACTTGAATCAGAAATCCTGACATTGAAGAACTTATACAACAGAACATATACAAATGGATATTTAAAGCCTAAAAATATATTAATTAATCCTGAAAAGCCACATAGTTCAGGCTCACTTATTGGAACAATTGTTGGTTACAATAAAAGTAGATCAACTATAAAAATAAAATTATATTCCTCGTTGAGACTAAATGATGGCATCTATATTGAAAGCAAGTCTAATAATCTTGGCTTTGTTGTTAACAAGATGTCTCTAGATGGAAAATATGTTAAAAGTGCTAACAAGGATTCTTATATTGAAATCCCTGTTAAAGCTGGCATAAATGAAGGGAGTGTATATAAAACTTCAGACTCTTTGCTAATGAAAAATTTAAACGAGTCTTACCAGAAACATAAATATGCTATAAAAGAACCTATTGACCTCAGTATTAATGCAAAAGTTAATGAGCCTTTAACAATAGAAGTAGCCGATTTAAAAGGGACAAGAGTTATTCACAACTCTGAATATATAGTTGAAAGTGCTAAAAAAAGTCCCACAACTAATAAGCAAATCACCAATATACTTTCTAGCATTGGGAATACTTTTTTTGAAGTAAGAAAGATTAATATTGATTCTGACTTCAATGTCTTTATCCCAATAAAAAAACTGAAAGAAATAAGAAACTTAGGGCTCAAGTCTTTAATCGAAAAGAAGATTTCAATCCATAGGAGAGAATCAAATGACATTATTGCTGAGTATTATAGTAAAGTAAGAGCTATAGAAAATAAGTCAGTTACGTCTCAAGTCTATATTCATATAAATATTTCAGTCGTTTTATCTGACTTAGAGGCATTAAAAGTTGCAGTAGATAATAATGCTGATAAAGTATATTTTGATATCAACAAATGTGATAAGAACACTGAGAGTATTCTAAAAAGAGTTATGGAAATATGTCACAATTCAGGTATTAAAGTATACATACAAACACCGGTTATTTCCAAAAATCATGAACTTGAGTCTATTCATAAAATTCTAGAATTATCAAAAAAAATAGGGTTTGACGGCGTTGTCGCCTCAAATATTTCATCTTTTATGATATCTAAAAAACTAAAGTTCCGCACTATAGCCAATTATCATTGGAACATTTATAATGACTTTACATTAAATTATCTTTATCAAATGGGTGTAGACTCCGCAATTATTTCCCCAGAACTAACTCTAAATGAAATAAAAAACTTGAACAAGCCTATTAATTTAGAACTTTTAGTAGACTCAAAGCTACCTGTTATACATTCAGAAAGATGTATCCTGCAAGACATTTTTGGAAAAGATAAATGTGGGAATCTATGTAATAGTAAAGATTTGAAGCTAATGGATGATAAAGGATATTCTTTTCCATTAAAAGCAGAAAATAACTGTAGAATGACTATATTCAACTCAAAAAAAATTTCTATGCTAGAATATATTCCTTTGATTAAAGAAACTGGAGTAACAGGAATAATTATAGATGCAAGACATGAAAATGCTCTCAGTCTAGGAACAACATTAAGAGCTTATAGAAAACTAATCGATAACCATACTAATGAAATTAAATCACCAGTAAATGGAAAAAAGGAATATACTCGAGGCAATTATTTTCGAGGCGTTCTATAAATGCCTTTTAATTTAATTGATAACTATTAAATACTTTCAAGTTAATAGATAAGTGAATAAATATGATAGGTCTAGCAGAAATTATAACTATTCTGGTGGCAATTCTAGTTGCAATCGTATTGTATAAACTTTTGAAAACAGTGAAGTCTTTAGTCATTAATGCTATAGTAGGACTATTGGTATTAGTTGCAGCTAATTTAATATTTAGCCTAGAAATTGCCTATACTTGGGTAGTCATAGTTATATGTGCGCTTGGAGGCATCTTTGGAGCACTTTTGATTATTTTATTGAATATATTAGGTATTGCTTTTTAATAAGCGGATATGATTGCATATATTTTATGTCTTAAATAAGTAGAACCTTTAAAATATTTTATTTTTTTTTCTTCCCATACATTTATTGATTTAAAAGATGAAAATAGCTTTTTTAATTCATCTGTTGTGAAATAGTGGTATATTATTTCATTCTTTCTTTTAAAAGTGTTAGCCTCTACTTCAATTCCGCCATATCTCATATCATCAATGCCAAATACTTCTATAAAAAGAAAACCTTGTTTTTTAATTACCCTTTGAACTTCTATAGCGCATTTATATCGATCTTCTTTAAGTAGGTGCTGTAAGACTCCATATAAAATCACTCCATCAAATGTATTACCTTTAAAGGGTAAACAAATTACATTTGAAACTGCACATTTAGGAGAGCAGTTATTTTTTATTAGATTATATTTGGTTTCATGTATCCCTCTCATTGAAAAATCTACACCAAAAACATCAAAATCGCTTGCAAGAGGTATAGTGTACCTTCCATTTCCACAGCCTGCGTCAAGCAGTATGGAGCCTTGAGACAGCTTTTCCTTTATTCTTTTTATTGATCTTGGCCCACCCCACTTTAGTGAAATATATTCTTCATCCCAAGCATTTATTTGATTAATAGCAAGACTTCTATCCTTCATTGCACATATCACCAGCTGCTTCATTGAACCTACTTATCAAGAAATTTCTATCAAGAGATGATAAAAACCACCCTGCTTTAGGTCCTGAATCTGTTCCAAGTGTAGCTATGTATATAGCTTTAAACAGGTCTTTTGGGTTGATAGCTAATTCATCTTCATGTATATTTAAAATCTGAACAATGTCTTTATAGACAACCGATTCTTTTTCCTTTGCTTGATAAACTAAATTATGGTACTGTTCACCACTAAGCTCTTCCTTAGTTGAGATTATCTTAGCCAATGAGCACAAGAATGCTCTTTGAACCTTATTCAAATTTGAAGCTTTAGATGGTAATGTTTCTTTGACACTGAATTTAGCGTATGGAGGAGCATACATTTCAAGCCAATTTTGTACATTAGTTATAAGTTCTTGGATGCATCTGCGATTATCAGTCTCATACCCTACACGTTCCAAAATTTCCAGTATTTTTTCAAAATCACCATGTGCAACTTGATATATTGTAACCATGTGTTTGAAAGGAATATCTGTGTGACAAATCCCAGTTGCTTTAGATAAATCTAGTAATCTTTTATTATATGTTGAAATTTTCTCAATTTCCATTGTTTTTAACTTTTCATATTCATCGATTAATGTTAGTAATGGGATTGAAGGATCAAAGTTTATGTGTTTTTCTGGTTTTGTTTTGATAATCAAGTACCTTAAAACTTCGGGAGGCACCACTTTTAGCATATCATCTATAGAAACAACAATTCCCGTTGAAGAGGACATTGCACCTTTATTAGCAAGCATTATCCACTCGTAAACTATTGGATAGGGTGGTTCATAGTTAAAAATCTCTTTAGCAATTCTTTTCCCGGTATCATATGATCCACCTCTTGAAGCATGGTCTTTTCCAAAGGGTTCTACTGTCACACCTAAAATTTTCCATCTTGCAGGCCAGTCAACTCTCCAATTAAGTTTTCCTCCTCCTTGCATTGAAACTGATCCTGAAAATCCACATTCGCATATGTAGTCAACCGTTTCTTTGTCCACGTCAAAACTAATTACCTTTGTAGATGTCATTTTCCCGCAAGCTCTACAGATGGCATTAAAGGGACTCCATTCATCTGTAGGTTCTCTACCAGATGTTTCAGTTAGAATTTTTGCAATTTTATCTTTGTTAACAAGTGCATCTTTTATAGCTTCAGTATAATAACCACTTTTGTATAATTCATCAGCTCTATAGACTTTAGGTTCTATGCCTAGTTTTTCCATAGAAACCAAAAATGGCTTTACAAAGTGCTCAGCATAGTTAGAACATTTTCCACAAGGACAAGGTATTTCTGAAATCGGATTTCCCACATACTTTGAATAATGTTCAGGTAAAAAAGGGTAAACTTTTCTTAGAGGGTCAAAATTATCTGCAAGATAAATTAGAGTGCTTTCATGCATATTGTCATTTAGCGCCTTATATACTGCATCCGCAGTTACAACCTCCCTCATATTACCAATATGTATATGTCCAGATGGAGTTATGCCGGTAGCAACTACATTCTTTTCATGTTTATTTGAAACTTCATCAGCCACAATATCTGCCCAGTGGGTAACTTCTGCCATTTATTTCACCTTATCGTACAAAATAATTGAATAAATTTAAATTCATATCTCAGTCTTTAATTCACATAAATTAAGCATTTAATATATTTATCTAATGCAAAAAACATATTTGGATTTATTCTTAGCTTTTACATACCATATATGACTTAATTCTAATCAAATGAAATAAGAAAGCAAACTATTTAATTCATATTAGAGTTTATGTAATGACTATGGTTCCAAAGAAAGCTTTTTTAACAAAAGGACTTGGAGTGCATAATGACAAGTTAGCGTCTTTTGAGCTTGCTTTAAGAGATGCAGGTATTGAAAAATATAACCTTGTTAGTGTTTCCAGTATTTTGCCACCTAATTGTAAAATAATCCCTAAAGAACAAGGAATTAAAGAATTAGAGCCTGGAGAAATTGTTCATTGTGTTCTTGCAAAATGTGAAACTAATGAGCCATATAGAACTTTAGCAGCTGCCATCGGAAATGCAATTCCAGTAAACGAGAATAATTATGGATACATATCTGAACATTATTCATTTGGAGAAGATGAAAAAACAGCAGGTATTTATGCAGAAGATCTTGCAGCAACAATGTTAGCAACTACTTTCGGTATTGAATTTAATATCGATTCTGCCTGGCATGAAAGAGAGCACGTGTATAAAGCTAGTGGACATATAATTGATACTAGCCATATATGCCAAGCATCTAAAGGGGATCAAAATGGAAAGTGGACAACAGTAATAGCTGCCCTTGTTTTTGTAACTTGATTTACTGTTATTTATCGATTTAGTGTGCTTCTATCAAAACTTAAGGTCAAAAGCAAATATCAGAGTGAAATAAAAAATAAATACAAAAGTGCTACTTAAAAACATAAATAGAATAAGTATTTCTCAATAAGTTGACTTGATTTATAGAATTTAAGAATATATTTTTATGACTATTTCCAAGAGATTCCTTTGCGTAAATTTAATTAAATTAGTTTTTTACCATGCACTCATTACATCTTTTTCTTGTACAGTACTCTTTACCAAATCTAACTATTAGCGCATGGTATTCTTTATAAATTTCTACATCTGTTGGTAATGAATCTTCAAACAATAACTGTAAGTAGTTGTAGTCCCCTTCGATACCCATACATGATAACATTCTTTTAGTATATGCATCGATCACGAACTTGGGTTTTTCCGCAGCATATAAAATTATGGAGTCGGCAGTTTCTTCTCCTATGCCTTCTAAAGATAAAAGTTCTCTTCTCAAATCATATATATTTTGTTTGAAAATATCACCATTTCTTTGATCAAAATATTCAGCAGCTTTTTTCAATCTATATGCTTTTTGACGATAAAATCCACAGCAATATATAATCTCTTCAATTTCTTGAATATTAGCTTTTGAAAGCTTTTTGCAATCTAATAACCCAAGTGCTTTAAGTTGAGCTATGGCCTTTTCTACATTAGTCCACTTTGTTTGTTGAGTCAGAATCGCACCAATAACAATTTCAAATTTTGAATGTGCAGGCCACCAACCCTGCGGACCAAATTCATTTAACAATTTATGAAAAACATCTTTTAAGTCACACGACTTCATTTTAATCAGTTAGTTTTCCCATCCCAAAATTTATCTTCATAATTTTCAGGCAAGTCTAATTCCATAATATCCTCAATATTTGCTTTTTTATTATTACCTTTTTTAGTAAGGGTTTCATTTTTATCTAAAGATATTGGAATTTCACTTGAGTTTTTGAGGTCTTTCTCCTTATTTATAGAGTAAACACTTTCTATTTGATTTTCTTTTTTTTTACCTTTTATCTTTTCTGCATAAGTATCAGTTACTAAATTCTTTTTTGGGCTTAGAACTTTATGTGTATAGCTATACCCTATAGAGCAATTTTCATCTCCTGATCTCCAATCAACATGAAATAGATGACATTTTTTTTTCTTGCATTCGGATATGTTATCTAGTGGACATTTATCAGGTATTGGCATATATACTATCATCACCTCTAGTCTTTCATATAGATTACGCCAGTTACATCTCAAGTAAAGTCATTCTACAAAATATAGTTTGAAAGTATTGGAGATAAACTTATAGAACTTTGGGCAGATTCTATTGAGTCAGTTGCAAAAATATCTTTTACACCCGCATTAAATAGCCTTAATACAGCGTTTTTGGCAAGTACAGGATGAATACACATTAAATAAACATCATTTGCACGTTGTTCACTAAGAATTCTGATTGATTCCGCCATCGTGCCTCCAGTAGAAATCATATCATCAATCAAAATAATATCTCTTCCTGTTACATCTATTTTTTTAGTCTTAATAGTAACTTTATCACCACTGATTCTAGTTTTTTCTAAATAATCAAATTCAACATCTATATATTCAGATACTTTTTTTGCTAACTCTAAAGCCCCTTCGTCCGGCGCAATTAGTAAAGGTTTTTCTAGATCAAGTGATACTATCTTATCCCCAATTAGTGATGATGCATCAATATCAATTGCTTTGCAGCTAAAGTAATCAAGTGTACTTTTTTCATGAATATTTACAGTAAAAACACAGTCAGCGTTTATAGTATTTGCAATTGCCCGTGAGCTAATTGGCTCCCCGTGTTTAAATCTTTTATCTTGGCGAGAATACCCCATATATGGAATAACTACATTAATCCTCTTTGAGCTTTCACAGGAGTCTATTAGCTGTAAAAGGTTAATTAAATCTGAATCTTTCACAATGCTTTGAATTATGGTTACTTCTTCTGCTATATCATCCACAATACGTGTATATAACTCACCATCTGGGAATTTAGTAAATTCACATAGTGATACATTTACATTTAACTCTCTTGCTATTCTAGAAGCAAGCATTTGTGAAGCAGGACCTCCAATTATTTGCAATATTTATCCCTCTTTTATTTTACCTTTGATCGTACTATCTTTTTAAAAAGATTCTTTTATCTTTTCTTCTACTTTAATTCCATTTATTTCGGTATTAGGGTAATTTCCTTTACTATCTTTTTCTATAGATTTAACCATATCCCAAATAGTTAATAAGGCAATTGAAACGCCAGTTAGAGCTTCCATCTCAACACCTGTTTTACCTGTAGATTTAACAATAACAGTTGCCATTATATATGTGTCTTTTATTGAAAAGTCTACATCAATTGAAGTTATTTCAATTTGATGGCACATTGGTATAAGATTGAATGTTTTTTTTATAGCTAAAATAGATGCTATCCTAGCAACTGAAAAAACATCACCTTTTTCAACTTTTTTATTTTTAATTTCACTAAGGGTTTTATGTGATAAATAAATTGATCCTGTCGAGACGGCTTTTCTATGAACTGGTTTTTTATCAGTTATATCAACCATGTTTGCTTTTCCTTCTTTAATATGTGTAAATTTTTCACCCATTATATCACAGCCCTATAATTTCATTTATTAGTCCATAGATTTAAGCACAATTGGGATGTTTTCAATAATATCAGTTGCAAGAAGTCCATATTTTTTTTCTTTGAAGGCCAAGTCTCCTGCAGAACCACATATAAATGCTCCACAGGAAGAAGCATCTATTGCTGAATTATTGGCAAACAAGCTACCTACGATTCCAGCTAAAACATCCCCCGTACCACCAACAGTCATTCCTTGATTACCAGTTCTATTTAAGAAAAGTTGATTACCATCTGATATTATATCAGTGGGTCCTTTTAATAAAGTGGTTAAATCATTATCCTTTGAAAATTTTGATACAATATCACAGTTATATGCTACATCTTTGGACACTTGTTTTCCTGAAAGTCGGTAGAATTCATTTGCATGAGGAGTTATTATAATATCAGATTTGGTTAAAACTTTCTCTTTTAATGAATCAATGCCATCAGCATCAACTACCGCTTTTTTTGACTGCATTATTATCCTATAAACTGATTCTATTATTTCTTCCGATTTTCCTAGCCCATTTCCTATGATAATTACGTCATGATAAGACATCAATTCTACTATAAAAGGAACATCATCAAGTGTCAAAAAATCTCCTCTTAAATCTTTTATAATAAAATTAGGCGAATATGTAGCTACAATATTTTTTATTTTTTTTGGTAGTGCAATGGTCACAATATCGGCCCCTGTTCTTAGTGCACCAAGTGCAGCTAAAGATGGGGCTCCAAAATAGTCACCTCCCCCGACAATAAGTATTTTACCTGCGTCACCTTTATGGTTGTCTTTTCTTGGCAAACTAAGTGACTTAAAGTTTCCTTTTCCTACATATTTTTCTGCATCAGTACATATGCCTAAATTTATGACTTTTATGTCGCCAGTGAATTTTTTAACTGATGGGTCTTTGTAGCTTTTTTTTAGTTTATGAAATGTAAACGTTTTGTTAGCATTAATGGCTTTTTTAACATTTGTCTCATCAACATTCAGTCCAGAGGGTGAATCTATGGATATAATGAACTTTCCACTAGAATTAATGGTATCAATCAGACTAGACTCAGGTTGCTTTATATCACCTTGAAATCCAGTACCTAAAATTCCATCTACTATTATATCTGTATCTTTAATAGATTCTCTGAATTCCACGCTTGATGAGTCGAAGATTTCACTTACCTTTATGTTACAATATTTTAAAAGTTCAAAGTTCTTGATAGCTTCATCCGTTTTGATTGAATGTTTTTTACCTATCAATAAAACATGAACATCAAAGCTATCATAGTATGCTAAATGCCGAGCAGCTACAAATGCATCACCACCATTATTGCCTTTGCCTGCTATAAAAGTTACTTTACCACCAGTAAAAAGTGATTTTATCTCTCTTGCTACAGAAGCTCCTGCATTTTCCATTAGCTGTAAACTCGTAAGTCCTAAATATTCGCAGTTTGAATCTATTACTTTCATTCTTGTAGAGCTAATATATTCCATAAATACATCACTAAAATACAGTTAAAAGGTAATCTTATTAAAGGTTATCAAATATATATCCCAAGGTTTACTTAATTTGTCTGTATTTTAACCGAAAAGTGCTTAATGTCAAAAGATGTCATAGTACATTAGTAGGAGGGAACTTTATAACAAAGCTTTCAAAACCTTCAAAAATAGCTGAATTACCTTCAAAAGCTAGAGTAAAACCTACTTACCTCATTATAGGTAGTGGAAGTATTGGATTCACTCTTGCTAAACAACTTAGAGAATTAAATAAAGATCTAGTGCTGATAGATAAAGATAAGCAAAAAGTAGAAACATTAAGAGAAGAAGCTTATGAAGCGATTGTTGGTGATGCTAACAACTCGGATATTTTAAATCAAATTAATTTAAAGAATCTTACTGCAGTACTTATACTGACTTCCGACAATGAAATAAACAAAACTGCTTTAAAGCATATAAAAAAAATTATTTCTTCTGATGTTTATTGTGTATCAAGAGCATCTGATATTATAAATAAAAATGAAATGGAAAACCTTGGGGCAGATTATGTTTTTCTACCCTCAAAAATTGTTGCAACTACTTTAGCAAGGTCACTTGAAAGAGCTGAATCGCTCAAAAGGGGGAATAGGCTTTCTAAATGGTTTAAAGAGATTACTAACAAAAAACTTGCTATTGTAGTCCATGATAATCCTGATCCTGATGCAATAGCAAGTGCTGTTGCGTTAAAAGAAATAGCAACTAATTTCGATGTTGATTCAACTATACTTTATCATGGAGAAATTGGACATCAAGAAAATAAAGCATTTGTAAACCTACTTGCTATAGAGCTAGAAAAAATGGATACTTACAATATCAATGAGTTTGACAAAATTGCACTTGTTGATTGTACATTGCCTGGTTCAAACAATCAATTACCACCTGACACACCAATAAGTATAGTTATTGATCATCATCCAACTGGAGAAATAGAAATTGAAGCGGAGTATGCAGATTTAAGGCCTAATGTAGGCTCTACATCTACTATTTTAACAAAATATTTGCAGGAATTAAACATTAATATAGAAAGAGAGCTTGCAACTGCATTATTGTATGGAATTAGAACCGATACACAAGACTTTAAGAGAAATACAGATGCTTCTGATCTCTCAGCTGCATCTTTTTTGTATCCACTGTCTGATCATGAACTGCTTGATCAATTAGAAAGACCTTCAATGTCAATTGAAACTTTGGATATCTTGGGGGAAGCTATCAATAATAGGCAAGTTCTGGGGAGTTATTTGCTTTCTAATGTAGGATCTGTGCGAGATAGAGATGCTTTGCCACAAGCTGCGGATTACTTACTTAATTTAGAAGGAATAGCTACTACAGTGGTTTTTGGAGTTTCTGAAGAAAAAATCTACATTTCTGGACGAACTAATGATATTAGGATCAATTTAGGTGATGTCATGAAAGCAGCTTTTGGTCAAGAGTATTCAGGAGGACATGCAAATGCTGCTGCTGCACAAATACCTTTAGGAGTATTTAGTGCGGCTAAAGATAGACAAACTTTACTAAGGTTAGTTAATGAATCCGTTGTCAAAAAATTCCTCAATGTTGTTGGAGTAGAAGAAACTGAGAATAATTAATAGTATCATATATGGTGAGTACAAATATTTTAACTGAAGAAACAAGAATTGAAAGGTTGAGAGTGGCGAGTATAGAACACTGGACAAATGAACTTAAGCATGCACATCTTATTGAAACTAGGTTCCTAATTAACCAACTTCAAAAGATTGGATTTAGGTGCCTCAAATGTGGGAAATGTTGCAAAAAAAAATTCGGAGATAATTACGTACATCTTTTTTTGAGTGAGATTGAAGCTATCTCTAAAAACTATAGAATTGATATAGAAGAGATAGTTTCGCCTTATTTAGAAGATATCTTGACTGATTGCGTCAGCAAAAAATTTGATGAAATGTCTAAAAGCATTGATTCGGAAGGCTTTTTTCATGTAGATGGTTGGATACTAAAGCGTTGCAAAAGCGGTAATTGTATATTTCTTAAAGAAAATAAGTGCCATATTTACAAGTCTAGACCATCTATATGTAGCACATATCCTTTTTACATATACAAATCAAAAATGATGTATTCAAAGTGCCCTGGAATTGGTCATAATATTAGTTTAAAAGATAGTTACTCATTAGCTTCAAATTTAATTAGTAGGTATATATCAGAGGTAAAATACCTCATTTTAATGGCATCAAGATTTCATACTCGTGTTGTGTCAAAAAGTGGAAAGTCAAAGTTCTATGAAAACTACTCTAAAGGATTAATTAGATTTATTGTGCATAATCCCGGAAAAATTTATGAAGGTTTAATTCAATTAAATTCTGAAAAAGTACTTATTACTAACATATATTAACTAAATCTATATACTTGTAAAAATAGCAGTAGAATTAAGTAGAAAGGAACTATTTAGTGACTATTTTATTTAGAATATTAACTATAAGCCGATGATAATTATGACTCGTAATAACAATAATTCTATGACAATATCTGAAAAAATTTTCTCAAAAGCTTCAGGTAAGAATGTTAAAGCAGGCGATTTTGTTCTAGCTAACATTGACAAAGCAATGACCCATGATATAACTGGCCCATTAGCAATTAAAGCTTTTTATGAAATTATGGAAAGCAAAGATTTAAAAAAAGTATGGGACCCATCTAAAATAGTTATTGTTTTTGATCATCAAGTCCCGGCAGACTCTATTAACGCGGCATCAAATCACATAATGTTAAGGAATTTTGCTAAAGAACAGGGTATTTTAAATTATGATGTATATGAAGGAATATGCCATCAAGTCATGCCGGAAAAAGGTCATGTAAAACCAGGAGATTTAATTGTAGGGTCTGATTCACATACGTGCTCATATGGAGCTCTAGGTGCATTTTCTACGGGAATTGGTTCTACTGATATGGGTGCAGTCTTTGCTTCAGGTAAATTATGGTTCAAAGTCCCAGAGACCTTCCGTTTTGAAATAGAAGGAAAGCTCCAAACACATGTTTATTCAAAGGATATTATACTCCATCTAATTGGAGAAGTGGGTATTGAAGGCGCTACCTATATGGCATCTGAATATTCGGGTAAAACTGTAAAGAACTTGTCAATTAATGAAAGAATGGCTATGTGTAATATGGCAATTGAAATGGGAGCAAAAACTGGGATTATAGAGCCAGATAGAACCACTGAAAAATATTTACAAGAAAGAATTCTAGATTATACTTTAGATGAGTACTGGTCATCCGACGAGGATGCTAATTTCTCAAACATAAGACACTATGATATTTCTGAGCTTGAGCCACAAATAGCTTGTCCTCATAATGTAGATAACGTTAAAAATGTTACCGATGTAGAAGGTACAAAGCTTGATCAAGTTTTCATCGGCTCATGCACCAACGGCCGATTTGAGGATATTGAAGTAGCTGCTAAGATTATTGGTGATGAAAAGGTTGCTGAAAATACTCGGCTATTAATTATTCCAGCTTCAAAAACTGAGTATTTAAAAGCTTTAAAAGCAGGGTACATTGAGCAATTGATTGAATCTGGAGCAATTGTACAGTCTGCATGTTGTGGACCATGTATGGGTGGATCTTTTGGCCTTTTAGGAGATGGAGAAGTTGGATTAGCAACATCTAACCGTAACTTCAGAGGTAGAGAGGGGAGTCCTGAATCTTTTGTGTACTTAAGCTCACCAGCTACTGCTGCCGCTTCAGCACTTAAAGGAGAAATTACAGATCCGCGAAAGATTTGATTTTTTTTATGGTGTATTTTATGGAAAAAACTGATTTAGCCGTTCTAGATGATATTTATGAAACAATCCTTGAAAGAAAACGAAATCCTAGAAATGATTCATATGTTTGCAGCTTACTAAACCATGAAAAAGGTTTTGATCGAATTCTAGAAAAAATTGTTGAGGAGTCAGCTGAAACAATCATTGCTGCAAAAAATGGAAGAACAGATGAAATAGTATATGAATCATGTGATTTATTGTTTCATTTAATGATAATGTTAGCTGAAAAAGATATAAAACTAAATCAGCTAATAGATGAACTCAAAAATAGACAATGATGGTATATTGAGATTTTAATATACCGCAAGTTCATGAAGAACATCTGCTTTAGACAAAATACCTTTAGGAACTCCATCTATTGTTACAATAAGTCTCCCTACGTTATGCTCATTAAACATTTTAACCGATTGATATAGAGGAGTTTCCCCATCAATAGTTATTAAATCTTTTGTCATAATTTCTTTTACTTTCAAAGATATTTTCCCACTTGCAAGTGCATTCCCAATATCAGTAAACGTCACAACTCCCACAACATTACCCTTTTCTTCAACTGGAGCGCCATGTATGTTGTTTTTTACAAAGATCCTCGAAGCATCCTGTATTGTAGCATTTGAGCTCACTAAAACCGGATTTTCTTTTATATAATATTTAACAGGTTTTTTAGGTAAAGATACCATCTCTGTAATGGTGAACAATAAAGCATTCTTAGTATCATCTCTTCCAACAATTTCTCCTCTTACAACTAATCTATTGACAGGAGTAGGTCCTATTTGAACAATATCACCTTCAACAAATTCTCTTATGTTCCCCAAAACCTTTATCATTCCATTACAGAGCTCAGGGTGTCTAACTGTCGTAAAACTTATTTCAGCTGCAGTGGCTCCCTTTACAGTCTCTTCATTCCTGTAAATAGGCACAACTGCTTCATTATCAACAGATGTGACGTTTAAAGCTTCATAAGCTAAACTTGTTATCTTATAGCCACCTTTTGGACCAGGAACTCCTTCAACAAGACCAAGAACTTTCAATGACTGCATTTGGTTTCTCACTGTTCCTGGATTTCTACTAATCAAGTAAGCAATTTCTTCACCTTTTATTGCTCTATTTTTCTGCCTTTGTAAATTGATTAAAGCAATAAGAATATCTTTCTGAATCGGGGTTAACTCCATACAATCACCATTTCATCTAATATAGATTAAGTGCTATATATATATAAATATGGTCTGAAACATTCTCCCCGTTTCAACTGGAAAACTTGGAATTATACTAACAAGAATAAAATTATATATTATTATGTTATTGCCATAGTAAATGGAAGCTTATCATGATTTACGAAAAAATAAATACCATCCCAACATCTGAAGAGTTACTCGACAAAGCTTTCAGGAGAGCTTCAAGAGCAAAGTCTGGAAAAGTTACTCGCAATAAAAAAGATGTGACTAAAGCATATGAATCTATGATTATGACATCATCAAATATTATATCTGATAATTTAGCAAACGTTATCAGACGTTTTCCAAATTTTGATGAAATTCCTACTTTTTATTATGAGCTTACAGATATTTTAGTAGGGGTTGATAAGCTTAGAGAATCTCTTGGATCAGTTGACTGGGCAAGCAATAAAATACATGATATTTCTAGATATTATATTGGAAAAATCAGAGCTGAAAGCAATCCAGAATATATAAAGAAAGAAGCTTTGGGAAGAATCGCTTCTATTACAAGATCTATTGAGGATGAGCTCATTTTCCTAAACAATAGTAGAAATATTCTAAGAAAATTACCTGATATTTATGATGAGCCAACAATAATTGTAGCTGGGTATCCAAATGTAGGTAAGTCCAGCTTTGTTGCATATGTTACAGAAGCAAAGCCTGAAATTGCTTCTTATCCTTTTACAACAAAAGGAATTACTATTGGTCACCTTTTCAATGGTGGGATAAGATATCAAATAATTGATACTCCAGGATTACTAGACAGGCCTATGTCTGAAAGAAATAGCATTGAACTACAAGCAATCACTGCGCTTCAAAATCTAGATGCAGTTGTACTTTATATGATTGATGCAAGTGAAACTTGTGGTTATTCAATAGAAGAGCAAGAAAAACTTTTTTATGAAATAAAAGAACAGTTCGACTTGCCAATTGTTGCAGTAGCTAATAAAACAGATATTGGACATAAAGAGCTATCTTTTGTATCGTATAACATTTCTTCTAAGGAAGGATTAGGAATTAGGGATACTTTGAATGAATTATTTATGTTGATTGAAAATACTTTTTATACAGAGGATGTTAGCATCAATGACGAATTACGTCACTCATAATCTCCATTGCAAGTTTTATGTTTTCAACACTATTAGCATATGATATCCGAATATATCCCTTCCCTTTATCTCCAAAAGCAGACCCTGGTACAACTATAACACCTTTTGATAGTAAATTAGATACAATATTCAAATAATCATCACCAACATAAGGAAAAGCATAAAATGCCCCTTTTGGTTCTACACAATCAATTCCCATTGATTTTAAAGATTTAAGCAAAAAATCGCGTCTTCTTTGAAATTCTTTTCTCATTTTAATTACATCATCAATTGGTCCATTTATTGCAGCAACTGCCGCTTTTTGGGATATTGAACTTGCACATGCTTGGACATATTGGTGCACTTTTAGCATTTGATTAATGTATGTTTCATTTGCAGCTACATAGCCAAGCCTCCATCCTGTCATAGAAAAAGTTTTTGATACCGCATTAATTGTAATTACATTGTCAGAATAAATACCAGGACTCACATGTTCCCCTTCATAGATGAAATGTTCATAGACTTCATCAGATATAAGAGTTATATTGTAATCATCAGCTATTTGAGCAAAATCTCTAATATCTTTCTTAGTTTGAACTCCACCTGTTGGGTTTGAAGGTGAGTTTATAATGAAGGCTTTTGTTTCAGGAGTAATGTATGTCAATAACTCATCTGGATTGAGTGTTAAGTTTTCCGATAAAGGAACAGGTACACTTTTTCCACCTAATACATCAGTAAGAGCTTTGTAAGATACAAACCCAGGATTTGGTACCAAAATCTCATCATTTTGATCAATTAATGAGGCTAGTGCTATTTGTAGTGCTTCTGAAGCTCCAGATGTTACAATGATATCACTTGGATTAAAAAGCAAATTGTTGTCTCTTTTAAATTTATTGACTAAAACTTCCCTTAGCTCAAGAATGCCCTGACCTTCGGTGTAACCTGTAAAACCATCGTTTATTGCAGATATTGCTGCTTTTTTTATGTGCTCGGGGGTATCAAAGTCAGGCTGACCCAAGCCCAAGTTAATAGCTTCAGGCCCAGCAGATTCAAACATTTTCCTTATACCCGAAATATCAATCTTTTTAAGCTTGGTAGAAAACTTGCTTTGATCCATAATGGTATTCACCTTATTCTAAAGTTGTGTGGCGAGATTTTAAATCATCCTCTGAGACACCCATGATCGAAATTAGTTCGGCTATCATAGCATCAAAAAAAACAAGTGAAGAAATTTCAAAAGATGTTCCTAAAGGAGTAAGGTTCCTATAGTCGCCTCTCATATGTCTTTCTAAGTATCCTCCACCGTTATCTTTAATCCTACCAGGTATTAAGACAACATTATCAGAAATATCTACTATCGTAGAATCCTTATTTGATGTTACTGCAATTAGCGTCGACCCTATTTCTTTAGCGATTTTGCCTAAATCAACAATTGATCGAGTTTCTCCTGAACCAGATATTCCTATAACTACATCTTCTTTTTTAACAGCTGGTGTAGTGGTTTCCCCAACTACATAAACACTAAACCCTAAATGCATCAGCCTCATCGCAAATGCTTTACCTACAAGCCCAGACCTTCCCGCTCCCATTACAAAAATGTTTTCAGCTTTAAGTATATAATTCAACATTTTCTTTATTTCTGCTATCTCAAATGTATCGGCCATACCATCTAAATGTTTTGCCATGAGCTTTATGGACAATACCAGATTCTTACATTCTGTATCTTTTGGGTCTATCATGCTTTTCACAAGTAGCTTACATGTATTATAAATTATTTGTTTAATCACTCAGCAATAATAATTTTAAGTTCATTGATATAAACATGATTTTCAAATAATTAATCTACTTAATCTATATCTTTTTCAAAGCTTTGAAGTTGGCTTTCTTCCTTATAGCTAATACTCTTTATTTTCCACTTATCGATTTTTCTAAGTACATCAAAAAGACGGATTATATCTGAATCGTCACCTGTCCAATATAAATCTAAATTTAAGTTTTTAACTCTAAGTTCATTGCATATTAACTCTGTTAAGTGTAGAAGGGCCTTTTTACTTGTAAATGGAATATGAAACGTTGCACGATAACCTCCTTCAACCTTTGCATAAGATACGAGGATAAATCCAAAACTTTCATATTCAGTGATTTTTTCAAAATCGCAAACTAGCTCATATTCATGTATTGTAGCTGGATCAACATTTGATATCGCAATGAGGATTTTACCGATTACAAGATCTGGAACTTTCCTACCAAACCAAATAGAAATTTTTCCATATGTACATATTAGATTTACGTCATCTCTTCCCATTTCTATAGAGGATAAAGGCTGGTTAGAAGTAGTTAAGTCATTTTTTTTGATCTTTTCCATATACCTTCACTTCACTGATTATTGCTAGAAGATACAAGGGCGCTTATCAGATTTTTATCTTTTCTTAAAGTTTTAAGATGGTTTGCAGGGCCAATTAATGTTAATCTTGTACGAGGTCTTTTTTTCTTAAAAATTTTTTCAAATATAGAACTACTATTTTCAGCGGGATAGCTTTCCATCTCAATACCTGAAAATCCATCCGGATCAATCATAGTCATGGTCATTTCAATTAAGCTAGCTTCCTCTGAAGGACTTAAACCTTTTTCTAAAACTAGTATTTTTCCTTTTTTTACCTCACCTATAATAAATTTCACCTTTTCAATTGGTGCCATTTCAGCTAATTTATGCTCAGAGATGAGGTCCATTTGAATGCCCTGCATGATTATCAACCAAACCTTTTTGCAATTTCTTCATAAAGTGTATCTATATTTTTTCCTTCCAGTGCAGATATTGAAACCATAGGATGTTGTGGAAATGCATTTCTTATAGTGGTGGGAGATGCTTCTGGAAGATCTACTTTATTAGCAACAATAAGAAGTGGAAGACTTCTAGCTTCCATGTTTCCAATAACTGTAACATTTACTTGCGTAAATGGATCTTCACATGCATCCATAACTAAAATGATACCATCTAAATTATCTAACCACTTTACGGCCTCAATTACTCCTTCAGTAGCTTCTTTGGCCCTTCTTTTTGATTCAGCTTCCCCTAATCCTTCTTTCATAAATTCATGGAAATCAATCTTTGTTGCAAGTCCCGGTGTATCAATTATATCTAATGAAATGGAGTGATTATTTGATTTTATTGTTACACCTTCTCTTCTTCTTGCACTTCTTGTTTCATGTGCCATTGAAGAAACTGAACCCATTGCATCTCCTGTCCAATCTCTGAGTATTCTATTGGCAAGTGTTGTTTTTCCTGCATTTGGTGGCCCATATATACCAATACGAGCGTTCTTTTTATTGAATAGTTTTTTAAACATCCCGGAAAAGTTCTTTTTTAGCTTTCTAAATACGCTCATGAGTAACCTCCATCGTGGAGTAAAAATCTTCATTTAATTTATGCATGCTACAATATCATAAAACTATAAAGCTTAAACATATATATTCCACATGTTTAGCTTAATATTTCTACTTTATAGCTAATGAATACTAGTTTTATCTATTTAACATCTATTATTTTATGGATTCATAGAAGAATTTATTGCAACCTCGGCTATATTTGAGCCATATTCTCCCGTACGATCAATACTATCAACTACACTTCTTAAAGCAACAGCTGGCAAAGGCGAGTCTATCTTAAGTAATAGCTTATTTAAATTCCTTAGTTGGTCTTTGTGAGTTTCGACTTTATTTATAACTTCATTAGCCAGCTTAACATCAGAGTTGAACAAGGAGGTAACTGCATTTTCTACAATATATCTTGAAGTAGAGCTAGCTTCTTCTATTATATCAAATGTCTTCTCTGGAATTGTATACTCTATTTCAACTGTAATATTTGCAATCTTTTGTGCGTGGTCTGCAATTCGCTCTAATGGAGCAGCAGCCATTCTATAATCATGATATTCATCAATTGAAATGTCAGAAGAACCTAAAAGACTGCCCCTTCTTAAAACCGATTTAAACTGTTTAGATATTAGTAAAAATAGTCTATCCACTTCATCATCACGTTGAATTACATCTATGGCAAGGTCTAAATCTTTTGTTTTGAGTGCTTTTACAGCGTCTATATGCATGCTGTTCGCAATCAAGAACATTCTTTTAATGCCTTTTTTAATAGATATCTCTTGTGGATTTAATAAGTCCTGTATAACTACGCTTTTAGACGTTTCTTCAATAATTTCGGGACCCATTAGTTTGTAACATACTTGGCGTATTATTTTTTTCTGCTCAGCTAGTATTCTTTTTGAATTAATCTGGATAATATCATATCCTGAGAGATAGGCAGCAATTATTGTACGTGTTAGAGAATCTCCCGAAATGCCGGTTACATCAACATTTATCTTTGTAGGTTGCGAAGCTATATTTGTGGGATTAATCAAAAGAGTTCCATCCTCTTGAGGATGCAAATACAAAGAGCTACCCGCTTTTATTCCTGTTTTGTTTGCCCATTGTTTTGGCAAAGAAATTACATACGTTGATCCACCTGTTTGCTGAACCTTTCTTGTATCTATAGGTATACCCCATTTTATATTATTAAAAGTCCTAAAATTAATCTACAGTTAGATAATTATAAGTTATAAACATTCACAATTAACTCTAATTTGGATATTCCTTTTTGGGAACTACCTTCCATGCTTCTTCTTCAGCTAACCTCATAATGTTTTTTACAGGCACATTGGCCATTAAAGCAATATGTTTGCAGTCTTCAAATTCTGCACTGACATTGACCAGGTTACCTAGCTTATCTCTAGCAATTTTCACATGAGCGCCATAGTTTATAGATTTTATATCTAAATCAATTTTAATTATTTTTCTATTCAAAATAAACCTATGATATGTAGGTACTACTCTAATACCAAGAGTACCAATTTCTTCTGTTATATATTTAGCAATTTTGAAGGATTCTTCTTTATGACAAATTACTTGTAATTTATGGCCTGGCCTGCCTTTTTTCATTATTGTAGGAGTTAAAGTAGCATCCTTAGCTCCCATAGTTATAAGATTGTTTAACATGTGACCTAGGACTTCTCCAGTAACATCATCAACATTTGTTTCAAGTAACTCAACTTGGTCATAGTAATAAAAGTCTTCAACCTCTACCAAAAGACTCCTTAATAGATTTGGATGGTTTGTCTCTTTGTCTCCAGACCCATATCCTGATTTTATAGGTTTTGATTGTGGATATGAGTTAACAGATTGTGCAAAGTAACCTAAAATAGCTGCTCCAGTAGGTGTTAAATATTCTCCTACCAAGCCCCCTCCAGAAAATCTCATGTCACAATTTTCTAATATTTTTAATGTGACAGGTGCAGGGACTGGTAATCTACCATGTGATGCTTCGACATATCCACTGCCTACCGAAATAGGTGTTGTAAATATTTTTTCACATTCAAAATTCTTAAGAGCATGACAAGCGCCAATAATATCTGCAATTGCATCTTGCTGACCTACTTCATGAAAATGTAAATCTTCAAGTTCCATGCCATGAATTTCAGACTCCGCATCCGCCAGTAAAGAAAATATACCTAAAGCGCTTTCTTCTACTAACTTGTCCAGTGAGCATGATTTAATATAATCGATTAAGTCAAAGTATAGCATGTTGCTTGAACTAATTGATTTTATATTCACATCTACACATTTTATACCCTTTTTTTTTACTTCATTAATGGCTACATCTACATCAGCTACAGATTCCATTAGTTCAATTAGCTCCAGTTTTTCAACTCCAATATCAACTAGGCTTCCTAGAATCATATCGCCAGATGCACCGGAAAATGGGTCAAATATTAAGGCCTTCATTTTATCAGTCGTTTGTCCTTATATCATATCAGTCTTGTACTGTGATATAATTAAATCTATAGTTAATAAAATAAGCGCAACTTATATTAAACGAATAATAACAATTGATGCGTAAATAACTTTTACCATATGATAATATAAGCAATGTTAGAATTAAGAGTGTTTAGAGCTACAAGGTAAAAACTTGATTAATTAACCAAACTTTTTAATATCTAAGAAATGAATTACTGTACTAAATTACTTTTTGCGATAATAACTAATAAGAAGATATATCTTTTACGACATTAAATTATTATAAACTATTAGGATGACTTCTATGGATGAAGTACAATTAAAAATTGAAAAGGCTCACCCCAGTGATTTTGGTAGAGGAATTATAAGACTTGACCCTAATACTTTACTAAACCTTCAGCTATCACCTGGAGATATAGTAGAGATCAATGGGAAGAAAAAAACAGCTGCTAAAGTTTGGAGGGCTGATAGACAAGATTGGGGTCAAGCTATTGCACGAATTGATGGTTTTATCAGACAAAATGCTGGTGTTGGCATAGGTGAAAGAGTTACAATAAAAAAAAGCAAGGTAGCTCCAGCTGAAAAAATCGTTCTTGCCCCCCCAGAAGGAGTTGTTATTGAATTTGGAGAAAACACCAGTCAAATAATAAAACACAATATGCAAAAGAGACCTGTTGTTGAAGGTGATGTCGTTCCAATTATAAGTTCAATGACTCAGCCAATGACAAGCCCAATGGCAGGAGGCCAGGCCATACCATTGATTGCGATTGAAACATATCCTTCCGATACGGTCTTGATCATTACAGAAACAACAGAAGTAGAGCTTAGACAAAAACCAGTGAGAGGTTATGAAACTGCTAAAGGAATTGCATATGAAGACATTGGTGGTCTTGGTGAGGAGATACAAAGAGTTAGAGAAATGATTGAACTACCTATGAAGCATCCTGAGCTTTTTCAAAGATTAAACATAGATCCACCAAAAGGTGTAATCTTATATGGCCCACCTGGTACTGGCAAAACTTTAATTGCTAAAGCTGTTGCTAACGAGGCCGGCGCTAATTTCCTCTATATAGCAGGACCCGAAATTATGGGTAAATATTATGGAGAAAGTGAAGAGCGTATCAGGAACATATTTGAAGATGCAACTGCTGATGCTCCTTCAATAATTTTCATAGATGAGATTGACTCAATAGCCCCAAAGCGTGAGAACGTTACTGGTGAAGTTGAAAGACGTGTAGTTGCCCAACTCCTAACAATGCTTGACGGGATGGAAGAAAGAGGTCAAGTAATGGTAATTGGTGCAACCAATCGTTTGGATGCACTTGATCCTGCGCTTAGAAGGCCAGGCAGATTTGACAGAGAGATTGAAATTGGAGTTCCTGACATCTCTGGCAGATTAGAAGTTTTACAGATTCACACACGTGGGATGCCTCTTGAAGAAAATGTTGATTTAGATGAACTTGCAAAACACACACAAGGCTTTGTTGGAGCAGACTTATTGGCATTAGTTCAAGAATCTGCAATGAGAGCATTACGACGATTTCTCCCAGATTTAAATTTAGATGAAGAATTACCAACTGAAAAATTAGAGGAAATATCGGTTTCATCTTTAGATTTTGAAAATGCCTTAAAGGAAATAGGACCTTCTGCTTTAAGAGAAGTTTTTGTTGAAATGCCTACAGTTAAATGGCCAGACGTTGGTGGACTTGATAAAGTTAAAAGGGAAATTGTAGAAACTGTAGAATGGCCTTTAAAAAGACCTGAAAAATTCATCCAAATGGGAATAAAGCCCCCCAAAGGAATTTTACTTTATGGGCCACCTGGTACTGGTAAAACTTTGATTGCACAGGCAGTAGCAAGTGAATCAAATGCTAATTTTATAAGTATAAAAGGACCTCAAATGCTTTCAAAATGGGTTGGTGAATCTGAAAAGGCTATTAGAGAAATGTTTAAAAAAGCTAAACAAGTTTCACCGTGTGTGATTTTCTTTGATGAAATTGATTCAATAGCTGCTATTAGAGGTGCTACAACCGAAGGTGGTAAAGTTGCAGAAAGAGTCGTCAATCAGTTACTTACGGAGCTTGACGGACTTGAGCCATTAAAAGAAATTGTTGTTATAGCTGCAACAAACAGGCCCGATATAATGGATCCTGCCCTTTTACGTGCAGGCCGATTTGATAGAATGGTACTTGTGGGCTCTCCTAGCAAAAGTGGGAGAGTTAATATTTTCAAAATACATACCAAAAATATACCTTTGGCAAAAGATGTGGATATAAAGGAGCTAGCAGACATGACTGAAGGATATGTGGGAGCAGATATAGAAGCTGTTTGTAGAGAAGGTGTCATGCTTTCATTAAGAAATAATTTCGAGTCAAGTGAAGTGGAAATGAAATATTTCAGAGAAGCTCTTAAAAAAGTTAGACCTACAATATCTGAAAATTTACTCGAATATTATCAAAACATTGAAAAACAATTTAAAGGTGGAGCAATTCCTGAAGAGCGAGCTTCATATATGGGTTATAGATAACTTTTATTTAACAAGAAAAAAGGAGATTTTCAATGGCTAAAATATTTGCAAAGAATTTATCTAATAAACAAGTAATGGCAACTGATGGAAGTGAAGTTGGAATCCTGTTTAATATCGTTATGGATATAAAATCTAGTAGGCTTGTAAGCTTGGTAATAAAGCCAGATATGGCACTAGATATTTCAAAGTATAAACAGGAAGGTGAATATATAATACTACCATTTGAGTCTGTTCGTGCAATAAAAGACTATATAGTAATAGATAAAGCTATAGCAAAAGGTAAAAAAGCACCCCAAAATGAACAAGTTGATATTTAAAAAATGTAAAATACTATACAAAATTTGCACATTATAAATTACTATAGTATCTCTTTTTTGAATAAATCAACTTTTATCTATCATACTCTTATCTAGCAAATACTGAATTGCTTCAATTGCACCATCTCCATATGAGCTAGTTGTGACAATATCTGCCTTTTCTTTAGTAAGTTTATCAGCGTTTGCGAGAGCAATACTGAAGCCTGCAGATTGCAACATCTCTCGGTCATTCTCTGAGTCCCCAATCGCGATAAAGTCTTTTAAATTCAAGTTTAGCTCTTTAGATAAGTTTAGTAAACCAGTTCCTTTATTTATGTTTTTATTCTTAATATGAATTGCATAATTTGTATCAACTATTTCAACATCATAATTCGTGGAACTTAAAATTTTTTTAGCATAATCAACATCAAAATCCCTTCTCAGAGCTATTTCTGTTTTTCTATCCCCAGAATCAAGTAATGAAAGATGGATATGTTTTTTAAGATATTCTAGGGCCTTCTTGCATTCAGCAATAGCATTCAAAGTTATTTTAGGCTTTGCATCATATGATGTAGAATAAATTCCCCCATTTTCTGCGATTACAGCCCCTTCTAGCCCAATGAGCTTAGAGGCTGCACGTGCATAACAGTATATATTTCCTGTTGCCAAAATAATCGGAACTTTTAATGTCCTCATTAGTTCAACAGCATCACAATTAATGCTTCTATCAGGATGGGTTATTGTTCCATCAACATCAATAACTATTGCTTTAAATTTAGATATCATATTAGCCAATAAAAATAAAATTAAGCATCTTGTAGTCCATCTGTAGTCACAGACACTATGGTTTCGCCATCTGGAAGATTTGGAGAATCAACAAGTCTAATAATTCTCTTATCGCCTTTTGATTTTCTCAAATATAGCCTGAAAGTTGCAGTATGGCCTAATATATGTCCTCCGATAGGTTTTGTAGGGTCACCAAAAAAAGCATCTGGTTTAGACATTACTTGATTGGTAACTATAACAGCTGCATTAAACAAATCCCCTACTCTCTGCAGGTCATGCAAGTGTTTATTCAGTTTTTGTTGTCTATCTGCTAATGTCCCTCTCCCAACATATTCAGCACGGAAATGAGCCGTTAAAGAATCGACTATAATAAGTCTAACTGGACGTTCTGAGTCCTTAAGTTCATTTGCTAATTCTGAAGCTGAATCAATCAGTAATATTTGATGATTTGAATTATATGCACGAGCTACATGTATATGCTTTAAAAACTCTTCATGGTCAAACTCCTCACCATGTTTTTCAGAAATTCCTTTGACCATCTGAGCAATTCTTTCAGGCCTAAATGTATTTTCTGTATCTATCATCACTACAGATCCATTCAAGCCTCCTTTTTCTTTAGGAAGTTGAACATTAACTGCAAGCTGGTGTGCTACTTGAGTTTTCCCCGACCCAAATTCTCCATAAAGTTCAGTTATTGATTGTGTTTCAACTCCACCACCAAGCATTTCATCAAACTCAATACATCCAGTAGTTAATTTACCTACAAGTTTTCTCCTTTCTAGCACAGAGTCACCTGTTTCAAAACCCCCTATATCTGCAGATTTTCTAGCAGCATTTATTATTTTAGAAGCAGTGGACTCTCCTATATCGGCACTTGTTGCTATTTCGGATGGAGATGCAACTGCTATTGCTTCAATTGTATTAAATCCAGCATCAATTAGCTTTTGAGCTGTTGCAGGGCCAACGTGATCCAGATCTTCTAAAGATATTTGTGACATTTCATTAACTCCATTGAATAAAAAAATTTAAAGTTTATTTTAATAATTGTTAATTATTATACGTTCTTCACAAAGATATAAGTTTTAGATGTTTTTTTTACTTTAAATCAATTTAATACAAGTTTATTCATATATGTATCTTAAAATAATCTAGTCATATATATAGGTATTTTTAGATAATGTGAAATTAATTAGGGGTTCTATAATTTTATTAAAGTACCTGATTAGATTTTTTGCTAGATTGACTTAAAGAATGAAGATGGATTTTGTTACAAAAATTTATCTGATAATAATACATTCAATATTTGATGAGTACTGTAGCTGTAGGTGGCACTTTTGAATACCTTCATTATGGGCATAAAAAACTTCTTGAAAAAGCAGTTGAATTAGCTACTAGCGGAGGAGAAGTTCATATCGGAGTGACATCTGATAAAATGGCCAACAATTCTAAGATTAATGTTTCAGGATATCATATTAGAAAAAATAACATTATTCATTACATGAACACAAAATATGCTGGTAATATTAATTATAGAATATTTGAATTAAACAATTCATTTGGACCAGCTATAGAATATGATTATGATTACATTGTAGTTTCCCCTGAAACGTATAATAATGCTTTGAAAATTAATGAGTTTAGGAAAAAAAATGGGCTTAATTTGATAAAAATCATACAGATCAATTATATCTTGGCAGAGGATGGAAAACCTATTTCTTCAACCCGAATAAAAAAAGGTATAATTGATTCTAATGGGAAATTAATTTTATAATAATTATAGTAATTTATACATTTGCACCTAAATATAAGAAGCATCAAAAAGACATTTAATTGACTCAAAGAATAATTAAACTTAAAACTTAATTCAACCAATAGTAGATGATTAATTATGGGAAGGCAATTTAACTCAACAGATATTCAAATTTTCAATAAGTTAGCTCCAGAGGAAAAGGGTAACATAAAATCTCCTATGGGTCATCAATATCCATACATTTTAAGACCTATTTCGCATAGAATTGCAAAATCATCAGAGGATTTTAAAAAAAGATTATCTTTTTTGTCAAACGACGAATTAAACTATTTAGTCGATCTTATATTAGAAGACAAAGAAGATATCAGGTCACTAGATCCTGAAGATACTGATGCATTAATTGAACTCTTCAAAGATAGATTATCGGAGAAAAAAGCAAAAGATGTAAAACTTCATATAGGAATTGTATAACGTTGAAACAAAGTAAAATTCTATTTGGAACAGCAGGGATTCCCCTAAATTCTAAAAAAAGAAGTAGTATTGAAGGTATCAAATACATAAGCCAAGTAGGCCTTAGTTGCATGGAACTAGAATTTGTCAGAGGCGTTAAGATGCAAGAAGCCACCGCATCTAAAGTAAATTCCATTGCATCTTTAAATAAAATATGTTTAAGTGTACATGCTCCTTATTTTATCAATTTAAATTCATTAAAACAAAATACTATTAAAAATAGTATTCAAAGAATTCAAACAGCTGCAAAAATTGGGTCTATGTGTGGTGCTCATTCGCTGGTGTTCCATCCTGGATACTATCATAATCTAAACCATAGCAAAGTTTTCCACACTATTGAAACTCACATGGATTCAGTTATTGAAAACTTGAAACAAACCGGATTAGATATAATATTACGGCCAGAAACCACAGGAAAAAAGTCACAGTTCGGTTCTTTACAAGAGGTAACTAGTTTGAGTCAATCTTTAGATGGTGTTCTCCCTTGTATAGATTTTTCACACCTTTATGCAAGAAGTAAAGGAGAAATAAATGGGTATGAGAAGTTCCATGAAATTTTTTCTTTTTTAGAAGAGCAGCTTGGTTATGAAGGAATACATAACATACATGCCCATATATCTGGAATTGAATATGGAGACGCAGGTGAGAAAAAGCATTTAAACTTACAAGATTCAAGCTTTGATTATTTATCCTTGTTAAAAGCACTTAAAGATTTCAATGTTGAAGGGTCAATCATTTGTGAGAGTCCAAGCCTTGAACAAGATGCACTCCTTTTACAAAAAGAATATATGAAAATTTAGGTCATGTTTAATACTTACTTATGTGATTACATTAAGTTTTGTATCACCCAAGTTTTCTCTCATAATTTCAGAATTTTTTTTAAGTATACTTACATTTAAATCAATTCCACTGGTCTCTGCATAGTTTTTAATTCGGTTCTTTGCATGTTCAACCATTCCACCATTTGTTAATATAAGGCACCTTTTTCCACACAAAGCCGTTAAGATAGATTTATCGATGACACTTGAAGTAATTGTTAGATATATTCCATCTGTTTCAGCCAACATCTTACTTTTTTTACCCATAGCACCTACTATATCAATTTCAGCATTCTTAATTAATTGATGAACATATGAAGATTCATAGTCCTCAACATCATAAATTACAATCCCACCTGCTTTAATTTCGTGTCTTTTCATTTCAACAATAGCTCGGCCATCATTATTAATATAAACGATTTCACCATTTACAGCTTCATAAGGAGAATTCTCTGCAAACTCCCCGTACATTATCCCAAGGTTTATAGTATCTCCAACCTTTGTTCCTGGGGTTACATCAACCCACATTAATTCAGGAGGTTTCAGTGTTCCTACAAGCTCTAAAACACTTGATGGAGCTTCTCCACCAACAGCTAAACCCCTTCGTTTTAATTCATGGTATGTCTCTAAAGTAACTGGTTGACGTAAATGTGCTTTTTTCAGAAGTTCTGGTTGATTAAAAACATCCTGAGGAGTACCTTCTCCAATTATATTTCCTTTAGAAAGAATGTAAACATAATCAGCCCACCTATATGCAAGATCAACATCATGTGTTGATATTAAGATTGTTTTTCCTGCCTGATTAATTTCATTCAACAAGTCCATAATCTCATCCGCACCCATTGGATCGAGATTTGATAGAGGTTCATCCAAAATAATCACCTCTGGCTCCATAGAAATTATACCCGCGATAGCAACTCTCTTCTTTTGTCCCCCACTCAAGTGATGTGGTGCTTTATCTTTGACATTTGTTAGTCCAACATATTCTAAAGCCCCTTTTACGAGAGTCTCGGTTTTTTCTTTGGAAAAACCAAGATTTGCTGGCCCAAAAGCAACATCCTCATAAACAGATGGAGAAAAAATTTGATCATCTGAATTTTGAAAAACAATCCCAATTTCCTTTCTAAGGTTTCTTAGGGTTTTTGAGTCATAATTGATTTTTTCTCCTTTATAGTAAATATTACCATTTTCAGGTTTAAATGTTCCATTTAAAAGCAAGAACAATGTCGACTTCCCAGAGCCATTATGTCCAACAAAAGCTACTTTTTTACTTTTATTGATTTTGATATTGATGTTATTAACACCAGAGCTACCATCAGCATATGAATAAGTTAGGTGAGATGTTTCTAAAAGTGCCATGAGTTTTCCTCTAGAGTTCAGAGTTAATTTTAAATTGAATTTAGGATAAATTAAACAAATTTACTTGATTTTTGAGCAAATTAAATTATTATTTGTAATATTATATAGCAATTGTGGTAATTTAACTTAGCATATTTTACATCCTTTTTTTAACAACACAAGTTTACCTTAAATCAAGTATTATTAACTAAAAAGGTAATGAGTATTATTCAAATAGTTACCCTTAAGTAACTAATAACATTATTTTTAGCTACCGTAACACAATAAGGAAAATTACTCTAATGAAATCTATAGAGCTCTTATTCAAAAATTGTATGAGGTGTAACTAAATGAAAATTGGAAATATATTGATATTTACTTGTATTTTGATAGTCTTAGCAGCTACCCCATCAATGGCACATTCGCACGATAATAATATTGAAAGTGTTGCTGGAAATGTTCATGAACTAGCTCATTTGGCTGATAGAGCTGCTCATGATATGAGACACGATATTGATGATGAAAATGACTTCAATAAAGCTGAGGAAAGAATGGAAAGTCTAAGAGGATATATCATTGACCTCGGTGATCCAGTACATGTTCTTTACGGCGATGTACCTGCATCACATGCTGCAATTGCAGATGAAATGCATGACGATCTACACGATATGCAAGATGAATTCCAGAACTTCGAAGCTGCATTCCAAGCATATAAGGAAAACCCTGATGATGAGACCTTAAGGGATGAATGGATGGATTCAAGAAGTGATCTGCGTAATCTTGCACAGAATATAAGAGATAATGCAGAGACAATTAAAGATGAACTTGGACACGAAACAAGCCATTCAGATGATGGAAACATTAAGTCAGTTGCTGCTAACATTCACGAACTAGCTCATAAGGCAGATAGAGCTGCTCATGATATGAGACACGATATTGATGATGAAAATGACTTCAATAAAGCTGAGGAAAGAATGGAAAGTCTAAGAGGATATATCATTGACCTCGGTGATCCAGTACATGTTCTTTACGGCGATGTACCTGCATCACATGCTGCAATTGCAGATGAAATGCATGACGATCTACACGATATGCAAGATGAATTCCAGAACTTCGAAGCTGCATTCCAAGCATATAAGGAAAACCCTGATGATGAGACCTTAAGGGATGAATGGATGGATTCAAGAAGTGATCTGCGTAATCTTGCACAGAATATAAGAGATAATGCAGAGACAATTAAAAATGAACTAGAACCTGAACCCGCTCCTGAACCTGAACCTGAACCTGAGTTTGAGAATATAGAGGATGCTCCAGGATTTGAAACTATTTTTGCTCTAGCTGGAATATTAGCAGTTGCATTGTTTGCACGAAGAAAATAAAAGTAAACCTTTAAATTCAGACATTACCCTTTAAGGTAATGTTTGTTACTCTTTATATTACTTTTTTATACTTTATTAGTTATATCAGTAATGCTTTAAAAAGGAGTAAAATAATATGCATATATCAGATGGAGTATTATCTGAGCCCGTGATCGCAGCTGGATGGATTATTACTATCATATTAATATTTGTAACTTTTAGAATTAGAATGAAAGAAGTTGATATTGTAGAAGAGATTCCTAAATTTTCTATCATGACTGCTGCTTTTTTTGTTGCTTCTTTGATTCATTTACCGATAGGTCCTACAAGTGTCCACCCAATATTAAATGGATTGATAGGTGTAATCTTAGGGCCGATAGCTTATGCTTCTATGTTTGTTGGTTTAATCTTGCAAGCGCTTTTGTTCCAGCACGGTGGCATAACTACAATTGGAGTAAATGCTTTAATGGTTGGGATACCAGCTATAATAGTTTATTATATCTTTAAGGGTGGGTATGGCAAAGGAATATCTTTAAAACTTCTTGCTGTCATTTGTGGGGGGCTAGCTATAGCAATGTCAGCAGTTTTACTAGTAGTCGTGCTAGTATCTACCGGACAAGACTTCTATGGTCTAGCCCAAGTAGCCTTTGTTGCACATTTACCCCTTATAGTAATTGAAGGGATTCTTACAGGAGCAATAGTTGCGTATATAGCTAGAGTTAAACCAGAACTTTTACCAATGAAATTAAAAATCAAGGAGGATCTTAAATGAATAGATTCAATATACTTTGTACATTCCTGTTTATCTCAATATTCATAATTGGGTTTGTAACCCCAGTTTCAGGACATGCTGTGTATATGGATGTAACCCAAAATGTTGAAATTGAAGTATTTGGCTACCATAGTGAAACTGACATATTTTCAAATGAAAATATTGTGGTTTATGCAATCGACGAAAATGGAGAAGAGTTATTATACATTGAAGATACACTTGATGAAGATGGTTTGTATACCTTTACCCCAAAAGACGGTTATGAAGAGTATAGAATAAAAATATATGACGATTGGGGACATCAAGAAGAAGCTACTATAAATGTCAAAGAAGGAGGAACTTCTCCAGGTTCTAGTCAACTCTCAACCCCTATTGCAGTTTTCGCGGGTTTTGGGTATTTGATTGGCCTTGCAGGAGTAGGAATGTTAATATCTGCTAGAAGAAAAAATAATTGAGATTCAAGGAGTCTAAATATGAGTTATCCAAAGATTGACAAATATTCATATTTAGAAACTCCATTACATCAATTTGATCCTCGAGCTAAAATTATTTCACTAATAGTCCTTATTTTTTCATTCGCTTTTATATCTGAAATTATTATAGCAATAACTGCAGTTATATTCTCTATACTTTTGGTGATTATTTCACGAATTCCCCTATCTTTTGTCACTAAGTGTTTAAAATTTCCAGCATTTTTTGTTTTCACAATAATTATTGTGATGGCATTTACAGTTGAAGGTAATATTATTGTTGATTTAAAATATCTTAATGTTACCAATCAAGGAGTTGAGTTAGGTGCACTTATCTTCTTAAGAGCTTTAGCAGCTTTAATGATTGCATTTTTATTGTTATCAACTAGCAAATTCGATGAAATAATAAAAGCAATGTATATGCTTAAAATACCAAACGTAATGGTTCAAGTTATCTCTTTTTCCTATAGATATATCTTTGTTTTAATAGATGAGCTATCAACTCTTAGAACTGCTATGTATGCTCGTGGATTTAAATTTAAACTTGACATGTATAGTTTCTCGGCTATTGGAAATATGATAGGAATGTTATTGATAAAAAGTTATGATAGAGGAGAAAGAGTATATAGATCAATGATTGCTAGAGGTTACACAGGAAATCCTAATTTATTTGTTACCTTTAGTATGAATAGAAATGATTACTTAATATCTACTATTTTATTAATATTTGCTTTAATTGTGCAAATAATTCCTGTAATAAGCTAATAATTGTTAAAAAGATTTTTCTAGTTAAAGAGGAATTATTTAGGAATTACCATAATACTATAGAGTTTAGATTTAACTTCTGGAGGATGCTCTATAGTTCCAGAGGCAATTCTTTCATCGGTATAACCAATATTTTCACATACATGTATAGCTGCATCAGAGGATGAATCCTTAATTATCTTAACAATCTCAGGTACCCCAAAATTATCTGCAGGTAATAAAAATATTGTTTTCCCAAGATTTAGCTCTTGAATAAAAGCTTCTTTTGCAGCAGCTGGATTACGTCCATGGGAAGTTATAGCAACGAATTTTTGATCAATACTTACACCTAATCTACAGCAAGTAATTTGAAGTGACGAAATTCCAGGAATTATATAGTCACTTTCAGATGCATATTTTCCAAGCCCTGAAAACATAGGATCGCCAGTAGATAAAACTACTGCATCCTTTGGTAAATCCTCAAAGTTTCTATAGTTTTTTATCACTTTTGATTCACATGTGATATATTCTCGAACCATTTCGATAGATCGCTTTGATCCATATATTATATTTGCATTTCTTATAGCATCTATGGCTTCTTCTGTGAGCATACCGGGTCCCACACCAATACCCACTACAATCATTTTAGCTCCTCACTATCTAATATAATGGTTCCTTGTCTATTAACGATTACAACTCTAGCATTTTCTGCCTTCTTAGCTGTTAGCTGAAATCCTTTTAATATTTGTTCAGATTTTAAATCATTTGCAATCATTTCAGCTACTGATGCATATTGCGTATTCTCTAGAATCTCAGGATACCCCCATTTTAAAATCAAACCAGGCAATCCGCAGATTATTACATCGCCAGAGGCTACTTTCAACGCTTCAGAAATACGATTACCAGCTAAAACTACAGTGTGGTCTGGAAATAAAATATTTGAATAGCGAATGCCAAGTCTTCCTGTAGTCAAAACAACCTTTGAAGATTCTTTAATTAAATCTACCTTCATTTCACCTAAATGGTCATTCCATGGTTCTACAAATCCAGTTGTTCCTGCAATTGATATCCCGCCTTTGATTCCTACTTTGTAATTAAGGGTTTTCTTAGCGATTTCTTCACCTTTGGGAAGAGAAATTGTCACTTTTGCACCTGAAATTCCAATTTCATCTACAGCTTCTTTAATTGCAGCCTTTATTTGTTTCATGGGTACTGGATTAATTGCAGGATTGCCCTTATCTATTTGTAATCCATCACGATAAACAATTCCAATTCCACGTCCAGCATCTACCTGAATCTCATCAGTCTCTATGGCTCTAGCCTCAAACTCCAATTCTTTTGTTATGTCTGATTCATGGTCATTAAATGGTTTTTTTACAGATGCATAGCCATTTGTGCTTTTTACAGCCATAGAAGCTCTAATTCCTACAGGAGTAGGAACTGATACATGATTTACTTCACTTTTTAGTGATAAGACTGCTGCTTTCGCAGCAATAGCTGCCGTGGTTCCTGTTGTATAGCCTCTATTCAAGATTGAACCATTGCTCAGAAGTACATAAATACCTTTATTAATACCTTCAATCAATTTTGTTGACTCCATTGAAGAAATTTCTATCCACTCATCTGGAATTTCAGATTTATTCACTGGATCTATCATGCTATCTAGTTTCCTCTTTTAAGATATAAATGCAGTGTATTCAATTATTTTCTTTTAAACATTTTATCTATTTCATCACGATCAAATGCTATGATCGTTGGTCTTCCATGAGGGCATGTTAAAGGATCACTCATTAGTGCTAGTTGAGATAATAAAGACTTCATTTGTTGAAAATTACACTTTGCTCCGGACTTAATAGCTCCTCTACATGCCATTTTTTTGATTATACTTTCACGTATTGTAGTATCGTCATTAACAATGCCGTCTTGAATCAAATCAGATATAATATCAAGAACAGATTTCGGATCTTCAAGAGCATATGATATCTGTGGTACTGAACTTACAGCATAGCTAGAAGGACCAAATTCAATAATTTCAAAACCTTCCTTTTCTAAATAAGGAATGTACTCTTCAATCACTTCTTTTTCTTTTGGGGTCAAATCTAATGTAATAGGGGAAATTAGTTCTTGAGATGTTATTTTATCATTGAACTTTAGTTGCTCATAAATAATCCTTTCATGTGCTGCATGTTGATCAATAATTACCAGAGAATCGTTCATTTTTGCAAGTATATACGTATCATCAAACTGTTCAACTATTTCTATATTGGTCAGATTTGATTTTTCATCTTCTTCCAACCTATTTTTGGCCAGTCTCTTTTCGCTGTCCCTTATTCGTTTTTGGGTGTCTTTTGCTGTATAACTAAAAGATGCAGAGACATTTTTTTTATGATTACTAGAATTAATTATGTCATTTGTTTCATGTGTCTTTTTAGGCTGCTTTTTTTTCTTAGAAATATATAAGAAATCACTTGATTCTGATAGAGCCTTTTCAACCGAGGTGGTTATGAAATCCAATACTTTATTCTCATTAAATAACCGCACCTTTGCTTTAGTTGGATGAACATTAAAGTCTACATGCTCTGGATTAACCTCAACCTTGATGAAAGCTATAGGATACCTTCCTTTCGGAATTTTAGTATAATAGCCTAGCTTGATAGCATTACTTATAGATGATGAAGAGACAGGCTTGTTGTTTACATATATGTACTGTTGATCATTGTTACTTCTGGTAAAGTTTGGTTTTGCTACATAGCCTGTAAGCCTTATATCATCCAATTCAGCCTCCAAAGGAATCAAAGACTTTGCAAGTTCACTTCCAAACAAATGAACTATAGTATCTAATAAGTTTTTGGAGCCTGGTGAATTTAGTAGTTGTTTTCCATCATTCTTTAATTTAAAAGAAATACTTGGATTTCCAATAGAGTGTTTTGTGATTACATCTACTATATGTGAATTTTCAGTGCGCTTACTTTTTAAGTATTTTTTTCTAACTGGTGTGTTATAAAAAAGATTTCTTACAATTATCTTAGTTCCCACATTAGCTCCAACTTCATAGATTTGATTAAAAGAGCCATTATCAATAAAAATATGAAGGCCTGATTGCATGCTTTTTTTACGGGTCACGAGTTCAATATTAGATACAGAGGCAATTGATGCTAATGCTTCTCCCCTAAAACCAAAAGTTGCTAGCTTATCTAGATCTTTTATATTTTTGATTTTGCTTGTAGAGTATTTCTTAAAGGCTAAAGTAGCATCTGCCTTTGATAGGCCAACACCGTTGTCAATAACTGCTATTGTATCAGATCCTGCATTATCAATTTCGATATTAATTATTGATGCCTCTGCATCAACAGAATTATCAATTAATTCTTTAACAACTGATGCAGGTCTTTCTATTACTTCACCGGCAGCTATTTTATTTATGGTATCTTCATCAAGTTGATTAATATTTGATACGCTATTTTTCAAAAAATCACTCGCTTTGATCTTTTATCTTTTTTTGAATATTGTTAAGTTTATTGAGTGCATCTAAGGGGGTCAGTTCATTTATGTTTATTTCACTAAGTTCTTTAAATATAGTTGAGTGAATATCATTTTTTTCATTGTTTTCCTGCTCAACAGCGAATATTAATTGTTTATGTTCATTTTTTGCTAATCTCTTAAAATTTGATTTTTTCTTTTCAACAAGATAATCTTCTTTTTCTATATTATAGAGAATTTCTTTTGCTCTTTGGGTGACTTTACGAGGAACACCCGCAAGTCTTGCTACTTGTATACCATAGCTTTTATCTGTTGAACCTGGAACTATTTTTCTCAAAAAAACCAGTTTCTCTCCGTCTTCTTTAACAGCTATATGATAGTTTTTTACCCTTTCAAGATTATTCTCAAGGTCTGTTAGTTGGTGGTAATGTGTAGCAAACAATGACCTTACACCTACCTTATTTTTATTGTGAATATACTCAACTACTGCCTTTGCTATACTATAGCCGTCATATGTACTAGTCCCCCTTCCAATTTCATCAAGTAAAATCAAGCTTCTTTCACTTGCATTATTTAAGATGTTTGCTAGTTCAACCATTTCAACCATAAATGTACTTTGACCACTAGCCAAGTCATCAAATGCACCAACTCTTGTAAATACTCTATCCACTATGCCAATTGATGCATATGATGCAGGCACAAAAGAACCTACCTGGGCCATGATAACTATTAAAGCTACCTGCCTCATATAAGTGGATTTACCTGCCATATTAGGGCCAGTAATCAAAGAAAATTGATTTTTGAAGCAATCAATTTCTGTATCATTTGGAACAAAATCATCTAAAACATTATGTTCAACTACTGGATGTCTACCATCTTTAATTGTAATACTAAAATTATTCGATATGAGCGGTCTTGTATAGCCTTTATTTACAGCAATTTCTGCAAATGTAGAAAAAATATCAATTTTTGAAATTGTAATACTGGTATGTTGTAAATCTTCAGCATAGTTTGCAATTTCCTGGTTTATACTTGAAAAAATTTCGTATTCCAGTGTGTTTATCTTTTCATCAGCTGAAATAATAGTTTCTTCCCATTTTTTTAATTCTGGTGTGTAAAACCGCTCAGAGTTAGACATTGTTTGTTTTATTATATAATCATCGGGCACATTTGAAGAGTTAGCTTTTGTAATTTCAATATAGTATCCAAAAACTTTATTGTATCCTACTTTAAGTGATTTTATACCAGTTCTTTCCCTTTCTTTTTTTTGGAAAGAAGCTATCCATTCTTTTCCGCTTTTTGACATAGTCCTAATATCATCTAGTTCTTTATTGTACCCAATATTGATCAAACCGCCTTCTCTTACGCTTAGAGGGGGTTCATCAACTATTGCTTTATCAATAAGGTTAATAAGGTATTCAACTTCTTTGAAGTTGGAAATTTGCTCTCTTAGTTTTAAGAAGATGTCAGAGTCCAACTCTTTTAATAAAATATCAATGTGAGGGATGTTTTCTAATGACCTTTTTAATGCAACTAGGTCCCTGGCATTTGAATTTCCGTAAACTATCCTGGCAGTAAGTCTTTCAATATCACGAACTTTAGACAGGTAAGCTCTGATATCGTATCTAACAAGTGTATTTTGAACAAGATTTTCTACTGAGTCGAGTCTTTGATTAATTTCGCTTGTAACAATAAGTGGTTTTGAGAGCCATTTTTTAAGCATTCTACTTCCCATAGGGGTCATAGTTTCATCAAGGACACCTAAAATGGTCGAATCTTTCCCACTACCACGTACGTTACTAACAACTTCAAGGTTCCTTAAAGTAATAGCGTCAAGTGTCATGAATTCCGATTCAGAATATATTCTAAGAGAATTGATATGAGAAAGTGATCTTTTTTGGGTGGCTTCAACATATTGAATAGTTGCTCCAGACGCAGAAATAGAGTATACCAAATTACTACAACCCATTCCTTCAAGAGTGTTCACACCAAAATGGTCTTTTAGACTTTTTTCAGCTAGGGACAAATCAAAGTATTTTTCATCTAAAGTATTTACAAGTAATGAAAATGAGTTAATTCGACTATACAGCTCGGCATTATCTTGAATTGTAGGTGACATTATGCATTCAGAAGGGTTCATTCTTGCAATTTCATTAGCTACTCTATCATATGGTGGATTGTCCTTAAACTGTGTAGTAAGAAATTCTCCAGTAGAAATATCAAGAAAAGATAAGCCAAATTCACTTTTTTCTCCCACTATTGACATTAAGTAATTGTTTGAAGGTGTTTCAAACATTGAAGAATCAATTGCTGTCCCAGGTGTAACTACTCTAACAACACCTCTTTTCACAACACCTTTTGACTTCTTTGGATCCTCTAGTTGTTCACATATGGCTACTTTATATCCTTTTTTTATTAGACGTGGTAAGTAATTATCCAGCGAGTGATAAGGTATTCCTGCTAATGGCATTTTTTCGCCATATTTGCTCTTACCTCTATTAGTAAGAGTGATATCTAATTCTTTTGAAACAACTTTTGCATCATTATCAAAAGTTTCATAAAAATCACCCATCCTAAAGAAAATAATGCTATCACTATATTCTTTTTTGAATTGATAGTACTGGCTCATTGCAGGTGTTAATTTACTCATGTGAATACCCAAGTTTAGATTGAAAAGGTTTCATAAGAAAATTTCGCTGTCAATAGATAAAGCATCAATATCATTTGATAGTAGATTCAGGTTTCTAATAATTAGCATACTTAAAAACATTATTAGATTATAGCATAACTATTACTTTTTTACAATTATGTTTAATTTGATTTTAGTAACTGGTTCAAGCTTCTTCCATTCAACAAAAGCATTCTCTTCAAAAAAACACTCTTGAACAGTCTTATCAATTAGTTGTCCATTTAGCTCATATACAAAAAACCCCTCCTCCCCATTTATTGAAACAATAATTTCTTTATCACCTACTTTTTTAGATTTTACTGAAGATATCTTTTTTAGGGCATCAAGTAAACTAGTCCCTGATTCTACTTCGAGGGTTTTTTTTGGAGCAAATGTGCCTATTGCATGGTAAATGCCTTTTATATCTGCTTTAAGAATATGAGAATTTCCAAAAATTTCTCTATTAACCAAACCTGCTTTTTCCAATATCCTTATATGTTTTAAGGTTACTGGTACCGATATATTTAACTCTCTTGCAATGCCACTAATGTGCATTTCTTTATCACAGATTAACTGTAAAATCCGTAGTCTTGTAGCACATCCTAAAGCTGTAAATAAATCATCAGAATTACCCATATTAGCATTATTTCCCATATTAATCAAGTACCACTAATTTTTTGTCTAGCATGCATGTTTAACAAAATCTAATCATTTCCACTTTTAGAGAATAGATTGTTACAAAACTTAACATCTATTGCTTCTTATGACTTTTTAACTTAAAATTGTAGGATCTATTTTTTTGCAAAGTTCGTTATCTTGTCGAATAGTTAAAATGTCAACATTGAAAGCATTAATGTCTCATTGATTATTAAAATATACTTAATTTGCTAACAAGTATTATTAATAAGAATAAAGATTACTTTGATTTCTTATATCTATATTTTTTTATTTTAACACCAAAAATCAGCCCAATATAGGGATACCACCTATCAAGCAACCAGCAACATATCCAAGAATTACCCCAGAATTTAAAAATGGAAGTCCTGCTTGAGGTTTTCCCTTCATCACCAACATTGTTAATGTGAAATACCCTATAATTGTCCCTAAAATAGCACCTAGAACATGATAAGGAATTAAGCCATTATAGTCAACAAATACATATGCAGAAACAACTAAAATAGTTGGTATTACAGCATCTCCTAGCCCCATTAAAAACGCTTCATCTTTATTATGTTTATTTGAACTTGTTTGTTTGAACGAATAGTTTAATTTCTTTGGTACCACAAACAATATTGGTAGCTTCATATCTATAGCTCCATCTGCCAAACTTAGCATATGTTTTGTTTTGTAGACTGAAATTGCATCGTATATAGCTAAAATAATTAGCAGCAGTATTACTGGCCCAATTGCAAGAGATATTCCAAAAATAGCACTTGCACCTGCTGCAATAATGATTCCAGTGAAATTAATAATATACCATTCTGGATAAACATATAAAATAGAAGTTAAACCTACTGAAATCAAGGCTGCGGCTAATAACCCAATAATTGAAGAAAAACCTATGCTTTCTAAAACTACAAAAACTACAAAATAAAGAGTTGCCATAACAGCCAGCAATACAATGGACTGTATGATCCATTGCATATTCTTCTTTATTGAAAGAAGTATCAACCCGGTGAAAAGCAGAATCAAGACAATATAATATAGTGGATTTGCAGCAGATTCAGGATCTTCAAATGCTTGCATATCCCCAGCTTCCATAGGAATTGATAGAAATAGAGCTAATAATTGAACAATTAATATAAAAATAATCATTACTAAAATGGGAACGTAGTCTTTAAACAATTTTTCTTTTGAAAGCAACGGCCAATCTCCAATTCTTAACTGATAATATAAAGGGTTTAAGCATATATGAATTCTATCCTAATACATATTAATCAGATATTATATTTTGCCATTCAAGGAGCTTTAGTATAAAAATAAATCAATTAATGATCAAATAAAAGCAATATACAATATATAATCACAATAATATGACTAAGTCGTTTAGAATAAATAATATGAAATCAATGTTTATCATTAAGTTTAACTGAAAAGTATAATATACTAGATTATATAAAATTGAGAGGAAATTATGGAAGTTAGAGATATTGTATTTTCGATTTTAATGGTTGTCTCTGCCTTTGTCTTTACATATGAATGGTTAAGTCGTTTTCACACCGAGTATTCAAATGCACTTATCATTTTATCAGCTGTTATTTTAGTAGCATCTTTAGCTGCAATGATTCTTTCAGTTGATATGAGACTGAGAAGAATTGATAAAAAACTAGATGACAAGGAACGCTCTACAAGAATCAACATTCAAAGTGTTGAAGATAATATGGAGAAAAAAATGGATGGTGTAATTGATAAAATGGATGAAACCGTTGAAACATTTAACAGAAGGATGTATCGATAAATGCAGTTTTAATCATTTCCTCTAAGAATGAAATAATACTTGTTGCATCACTTAAATCAATTATTCTTCTTATGTCAATTTTTCCATTCTTATAGATAAATACAGTTTTTCCACCGAATTCAAATTTTGCTACACCTAGTTTGATTGAACATTTCAAATTTGAGATTGTACCTTCTTTTGTTTTTTTTTCCAAAACAGCACAAAGTTTCTCCATAACAACAGAACTTTTCAGCCTTGATTCAGCAATAAACCTATCAGGTTCATCTACGCATGGTTTTACTATTTTTATATCTCGGCTTTTTTTTTTATCTGCCATATAAATCAATTTTATTCTTTAGCGAAATACATATATGGATAGTTGTGTTTCATAGATGATAAATTGCAATATATATTTTACTTAAAGAGGTGCGTTTATGCGCATTAGTTTAGAACCGATTGGAACTATTAAGAAAACTGGGAATTATTCAGAAATTCTAATATATTCCGACTTTGAACAAATAATAAAAAATTTAATCTCACAAATTGGAAAAAATTCCAATAATTTCGATATATTAGTCATACATACTAGTCAACACATAAATGATGGGCATCAAGTTAAAGTCACTAAAACAAAGTTCATCAATAGAATAGGCAATATCCTAAAAGTAAAAAAAATTGAGGCTAATGAAGATTCGGTGATAGATGTAAGGATTAATATCTGATATGATTTCTACTTAAAGTTTATCACCCGGGGGGGCTGTATGTAATTTTACAAAATTGACACCTTTGAGTGCCATCAACTTTTCAGCAAACGACTTTATTTGAACCCCATCTCCATCTAACACTATAACTTCTAAACAATTGCTTTCATCAAGATGTATATGAATAGATGATTTGATAATAAATGAAAAGTCATGTTGAATGTCTGTTAAAGAATTAGATAGCCCTTTTTGTGTGTGTTCATAGATAAGTGATACTGTGCCCACTCTTCTACCTTTAATATCACCCATCCATTCATAATGAGCTATATAATTGCGAATTGAATCCCTTATTCCTTCAGAGCGTGACGAATAGCCCCTTTTTTCAATGATTTTATCAAATTTGGTGAGAAGATTTTCAGGTAAAGAAACTCCTATTCTCATAAGTTCTTTTGACATATTACCACCTACTTAAAAAATATTGGTAGATATATACTATTTTTTAGTATTTTAATATTAATTGTTTAATGCTTGAAGTATTATATATTATATTCCATTATAAACTATCATTTAATTCTAGCTAATTGAATTGAATTTTCTATAGTATGACAAGGTAAAGTTAACTTAAAGTAAAATTTAAACTAACAAAAGTCATGTAGTTGTACAAACTAATGAATTTCTTTATATACAAATCCATAATTAAAGGCAATCAATTTTGCTTATAAAGAAACAAGTGATACTTTTATTAATCTTAAGTTCTATTTACATTAAAATTAAATCCACTTATATGGTGAAGGCAAATGAAGAAAGAAATACTCTATTCAGGAAAAGCTAAAACAATCTATAAAACCGATAAGCAAAAAGAACTTATCGCGGATTTTAGAGATAGTTTAACGGCTTTTGATGGGAAAAAGAAAAATGAAGTTAAACGTAAAGGGTATTTTAACGCGCAAATATCTAAAAAAATATTTGAAATGCTAGAAGAAAGTGGAATCAAGACACATTTCATTAAAATGGTTTCTGACACTGAAATGCTTGTAGATGCTGTTGAAATTATAAAGATTGAAGTAATTCCTAGAAACATAGCAGCAGGTTCTATTACTAAGAAATATCCTATTAAACCTGGAACTCAATTTCAAGAGCCTGTAATAGTAATGGATTTTAAAAGTGATGAATATGCTGATCCTATGATTAATGAAGATATTGCAGTAGCAATGAATCTTGCAACTCGTGAAGAAATAGATCAGCTTAAAAATATGGCCCTTAAAATAAATAAAATACTTGTAGATTATCTTGGAACAAAAAACTTACTTCTTCCTGATTTTAAGTTAGAGTTTGGAAGAGTTGATGGAAATATAGTTGTTGCAGACGAAATATCTTGTGACACATGTAGACTTTGGGATAAAGAGACTGGTGATTCTTTAGATAAGGATTTATTTAGATTTGATAAAGGGGATCTCTCTAAAGCATATGAAGAAGTAGCTAGAAGAATTGTTCCTGAAATATTTTAATAAAATAAAGGATTTAAAAAATGGAATACGACACTATAGTTGTAGGCGCAGGTATAAGTGGCTTGTTATCTGCACTTACTTTGTCAAAACATGGGAAAAAAGTCCTTATTTTAGAAAAGGATTCAATTGTAGGTGGTCAGTGCAATAGTTATATGGTAGAGGGATTCCAAGTAGATACCGGGCCGCATGCAATAACCCATCTTGAGGTAGGCCCTCTAAAAAGGTTAATGGACAACTATTTTGATTATGTCCCTGTGTTTGAAAACTATGGCACTTACTACTCGAGAACTGAAAATGATTTCAGGCCAGTTCCCTCGAATTTAAAAGAATTTATCAGGTTTGAGCCTATTCCAAAAAAAGATCGTTTAATTATTGCACAGGGGATCACAAAAGCTTTAACACTTTCTACATTTGGAATCAATCTTTCACAGCAATCAGTTAAAAGCACTTTGCCTGAAAATCTATCTAAAACAACTAAAGATTTCGTTAATGCAATATGTTATTTTCTCTCTGGAAAATCAATGGAGTATACATCTGTTCATAGAATACTTACTGGGAGTGCATTTGTTAGAGACAGTATAACGCAAGAACAATTTGAAGCAAATATAGGAAAAATTGAAGGGAAACAAGCCGACACAATACTGCAATCAGTAATACCGTCTAAACTTCATAAGCCACTTAGTAATAAAATGAGTACTTTTTCTGTACCTTTAACATCATTAGGGCGACTAGCAACTAATCAATCGAGTAGTTCACAAGGATATCCACGGCAAGGGTTGAAAGCGTTATTGAACTCAATACTTCAATCTCTACCAAATAGTGTAGAAATTATCACAAATACTGAAGTTAAGAGTTTTATTACAGAAGGCAAAAAAGTTGTTGGTGTCAAAACAGATAATGAAGTCTACGAAGCAAAAACTGTTATTTATACTGGATTTGCAAAAAAATTACCTACACTTTATAGCAAATTTCCAGTCTCTTATATTGATAAAGTAAATAATATTGAACAAAGTAAAAGTCTCACAATTTGGTTAGGACTTGATTCCATTTTAGATGAGTTCAGCTATATTGGCTCTGAAATTTGGTTTAAAGATTTTCCATATTGGGCAATGCCCATTAGTAATTATGATTCATCACTTGCACCTAAGGGAAAACAGCTTATTGGGTTTGCTTTTATAATAGATAAAAACAAAGACGAAAATGAAGAGATAGAAAAAGCTTATTCAACAATATTTTCTGCAGTTCCAGCTGTAAAAAATCACATTGAAATGAAGCATGAACAAATCTCAGTACCAGAAAAAGGCGCAGTTACAATAAATGGTACTTTTGCTGATATAAGAACTCCACTAGAAAATCTATATGTTGCTGGGACAGATGCAGATAATAGGAGTATGGGAATAACTAGAGCTGCATACTCAGTTATAGAATTACTGAAAATAGCTAAAGAAGATGGAATATTAAACAACTAATAATAAACTCATATGTAACCACTAATCTAAACATAAAATTAGCAAAAAATTATTGTCATAATCCTAGTACTGAGAATATAAGTTAAAATCACAACACTAGGTCAAAAATTACTTGACAATTCTTATTTTTTAATTTTATGTTACAGTGCATTATACTAATTACAAGTAGTTATAATAAGGAAGTTTTATATATAAAGATAGCAACTAAAACTGACTACGATTTAAGAAATGGGCCGGTAGCTTAGTCAGGCAGAGCGATGGACTCTTAATCCATAGGCCGAGGGTTCAAATCCCTTCCGGCCCGTTTTTATTAAAGTTTTCTTATATAATTGATACTATCAATACCTTCTTCTAAGCTATTCATTTCAGCCACAAACATGGAGTTAGTATTTGATAATTTATGTAGTATAGGTTTCCAGTTAATGTTTCCTCTACCTATTGGTAGGTGTTCATCATAGTTCCCATGATTATCATGAATATGGAAGTGTTTAAAAAATGAACTGCAATGGGTTATAAATTCATCAATATTATCAGAAGTATTTGCATGGCCAATATCAAAAGTCATGTGTATATTATCTCTGTTAACAGATTCTAACATTGACTGTATTTCATTTGGTGTTGTACCCATTATTTGCATTACATTTGGCATATTTTCTAAAGCTAAATCGATATTATAGTTTTCTGCAGTATCTGCTATAATCTGCAAAGATTCTATGTTTTGTTTCCATGCTTTTGAAGGAACCAGTGAACCGTATGGAGAATAGTGCCCTGGATGAATTACCGCCAACTCTACAAATGGAGATGCAATCTCAAGATACGTTTTTAATTGTTCTATTATAGCAACATGAATATTATCATTTAAACAAGCAAGATTCATATCTGAAAAGGGAAGGTGAATTGTTATTTTCAAATCAGTAGTTTCATAAATATCTTTTAACTTAGATAAATTTTCATTTCTCAAGCATTGAAAGCCTTCTTGCACAATTTCCCAGCCTTTAAAACCAAGTTCTTCCAATTCATATGCCCACAAATAAGGATCATATAAAGTTGTTCTCGAAGAAAAACTAATGTTTTTTAATTTCAAAAAATACACCTTTAAATCCATTGAATTTACATTTATCTAATAGTATGAGTTCTATGTCTCAATTTCATCAATACTTATTTCTGTCACAGGAACTCCATTATCTGTCATAGGTGCAAGCCAGTCAATCAAGTGTTCAACTTCTTCTTTAACTGATGACATTACTTTGATAATAATTGGTCCAAGAGGTTCGCTAAAATCAGACAAATTAATTTTTCCTATTGTAGCTACTTGTTTGCTAATCATCAAGTATGTTTCTAGCCCATCTTCGCTTTTATTTTTTTCAAGATCTTTTCTTGTAGCATCAAGTACTTTTTGCTTTCTAAGTAAATCATGCAAAGGTAATAATGATCTTAAATTACCTATAGCTTTAATTCCATGCTTCTCATCAGATACAAAATCCTCTATTTTAACAGCTACAAAAACATTGTTAATAGCCCTTTTAACTATGGAAACGTCTTCTGTTGAATTTACTACTGTAGTCACTTCTATTTTTATCATATGTACTAACTCAATGTTTTTCTTATTTCTTTTTTAAACTCGCTTAAACTTGATGTATTATTTATAACAATATCCGCAACTGACATTGCTTGCCCCATTCCCCATCTAAGTTCTCTTTCATCACGACGAATAAGTTCATTCAAACTATTTACATCATCATTCCTATTTCGATCCACAATTCGTTTAAATCTATCCTCTTGAGGAGCTTCTATAGATATTAGCTTAAAATTATTACCATAAATAGTTTTGAAATATTCAACTTCTGCAATTCCTCTAATTCCATCAATCACAACAATATCTTTGTTGAGGTTATCTATTATTGGAGCACATCTTTTAGCTATTGCATCCATCCCCTCATTTAATCTTAGCTCATTTGCTATATTCCCAGCATTTGAATCAGCTATTTCAAGCCCTCTCTTTTTAATTTCGTTTCTAATAATATCGCCCATAACAATAACATCTATATCATAATCTGAAGCTACATTTGATGCTTCTGACTTACCTGAGGCTGGCATCCCAACAAAAGCTATAATTTTCATGCATAAATATGCTTATAAATATATTATATAAAAGTTGTTAATAGCGTTCAAATATTATACAAAACATATAATTAATTAGAATCGGTTAATATTTAAGAAAAGTTGAGTGAGTGGTATGGAAATAAACAAATCTTTTTCAAAATTAGCTCTATGTACAGATGGTTCAATAAATTCAATGGATGCAATAGAAGCAGGTATAGATCTTGCGAAACGTCTTGGAGCTTCTATATACATACTATATGTAGAAAATGAAAAGTTAGCAGATAAAAAAATAGAGTCTGATGAATCATATGCAAAAGAAGCAATAAATCAAGTTATAAAAAGTGGACAAGAATATAATCTTGACTTTAATCCAATTATACTAAAAGGAGATCCTGCAGAAAAGATAATTGATTATTCAAAAAATAATGATATTTCGTTGATTATTATAGGAACTAAAGGTCATTCAGGTATTAAAAAGTTCATGCTTGGAAGTGTTGCTGAAAAAGTTGTGAGACATTCAAGTATACCCGTTATGGTTGTTCAATCAAAATTCACACAAAATGGTATTGATGATAAAAGTAAAACACTTCCTGATGAAACATTAAGAGACGAAAAATTAAGGGAAAAACGTGAACATGTTAAGTTCCCTGAATAAAAATATATGTCTAGGTTAAATTTGTAACTGACTTTTTATTTAAATATCTTTTTTTTATTTTCTACCGAAAGACTAAATAATAGTTATGCAATATTGAATCCTACACAATTAAACATTGCAAATACATCGGTTAATTTATTCGAGTTTTAAATATATAAAAAAGCAGCTTCTAGAGATTTATCCAGAGTGTATTCATAATACTAATTGTTACTGACTATTATGGCTCAAACATAATTCACACAGTTCAAGGAGAAGTAAAAATGAAAGAAATAAGAATTCATGGTAGAGGTGGTCAGGGTTCTGTAACTGCTGCAGAACTACTTGCTGTTGCTGCCTTCGCAGATGGGAAATTTAGCCAGGCATTTCCAGCATTTGGCGTAGAAAGGCGAGGTGCTCCTGTTCAGTCGTTTACAAGACTTAATGACAAGCCAATTAGATTAAGAAGTCAAGTATATCAACCAGATTATGTAATTGTCCAAGATCCAACTTTGATTGAAGTCGTTGATGTTGCATACGGTATCAAAGACACTGGTACTATTATAATTAATAGTGAATTTAACCCTGAAAACTTTAAATTTGATTCAAATGCAAAAGTTATGACGGTTGATGCTACTAAAATTGCTCTAGATATAATTGGAAGACCGATTGTAAATACTGTGTTGATGGGAGCATTTTCCGCTGCAACTAAACAAATAAAACCTGAATCTATTGCTAACGCTGTTAAAAATAGGTTCCCGGGTAAAATTGGAGAAAAAAATGCAGAAGCAATTGAAAAAGCATATAGCATTACAATGGAGGCAACTGTATGAGCATCACACCAGGAGGCATTTGTAAGCCAGGAACTACCATATCTAATAAGACAGGTGGCTGGAGGAATTTTAGACCCATATACGATTATGATAAATGTACAAAGTGCAAGCTTTGTGAGCTACTTTGCCCAGATATGTCTGTTCTTGAAAGAGAAGATGGATACTATGATTTTGACTATGATTACTGTAAAGGATGTGGATTGTGCGCAAATGAATGCCCAGTAGACGCCATTGAAATGATATTGGAGGAAAAATAATAATGGCTATTTTAAGAGAAGCTGACAAAGATAAAATGACAGTTGTTGAAGGATCATATGCAGTCGCACATGCAGTAAAAGTATGTCGTCCACATGTGATTTCAGCTTATCCTATCACACCACAGACACATATTGTTGAAGAATTATCTCAATTCATAGCAGATGGTGAAATCCCTAATTGTGCATATATGAATGTAGAATCTGAATTTTCTGCACTTTCTGCACTTGTTGGATCTGCAGCTACTGGTGCAAGGTGTTACTCTGCAACAACTTCGCAAGGATTAGCTCTAATGCATGAAGTGCTATTTAATTTCTCAGGATTGAGACTACCTATGGTTATGACAATTGTAAATCGTGCTCTAAGTGCACCAATAAACATATGGAATGACCAACAAGATTCTATCTCTCAAAGAGACACTGGTTGGATTCAATTATATGCTGAAGATATTCAAGAAGCTTCTGATATGATAGCACAAGCATATAAAATTTCAGAAGACAAAGATGTACTCCTACCTGCTATGGTTTGTATGGATGGATTCATACTTTCTCATGTATATGAACCACTTGTGTTATTAGAAGAAGATTTGACAAACGAATACTTAAAACCTTATGAAACTAACTACAAGCTTGATCCAAAAAATCCCCTAAGTTTTGGAGCTTTTGCAGATCCATCTAGTTATACCGAATTCAGATATTTACAGCAACAAGCAATGGACAAAGCCATAAACAAAGTTGAAGAAGCTGCAGATGAGTTTAAAGAATTATATGGTAGATATTATGGAGGGGTTATTGATACCTATATGACAGAAGACGCTGATATCATTCTTTGTGCAATGGGATCTATAATTGGAACCTTAAGAGATGTAGTTGATAACCTGCGGTCTAATGGTAAAAAAGTTGGATTGCTAAAAGTACGTGCTTTTAGACCCTTCCCAGCTGAAGCCATAAAACAAGCAGTTAGTAATACTAGTGTTATAGTTGCCTTAGATAAAAATATATCAATCGGGTTAAACGAAGGAGCACTTTTAACAGAGCTGAAATCAATCCTCTATAATACTAACTTAAACATGCCTGTTATAGGATTTAGTATAGGTCATGGGGGTAGAGACATACCTGAAAAAACTATTGAAGATATTGTCCAAAAAGCTGAAAATGTGATAAAATCAGGGATAAGTCATGAAAGTGAATTTGTAGACCTAAGGGAGGATTTAATATGAAAGAACTTTTGAGCCCTGGCCATACAGCATGTCCTGCATGCTGCGATACAATGATTGCCAAATTTACATTAAGAGCTTTAGGTGAAGATTGCATAATAATTAGTCCTACAGGTTGTCTTGAAGTAACAACTAGTGCATTTCCAACAAGTTCTTGGAACGTACCCTGGATACATTCATTATTTGAGAATGCTGGTGCAGTAGCATCTGGTATTGAAGCTGCATTAAAAGCAATGAACAAAAAAGAAGATACAAAAGTAGTTGTTCTTGCAGGAGATGGAGGAACACTCGACATTGGTATAAGAAGTATCTCAGGTGCTTTTGAAAGGGGTCATGATATAATATACATCTGCATTGATAATGAAGCTTACATGAATACAGGTGTGCAAAGAAGTGGAGCTACTCCATTTAATGCTACAACAACTACAAGTCCATCAGGTAAAGTTTCATTTGGGAACCCATTACCCAAAAAAAATATGCCAGCTATTATGAATGCTCATGGTGCACCATATGTAGCAACTGCAACTCTTGCTTACCCAAAGGATTTTATGAAAAAAGTTAAAAAAGCAGGTTCTATTGAGGGTCCAACTTACATCCATGCACATGCTCCTTGTACAACTGGGTGGGGATTTGATACTTCAAAGACTGTTGAAATTGGAAAGTTGGCAGTACAAACAGCTCTATGGCCTTTATATGAAATAGAAAATGGTACTATAACTTCTGTCAAAAAAGTTAAAAACAAAAAGCCAGTAGAAGAGTACTTGAGAATGCAAAAAAGATTTAAGCATCTCTTCACAAAAGAAGGTGGAGAAGAAGAAATTGCAAAAATTCAAAAAATAGCTGATGAAAATATTGATATATTTGGGTTGCAATAAGCAACCTAATACTTTTTCTTTGACATGATTGCATCATGATACTTTCAAGGGAAATCTGGGATGAATAAAAAACAAAGGTTCGAAATAGTTTGGAATTTGTTGAAAAAAGAGTATCCAGACCCTAAGCCAGCTTTAAATTACAACAATAATCTAGAGCTTTTGGTGGCAACCATTTTATCTGCTCAAACTACAGATTCACAGGTAAATGAAACTACCAAGTACCTTTTTAACAAATATAAATCTTTAGAAGATTATTCAAATGCTGATTTAAAAGAGCTTGAAAAAGATGTTTTTTCAACTGGCTTTTATCATAATAAAGCTAAAAATATCAAAAAAACTGCAGATATTATAATAAAAGAATTTAATGGCACTATTCCAAATAATATGGATGATTTGCTAATACTGCCTGGCATTGGAAGAAAAACTGCTAATATAATCCTTTCTAGAGGATTTGATAAAAATTATGGCATTGCTGTTGATACACATGTTTCTAGATTAGCAAGAAGATTGTTACTTACATCAAGTAATAGTCCTGCAAAAATTGAAAATGAGTTAATGGGATTATGTGATGAAAGCGAGTGGGAAAAGCTTTCTATGACTTTTATTCTTCATGGAAGACAAATTTGTCATGCAAAAAAGCCTAATTGTTATAGCTGTGTAATTAATCAATATTGTCCTTCAAAGCTAGCTTAAACTAAGAGTTTTTGCCTATTTGAATAAATAAATAATTATTACCATAATAATATATGAAAGGTAAAAACTAAAATAAGACTAAGAATGTAATCATTTGGAGTGTAAGCAATGGATCAACAAGGTTCCAAGTCTCAAAAATGTGAAATAATAAGCAGGGAAATAGAAAATCATTTTAGATCACAAATACCAGATGTTGTACAAATAATTACGAATTCATGTTCAAATAAAAAATGTTTCGATCATATTGATACCGCAATAATCCCTTCTAGAGATGAGGTTATTGAAATTTTACATTTGCTTAGGAAAATAATTTATCCAGGTTATTTTGAAAAAAATATTCTTGACAGAAATAATCTAGATTACCATATTGGAAACGCAGTTACTGATATATTTGAAAAATTGTCCCGGCAAATTACCAATAGTATAGTTCATGAGTGCCAGCGTTATAGCAAAGATTGTAAAGAATGTTTTATTAAAGGGCAGGAAGAAACCATTATTTTCCTTAAAAAAATACCCGAGATCAGAAAAATATTAGCTTTTGATATAATTGCAGCTTATAATGGAGACCCTGCTGCACAAAGTTATGATGAAATAATATTTAGTTATCCAGGTCTTTTTGCTATCACTATTTATAGAATTGCTCATGAGTTGTATCAACAAGATATTACCCTGCTACCACGCATGATGACAGAATATGCACATAGTATGGTGGGGATAGACATACACCCAGCTTCAAAAATTGGAAAAGGTTTCTTTATAGATCATGGTACTGGTGTTGTTATTGGTGAAACATGCAGTATAGGTGATAATGTCAGACTCTATCAAGGAGTTACACTAGGTGCTCTTAGTTTTCAAAAAGATGAAGATGGTGCATTAGTAAAAGGACAAAAAAGACATCCTACAATTGAAAATGACGTTATAATATATTCTGGTGCAACTATATTAGGTGGTAATACAGTAATTGGAGAAAAATCAGTTATAGGGGGAAATGTTTGGATTACCGAGTCAGTACCTGTAGGCACTAAAGTAATGATTGAAAAACCAAATTTAATCTACAAAAACTGTAACAACAAATGATTTGATTTCTAACAAAGATAAAGATGTCAAGAGTTATTCTTCATGTAGATATGGATTATTTTTATGCTGCTATCGAAGAAAGAGATAATCCAAAACTAAAAAACAAACCTATTGTTATTTGTGTGTATTCTGGAAGAAATAAAGATAGCGGCGCAGTGAGTACATGTAATTATATTGCTCGAGAAAAGGGTATTCGGGCAGGAATGTCATGTAAGAATGCAAAAAGTAAGTTAGAAGATGCTGAATTTCTACCTATGAACAAAGAGTATTACACTCTTGTTTCTGATAGTTTGATGAGTCTAATTGAGCCATATGCAGATGAAAAAAGCAAATTTGAACAGGTAAGCGTTGATGAATGCTTTTTAGATATTACAAAAACATCAAATAATAATTTTGAATCTGCTTTCAAGACAGCTTTAACTTTAAAACAATTAATAGGAAATAAGGAAAAACTAACCTGTTCAATAGGCATAGGGCCTAATAAATTGTTAGCAAAAATGGCTTCTGACTTCAAAAAGCCTAATGATATTACAGTCATAACTCCTGAGGATACAATTTCTTTTTTAGATAAAATGGAGGTTAAAAAACTTTGGGGCATTGGAAAAGTTACTGAAAAAAAACTCCTTGAATTAGGAATTCAAAATATTGGACAAATTTCACGTTCTGAAATAACATACCTTATCGATAATTTTGGCAAAAATAAAGCTATTTGGCTCAAAAATGCGTCTTTAGGTATAGATAATGCACCTGTAAAGAATAGAGGTCTTTCCAATCAAATCAGCAAAATTATTACACTACCAAAAAATTCAAATGAATCAATCGATATTATCCCATTTATAGAAGAATTAGCTGAACGTATATATACAAAATCTAGCAGTCTAAATATAACCTTTAAGAGAATTACTTTTATAGCCATTACAGCTAACTTAAAAACTTACACTAAAAGTAAAAAAATAAATCATCCTGTTAATAATAAAGACATTTTGATTGAAATTTCAAAAGAGTTAGTTTCCACTTTATTAAAAGAAAATAAGATCGAAATAAAAAGAATTGGTCTTAAAATTGATGATTTAAGGGAACATAAAGGCCAATTAAAGCTAGATAGTTTCTGAATCTATCAAATTTTGTTTAGATTCAATCTATATAGAATAGATTCGAAGCATATATGTACCTTATTTTCATACTAATAACAGTTTTCAAAAAAATAAGATTTGGATGGATGTTTATGGAACTAAATGGAGTAGAAATTGAAGATACATTTGCTGAGGCATTTCCAATTAAGATTGGACGTATATTAGTAACAGCTGCAACAAGAAAATGGGTTAATATAGCAGCACAAGAAGCAACTGGATTTGGAACTTCAGTAATCATGTGTCCAGCAGAAGCTGGAATTGAAAAGTTTGTTAGTCCAAAAGAGACACCTGACGGTAGGCCGGGAGCATATATTCAAATATGTACTTTTGGATACAAATCACTTGAAGAACAACTTCTTGAAAGAATCGGACAATGCATCTTAACTGCCCCTACAACAGCAGTCTTTAACGGGTTACCTGATTCTGAAAAGCAATTTGATACAGGATTTAAGCTTAAATTCTTTGCTGATGGAATGGAATCAGAAGATAAAATAGGATCAAGGAAAATATATAAAATTCCACTAATGGAAGGTGATTTCATCACTGAGCACTCAATTGGAGGAGTAGAAGGAATTGCTGGTGGTAATTTCTTTATAATGGGAGATTCTCAAATGAGTGCATTGATTGCTGCTGAAGCTGCAACTGAAGCTATACAAGAATTAGAAGGATCAATTACACCATTCCCTGGTGGTATTGTATCAAGTGGATCAAAGCCTGGAGCTAATAAATATAAATTCTTAAAAGCTACTGCAAACGAGAAATTTTGTCCTTCAATAAAAGATAAAGTAGAAAACAGTCAAGTACCAGATAATGTAAATGCAATATATGAAATAGTCATTAATGGACTAAGTGAAAAGGATATTAGCAATGCGATTTCAAGTGGAATAAATGCAGCAATTACAATTCCAGGTGTCAAAAAAATAACTGCAGGGAATTATGGAGGAAATCTTGGACCTTACAAATTTAACTTGCAAGATATAATTTGATCGTATCTCTTGCATCTATAAAGTAAATTCATAGTCCAAGAGACATAAGACCAGCAGAAATGATTTCTCGAGGGTCTATTCCAGAAATTAGTAGCATCATATATGCACCCAAAAAAGTTCCTGCAACACTCCCTAAGTTAGCTAAAGCTGCTACAAGTATAACTCTAAAAAGGTTATTTGTCATCATTTCCTGTGTGGTTTGGATGTTCATGATATTTTTGAAATCCGCCGCACTAGGTGTTCTTTTTTTTGCTTCAACAATTCCTGCAAACCAACCTGCAGCCATCATTGGATTTAGTGAAGTTAGCCATGCAACTGAAAATGCGGTTAACACAGAGTAAGGGTGTGCACGTGCTATAATTGCTCCAATAGCACTTAAAGAACCGTTGATAATAAACCACCAAAAAAATGCAAGTATAAGGATGTCTAAAGGTGTCCCAGAGAGGATAATCAATAAAAAAGCAGAAATAGCAATTAAAGCGAAAAAAAATCCAAATAATTTAGTTATGTTAATTTTTTTTTTTCCTACACTTCTTAAATCTTGTATTGGTGGAAGAGATTCGGGATTCTCTAAATAGCGTTCAATACCAGCTCTATGGCCGGCTCCTACAACTGCTACAATCTTATTAGCTCCACTGTTTTTTATATTTAACAGATTCGATGCAATGTACGCATCTCTTTCGTCAATTAGTACCTTTGCTGTAGTCGGTGAGATTTTTCTAAGTTCCTCTATTAACATTCTAACATTTTTTTCATTAGTGATTTCACCCATATCAATTTCTTTCATTTTTTCATTTTTTCCACCTATTCCAATAGCTGCCATCATCAAAGAACCAAACATTTTTATTTTTTCAAAGAACCCCATCTTAGACCATAGTCTAGTAAGAGTTATCTGAACATCCCTGTCAACCAAAAATAATTTAGCTCCTGATTTCTCAGCTGTATCTATTGCGCTAATCATTTCAGCTCCAGGCTGTATACCCATTTCAGCTCCAATTTTTTTCTGCACATAAGCAAGCAACCAATGGATAAGCATTAAATAAAAATTATTTCCGCTTAGTATCTTTTTAACTGATAGTTCTGAATTTTCAATTTTTGAGCCTTTAAGATTATCATATCTTGATTTGCATAACTCAACTGCAACAACATCGGGATTCTCTTTCTCAATAGTTTCCACAACTTCATCTACACTTTTTTTTGAAACGTGTGCAGTTCCAATTATAATTATCTTAGACTCTTCTGATTCTATATGAGAATAAGTTTCGGATTCTCTTTTTTCAATTGAAGTCTTTCTCATATAACTTTCAGGCAATTCATCTAAGTTGTGAGTTTTATCATGTGTCATTAAAATACCTTGAATGAATTTTTTATTCCTTTAAGAATGTCAAAGCTCTAATAAGATCTGTCCTCGAAAGAACTCCCACTATACTTCCATCTTCAACAACAAACACTCTTCCTATTTGCTTAGATGACATTAATTTTATGGCTTCAGAAGCATTAGCATCTGAAGGAATTGTAATAACATCAGGAGTCATTATATCAATAACTTTAAAAGCAATTCTTTCCGTTGGATGTATTTTTTTTACATCTGTTAAAGTTACTACCCCGATAAATTCATTATTTTCACTTACTAGATACCCCATATGTTTTTTTTCAAGCATAAATTTTTGTAGCTCTTCTAAATTAAAAGATGAAGGAACTGAAATTAGGTTTTCAGACATTATATCTTTAGCCTTAATATTCTCCAAACTTATAGAGGTAGTTGTAGATTTAGCTTCTTCTGAAGCTCCAATATATACAAATAAAGCAATTATAATTAACCAAGGGTTGATAAGCAAACCAAATAATCCCATAAATATTGCAAACATTTTTCCTACGGAAGCCGCTTGTTCAGTAGCCTTTACATAATTCATTTTATTAGCATACCAAGCTCTAAGAAGTCTTCCTCCATCCATTGGAAAAGCAGGTATTAAATTAAAAATACCCAATATTACATTAATAAAACCAAGTATAAATAAAAAGGTGTATAATGCTCCACCTTCAATGCTAGGGATCAAAGTAACAAGTATCCAATTCAACAAAAGTAAAGTAAAACCAATAATTATACTTACAAGAGGTCCCGCAAATGCCATGGCAGCTTCTTGAGAAGGCTCACGAGGAACTTCTTCCATTGAAGACACTCCACCTATGAGCAACAGAGTTATATCAGATATTTTCACCCCATATTTCATTGCTACATATGAGTGAGCTAGTTCATGTAATAACACGCATATAAAAAGAAAGATAGCTGTTAAAAAAGATAAAACATAATTAAGAATATTTGGAGTTATTTCACTAAAACCAAGAGGATAAGGATTTATTGAAAATACAAACACAAATAAAGGTAATATTAAAAGAAAAGATATATGAATTTTTATAGGAATTCCCAATATTGTAGCTACTTTGATGGATGCTTTCATGGGGTCTTACTATATTTGTAATAATACTTTAGTGTTGTTAAAGAATAAATTAATAGATTAATTGTGATAAAAAAATTAATATCTTTTTTTTATTATTTTAAATATTCAACAGTTTTTTCTAAATCAATTAAAAAATGTTCAACATCATTTTCAGTTATATGAGGCATTAAAATTATCCTTAGACATTTTGGGTTCCTTGTTATAGAAACATACCAACCATATTTTTCTCTTAAGTAGTTTCTTACCTCTTCAGGTTTATTTACTTGAAGTACAACAACATTCATTACAGGATCAATTAGTGGATATATTTGTATTTTATGAGCTCCAGATATCAATTTGTTTGTCAAATACATACAATATTCAACGTATTTTGAATAGCCTTCTTGACCTAAATACTTTAACACAGCAAATGTTGCTGCAACTGTAGCGCCAGTTCGAGTTCCAGTTAGAGAATATTGTGATTTTGAAGTTAAGTAAGGAGTAGAAGTTTCTAAGTTATCTAAAAACATCTTATTTCTAAAGAGTATTACACCTGAAGGAATTGTTGAAAAACCCATTTTGTGAGGATCCAATGATATCGATGTTACTCCTGGAACTAGAAAATCAAAAATATATTTTTTGTCTAGAAAAGGTATCACAAATCCACCAAATGCAGCATCAATATGAAGAAATAATTTGTTTTTTATAGCTATTTCAGACAAACTTTCAATTGGATCTATTTGCCCGAATTCAGTAGTACCAGCTATCCCTACTAAGGCTATAGTATTATGATCTATTAGTTTTTTAACAGATTTTAAATCAACTTTAAATGAATTATCTAATGATGCTTTTTTAATTTCAATATCTAATAGATTACTTATTTTATCAAATGAAAAATGAGCTGACTCTGGAACTATTATATTTGGATTTGTAGAATCAGATATATTTTTTATTGATCTAAGGGCTTGTATATTAGATTCAGTACCACCAGTTGTTATGTAACCATAAGCATTTTTATTGTTTAACAATTGGGAGAGAGAAGTTATTACAGTATTCTCCATTGAAGAAGTACCTGGGAATAATCCTGAATCTCCAATATTTGATTCTATGAACATTAAATGAGCTTTAATAGCAATAGGATGGGGTTTTGTGCACATTGTACTTAAAACTTTATTAAATCCAATATCACTTTTTTTTTTTTGTTTTAATAACTTAATTATATTAGATTCTTCAAGTCCTTTGTGTTTCATACGTGTAGCATTTAGTCAATGGTTTAAAAAATTATGCTTCAAAGACACCAACCCCATGTTTTCCACTGGAACGAAAAAAAAGATAAAATGAAATAAAATCGGAGATAGTTTTATATATTAAAATATCTATACTTACACTGCTATATTTTTTATTAATTTTAAATATCTAATGATATTTATTTTTTAGATTTTCCAATAGAAATTATGGGGTCTCTCTGGTATATATATTCTCCACCTGAAATAAAGGGGTTTACCATATATCATTTCCTTCCAGTGGAAATAAAGGGGTGTTAACCGAACATTTAATTACAAATACTTCCAATCAATGCATTAAATCTAAATTATATTCATAGAATTTGTACTAAAAATTATCACTTTTACTATTATAAATATAGGGCTGGTTAAAATGAATAACAAATCACTCGATGGCTTATTTAAAAAATTACTTAACGAAGATTCAATCTTTAACAATAAAGAAGTATTAAGACCATCTTATACTCCTGATTCTTTGCTTCATCGTGATGATCAGATTAATAATCTAGCTACAATTTTAGTTTCTGCTTTAAGGGGACATACTCCTTCAAACATTTTGATTTATGGTAAAACTGGTACAGGTAAAACAGCAAGTACTCGCCATGTAGGAATTGAACTTGAAAGAATGAGTGAAAATCTAAATTGTTTTTGTTCTGTTTTATATATAAATTGTGAAGTCATTGACACACAATATCGTCTACTTGCTAATTTGGCAAGGCATTTTGGTGAAGATATACCGATGACAGGATGGCCTACAGATCAAGTATTTACTAAATTTAAGGAAGCTATAGACTCTAAGGATCAAGTTGTTATTATTGTTTTAGATGAGATTGATAAACTTGTCAAGAAAGGTGATGATGTTCTTTACAACTTATCTCGTATTAATATTGAATTAAAAAAAGCTAAAGTAAGTATGATAGGCGTATCTAATGACCTTAAATTCACAGAATTTTTAGATCCAAGGGTTAAAAGCTCATTAGGTGAGGAAGAAATTATATTTCCACCTTATGACGCTGAACAGATAAGTGATATTTTAATTGAAAGAGCTGAGATAGCATATAAAGAAGGAGTTCTTAACTCAATGGTTATACCACTTTGTTCAGCTTTTGCGGCCCAAGAACATGGTGATGCTAGAAGAGCTCTTGATTTGTTAAGAGTTGCTGGAGAACTTGCTGAAAGAGATAATAAGCAAATTGTTGAAGAAGAACATGTAAGAAAAGCTCAAGAAAGAATTGAAATCGATAGAGTAGTTGAAGTTGTAAGAACTTTACCAACTCAATCCAAACTAGTCTTGTACAGTATTGTTCTTTTAAGAAATAATGGTTATCAAAATGTGACTACAGGTGAAGTTTATAATGTTTACAAGCAATTGTGCTATAATATTGATTTAGATATTTTAACACAAAGAAGAGTAACTGACTTAATGTCAGAACTAGATATGCTTGGTATTTTGAATGCTTTGGTTGTTAGCAAAGGAAGGTATGGTAGGACAAAAGAAATATCTTTGAGTGTACCAATTGAAAGTACAATTAATGTTTTACTTGATGATTATAGGTTAAAAGGTTTGGCGGGGTTCAAACCAACGATTACATCTCAAATGAGATTATAAATTAAAATAATGGATTTGTATTGTATTAAACTTCAATTAAATAAAAGTCTAATGTGACCAATATATGGAATACGATATTTAGCTACACCTATAATCCATTCTTCCTTTATAGGCTCATTATAACTAATACTTCCTTGTTGATCTAGGTGTCTATTTGTTATTGGGTTATCGCCTTTTGTTATATATCCATTATGTGGCGCTTCTGGACCATTTTCCCACATTGGTTCACCTTTTTCAACATGATACATTGCACGGTGTATTATTGGTGTTTTCTCTTCCTTTCCAAAAGGTTTATACAAAATAATATGCCCATATTCATTAAAAGATTGATAGTTTTCGTCGTATTTTGTTTCAATTTCAACTCTATCTATACTTTGTATAAAAACAATATCTCCTACATTTAAGTTTGGTTCCATGCTTCCTGATTCAACTGCTACCATGGGTGTCCACATGCCAAATATGATTTGAGATAAAATTAAGAATAATCCAATTAACAATAGAATTGAAATTAAATCTCTACTCAAAGAAATCCAAAAATTTTCGCTGTTAAAATAATCTCTTAATAATTTTTTTATAGACATGAAATGCAAAATATAATAGACCTATTCATTATATATATATATTCTTTAAATATAAATGATTCAATTTTATTATGAACCAAAAACTTAAATCTTATTTTACTTAATTAGAATCAATGTATGAGTATTTTAAAAAGGATACAATTCAACTTATAGTTTTATGATTTTAAAGTTGAAAGATATCTGTACTAAACATTGTTTGTTTTAGTATACAAATCGTTTGAATAATAAATGGATAAATAATGTTTTACTAACTATTTCTTTGGTTTTAAAATGAAAATAAAACTTTTGACAGAAATAATAGAAGCTGGTTACCAGATTACTCCAGAAGCGCTTGATTTAATTGCTTCTCATGAACAACCTGAGAAACTTACCAAGCACATATTATCAAAAATAGATAAATCCGTTCTAGTTATTGATGTGGAGCATTTGAACCTGAAAGAATGTGAACATATATGTGATAAAGATAGTGACCTTCTTTCTGATAAGTTACAAATTGAAACTAAATATATAGAATTTAAAAAATCCCCTACTCGTGATATGAAGTTACCAATAGAAAATAATGGTCATACTAATTCAGTTGAAGTTCTTTTTGATATTAGTGATAAATCTACGTGTATTGGAGAATATATGGAATTTGTTCAGTATTTTAGAGATAGATATAATAAATTAAGTGATATTATAAGGGGAAGGGTGAATTCGAGACCAATTGAAAGTTTACTAAAATACAAATCGGGGTCTTTAAGGAATTCACAATATGAAGAAATATCTCTAATTGGTATGGTTTCATCTATAAAAACAACTTCAAATGGACATAAATTAGTGGAAATTGAAGATACTACAGGCACTTTTTTATTTTTAGTTAGTAATAAGGACAAAGAGTTATTTGACTTATCTTGCAAGCTAATATTAGATGAAGTAATAGCTGTTACTGGTGTCTTGACTAATGACGGTAATTTGCTTATAGCTAATAAATTAATGTTTCCTGACTTGCCAAATGTTATCTGTTCAAATAATTGGACTACTGGGAAAGCAGTTTTTATTTCAGATGTACATGTTGGGAGTTCTACATTTCTTGAGCACCAATGGGAAAAGTTCTTATCTTTTTTAAAAGGTGAATCAAATGACCCAAAATTACGGCAGATATCAAATAGCATAAGATATGTGTTAGTAGCTGGGGATGTAGTAGATGGTATTGGCATTTATCCAGGACAAGAAAATGAACTTTCAATAAAAGATGTTTATGATCAGTATAAAAAAGCAGGAGAATATTTTAGCCAAATTCCGGAACATATTCAAATAATAATTAGCCCAGGTAATCATGATGCTGTTAGACAGGCTGAACCCCAACCAAAGTTACCAGAAAAAATTAGACAATATTTTCCAGAAAAGATATTGTTTGTTGGTAATCCTGCATACTTAAGTCTTGAGGGTGTAAAAGTACTTATGTATCATGGACGTTCTATTGATGACTTAGTGGCATCGATTCCAGGGGTTTCATATCAAGAACCTACAAAAGCAATGGTTGAAATGATGAGACGGAGACATATATCTCCGATATATGGCAGTCGCGTTTCAATAGCTCCTGAAAAAAATGACCACTTTGTAATTGATCATGTTCCTGACATAGTGCATTGTGGCCATGTACATACAATAGGTGCAGAAGTATACCGAAATGTACTATTAATAAATTCGGGAACATGGCAGGATCAAACTGAGTTTCAAAAGAGAGTTAATCTTGTACCAGATCCCGCTAAAGTTCCAATTGTGGACCTATCTAGTTTTAAAACCAGTATATTAAACTTTAATTAAATTAACATAATTCAAATTTAAGCAGTTGAATCTTAATGGAAAAAACAGATAAATCTTCAGACTTAGACTTTAATTTACTTTTGAAAAAACAAGGATACTTACTTGCTGGAACTCATTCAGCTGTAAAGACATGTCTTTGGGTAGGCCGTAGTATTAAAGGTGAAGGGGATTGCTATAAATCTAAATTTTATGGAATACAATCGCATCAATGCATGCAAATGAGTCCGACTCTCATTTGTAATCAAAAGTGTCTTCATTGCTGGAGACCAACTGAAACCAAAATTGAATATCCTAAAAAATGGGATTCTCCATTAGATATAGTTGAAAAATCCATAGCTTCACATCGCAAACTTATATCAGGTTATGGGGGATCGGGTAAGAGAAATTTGTGGGTAGAAGCTAATACTCCAAAACACGTGGCTATATCATTAGCCGGTGAACCAACTATTTATCCATATTTACCTCAATTGGTAGAAGAGTTTAAACAAAGAAAAATAACTACTTTTGTAGTCACAAATGGAACAAACCCAGATATGATAGATGAGTTAAACCCAACTCAATTGTATATGAGTTTGGATGCTCCTGATGTGAGTACTTATCATAAAGTTTGTTCCCCTTGTTCAAATGGATTTTGGGATAAAATAAATGAATCTCTTGCTAAGATGAAAAAAAAGAAAGGTAGAAAAGCTATAAGATTAACATTAATTAAAAATTTGAATATGTTTAATCCTTCTTTATATGCTAAATTGATTTCCCAAGCAGATCCTGATTACGTTGAGGTAAAGGCATATATGCATCTTGGTTTTTCTAGAAAGAGGCTGCCTAGAGAATCTATGCCTAGTAATGAAGAAATCCTTAATTTTTCAAAAGAATTAGCCAATCAGTTAGATTATATTGTTATAGATAACGTTGAAACAAGTAGGGTTGTACTACTAGCAAAAAATGGAAATACTCAAATAAATAATTTTTTTATTTAAAGAGTTATTTTTGAACATTATATGTAACATTTGACGCTACTATTATAAACTAGAAACTAATATGTATAGATAAAATTTAAGTTTAGAGTCCTAAAGAAATTGTACTGTGAATCTATGAAGTGTTTTTATATGAAGATTTTTGCTATGGAGTACTATTAAAATGTCAGAACAATCTGCACAGAAGAAGTATGAGTTCAAAAGAAAATTAGAGCAACTAAAGTCAAAAAAAGGTAGAGGCACTGAATTAGTTTCTTTATATATCCCTCCTGATAAACAAATTTCAGATGTAGTTTCACAACTTAAAGTAGAGCATGGACAAGCTTCAAATATTAAATCAAAAGTGACAAAGACTAATGTTCAAGGTGCATTAGATTCTCTCCTATCAAGGTTGAAATATTTAGAAGAAGTTCCAGAAAATGGTATTGTATATTTTACTGGAGCTGTTGATATTGGAGCCAATAAGACCAATATGGAAACTACTATAATAGAACCACCTCAACAAATTATCACATATAGGTATCATTGTGATTCAAGATTTTTCTTAGAACCGCTCGAAGCTATGCTGAAAGAGACTAAAACATATGGTCTTTTAGTTCTTGATAGGAGAGAAGCAACTATTGGATTATTAGTAGGAAAAAGAATAGAACCTTATAGACATTTAACTTCAACAGTTCCTGGTAAGCAAAGAAAAGGGGGTCAAAGTGCTCAACGATTCCAGCAGTTAAGATTAATTGCTATAAATGATTTTTATAAGAAAATAGGCGAAGCTGCAAGCGAAATCTTTATGTCGGTGGAGTTAAGTGATCTGGCTGGAATTCTTATAGGAGGTCCCTCTCCTACAAAAGAAGAGTTTGATTCAGGCGAATACCTCCACCATGAATTAGAAAAGAAAAAAGCAGGCCTTTTTGATGTTGCTTACACAGATGAGTCAGGATTATCAGAACTTGTAAATGCGGCTAGTGAACGTCTTTACGACATTGACTTAATGGAAGAAAAAAGAGCAATGGAAAAATTTTTTGCAGAACTCGTATCTGAATCAGAAAAAGCAGCATATGGAGAAGAAAACGTCAGGAAAAATCTTGAGATAGGCTCAGTTGAAACTTTACTAATTTCTGAAGATTTAAGAGCCGAACGAATTGTAGTCAATTGCAGTTCCTGTAGCTACCAAAATAAGTACACATTACAACTTCGTGCGGGTGAGCTCACATCACAAGAATCAGATGCCAGTAATAATTGTCCAAACTGCGGATCACCTATTGAAATTAGAGAAAAAGTCGACATTGTTGAAGAACTTTCTAACTTAGCTGATCAAATGGGCACAGAAGTAAAATTCATTTCCACTGAGTTTGAGGAAGGATCTCAACTTATGAATGCATTTGGTGGCCTAGCTGCCATCTTGAGATTTAGTACCGGTATTTAAATTTATTAAAACCAGGTGATTTTTTGTTTTTAACATTTAGAGAACAAGTAAAGTCTATAATTGATACAGCACTGAGATCTTATGAAATTAATATCGATGAATATGATTTCATCCCATCTCAACATGCTGATATTTCTTCAAATTTATCGTTCAAGTTATCCTCTATTCTAAAAAAGAATCCCAATGAAATAGCATCAAGTATTGTTGATAGGTGTACCATTCCTAATGATTCTTATGTTGAAAAGATTGAATGTGAAGGTCCCTATATCAACGCATTTGTAGGTACAAAATATTTAAATGACACAATATCTAGTATAAAAGATAATAGCAATTCTTTTGGTGGAGGTTTTTTTAACGGTAGAATAGTTTTAGAACATACTTCAGCAAATCCGAATGGTCCTCTCCATGTTGGTCATATTAGAAATTCAATTATAGGTGATACTTTAAAAAGAATATTGGTACATGCTGGATATGATGTTACAACTCACTATTATGTGAATGATATGGGTAGACAAATTGCTATTGTTTCATGGGGTTTGTCAAGATTTGAGCTAGATCATTCTAAAAAATCAGACCATGCAATTGCAGATATTTATATAAAGGCTAATTCAGAAATTGAAGCTGATTTAGAAAAAAGAAAAGAAATAGATGAATTGATGCAATCTGTTGAAAAAGGAGATATCAGAACAATTAATGAATTTGATACTGCGGTTGATCATGCAATAAAAGGTATAACAGAAACTTTGTCATTAATGAATATTTGGCATGATGAATATGTTAAAGAGGCTTTATTTGTCAGATCAGGAAGCGTAAATGATATTGTTAGTAAAATAAAGGATTGTGGTAAGACCTTCACTGAAAATGGAGCTTTAATTCTCAATCTTGAAGAATTTGGTTTTGATAAAAACTTAGTTATACAACGTTCAGATGGCACTTCACTTTATACAACTAGGGATTTAGCATATCATTCATGGAAAGGAAAAGATTCTGATAGGATGATTGATGTACTAGGTGCTGACCATAAGCTTATTTCTTCTCAATTACAAAGAACTTTAAAATTAATTAAAGAACCTGAACCAGAGATTATTATTTTTGAGTTTGTTTCTTTACCAGAAGGCTCTATGAGTACTAGAAAAGGAAAATTCATAACAGCTGATGATTTAATAGAAAAGGTTCAAGAGCAAGCCTACAAAGAAGTTGAAAAAAGAAGACCTAATATGTCAAAAGAGTTCAAAAACAATGTTTCCAGGATGGTAAGTATTGCTGCAATAAGATATGATATTGTAAAAGTATCACCAGAAAAATCTACAGTTTTTGATTGGAAATCATCTTTAGACTTTGAAAAACAAGGTGGTCCATATGTACAATATTCTTATGCCCGTGCATGTAACATACTTAAAAAAGCTAGAAATGAGGGTTTTTTGATACATAGTGGAAACTTAGACCCTTCACTGATAGTTGAAGACTCTGAAATAGAACTCATAAAGAAAATGTCTATGCTTGATTACTATATAGAAAAGTCTTCGATCGAACTAAAGCCTAATATTATAGCAATATATGCAAGAGAAATAGCTGATGCATTTAATCAGTTTTATAGATTTGTACCTGTTATTGCAGAAGAAAATGAACAAATTAGAATCAATAGACTTATATTAGTTGATTCTGCGAAAACCGTTTTGTTTATATCCTTAGAAATGTTGGGAATAGAAGCACCTGAATCTATGTAAATATATTGATATTGATATATGCTCCTATTACAAACTAAAATACTTTTAGTAAAAAAGCTAATAGGTATTCTCACTAATTTCAAGAGTAATCTCTAGCACCCCATTTTTGAAGGTTTCAGATAAGCTGTCAGGATTTATTTTTCTAGGTAACTCTATTTCTTTTCTATAATTGGAATGTTCTTCAAATGAAACTAATTCAATTCTATCCTCATTAAGAGAATAATCTAAATTAAGTTCTTCTGTTCCAATATCTATCAGTACATATAGATTATTATCATCTTCGATTATGTCAACATAAGGCTCTTTTTGACCTATCCAAATCTGCTGACTTCCTTGAATTTTAGTTAAATCAGGTAATGCTCCTTTAAACCCGAGTATTTCTGGCTTTTTCCCTGGAGTTTGTATAATTGTAAATCCATATACTAAAGGTTTATCTGGTGGTCCATTTGAATTATCTTCAAAGATAGTGGAAATGTAGTTAATTAATTGTTCAATATTTTCAATATGTTCTCCACCAAAATTATTGCCATTTTCGTCAAAAGGTCTGCGTCTTTTATCTACCATAATACCAGTTCCTTAGAATTTTAATTTAATCAATTTTGATGAAATTTCTCTAAACTGATTGTTTTACTATATACGAACTAATTATATTTAAAACACACGTCACTTTTATTATGCTTCTATACCACTCCAACCTTGTTGGCTCTTACTGTTATATTTATAGTTCATTTCTTAAACCTTTTTTGCTTAAAATAAGTAAAAAAGGAATGAATTTCTTCTAAACAATTGAATTTTTTACCAAATAAGACCCCTTTATAGTTTTTTTATGCCAGGCTTAGCTAACTATTTACAAAAAATATTTCTACTTCCTATTGAAAAGGTTTTAAAGTAACAAAGTTACTCTATTTAAACTCTGATTTTGGTGTAAAGTTACTCCTATCTAGATGACTTTCAACTTGATGAAAGCCAATTGAATTATAGTTCAAAGTTTTGTGTATGGTGTCTTCAGCTAAATTTTTTAGTTCTTCAGGCTTTATACCTGTTACTGCTACTAAAATCTTTAAATTTTGGCTTTTATCCTCATTACTTTCAAATATTGAAATTTCTGGTTCTTCTTCAAATGATGTAAGGCTCACCTTTATAATGCTACCAGGTAGACTAATAACTGCTTTTATATGACCAATGAAGTATGGGCTAACACTAACTACTTTCTCTTTAACTGAAATAAGAATTTCACCTAATAGCTCTTTGCAGTCACTTTCATTCATAGAAAAATCATCTAGAGCTAAATTCACAGAAAAAGTAGATATCTTCGACATTTCAATAGAATTAAGAGATTCAAGTTCTTTTCTTTGATCACTTTCTTCAAATATATTGTTAAACACAAGCTTGAACTTATCATCATTCTTTCTAGCTGTAAAAGGAATTATTTTGGCAGTGCTATTAATATCAGCAATTCTTTCAATGGTTTCTTGTATTTTATCTATAGGTGTAACGTCAATCTTATTAATTCCAATTACTTCTGACTCTTCTAACTGAGTAACAACAAACTTTGGAATTTGGCTAAATTCAGTGCTAAATCTGTTTCCATCCACAAGACAAATAATAGGAGCAAAGCTGAAATTTGTGGAACAATCCATTGATGATATATCTTCTTTTATTTGGCCAGGAAAAGCAATTCCTGTAGGTTCAATAAGTACGATGTCAGGAGAAAAATCCTCTATAAGTGAATTTAATGTAATTTCTAGATCGATTTTTAGAGAACAGCAAATGCAACCGCTAGTGAGCTCTTTAGTTTGAATACCTGAACCTGAGATTGTATCACCATCAAGCCCAATTTCACCAATTTCGTTTACTAAAATAGCAATCTTATGGTTATTTTCACTTAAATATCTTCCAAGTTCAATAATGGATGTTGTTTTTCCACTTCCTAGAAATCCTCCAATAATTGCTATCTTCATTTTAATCACCAAGTGTTATTGTATCTTTATCTGGATGTAATAATTGTAAATGTTTTTGTTTTGTATAGAAAATTAAGCACTCTATTTCGCTTAAACTATAATAGCTTACCTTTTAGCTTTAAAAGTAAATTGCACTTTTTGCTACATTGGATTGGTTTAGGAATTAATTAATCTAATATAATGTCTAGTTTTTATTTAGATTCAGATTTTTTAGTAAAATTATTTATGATATTTATTTATTTTTACACCATCTATATAAATGACATATACCAAAATACTATACATGAGCAATGTAATTTATGATGATGTTGGAAGTTTTCCTATTCCAAAAGACACCGAAAAAGAATGGGTTGATTATGCACTCAATGAAGATCAAAAGAATGAGAATCTCATTGTACTTTTAAATAATATTTTTCAGCAAAAAATAGAATCAGGTGTTCATGTTCCAACTTATCCCCAATTAAGAGATATGAATGAACAGTTTCTATCTATCATTAGAAACCCTGAAAACTATGAAGAACCTTTTAATGTTAAAGAAGAAGAAGCAATAATACCTGAGATTGATATTATTGGGAAAACATGTAGTGAATATAAAAAAACTACGGGTGAAGAGTTAGGGATCCGCGTGTGTATTACTGGCCCTGTAGAACTATATCTGCATGAATTTGGTAGTACTGCTTATGAGGATGTTCTCAAACAGCTAGCTAAAAGTACTAATTCATTTATTAAAAATTCATTTAAAAAAGCAAAAGACTTTAAAATAAGTACGATTTCTATTGATGAACCAAGTATAGGAATTAACCCCCAAATAATGTTTGAAGATGAACATATAATCGAATCACTTTCAATAGCCGGGGACTATGCTAGGAAAAATGATGCTGATGTAGAGATTCATTTACATTCTCCTTTGCATTATGAATTGGCATGTCAATCTGAATCAATAAATATTATAGGGGTAGAATCAGCAGCGAACCCTTCTTACTTAGAGCTTATTGATAAATCTATTTTAGAGTCATGGGATTCATATTTGAGAGTAGGTATTGCTAGAACAGATATTTCAAATTTAGGTGCCTATTTAAATGAAATGCATAATATAAATGTCTGGAAAAACCCCATCCTTTTAAATGAAATTGTTACTGATATAGAAACTCCTAAAATTATATCTAAGAGGCTTAAAAGGGCTAAATTATTATTTGGTGATAGAGTTAAATATGCTGGACCAGACTGTGGTCTTGGCTCATGGCCATCTCAAGAAATGGCTAGAAATCTATTGTATAATGTATCTAGAGGTATAATTGATTTTGAAGACATATGATTGATTTTGGCGAATTATCTTATATACCTGATAGCAGAAGCTTTATGAGTATTAACCAAATACTTTATAAGAGTAATTAGATTTTAGAAATGTTTAATTCACTTAGAATATTAATTAATATTTACATTTAAAAAGAGGAAAGAATATGCGGATAGCAACCGGTATTGATGGATTTGATGAACTAATTGAAGGTGGTTTTTTAGATGAACGTGTATACTTGGTGAGTGGACCGCCAGGTTGTGGGAAAACTACTTTTGGAATGCAATTCTTGCTTCAAGGTGCAAAAACGGATGATGTTGGACTTTACGTTACTTTACTAGAAAGCCCTCAAAATATTATTGATGATATTTCTAACTACTCATTGAATCTTCAATCTTACATCAAGTCAAGGAAAGTTCTTTTCGCAGATCTTGGGCCTAGATTAGAATATAGTAGTGTAAATAACTTCAATGAAATAATTACTCCTGAATATGAAATAGGAACTGCTTCTATTGAAAATGAAGCCCCCTCGCCTGCTCTGGTTTACAAAGAGATTGCAAATTATGTAAATGAATATAATGTAAAAAGGCTTGTAATTGATTCATTATCAGCAATTAGATTCACTGCAAAAGATATATCTCTTGAAGAAAAAGAGATGAGTAGATTTGTTCGCCATTTAAAAAAACTTGGGTGCACAACTGTTCTAATATCAGAGATGACAGATCCACAATCATATACTACTGAGCAATTTGCTTCCCATGGAGTCATTTTTTTACATAACTTTCTATATGGTAAAAGTATGGTTCGTGCTCTTCAGGTAATAAAAATGAGAGGCACTAAACATGATTGTGATATGAGAACCGTGGAATTTAATAAATCAGGCTTGAAAGTTTCTAATAAATTAGAATGAATTGGTGATAAAATTATGGTTCGTTTATTTCGGAAAAAAACATCTCAACATTTATGTTCTAAAAAAGAGCTTGAAGATTTAAAAAAAAATGCTTATTCTTTGGGTTTTGAAGTTGGGTACCATAAACATTCTGAGATTGGCTGGGTAAAAGCTGATTTAAATCAATTATATAAACATGTTCATACTAACAGCCACGAAAAAATTATAAGAAATAATTATAATAATGGAAAGCAACAAGGCCTTGTTTCAAGAGAAAGAGATTTAGCAAAAGGTTTATTCAATACTTCGTCAAAAGTCACAAATAAAAGCACCAATGAACAAATTAATGTATCTAATCAATTTGAAAGTCTAGAAGATAATAATATCACTAATTCTTTTGGCCTTGGCTATTGTATAACCAATAAACCTTACATGCTAAATTTACCTAAAAGAACTTCTCTTGCAAAGATAATTCAGAAACCATCGCAAATTGATGGCTTTAAACTCCTAAATTTAACTTCGAGAAAAAAATAAAGAAATTAAACAACTTGTCCCACTCCTACAATCCGTTGTTTTTCATCAAGGTTGGATAGTATAAACATGTCACTTTTTGTAAAAGCGATTTCTTTTTCAGCAGTGATATCTAAAATACACTCACTCCCAGGGCTTAAGCTATTTTGTTCTGAACCGTTTACTTTAATTCCTTTAACTCTAACTGGCGATGTTTGAAGCTTGTTAAACACATGTAAAACATCACCTATACATACACTTTTTGTGAACTTAGATGTATAAAAGTTTAAACTAAATTCTGAAGAAACATTTTCTTTTTTTGATAAAATAAAGCCTCTCTCAATCTCTTTTGCCTGAATATTTTTAAGTGCAAGACCCACTCTATTTCCAGTACTAGCTTCTTGCTCGTTAACATCATGCACTTGAATTGATCTCAATTCAACATTTTTGTTAATAGGGTATACATTTAATTTATCTTTCAACTTAATTTGTCCTTGTTTTACAATTCCAAGTGCAACACAACCTATTCCTGTAACATTAAAACATTGATCAATTATGACTCTTGGCTCTTTTTCATCTAATTTTCTATTTTCAATTTCTACTTTTTTGTTCAAGCTTGAAATCAAATCACGTAATTCGTTCATTCCTTCATGTGTTTCACTTGAAACATTGATAAATTCCCAATTATTTAGTGATGTGTCTTTTATAATTTGTTTTATTTTATTTTTTAACTGCTCTTGTGCATAATCATAGCTTGTATCTGCTTTAGTTAAAACGAAAATTCCACGGTCATGTTTTAGCAAGTCTAAGAGAACTATACATTCACCTGTAAAAGAGTCAGGTCCTTCTGGGGGAATGCATATTAAAATTATGTCAGATAGCTCAATAGCTACAATAAGAGGTTTTATTGATTTTGGATAACCAACTGGATCTATTGTTGTGATGACATCGTTGTTTTTTTTTGATTCATATGTTACAATATCAGATGAGTTAGTTTTTTTTCCAAGATTTGTTGCAATTGTAGATTTACCCGAGCTCTGATTTCCTATAATAGCTATTTTTGCCATGGTTTTAATAACTCCATCTAATTCTAAAATTCTTACTCTTTATTTTAAAAGTATCACCAATAATCCCCTAACCATATTGATTCGGTTTTATCATTGGTGCTCTTGTTAAGCTTTTTCATTTTAACTATGTAACCATCTTCTTCTGGAATGGGCTCTTCAAAAAGAACTTCTATACCTGATCTATTCAGATGTTGTTTGAAGAGATCTAAAACTTCTAATCTTGTTACTTTAATTTGTGCATCCTCTGTAACCTTTTTATTTTTGCCAACTGAATTTATTGTATTGACCATTGGGTAAAGAATGCTAGATCCAACCCTATAGCATCTATCTTTTAGTTTTTGATTATTTTCATTCCATTCTGCAGCTTGGAAACCCTCTCTAATGACTCTTGAAAACAAATAGTCTCTTCCAATATCATTATAGAATTTAAAACCAAACTCTAAATCTTTACAATTACTATTTGAAGTAGTGTATTTCATTGGTTGCAATATCATCTCAGGATCTTTAACAACTACTCCTTCTCTTTCTTCACTACCAATTTCATTGATAATTTTAGTAATTTCTTTATGGGCATCTTTAGGCTTAAAGTAGCCAAATAAATTGACTTGTTTTATTTTATATGCCTCTAAGGTTTCTCTTCTTTTTTTTACAGGATAAGGCTCACCAGAATTTTTTTCTCGAATATCGAAAACAAAAAAATCAAGTGAATTTACATCATAGCAAGTTTTAGCAACATATGGGTTATCAGGTCCTACCATCTCAGCGCATAAGATTAAATTTGGGTAATCTTCAAAGAAAGTGGGATCGATAAGCTCATTTACTTTTTCTGTTGTATAGGGGCATACAAGTCCTCCACGTGTGAAAGCTATAATATCACCATTTATTTGAGCTGCTCGGACATTATAACCATTCATTTTTTCTTCAACAGCAACTTCATCAACTGAAGAGAAATTCTTTTTTAGAGCTGGTTCTAGTAGTAAGCACCTTCTTATTTTCGGAAAACCTCTGATAATTTCTAAATTAGCGTCTGAATAGTTGAGAACACTGCCCTCCTCAATATGTGAAACCTTTTTAGTGAACCTGATTAAATTAGTATATTGGCCCCAATTGTTTCTTATAATATTTCTTTCAATAAGCTTTCTTACTTTAGCTTTTGATAAATTAAGGAAGATGGCAGTTTCATTTATGTCAACCAAACTGCTTTCTTCATCCACTTCACCATTCATATATAAAAAAATCCTTTAGGCTAAAATCAGTTGATATTATTGTACTAAGGTGTTCACAATGTTTCTACGAGTGATGAATCCAACAAACTCATCCTCAAGATTTAATACAGGTAAACCTCCAATATTCTCTTCAATCATTGTATTTACAACGTCTTGTAATTCGGTATTTGTATAAACGGTTTTAACTCCTAATGACATGATATCTTCTACAATCAAATTTTTTATTCTAGAGTCTTGCTGATTACCAGCTACTAGGTCTCTGAATGCTTTCATAGCTTTTGCGATATCCCTTTCTGTAACTATCCCGACAAGTTCACCGTTTTCTACAACTGGGAGTCTTCCAATATTATGATCTAATATCAATCTTCTTATATGGACGACTCTATCGCTGGGTGCTGCAAGTATTGGTTTAGGCTCCATGACCTCTCCTGCGTATCCATTGAAATAACAACTCTTTAATAATTCAGTAGGAGTTATCCATCCAAGAAGCTCATCTTTGTCTGCAACTATTATAATTTCATTTTTTTTGGTCATTAAAGTTACAGCATCATCTAATTCTGTTTCAGGAAATACCTTTACAAAATTATCACTAACTGCTGTTGCTACATGCAGGGAAGATGCAGGCATGCTAGATTTTTTACGCGTTCCTAATTCTTTAGTTAAGTTCCTCATTGTTAAAATGCCAATGATTTCATCATTATGAGTTACAAGTAAGCGACGCACTTTCTTTTTTTCCATCACTTCAAGTGCGTTGGATATAGTATCTGCTTTATCAATAGTTGGTGGCTCCACCACAATATCTTTAACTTGCATAAATTTCACTCCATATTAATTATTTCATCTAAATCTAACTCAAAGGCTATTTGAAGCCTTTAATTAAGTAAAACTTTGATAATATCACTTCTACTCAATATCCCTATTACTTCCTTATTATCTTCTACAGGTAATCCTGTAACATCGTTTTTGAGCATTATACTGGCAGCATCAACAACCTTTGCTTCGAGATTTATTGTGTTTAGCGGCTCTGTCATAATATCTTCTGCAACTAAAGGTACTTCTTTCACATAACGATATATCTTATCACCACCAGCTACAGGCCTTCTCCCCATTTTAATATTTTTTGTAGAAAGTTTTCCTTCATTATCTGTCATTGAATTAAAGGCTAGGTTACTTGTAGAAATAATTCCTGCGGCATCACCTGTATTGTTCATAACAATAACTCTACTGATGTTGTTTTTTTGCATAACATCTACTATATGGTTAATTGTATGGTGACGATGAACCGTATGTGCTTCCTCTGTCATTACAGTTGAAACTTTGACATTTACGTCTAAGTTAGATACATGACGAACGATATCTGTTCTTGTGACAATCCCAACAACCTTGTTGTTAACTACAGGAAGGTTGTTAATTGAATTATCAAGCATTACTTCTACTGCATGTTTAATGTCAACATCAGGTGAAATTGTAATTGGATTTTCTTGCATAACCATATTTACTGGAATTCTATCAATTGGTCGTCGTCTCCATATTGGTCCAGCTTGTGATAATCTAGTACCCATATCCGATTTACTAATTATTCCAACCATTTCATCATTATCATTTACAACCACGAGGGTACTAATTTTGTGTTTTAACATTAAGTTCCTAGCATGTGAAAGTGGATCTTCTGGAGATATAGTATATACTGGAGAACTCATTATATTTTCAACTTTCATACAAATTCCTCTTGAGCCTTATTTTTATATATCTAAAACTTCAATTTTCAATCAATCATTGCTTTTAGAAAATCTCTTTCGGTAATTATACCACATAGCTTCCCATCATCAAATATGGGCAAAGAACCCACATTTTTGTCAATCATTAGATTTGCAGCATCACCTAAATCCATTTCAGCACTTGTCCAAACTAAATCCTTTGAAATTAGTGCACTTATGGGCTCATCGAATGCTTCATTTATGTTTCCTGTTATCAATTTTTCAAATGCATCTCCATTTCCAATAAACTGTACTATATTAGATGCAGTAACTATTCCAAGCAATACACCGTCTCTAACGATAGGGAGCCTTCTAAATCCTCGTTTAACCATGATTCTTGCGGCATCCACTATAGTTGCATCGGGTGATATGGTTGTTACATTAGTACTCATATAATCTCCAACAGTTTTATTGGTAAAAATCCCAGCAATGAATCTAAGAAAATCTTTTTCTGTACAAATGCCTATTAAACGCCTATCTTTATTTACTATAGGTACCCCACCAGTCTTATCATCAAGCATTGTCGTTATAACTTCATCTATGCCTGCGCTAAAATCAGCACAGGCTACATTATGCTGCATGATTTCACGCACTTCGGCATTTATTGCAGCGAGTAGATTTCCTTTGTAATGTTCTTGAACTAGACGATTTCTTTCACCACCTCCTAGAAAATCAATAATATCAGTTGAAGTCACAATACCTTCCAATCTTTTTGTTCCAGCATCTGTAACAGGTACTCTCCTAAATCCCTTTGAAGTCATTGTTTTTATAGAACCCATAATTGTAGTAGTAGGTGGAATTGAAACTACATCGCCTGTTGCAAGAGTTAAAATTTCACCTGGGTGCTTTGCTTCCTTAGCGTCAAAATCAACTGGACCCACATCTAATAAACCATCACTACTAAATAGATGGGGATTTTTCTTTTGAACGTTTTTTGTGTGCGAATTTAGTCTTTCTCTTACTTTCATATTCATTTGCGTTGCTGATTTCTTTTTGTTATGTATGCTCAAGCTGAATCACCATAAGTAATTATTATTTCCTTAAAAGTCAATTTTTATTTAACACAAGCTAACAGAAGATCATACCTATCGACTATGCCTATAAGCTCATCTTTTTCTGATACACATATTCTTCCTATATTATTGTCTAATAATTTAGCAATTGCCTGTTCAATTTTAGTTTCTGGAGTTATTGTGTATAAAGGTGTAGACATTATTTTTTCTACTTTTGGAGAGTTACCTGAGCTTTTACCATGAGTGTCACTTGCACCAATTCTTGCATGGCCTGATTTGATAATATCCCTACGTGTTACAATACCATAGACCTCTCCTTTATTGTCTACTACGGGAACTCCAGTATAGTTCCAATCAATCATGTTAGCCCAAAGCTTAGCTACAGTTTCCTCAGGGTTTATAGTCATAACATCTGTTGTCATTATTTCAGAGACACATTTAGATGGTATCTTAGAATCAGGAATATTTTTTAAGATATCAACATCACTTAATATTCCTGATATTTTTTTTTCTGTAGAAGATGTTACGACTGGGACACGGTTCTCTTTGGCTTTAAGTAATAATTTTGAAGCTTTAAGAATATCCATTTCTGGTGTAATTATAGGACATTCTCTAGTATATCCTTTTACCGTAACATTTGACTTATTGGCTCTTACATTTAATATGTCTTGATCAGTAATAATACCTAATACCCTATTAGAATCATCCACAACGGGGAGCCCTCTTAAAAAATTATCTCTCATTAGTTGCCTTGCATGTGTAATATACTCATTATCATTTACACATAAAGGATTTTTTGACATTATAGTCTCAACGTTCACTGTTCTCACTCCTTTAAAGTTCATAAAAATTGTTATTGAGGGATCTCAATCATAGTAGTCTAAACTATCTCTACAGCTTTCACAGATAGTCATTCCATTGAAGTATTGTAAATCCCTAGAAAATGATTCACAATTTGTACATATTCCTGTATAAATATCTGCTTCTTTTTCAATTGAAGTCTCACGATTCATCTCAATTAAATTATTCAAAATAGTGTCTAATTCAGGCGCTATTGCTATTATATCTCTATCAGTAACTATACCAACTAATGTTTTATTTTCCATTACAGCAAGTCTTCTAATATTAAACTTCAACATAACCTTTGCAGCCTCTATAGTGCTTGCAGATGGCCTTATTGAAATAATTGGAGAAGACATCATTTCTTCAACTGTAACATCACCAGGATTCAATTCAGATGCAAGAACTTTTTTAACAAGGTCTCTTTCAGTTATTATTCCCGTAACATTGCTGTTTTTAGTTACTATTATGCTTCCTATATTATGCTCGTTCATAATTTTAGCAGCTTTTAGAGAGCTCTCATTAGTGTCTAGAGAAAATATTTTTTTAGACATCACTGAGTGGACTGAAACGCCTTTGTCTAAGTTTCTCATAGAAAAACCTTTATCTTCTTTAAAATCGTCATCATCAGTTCCAAGAAGCATGTAAATCCCTGCTTTATTTATATTTACCAAAATATCTGCACTGACTCTTTTTTGTTAGTCATACCCACATGTAAATGTGGGTTTTTATGCTATATATAACTTCTTTTTTTGATGATAATGTTAAAGACTGGATTGTCAAATTGTTACTTGAGTATGTAGATTTGACTTCTATTGCCTACATGAGCTTCTATTTCATCGCGCAATCCATCTTTTACATATGCATCTATGACTTCAATATTTGAACCGATATCCATTTCATTGATTTTATTTGCATTGTCTCCCCATAATACAAGCCTGATTCTACCACTCCTATCAGACACATATATGTTAGCAACCAAATCTTCTGTACCATCCTTACGTGTAAATTCTTTAATATCATCTAAACCTGAAATCTGGCCTTTGATCGAACATGCCTGATTTGGAGTTATTGTTTCAATGAGGTTGAAATTTTCTTTAAACTCTATATCTTTGTCCACTTTCCTTATTAATCCATAAAAGCCAGTTTGCACTTCAACCTCATTGGTAAAATTATTGGTACGGGCATAGGCATTAATTATTTCCAAAGAACTATCTAGATCAATTTCTTTGCAAAAATCAGTTTTTTCATCCCACAAAGTCACACGGATTTTACCGGAATCATCGCCAATCAATAAATTACAGACTTTTCCAATAGATCCATCTTTTCTTTTGAATTCACGGATATCTGAACTATCTAATACTTTTCCAACAAGATTAATATCTTTATCTCCATCTTTAATTTCCTTTATTTTCTGATGTTTAATATTGATATCAATGTCTTCAGAAGCCTCTTTTATTGTATTGTTATTTCCAATATTAACCTCCAGTCCACTATATCCTTCTTTTGGATATCCATTACCCACTAGACATGTGCCTACTTTGATACTGTTGTTATCAATTAAATCAGCTTTTTCGTCCCAAAGCGTTACCTTAATAGAACCAGTAGAATCACTAATAATAATATTTCCAACCTTACCATTAGTACCGTCATTTCTTTGAAATTCTTTAGTATCAAATACTGAGATGACTTTTCCCATGAAATTTACATTACTGTTATTAGATGAAATATCAGATATATTTACAATATTTTGGTCATCACTATGTACACCTAAGTCGTTTGCAACAAGCATAGCAGCTGTTTTTTCATCACATAGACCATTCATTTGGTTAACTTTTTCAGTTACTTGTTCTATAAATTCATCTTTAGTTAAAAGATTACTAACTTTTTTATATATACTATCTAATTCTGATTGATATTCCATATTTGCACCAATATCTGAAACTAGTCTTTTATTATTTCAAGTATTGAATCCATCTTTTTTAAATCACTTTCTTTTTAGTTAGGAAGATGTATCAAGTTGTGTTATGTGATATTCTTTTGATTAAAACTTTGTGATGAGTTGGGCTAATGGAGAAAATATATTAATATAGACTTATATGGGTAAAGAATAGTATGATTCGCAAATGTTCAGATGATGGCTACTTCAGAGGAGAAGTGTGCCCATATTGTAAAAATAAGGGAAAATTCGTTCTAGATAGTGAAAAAGAGCAACGCATTGGTAAATTTGTATCGGGTGTACTTCGACATTTTCCAAATGATGTAGGCCTTTCAATGGATAAAGAAGGATGGGTTGATTTTGATGGTTTTTTAGATGCAACAAAAAAAAGATATAAATGGGCAAAAAAAGAATCGTTGATATCATTAGTTGAATCCGATGAAAAACAGCGATATGAGATCATTTCGAACAAAATAAGAGCAAGATACGGCCATTCTGTAAATGTTGATTTAAACTATTCAGACAATAATTTATCAACACTATATTATGGAGTGAGCCAAGAAGAAGTTGACATGGTTTTTGAAAATGGAATATTTCCTATAAGGCAAACTTATGTTCATCTAAGTACATCTTATGATAAAGCGAATCAAGTGGCTCAAATACACACAGAAAATCCTATTATCTTAGGGATAGATTGTAATAAAGCTAGAAATGATGGCATTACAGTAATGGGTGTAAATAAAGATATTGCTTTAATGGAAAAAGTTCCAACAAAGTATATTTACATGGCAAATGAATGAAACTTAATAAGAAATACCTAATGCCTAAGTAAATGTGGTTGAAATGGTGATTTTGAGGCCATATAATCAATTCAAACTTTGACTTTTTGACTTATACTTACTCACAGAAACCATAAGTTTATTAAATAACTATTTCTAATATAAGCTTAGTAAATTAGTAATCATAAATTAAATGATTACTTCATAATAATGGATATAACAATCCTATCTACTGAGAATCACAGCAAAATCAAAATAATCACATAATTAATTTACAACGACAGAACTTGAGGTTACTTATAATTTAGACATAATTAATACAAAAATATGTGAACCTAATGGTTATATTATATAGTTGTAGATATAATAAAATAATAAGCTTGTATCATTGGGTAAATTGAGTAGCAATAACCCCAAAATCTAGATAAAGGGTGATATAACATACACATTTAGATTTAGATGAGAACGATATAAACTCCACCAAAAGAGCAAGATTAGTGATTTGTGGGGAAACCTGATGACTATTAGATAAAGAAGGTGCACTAATGAATTACTACTGGTAAAAGTTCTTAAAAAATGTAAATAAATTTTGATTTGCAGTGAGTTCTCTGTAGTTAGGTAATTAAAACTAATGTGGAGAGAACCACCGATGCAAAATACTGATACTACAAAATATATTATTCATGGGAAAATCAATGCCGATGGTGTCATAGAAAAACCTGATATTGTTGGCGCTATTTTTGGTCAGACTGAAGGACTACTGGGAGCAGATTTAGATTTAAGAGATTTGCAAAAAACTGGTAGAATTGGTCGAATTGAAGTAGTTGTAAATTCAAAATCTGGAAAAACTAAAGGTAATATATTTATTCCATCCAGTTTGGATCGAGTAGAAAGCTCAATACTTGCTGCAGCTATGGAAACAATTGACAGGGTTGGTCCATGTAATGCAAAAATAGAAATCACTCAAATTGAAGATGTTCGTGCAACTAAAAGGAAACATATTGTTGACCGGGCAAAACTGATTTTAACTACAATGTTTGATGAGAATCTACCTGAATCTCAAGAAATCAGTGATGAGGTTAGAGAATCGGTTCGAATTGAAGAAATGCAATATTATGGGAAGAACAAAATTCCTTGTGGCCCAAACGTTGTTGACTCAGATGCCATTATTGTTGTAGAAGGTAGAGCAGACGTGCTAAATCTGTTGAGGTATGGTATAAAAAATGCTGTTTGTGTCGGTGGAACAAATGTTCCACCTGAAATAAGTGAACTAACTCGAAAAAAAACAGTTACAGCATTTACTGATGGAGACAGGGGTGGCGAACTAATTGTAAAAGAACTATTACAGGTAGCTGATATAGACTATATTGCACGTGCTCCTGATGGTAAAACAGTTGAAGACTTAGTTCAAAGAGAAATTGTTAGAGCTCTAAGGCAAAAAGTACCAACTGAACAAGCAGTTGATATGTATTCTTTAAGAGACAATTCTTCAAATGCAGGAGATAGTTCTAAAAGGAAAGAAAAAAAGCAAGCAGATACAAAAAGACTTTCTTCTGCAAAGGTGAGTAAAAGAAACCCTAGAGAAGCAGTAACTGTAAAAAAACCTGTAAAGGCTCCGATAAAGCCAGCAACAAAAAAGGCAATTGATAATCAACAAAAAGACCAGAAGCCTACAGAAGCTTCATCTAAAAACCAAGCTTTGGCACTTAACGATACTTTTAATGCTCACGTATCGGATCTTTCAGGGACTCTTACTGCAAGGCTACTTGACGATAAAGAAGATATAATTATCGAAATGCCTGTACGTGATTTGGTGAACACACTTAAAGAACATAGTGGTAATATAAAGAGTATAATATTTGATGGAGTAATTACGCAAAGAATTTTAGATATAGCCGCAGACAAAGGAATTGAAAACCTTGTAGGTGCTAAAGTAGGGAATATCGCAAAAACTCCAGCTACAGTAAATGTTATTAGCTCAAATAATCTGATTAACTAAACATCTGAGCTAACTCCAACTGCTGGGAACATAATGATTATTAGTAAAGAATAAATAGAAATTGTTATATAGGATAACTCAGAAAGAAATTTCCGCCAATAATTGTTTTATTTGATTTAAATAAGTATTCTACTAACTAATAATCTCCAGTCATTCTAATACAAAAAAAGGATATGTTGATTATCATGCACAAAGATGAACTAATTCAATTACATACATTAATGGCTCAGATTAAGAGATATTTTGAAAGTCAGGGAATAGAACACGAGTTTGAAGAATATCAATCTCTTTCAATAAGCCCTATGCATATTCACCGCAGTAAGGCTGAACATAAGCATGCAATATTTGTACTGGGTAATCATCTTGCATCAATAATTACTGAAGATGAACCCTCAAACTTTAATCAAACAACTTCTAGAATGCAAGAACTTGCTTCTAAATCAGGAGATGAAATTGTACATAGCAATTAAAGATTTTGAAATAAATTAATTACTATTCAATATCAAAAATAGTATATGGAACCTATCATTTTTTTCATATATATTGCATCTTCATATTTTGAATAATAGCATTTCTCTATCCAACAAGGAACAAAGCCATGCTTTAAATATAGTTTATAAGCTGGTTTGTTTTTGATATTTACGTTAAGACTTAGATATTTTACGTGAAAGGTTTTGCATTTTGAGAATAGTGATTTCAGCAACATAGTGCCAAATCCTTTATTTTGAAAATCCCTTGAAATAACCAATGAATGTATCACATGTTCATGTGATGATAGCGGGATACTTATTATATAACCCACAAGAGTTTCATCTACTATTGCTACCAGAAAAAAAATTTCTGGCACTTCATAAAATGATACATAATAATCAGAATCCCATTTTGCAAAAACTTCAGTTGAAACTGAAATAACATCTTTGATATCGTTTGCTTCTACAGTTCTAATTATCATAGTCTTATTTTAACTGTTGTCCAACTTTTGAACGTGTCTAATATCTACTGCTATTCCATATGAGGAATTCATCATTTCATAAGCACTCATTACTGCCCTTCCAACACATATTACTCTTGGTCCTTTTACAATCACTTCATCCTTTGGGCGAATATCAGGGTCAACATTTATTATTCCTGGAACAAGAATTGATCCTTTAGGTATAAAATCATCAATATATACTGTATACTTATTTTCATCAGCAATCAATTTAGCTCCCTCTATTGTTAATGCCAGAATCCCATATTGTGGAATTAAAGTTGCTATTTGATCTTGATCAATATATACTTGGTATTTTGGGTAAGGGCCTTTGATTATTGAATTATTAGGTACTAATATTTCTCCAATTTTAGATCCAAACTGATAATCTGCAATAGATTTTAACATTTTTCTAGGCTCTAAATTTCTAAAATTAGACGATTCATCTAACAACAAAGAAACCGTTTTTCTCAGGTTTGAAAGCGAGTCTTTTGAGGTTGTTTTCCCTGTCGCTGTGTAGATTATATCGATGTTAAGTTCTAAAGATACTCTTTCACATATTTCTCTATAGACTCCCTCTACATGGGCCACGATTTTTTTGGATCCAGACTTGTATTTTAAATAGCTAGATAGTCTATCGGCCACAATTTTTTTCTCGTCCTCACTCCAGTGTCCAGTAACTGCAATATCATAATGTGCCGCAGGGTAAGTAAGTTCTAATTCTCTTGGTATAACACCAAGTGGCGATGAAAGAATTATCTCATGAATATATTTTCTATATTTACCTAATGCCTTAATATATTTCTGATGTGACTGCGAAAAGGAATATGGCTTTCTTGCAGAACAAGGTAAAATTAAGCAAACGCTGTTATCGGGGGGACTATATCTATCCAATGTTCGCTGTGAAAATCTTGAAAATTCAATTCGATGTAATGAGTCTGATGTATTAGCTATTAAAGTTCTAGATCTGACTATTTCTGTAATCTTTTCCATATATGTAGGGTTATTGTCAGAGTGCCTCAACAGGGATGTTAGTAATGGAGAACTACTTGACTGGCTTTCAACATATTCTCTTAGACACCCATCTTTTATTTTTTGTCTAACATTAGCTAACTCGGCTTTAATCACGTTTATGTTATGCTTTTTTAGAAATGAAAATCGTTCTTTTCTGGTCATTGACATTACATTTTGGTGGGATAAGGAGGAACAATCTTGACACATGCATGGAAGTTCTGATAATTGATTAATATCGTAAAAACCATAAGTGGTTAGATACATGTCCTGAGATGAGGCTATTAAAACAGCAGTAGAATCAAATAAATCCACTCCCAAATATGTTAGAGTTGCTATATTTTGTGGTAATGCAACTGCTGGAGCATAAATGGCTGTATCAAATGGGACGTTACTTTTTATTTCTAATATTTGTTCAAAAAATCGTCTTGCATTTTTGCTATATATACCAGAACCACTAATTATGTACATATCTACGTTATCTTTTTTGTAACCATCATACACCAATCCAATGGGTATGCTGTTACTTATATCATCTAAAAAAGAGGATTTTATATTTCCAACAGTAGGCGTAAATATTTGGTGGGGAACAATAACTAGATTCTCACAACTGCCTTTTTCCTGAATGTGCTTGATGATTTTAATTAACTCATCATTTGAACTATTCCACATTGATCCTAAATCAATGAATAAAGATTCAAAATCTTTAATTCCGGGAGTGTCAATTAGAGCAGGTGTACGGATATTTTGTTTAAGCTTTAGATTTCCTAATCTTGCAGATCCATTTTTGTCTATAATTTCAAAATATTTGGTCATTATGTTATCTAATACCTCTAGTTAAATGTAAAATATTCGGTTTGTTGGCGTAAACTATAAAAGTAACTATTTGCACAAGAATGTGAGATGAAAATCATTCAAGAACTTCAAAATATTGTAGGCTCAAATAATGCTACATCCTCAAAATCACAATTGTACTGTTATTGTAGGGATGCATCTCAGGTTAAAGGCATGCCCGAATATATAGCAAAACCAAGTACTACAGATGAAGTAGTTGAAATTGTAAAGTTAGCTAATAAATATGATATTCCAATCGTTACTAGGGGTGCAGGCACAGGTATGGCCGGAGGGGCAGTTCCTATAAAAGGCGGCATTTTACTTGATATGTCAGGTATGAAAAAAATAATGTCAATAGAACCTGAGAATTTACAGGCGTTTGTAGAACCTGGTATAGTTCATTCAAAACTTAATGAAGCTTTAGAACCATATGGTTTTTTCTTTCCACCTGATCCCGGAAGTTCTGAAATGTGTACAATAGGTGGGCTTATTGGCAATAATGGGAGTGGAATGCGCTCAGTCAAATATGGTACCACAAAAAACTACGTTTTAGATTTAGAAGTTGTAATGGCTGATGGTATGGTTATAAATACCGGTTCAAAAACGTTAAAATCAATTACTGGATATGACTTAACCAATCTCATCGTTGGATCAGAAGGGACATTGGGAATCATTACTAAGGCATTATTAAAAATCCATCCTCTGCCAAAAATGCGATCTGTTATGTTAGCATCTTTTGAGGACGCAGAACTTGCTGGTGAAGCAGTTGTTAAAATCCTAGCGAATGGCATTATTCCTTCAGCTTGTGAAATACTAGATGAGACTACAATTAAAGCCTTAAAGGCATATGACCCAGGGCTCGAGATAAGCGACGCAGGTGCAATTTTGCTCTTCGAGGTTGACGGAACTCCAAATGCAGTAAATGATGGTATTGAGACTATTAGGGATGTTTGTTCTTCTATTGCATTTGAAATAAAAACGGCTTCAGATGAGGCTGAAGCACAAAAGATTTGGAGATCCAGAAGACTGGTTGGTGCATCCATATCTAGAATAGATCCAAAGCTTACAAGGGTTTACATGGGAGAGGATATAGGTGTTCCAATAAAAGAAATACCTCAAATGCTATCGTACATACATAAGCTTTCAAGTGAATTTGATACACCTATAATGACCTATGGACATATAGGTGATGGAAATTTACACACCGGAATGGCAATTGATTTATTAAACAGTGAACAGATTGAAAGAGTAAAAAAAATAGCAGACTGTATTCACAAAAAAGCGATATCCTTGGGAGGAACAGTAAGCGCTGAGCATGGAATTGGTGCTGCAAGGGCAGAATATGTTGAGGCAGAAAAGGGCAATGCATTAAAAGTAATGAGTTCTATAAAAAAGTCTCTTGATCCAAAAAACATACTAAATCCCGGAAAAATGGGGGTCTAAAAATGTCTCAACAAGAAAAGCTTGAAAGTAGTTCTATATTAAAATGTGTTCGATGTGGGACGTGTAGATCAGTTTGTCCAGTATTTGAAGAAATAGGATGGGAATCTAAGACTGCAAGAGGTAGGATGCTTCTAGGCCAAGGCCTCATAGAAAATGAATTAGAAGTTGATGAAGAACTGCTTGAAAGCCTTAATATGTGTACAACATGTGGAATATGTGAAGAAAAATGCCCAGCAGGTGCAGCTCCTCCTAAAATCGTGGAGACTGCAAGACAAATGCTAGTAGATAAAGGCCATCATACAAATTCTCAAGAAAAACTTTACAATAATACTATGGAATATGGAAATTCCTTAGCTGAGGCTAGTGATAGGAATGAATGGGCAGTAGGTTTACAACCAGCAGAAAATACTCTCAAGTCAGATTATGTATATTTTGTTGGGTGTCTTGGAGCTTATAGATACCCAAAGCTTGCTAGGAAAACATATAGTATACTTAGAAAACTTGGAGTTGCTCTTTTAAAAGATGAAAAATGTTGCGGATCTCCAATAATGAGAACTGGGTTTAATGCTGATAAATTAGTTTCGCATAACTTAGAACAAATTAAACAAGTAGGAGCACATACTATAATTAGTAGTTGTGCTGGGTGCTATAACACTTTTAAGAAAAACTATCCTGATGAATTTAGAGTTATGCACGTGTCAGAATTCCTTGAAGAAAACTTATCTAGATTAAACCTGAAACCCCTTGACATTATAGTAACTTACCATGATCCGTGCCACCTTGGTCGATCACAAGGAATATACGATTCACCCAGAAACATCATAAAATCAATTTGCACATTGATTGAAATGAAAAGATCAAAAGACCAAGCCAGGTGCTGTGGAGGAGGCGGAGGCGTACGAATGGCCTACCCCAATCTTTCTATGAACTTAGCAAAAAAAAGGGTTGATGATTTTCCTAGAAACATTGATTATGTCGTTACAGCTTGTCACTTGTGTCGTAATAATTTAATTGAAGGGGGATCTGAAATCGAAGTGATTGATATTGTGGATTTAATTTGTTTATCAATTGCAGACTAATTATTATTTTTTTCTTTTATTGACCCTTGAAATTAGACATTTCCAAGAGTTACCAACCAAGTCAAGTCTTTTTGCGGCCTTAAGTCCTTCGTATATATATTGATGATTACGTGGATTTTTATAATGAAGGAGTGCTCTTTGTATTCTTTTTTCTTTATTAGAGCGTGGGACATGCACTTCTTTCCCTGTAAATGGATCAATTCCGGTGTGGTAAATACACGTTGAAAGTGTCATAGGAGTTGGAGTGAATTCCTGTACTTGTTCTGTATATCGATTTTTTTCATGTATATATTCAGCAGTATTAACCATATCTTCTATTGTACAACCTGGATGACCTGACATTAGATAAGTTATTAAAAACTGCTTTTTGTTAATATTTTTATTAATTTCATTGAATTTCTCAACAAAACTTTCAAAAACATCATTACTTGGTTTTCGCATTATTTTAGTAACTTTTTCCGAATAGTGCTCAGGTGCAACTAATAGTTGGCCACTAATGTGATGTTCACATAATTCTTTAATATAGTTTTCATCAAGGACAGCTAAATCATATCTAATTCCATATCCAACAAAAACTTTAGATACACCTTCAATTTTTCTAAGTTCCCTGAGCATTTCTAGGATTTTAGTAGTGTCATATTCTAAATTCTTGCAAGGGACAGGGAATAGACACAATTTGTTATTACAAGGTCCATCTTTTGCCCATTTAGGACATTTTATAGAATACATGTTAGAAGTTGGGCCACCAACTCCATTAATTATCCCTTTAAAATCTTTCATTTTAGTTAAACTACTTGCTTCATTTAGAATAGACTTTAAACTTCTACTTACAATCATTCGTCCTTGGTGAGCATTGATTGAACAGAACGAACATCCTCCAATACATCCTCTGTGAGTTGTTATTGAAAACTTAACAGGCTCTAAAGCAGGCACTGGTTTATCGTAAGATGGGTGAGAGGCCCTTAAAAATGGTAATTCATATAAGGAATCTAATTCATTTTCTGTAAGAACCCTAGCTGGTTTATTTTGAATAATAATTGTTTTAGGATGCTTTTGAACTAGTACTTTTCCCATTATGGGGTTTTGATTCTCATGAATTATTTTAAAAGCTTTAAGGAACTTTTTTTTATCATTTGAAACATCTTGATAACTTGGGAGTTCAATCGCTTTGTTTTGTTCTAGAAAGTTCATTTCTTTCCATTTTTTAATGCTGCATTTCCATACTATGCCATCAATATCAGACAGGCTGCTAATATTATATCCTGCACTTAACTTAGTGGCAATTTCAATAGTTTGCAACTCTCCCATTCCATAAATTAAAATATCAGCAGGGGCATCAGCAAGTATAGATTTTCTAACTCGATTTGACCAATAGTCATAATGAGCAAATCTGCGCAGTGAGCTTTCAATTCCACTTATTATTATCGGAGTATTAGGGTAGGCTTCTTTAACTTTATTAGCATATACGATTACAGCTCTATCTGGTCTTAATCCTACATTTCCACCGGGTGAATAGCTATCTTTCTTTCTAGGTCTGAAATTTGGTGTATAGTTGCTCACCATTGAGTCTGTATTTCCAGCAGTAATTGCAAAAAATAAATTAGGAGCTCCTAGTTCTGTGAAATCATTAATATTATTCCATTTCGGTTGCGATATAATTGCGACCTTAAAGTTATTTTTTTCAAGTAATCTTCCAATAATTGCAGCACCAAATGAAGGATGATCAACATATGCATCCCCAGTGATTATAATAACGTCTACTTGGTTCCAACTTCTTTTTTTCAATTCATGCTTAGTAGTAGGTAGAAATGAGTTTATTGAAGACATGAATTCACTTAAATCGTTTTTGATGCTTTAAAAGATAACATTACTTGATGGTTTACATCTATATCTGTAATTGATCCATGACCTGGATATAATGTTTTTATATCAAATTTGGTGATTTTTTCTATAGATTTTGATAAATTTTCTGAAGAACCACCTAAAAAGTCTGTTCGACCAAAACTTCCATTGGGGAAAATTGTATCTCCTGAAAAAAGAGATTTTGTAGCTGGTTCATATAAGCATATACTACCAGGGGTATGTCCAGGAGTATGTATAACTTTTAAATTAGTATCATTAATTTGGACAAAATCACCATCTTTGTAAAATATATCTGGTATTATGTCCGGTGCTTTTTGACCAAATAGGTGTGCAGCGCTTGAAATATTATCTGTAAGTAGTTGGACATCATCACTATGAATCCCAATATTTGAGTTTGTAATCTCAGCTAATGATTTTGCTGCGCCTGTGTGGTCATAATGAGCATGTGTAAGTATAATAAGTTCAATATCCTTAAGGAGATTTTTATGTTCTAACTTATCTAGAATATATTGTAAATTCATCCCAGGGTCTATTAAGGTATTTCTATTAACTACATATGTATTTGAGTCATACGATGAAGAATTAAATATTTGTACTTCCATTAAAAAGAACCTCTATTTTATTTTATGTTAAAAATATCACAAGCATTTCTAGTTGTTTTTAAAGCTACGTTTTTTTCATCTTGATCATGTAACCTAGAAATTAGCTTTAATGAGTCTATAATATATACAGGCTCATTGCGCTTGTTTTTTCTAGGTGATAAGTATGGGCTGTCTGTTTCCAATACCATACTATCAAGTGGGGTCTCCTCAGCTATTTTTTTATGATGACTTGAAAAACAAACTAGACTTGAAATAGAAATAAAGTGACCGTTACTGATAATTTCTTCTAAAAGATCTATTGGTCCGCTATAACAGTGAAAAACAACACATTTTAAATCATGTACCATTTCGAATACTTCTCTTTCACCTTTTCTTGCATGTACTACTAGTGGTAAATCGGTAGATTTTGAAATATCAATTATTTTTTTAAATGCATCAAGCTGTTTTCTTTTATATATAGTGTCACTGTAATAGTGGTAATCTACTCCAGCTTCTCCAATTGCCTTGATATTATTCACGTTTTGCATAATTTGAGAGATAACAGCATCAATATCATACTTGTCTGGCCTAGCAGCAAGATGTGGGCTTAAACCCATAGTTGGATGTACTTGTTCAAACTTAGCAGATAATTCAAGTGTTGATATATTAGTATTATAACTAACACCTGAATTAACAATATGTGAAATATTATTCTCAAGTGCACGAGATATTACTTCATCTCTGTCTCGATTAAACTTGTCAAAGTCTAAGTGACAATGGGTATCAACTATTTGGAAATCCATATTTATTTATTGAGTAGAGTATTGATTGCTGTGATTAATGCATCAACTGAAGCCATGACTATATCAGCACTAGCAGACCTTGCAGTAACTATCTTTCCATTTTCATCTTCAACACCAATTATTACTTCGGCTAAAGCGTCAGATCCACCTGAGATAGCTTCTATTCTGAAATCATGGATTTTAACCTTAGTGTGCTCACCTATCATTTCTTCAACAGCTTTTAAAGCTGCATCAACAGGTCCAACTCCAGTATTTGACATTATTAGCTCTTCTCGATCAACACTTGCTTTTACCACAGCAGTTGGTGTAATTATGTTCCCAGTCATTACAGAAAGTTCTTTTAGCTTGATTAATTCTTCTCCAGCAGGCTTTCCCATCACAGTAAGTGTTACCGCATTGAGGTCTGCATCTGTAATTCTTTTACCCTTATCTGCAATAGCTTTCACACGACTTACAATCTCATTTAATTGGTCATCTGTAGGATTTAATCCGGCTGTTTCAAGTGATTTTTTTATTGCATGTTTGCCTGCATGTTTACCTAATACAATTCTTCTAGTATGTCCCACCATTTCTGGCGTCATTATACCCGGCTCAAAGGTGTCCGATTGTTCTAGCACACCATGTGTGTGGATACCAGATTCATGCGCAAATGCGTTTTCCCCAACTATAGGCATAGTAGGAGGCATTTTAACTCCAGTAAATCTTTCAACAAGTCTTGATGTTTCAACAATGTATTCTGTATTTATATTAGTGATAGCACCGTAAATAGACTGCAAACTCATTACAGCTTCACCAAGATCCGCATTCCCAGCTCTCTCTCCTAACCCATTTATTGTGACTTGAATTTGAGAGGCACCTGCTTCAAATGCCATTAAGCTATTAGCTACTGCTAAACCAAAATCATTGTGGCAATGTACATCAATAGGAATATTTATTTTAGAATCGACTAGTTTTATTAAATTATACATTCTTGAAGGAGACATCACTCCAACGGTATCTGGTACGTTAATTATATCACATTTATTGTCTTCAACAGCTTGATATATCTCTATAAGGTAATCTGTATCTGTCCTAGTAGCATCCATTGCAGAAAACATGCACTTAATTCCATGATCTTTGATGTATGATACAGCCTCGCATGCCATGTCAAGAACTTCTTCTCTGCTCTTTTTTATTGTATGGATTCTTTGAACATCAGATGTGGATACAAAAGTATGAATCATATCAACATTTGCATCAATACAAGCATCTATATCTTTTTTTAGTACACGAGCCAGCCCACAAACGTTGGTGTTTAGGCCAGAAGAAGCTATTGTTTTAACGGCTTCCATATCTCCTTTAGAAGAAATGGGGAATCCCGATTCTATGCTATCTACACCTAATTTATCTATTTGTTGTGCTATTTCAAGCTTTTGTTGAATAGTAAGTGAAACACCCGGTGTTTGCTCTCCATCTCTCAATGTGGTATCAAAAATGCTTACCTTTCTGTTCCTGTTGCTGTCAATGTCGTAAAAAATTGATCCCTCTTTTAATTTTGATAAATATGGTATTAAGAAGTAAATGTAAAAATAACAATAGTTTTAAAATTATTTAAACCTTTAGATAATTAAAGAAATTATGGCTATTCCACAGCTGTTTTTTTTTAAAAATTAGATATTAGTACTATAAAGAATACCACCCTTTAAGCATGAAAGAAAAATTATATATATATGTAAGTTGTTGTAGAGATGCTTCGTGCGAATAAGTTTAAATTAATGCACGAAACGTTCTTATAATCATCTTATATGGAGGCAGGAGTTATTTCTTGCCTGACGCTAGATCTGGCAGTTCAGTTAATTTCGGCTGATAGTTGTATATTATTCAATGACACTTACTGTTCTAAGCCTTAAATTTAAGACTTGAGTACAGAAATGAGCATAACGGATAATACTAAAACATGAATGTGTACTAAACTATCAGTCAGGTAATGTGGAATAAAATACACTAAACCAAAATTGACTGAATTGTGCATTGAACTCAACAAAGTGATTGAGTTCTCCCACCAATTCAAACCAAATTCAAACCAAAAAAAGGTGTGCAAATAATTCTGGTTGATCCTGCCAGAGATCACTGCTATCGGTGTTCGACTAAGCCATGCGAGTCAAATGTTCTTCGTGAACA
>NZ_JANUCS010000006.1 GCF_024808815.1 Methanosalsum natronophilum | reverse complement strand
TAATTTCTGAATATCCTCATAAAACAAATTAAAGTCTTAAACTTGTGTTTTAATCAAATGAATGATACTTGAATCTGTTATTATCCGACAGTCTCTTAGATACAGAAAAAGAACTAACATAAACCATGTTTTTTGTGATGATAGTACAACCACACATCAGTCCTATTTTCAAGCCAAAAGCCAGATTACTATAAATTCTAAAAAGGTAAAGTAAATTGATTGAACTATTCAATCTAGGGATATTAATCAAGGAATACAAAAATCTCCGAGTATTCTATATAAGACAATTAAGTAAGTTTAGACATAAGGATATTTTTAACAGGGAGGCACTAAATGAAATCAAAGATTGTTTTGCTTTTATTAGTTATATCTACAGTTATTTTCCTTAGTGGCTGTATTGATATGACCATAGATTCAAAAGTTGGCAGAGATGGCAATCTAAATCACTATAATATTAAGTTAGAAATGGATAGTATGACTTATCACTTAATTAATGAAGACGGAACATTTCAAGAGTTAAAAGAAGATGTAGAGCAAATGGGTGGTACCTATAGAGAAACCTGGGGACAAGGAACTGTCACTGTAATTAGCGAATTTGATAATGTTAATCCTGAAGTAATAGGGGTTACCTCTAGAATAGAAGACGGTTATATGGTTTATGAAAATAGGCTGGCAAATGATATATCACAAACTGCTCCAGGTTTCACAGTAACTTACTATTTAGAAATGCCTGGAACAATAATAGAAACTAATGCAGATCTAGTATCAGAAAACAACGCTCAGTGGAACATAGCAGGTCCTAGGCAACTAGACACAATTTATGCCAAGAGTGAAATCCCCACAATGCCTATGCCTGGAGCCAGTGTGTTAATGCTAATTATAGGCATATTTGGACTAGTTCTTATCAAATATAGAAATTAAAATATTTGTATAGAAGAAGGTTGGTATTGATGATCAATTTGGAAAAATAATCTTTTGTGATTATTTATTATTTTTTCTATCTTCACTATTATCAATTTTGCTTTGATCAACTTGATTTTTATTTTTTAAAAAATTATTAATATGTTATTTTCTTCTTTTATTTTACAGTTCATTTTCGAATCTATGCTAGTTAAGTTTGAGTTGATTGAAAATAGAACTGTAGTTAATTCACAGAAAATTCTCCAATAAATATTACCCAGTACCAGAATAGTAAATATGAGAATTACAACACCTAAATCCATAATCAATGAATCCATAATATAGTCTAATTCATCCGAAAGTAAGTATGTGAATAGAATAAATATCATAATTAAATTGAATAAAACAGTTCCCTGGACATAAATCCACTTAACTACATTCAATGTAATATAATAATCAAAATTGAAAAATCTATAAGCATCAAATTTAAAAATTGAGATTATTATGCAACATTTGTGAAAATTTTGTCATCCTGGAAGCCTTATTCTCCAATATTTTCAGTTGAATATAATGAATGAATTCGCTCAATTATAGAACTTATATCAGTTTCATTATAATTTTTGTAGGTTTTTTTGAAAATCGTATTTTTAGACTTAATTATGTTACTAACTTCTTGATTCAATATTATTTTATTCAAATATTTATCTAATTCAGTTTCAATGTATTCTCGCTTCATTTGGTTTAGATTTGCTTTTTGGTTTAAAATGACAGGTTTTTTGTTGCTTCTTTTGATATAATCTTCAAAATTTTGAAAAATCTCTAAAAACCTAAGTTTGTTAGCTATTAATTAAAAATTCTAGTTTAAATAAGGAACTAATTCTACATCAAGGACTAAATCATACTAAACGCCAAAATTAAAAAGAGGTATACATTTAGCTCTTACACATAAACTCGGTTATGTTAAAATGGCTTAGTAGACATATTAGAAATATTAATTCAACCTCTCATAATGTAACTAAGTCTAGATGAATAACATTTTATTCATATTTAAAAAATAAATTTCACCTAGAAATATGCATTAAATAAATCCTAGGTTCAAGATATATTATTATTTCCAGTTGTGTTATTGGATAAATTAGCATCTAATTTTGTTATATTTGATGATTCGTTCCCATTAATTGTTTCATTAGTTATGGTTTCATTAATAATAGTTTCATTAATAATGGTATCATTAAGAGCAGTTTCATTTTCAACACTGCTAATATTAGTTAGATTGCCATTGAAATCTATTAATGGTTCTAGTAGACCTAAAACGGGGCCTAGATAATCACCTAATACAGTTTCATCCATAACAGACTCGTTGTATGGAAATAGCACATTATTAGGAGACGTATATATCCATGTACCTGCTATAGCTAATATTATTATTCCTAACACTGATACAACTGCAATAGTTTCTAAGATTATTATTCGTTTCCTATTCTGTTCATCTTTTTTCTTCTTTGTATATTTGGTATTGAAACATTTATCCAGCCTCTTCGCTTGGTCCATGCTCAACTCCTTTGAAAAATCTTTACCGGAGCTTATTATATATTTATATAAGAGCTTCCCGCCATCACCGGATTTTGATCTGATATTATCAGCCAATAGTTTGAGAATATCTATGTATCCACTGAGAGATATTTGTTGAAAATGCCTCTCAACGGTATTCTCGAAATCTCGTGATAACCTTGGATCATATGGTATACTAAAATAAGTGAGTTCTTTTAGCATATCTATGTCCTGATAAACAATGGCTTTTTTCACAAAGTACTCTAGGGCATAACTCGGGTATGGGTTTAGTTTCATTAACTTGGAAACTAGTTGTTTCTTTATAGATTCGTCATGTAACTTAGAAAAAAGGATTGATGGAACATTAGTACCTGATATCCCAACTAAACTCTGGTCACGGTTAGCTTCATATTCAAGTATAATCTGTGCTATAAGAGAATCATTTTCTATATACATTTGATTTATAGCTTGATACTTAGTTTTGAATATATCTGATAATATTTCTATATCGTTTTTATAGAGATTAAACAACTTATTTATAGAGTTAGGGTGATTGAATATATTGAGAACCTGACCAGTATATTTTTTAAATATATTTTTCTTAGCTTCTCGTGCAATATGTTCTCTATCTTTTCCAGCAAAATGTGGTAAAGGGTAATTTTCTTCAATTTCAAATGTCTGACTAAGAATGATATAATAGTCAGAATATGGAGGAGCTTTTTTCCATGTTACAATGTCCCTACCCATGAGCTCTAAATCTGGTTCTGGTTCCATTGATGAAAATGATATTGCTATATTGTAGGGATATTTCGATACATTTATAGTAATATCGTTTCCAAGAAACTTTTCTAATAATGGATAGATACTTGAAATTACAGTTATTGGGTTTACAGCATCGTAGGAAATAACACTCACTTTTTCATCTGAAATTATTTTACCTTCGATATACCTTTTCAGATCTGGATCAACAACAATATTTTCTAAGTCTTCAATGCGAGATATATCACCTTCTTCCCATATACCCACAATTTCATATTCATATTTATCAATTTTTTTTATCTCAGTAACGGCACGTTGATAGAACTCGTTTATAGGAGATGATTTCACATCATAACGGTCTCTAGTACAACTTGAAATGCAGACAACGCGTTCCTCTCTACCACCTACCTGTTTTACTAAGAAACTACAACCTAGGACTAAATTACCTTCAGAGTCAAGGTTTAGGTAAAGTGCATTCCTCTTAGAATCAAGCTGTTTTGCAAGTGAACTGTATTCATTAGTGTAATGTTGGCCATCACCACTCAACAATTTACCAGTAGAGTTGAAAACAAAAAAATCAGTACCCAAACCTTGCAAGTTGATCAACTCTCCATGGATATAAGTTCGTTATAAGATTATCTTCAGTATCTCTTGTGGCAATTCCACTCACGCTTACAGTATAGAAATAAATAGGAACTTTAGATGCTCTATTCCTTATTTCTTTGAAAGTATCGATTTCAAGTAATTTTTCAAATATATCTCGTTCAATTTCAATAGCTTCTCTAGAATTATCTTCTATTCCTGTAATATCTTTTATTTTATCTGTCTTTGTGACAACAATTGCATAGGACTTTTCATTCCCGAAAAGTTCCATTATCCTTGAATATTGTCCAAACAATCTGGTAAGGTATCTTTCACCATCATCGTGCATCGAAGCAATATGTTCTCCATCAATTAAAAAGACTATTTTGCTAGACATTTCTAATTTTTTATATACATGTGTGAGGACTAGTTGATCTAGCAAGTAAATGATCTTTTTTGGGTAACTTTCTTTAATTCTTTTTATGAACATTGGTTTATCTATGAAAGATTCAAATTCTTCATCCGGAATCTCCAATTGAAGTTTTTCAATTGCATCTTTATAGTCTTCTGGAGTAAGGTTCTCTGTGAACTCACCACCGTAATCAACAAAGTCAAAAGCTATTGGTTTCATGCCTTTTTTACCATCAAGACTATACAATGTCAAATCTGTCTTTTGGTTACTTCTGGGTTGGTTACCATGTTTTAGTTCTGATAGCATATTTTCTAGACGATAATACTCTTCATCACCTGAAGATGATAGAATCACTTCATTCCTATGACCATCATAATAATTCACAAACTGGTTGTACAATGCAAGTAATAACAATGTTTTACCGGACTTTGATGGTCCATAAACAAATACGTCACTGCCATTAACTCCATGTATGTGCTTAATTAATATCAGATAAAGTAAAATCATGGCTAAAATACTTAGAATTATCAATGAAAAATCACTAAAACCACTAAGATAAGCATGTGGAACATCCCTTTGAGACTCATTAATAACAATATCTATTATAATTGGCCACAAGTACGCTATAAAAAGACCAAAGAACAAGGTAAGGAACAGCTTGCTTGCATTAGCAACAACATTGAATTTGTTATTATTATATGCATGGTATAGCATGCCAAAACCAGCAATAAGTCCTAACAGGATACCTTCTAGCCGAAATAGATTAACTTCTAACAATGAGAATGCAATGTAAGGTGTAAATACTGCGAGTAGTAGCATTCCACCCTGCTTTGAGCGGTCTTCAAATAACAATCCAATACTTGCACCTATGAACAATATAACAAAAGCACTTAAAGTTATACTTGCAAACCAGTTAACTGGGTAACTGATAAACATTGCAATAATGTTCAGCATAGCATAAGATAAAACCAAGCATAACAGAACTAATAAAATATTATAAAATCTGATTGGCCCCTTTATTTTCATTTGATATCTCCAAATTATCTAAAGGCTTCTGGAAGTGATTTTACCTCATAGAGTTGTTCAATTATCTCAGATATCTCTTGAACATCTTTTATATTAGCAACCTCTCCCGCTTTTTTGACATCCAGTAATTTTTTCCTCGTAATGTAGTTACCTTCCTGTAACATTAAAACATGATGTAAAAGGTTGTCACGATTCTGTTCATATATTTTCCAGTACCCTCCACCGGATATAAGAGGAGAGATATTATCAAGGAAACATGTGGCAGCAAGGAATGTCAATGATACTTCCCAGTTCTTTGCATTTCTATGAGTTATCACATGTGCATCTTGGGACGAACTCAAAGATAATATACTGTTGATGTCAGAAGCTATATTACTATTTGCAACTGTTGAGCAAATGTAAGAGGACCTTGAGGATATAACAAGCCCCGCCTTATTAAAGTTCCATCGTTCCGTTGAACTTATAGGTATCATTTGATTGTGGATACCTAGCTTATAGTTTTCAAGAAGTGATGGATATGTTGCCTTGATCTCACTAACAAGCTTATCTAATTCTCTTTTTCCATGGTCATCGTTTTCAAGGTTTGTGAGATCTGAATGGTCACCGACAAGCGATAATATCTTTGAGTCAATATTACCCACCTTTGTCCTGTAAAGGCTTTTTTGAGTTCCACTCTTTGTCTTTGAACTTTCATTGACCTTAGCTGAAATATCATAGAACTCGTTATAATAATTGCTCATATCCTTTCTTAGTCCAAAGGTTGATTCATGAAGCTTATCAACATTTGTTATCATGTCAATAAGATTTTGTTTTTTGTTGATATCATCCTTTATAGCATCGGTTTCCTTTCTAATACTTTCAACCCTATCAGAATACCCTCCGTCTTTAAGATAAGCATCTCGTAAATGACTTTTTAGCCCAGCATAAATTTCTGTTCGGTTATCTAACTCTAAAATATCATTAAACTCATCTTTATCAACAATACTTGAATCAAGATCCGATGAAATATAAGAAATTATATCATCTTTTAAAGCATATGCCTGTTTACTTATGCCTTTGTTCAGAAAGTCTTCAGGTATATAGAACTCAAATGGACTGTTTATTTGAATATTCCATTCTTTTGCATTGGTCTTGATATAAGCCTCGCATTCTTTTTTCAAAGCCTCAAATTTTTTCATTTTTTTCTTTTTGTCGCCTTTTATGAAGCTTATGATACCTCCCTTAGCTGAATTTGTCTTTTGATATTCATAGAAATAGTACAGTGCAATATTTTCAACTAGCTTAATGAGATTATCATATCGACCATCAAACTCGTTTGATAAATCTTTTATTTCTTGTTGAACCTCTGAAACATTAGCTGCCTTCAACCAACCTTCTTTTGTTCTTCCCTTTATTTCATCTGACTCTAATGTATCAATAAGATGCTGTAGTTTTGACCTGATAAGAATCTCTTTATCATCTAATGCCCGAACTCTTTGCTTGAGTGAAATATAGTTATCTATATCACTTTCTTTTTCTTGTAGTTTGTTTTCAGATTTTTTAATCGATTCATTCTGAAGTTTCTGTATATCCTCTAGAGCCTGTTCCTTTGCATTAAGTTCACCTTTCAATTCATTTATTTGGTCACTTATTTTCTTAGAATCAGTGTTCATGCTAGTAATGATAGATAGCATGTTCTGGCTACCCTTAAGAAGCTCAATTAAAGACGAGCGTGTAGTTTCACTCTCGATTGAAGATACTTTCTTGAAGAGTTGAGCGGTTTCATTTAATGTCCCAATACTTTCTGGTACCACTCTAGCAAGCTTTTTATCAATTTGATCAGTTAGTTCTGCTTCGTTGACATTCATTGATCCACTCATAAGTCTTGAAAGATAAGAGATCATGTCATCGAATTTTTTTATGTTCTCATGTTTGAGATCTTCTGGTATATTATTATGAATAAAATATTCTATTGTTTCAGCACTATTATAGCTCAATAATTTGGCAATATCATGCATCATTACATTTTCAATGTTCTTATATTCCTTTTTTATGAATTCAAGATTATCTTTAGTAGGTGATGCATCTTCAGATATTGAATAATCATCTAAGTATGATAGAATATGCTGATTAAGTTCTTTCCTTTTATTTGTAATAAGTTCAAGAGAATTTATGAGCGACTCGTAGCGGTCCTTTAATACCTTTAAGTCCTCTATAGGATACTCTATATTATGTGAATTCCCAAATATGAACGAGGAAAACGGAGTTTTAGAATCACTTATATTAATATCACCACGTTCTATGTGGTAAAAGTTTGTGAAAACATTAGGAAACATAGCATCGAATTCGTAAACTTCTTGTTTTGCTTCTTCTCCCTTCTTATAACCTGTAGGGCCAAGTGATGTGACTATTATATTGTTGAACAGCCTTTCGTTCAAGTTAAGATACTCTAATTCAGTTAAAGCAATTGAAGCGTTTAGTTGCTCTTTTTCTCCTTCATTTGTTGTTGGTAGTACAACAAATAAGCTCAATTGTGCAGAATCCCCTTTTTTGAATCGGATGTAGCGTGCAAGATCAATGAACATTCCAGAACCGGTACCTCCTCCAATACCCACTACAATAGCAACACTGCCCATATCTGAAAATGTAGGGAATCCACTTGATTCACCTTCAGTTTTGACCTTATAAAAAATAGCTTTCGAGATAGCTCGCCTCCTATGCACCCCACCACCAAAATCATCCATCACAAACGGGTCAAGTTCCTTCAGCTTATTGAATGAAATCCCATTTTCACTTTCTTCATCATTCAACCACCATGTGTTTACTTTCGGTTCTGTAGGATTTTCCTTGACATTTTGTACTAATTCTTTGTTAGCTAGATCCGACACTTGGCTAATGTTAGCAAGAGATGGTAAATAATAGTACCTAGACTCAATATTACCTTGCCCTTTATGACTAATGATCTTTTCACTTAACTTCTCATTCTGATTTTCATCGTTTATTTTTTCATTTGCATCTGTATCCATCGTATAGATCTTAAGTCTCTTACCATCACTGGAATAGTGGTCCAAGAACCAATCGTTCTTGCATATTTCCATAGTAAGTCTTTTACCACAGCCACCTACACCAACGATTGTTAAGTTTGTTGGTAATTGTAATGGATTTACACGATCACTATTATTCATAATCATCATCCTCTTCTCTATTTCCAAGCCTAATTCCGGCAATTATACCTATTATCAACATTAATATCAACCCGATTGCAGCATATATCAATGGAACACTTCTAACATCTTCTTGTGAATTTAGGTAATCTGCTAGTTCATTGGCTTCATTTACAAGGCCTTTATTGAATAGGTCTCTTAAATAGTTCCTTAAAAATGGGTCATCTACCATCTCAACCTTTTCATCAAATTCCTCGATGAGTGGTACATGAACAGAAAATGCATTAGTGTCCCTTTCCCTTAATGGATTCATATCACTGTCCATCATATTGAAGCGATAATATGCATAGCCAGTAGTCCTAGAATCCATCTTGCTCAGTGTAAGGTCCTCAAATTGAACTACATCAGTAACTACTGGAGTTGTCCCTTGTACCTTTATATGAACAGTTTCATCACTTTCTGAGAGGTCTAAAACATAATCTGTGGACCTCGTAGATATATTCTCATTAGTAAAATTATATAGCCACTCGTCCCTCATAGGTGAAAGATCAGTATCAATAGAAAGAAACTTTGCAGCTTGCGGTATTCCAGATATGTAAAGTTCATATTCTATTAATTCGCCTTCTTCTACAACATCTGGAAGGTCTCCAATAACTTCAACCTGCATCCCCATACCACTCTGTGCAAGTATAATCAATAGGAATAAACATAGTAATATTTTTAGAATAAAGTTTATTTTAATCATTCTTTACCCACGTCCAACAGAATAAATAGTTTTCTTACTATAATGTTATATCTGTTATTGTTATTATTCAAATATGATAAAGTCTACCTTGTAATATATTTTATATAATATCCAAATACTATTAGAATATTTGCATTTATATCAGAAAATTAATGTTTTTTTTAAAATTAGTTCAGACTGTTATGCATAAATATAGTACTTATTGACTCAATTTTTAATCTTGAGTCATATACAATTTACTTGGGATAAAATGTATAATCGACTTTTTTTTAGTAAAACAATTGAATAAATTCAAACATAGGTGAATGCTAATAATTCAACTAGTTTATTAACAAAGGTACAGTTAATGTTTAGTCTAAAAGAGTGACATATAAGTATCCATGTAATTAATTTCTATAGATTGTTAGCTTTTAGAATAAATTTATATAATATGTATAATAGTTTACACTATGGACGAATTAAAAGTAGATGAGATGTATTGCCACAGTTGTGGACACAATATAAAAAAAGAAGCTGAAATATGCCCTGATTGTGGAGTTCGCCAAAAGCATTTTACAGGATATAAACATAAAGAACCAGCTTTTGCTGCTGTACTATCCTTTTTAGTAACTGGGCTTGGACAAGTATATAATGGCGAAATAGGAAAAGGATTACTTTTGTTCTTTGTTCAGATATTTAATATACTACTAATGTTTATTCTAATAGGTGTTTTTACATACCTAGCTGTTTGGGTATATTCAATATACGATGCATATAATACTGCTGAAAATATTAACAATAGCTCTTTTAACAGGTGATATTTACTTTTAATGGAAAATAACCCCCCGTTAATATAAGTTGCAGAGGTTTTTTGAATAATAGACTCTTCATAAATCCTTTTTTCATTTACATTTTAGTTAATATATACTACTTTATTTACTTCTATCACACGTTTAGAGTACCAATCATCATTGATAAGAATAATAGATATTGCATATTTGTTCAAATCGCTTTTTAACTTATCCTTAATATCCATTTGATCTAAATGATTACCTGGAGCTATAATATACAATTTCAAAGACTCTAAGTTCACATCCCAGCCAAGCTCATCTACTCTTTCTTTAAGTTGATCTTTGTGTGTGTCAACCCATCTCACATAAGAAAGACCTTGTTCAATAGCTTCATGAATATTAAATGAACTCTCTTTTACTTCAATAATAACAAGTGAACCCGAGCTATCTCTAGCAAATATATCAGCTTTTTCTCTACCAAATCGTTTATTTCTTTTAAGTTTACCAACTGGAACTTCATAATACAAGACATCAAGGTCCAATCCTTGTATCTTGTTCTTTTGAAGATGATATGTCAAGGTTGTATGTAACCATTTTTCCATGTAACCAATAGAATTAGTGTCTCTAAGGTAAGACAAGGTTTTGAGCTGTTCTTCTAAATGTTCTTCTACATTTTTAGTAAGGGTACTAATATCAAACTGATTGACATTAAACTTCATTTTTTCTTGTCCAATACTTCTTTTACCTTTATTGTGAATATTTTTGAAAAATTTTATAACGAGGTCACCACTTTCATATTTTAATTCTAGTACTTTTAAGCCAGAGATGATGCATGTAAATCCATCTCTTCTACTAAACACATGTAATTCTTTATTGGCAAAAGAAAAACAAGATTTCAGTATAGCATCCCATGCATTCTGGTGCTTTGAAGAATAAATATATTCCCTATGTTCATCAAGTGATTTCCACAGTCCATCTGCACCATCAAATCCACCCACTAAAGCTGATACGTTTGAACTAGATGATGAGTTTCCTGTCCCTTTTATAACTTTACCTGAATGCGATGGTGACCTAAAAGCAACCCAGCCATCACCAAGTTCTACTTTATTGGCATTTGCACTTTCCATTGATCGAAACTTTGTTGCTTTACTACCACCGATACATGCAGCAGGAAACTTGTCATAATTGCCATCTTTATAGATATATTTAGGTACTTTGATACAACCCAGCTCTCTTGCTATCTGAACAATATTATCTGGAACTTCTTCTTTAAGTTCATTTTCCATAACCCACTCACCTTAAATCAGCTAACTACAATAACAACTGTAACATCCTTTATTTCAATTTCATACCTAAGCAAGAGATTATTCAAATATTGAATTTAAAATAAATTTCCTAAGTTAATTGACTGTAAAATAACAACTAACAATACTTTCATAATTTATCAGCTACAATCACATAGTACGAATATATTTCAGTAATTACATAAACATTATGTGAACTTATACATATAGTTCATTTAAACGTTTATTTGACTTATTTATTGGTATAAAAGTTCCAGATATAATCCAATTCTTTTTTCCAAGCTTTTATCTTTGAGCTGGTGTCAGATATATCAACTTCGTTTAACCATTTTTTAAAGTATCCGTTTCCTGGTAAGAGTTCTTTTTTATTTACAACAAGAGAAGAAAAATTTAAACTATTTGCTTCTTTGTTAATATTATCAAGTACTCTAAAGAGTTCAGGTCTATTTTTGTTATTAAGATTCAAATGGTTTAAAACATCATCATATGTAACAATGATCCCCTTTTCATGAAGTTGTTCTCGACCCTGTTTAAAATAAAAATCCTTCTATTCTTTTGAAGTATTTGAACCTTTTTTTGCAACTTCAACTAGAAATACAAATGTATCTTTTTCATTAACTGACATAACACACCCTTCTCTTTTTATTTGACTAATCATATCAAAAAATTAACTGATTTCTGATTAAATATTTCACATAAAATAAGTTTGTCAGTCATAAGAGATAAAAATTTCCTTAGCATTGTATTATATGTCTAACACCCCTTACATTCAAAATTTGCAGAATTATTTGAAGATTTGATTCACAAATGTATTCAGTAGCTAGAATGATTTCAATCGGACATAATATATTCTCATTTGGCGTAATTGTATTTGTTCTTAGTTTTTGTTGCGTCTTCATCGAATAAAAAAAAGCTAACAACAATTTTATTAATTATGAGTGGCAAACTTGGGCTCAATCGGAATTTTTAACAAAATACTAGAGAAAGAAACCCTACATACATATATTCTTCTAGAAATAATATAATGTAAGATGTAAATTTATCTATTGAAGATTTTATTTTACATCCTTTGAGAGAATATAGACAAGCATTAGAATAATTATTGAACAAAGGAAGAATCGGAAATGAATTCAATAATTGGATTCAAGAAGGTGAAATTTTCCTCTAAGGGCCAGATTGTAATACCAAAAGATCTTAGAGGAAATATATTTACCGAAGGTTCACAGGCTGCAATTGTTGCATATTCGGATCACATAGAAATTCGGCCATTGTCATATGTATTGGGTAAATTAGAATGTGCTTTAGCCTCCGAAAATTCATTTGCAAAAGAATGGGATTCTCCGGATGATGATCAAGCATGGGAAAATCTTCTTGAGCATGCTATGGAGAATCAGCAGACCGAAGAGTGAGGTTTTAGCACGTGGTTATCAGAACTGTCGGAAAGGGAGATTTAGTTGTAATAACATTTCCTTATACAGACATGTCAAAATTGAAAAACCGCCCAGTTTAGTCAAAACTAACATGATAATGACTTTGGATATAGATTCAATTCTTGCAAAATCTGGAACTCTGACTAAGGAAAACATGCGAGAGGTTGATGATAAATTGATAGAAATGATTACTCATAACTGTTTCCATTATTATAAGGTCTGCTTTTTTGGTTGTGCTCTCAATATCTCTGAATGATTTATTCTTTTACCATAGATATCTCCAAGTAGGTTAGTACATATACCTCATCCTGCCCATCTTCCAGGAAAATTATATAGACTTCATCGAGCAAGACTGTAATATCAAGTTTAGCAGGGTAATATCCAGTACAAAATCTCTTATTAGATCCAGATTCTTTTCTCCCAGTATTGATAGTATATATTTCCTCCTGTGAACTACATCATGTGTGAGTGTGGTGTAGTTCGCTTTGACAGTTACCTTTGAGTTTGTTCAAAAGTATATGAATAAGTACATTTACTCAAAATTTCATTCAAAAAATAACTTTTATAAAAGTGCCATCCGAGTTACCATATTCAAGGTTACCTTCTAATTGTTGAGCTAGCATTTTTATTATCTTGAAACCAAGGGAATCTGACTTTTCCATATCAAAATCTGCAGGGAGCCCTATACCATTATCATAAACTAATAGTTGGTAAACTTCATTGTTTTTCTTAAAAGAAACAGAGATTTGATTATCTTCTTTTTCTTGTGCTGAAAATGCGTGTTTAAAAGAGTTAGTTAGAATCTCGTTTAATATCAACCCTAGTGGTATGATTTTTTCCATATCTAGATGAGCAGTATCTGAACTAAAGTTGATTATAACCGTTCTTTCATTACTTTGATAACTCTTCGAAATATGATTGATCAAACTTTTAAGGTAATCAGAAACTTCTATATTGGCTATATTGTCAGTACCGTACAATTTTTCATGCGCTAATGACATTGATCTTATTCTATTTTGACTATCTTTAAATAAGCGAGATTGCATGTTGAGTAAGCTGATAATTACTTGCAAGTTGTTCTTGACACGATGATGTATCTCCTGCACTATCAATCTGTTTCGTTCAAGTTCTTGTAACCTTTTATTCTCAGTCACGTCCCTTATATGTTCAACAATTCGAATAACATTTCCATTATCATCTAAAATCGGACTGCTGTGGAACTCAAAATACTTACCTAACTCAGGAATGTATTTTTCTAGAGATTCTTTTCTTCTCATCATCAATGCTACTTCTGAAACACAAGTATCACAGTTATCAGTTAGTCCAAAAACCTCATAACACTTTTTCCCTGAAACTTCTTCAGGATTCAAGTTCAATACCTCATGTCCAAAACGATTCGACCATTCTATCGTGTGATCAGGGAATTGAATCGTTAAAATATCAGGTGTAGAATCAATAATATCTTCTAAAAGTTGGTTCTTTTCAATTATCTTTTGTTCAGCTATCTTTCGCTGAGTAATAACCTCAGTATAAATAACAATTCCACCAATGTCACCATATTGACCATACCATGGCCTACATTCCCAACGAGTCCAGTCAAACGACCCATCAGTTCTTTGAAAACTATCCTCCTTTTGAGAAAGAATTTCACCATTTAATGCGCGTTGATGAATTTTTCTCCATTTCTCAGGGATATCAGGAAATACATCATAATGATGTTTACCTATTATATCAGTATCATAAACCTTATAATCGCGTTTAAACCGATCACTTACAAACTTGAAATTAAGGTTTTTGTCTAATATTGCTATTGCATTCGGATCATGCTTGATAATATATTCTAAAAGTGATTTCCATTCATTTATCGCATTTTCAGCTCTTTTTTGATCCGTCATATCCTTACCAATAGCCAAAATATGTATAAGGTTACCATCTTTATCGTATACAGGTTTATTAGTCCATGATATCCAGACACGTGACCCATCTTTTTTTATGTTCTCATTTTCATTGTGGATATAATATTCAGGCCTTTTAGAAATATCTAAGATCATTTCACGTAAATCTTTATTCTGAAAATCCTTTTCTGGTACGATTGTCCCCATCACTGACTTACCTAAAATTTCAGAAGACGAGTAGCCGAAAAACGATTGACCAAATTCATTTAAGTACAAAATATTTCCATTTGAGTCAAACTTGAGGATGATACTATTTGCATTTTCAACAAGTTCTCTATATTTGTGCTCACTTTCTTTTAATGCCTCTTCCGAACTTTTACGGCGTAGTATTCTCCATAAACCTTCCATTAACAAAATAAGACCATTTACCTCGTCCTGAGTATATTCTTCTTCCTTGTTACCAACACCGATCAACAAAACGATCTTATCCCCATCAAATATTGGTACGTTCATATGTCTTGATAATTGTACATGTCCTTCAGGCACTCCTTTTTTAAGTGAATTTGATGCCTGATAATCATTAGTTATAATAGGTTTTCGTTGCCTAACAGCTTCTCCCCATAGACCAGTTGTATTTATTGGATAATCTAAAGGTTTATCTAAAGTATTACATTGCTTCATAGCAGATTTTGACCAGGAATACATCTTTAGTACTGTCTCATCCTCATTAAGAAATGCAAGATAACCCACTTTACTATGAGTTAATTCAACTGCTTTTTCTAGTGCAAAGTCTGTGATTTCTTTAATTGGAGATCCAGTCATTCTTCCAAGCTGTAATAAAGCCTGGCTTCTTAGATGATTAAGGTAATAGATCTGAGCTTCCCTTTTTTCCTGAGATATATCTCTAGCAGATGCGTATATATCCTCACCTATGAATTCCATGTACCACTCAAGATATTTGTAGGTCCCATCTTCATTTCTAAAACGTGCAACTACTTTTTCGGGTTCACAACTCAACTTAAGTTTAGCTATAAATTCTGTGAAGGGTTCAATATCATTTGGATGAATGAAGTCTATGAGTGGTTTGCCCTGTATTTCTTCAACATTATATCCAAAAGTATGGACCCAATTTTCATTGATTTGTTTAAAACAGATATTTCGATCTATTATACAGAAAAGATCAATATTAACCGGGAATGGATTTTGAACCTGTTCCTCTTTTGAAATTAGTTTTCCCTCAGCCTTTTTAGAATCAGTAATATCAGTAACCATAACAATATACTGTGATTTATTTTCACGTACAACAAAAGCTACTTCGGCTCGTAGCCATAGAGGTTCTTCAAAATGGTCACATTCATATTCTAATATCTGGTTTTCACCAGAAGAATAAGCTACCTTAAATGCTCGAAGAAAATTATCGAGAATGTTACCCGAAACAACATCATTAATTCGTTTACCTACAAAATGATCTTTATCTATGCGTAATCTTTTGTTAGTCTCTTGTGAACTTATAACATTTTGAATCACATAGTTTGAATCTAAATTAAATATAATATCATGTGAAACTGTCAGAATGTTTTCTTTTTCATTGATGTTATCTATACCTTTTTTGATCTCAGAAAATAATAGTACAACATAATATTTTTTAGGTGAGAATACAATCACTTTATACCATGATCTAGTGATCATAGAATATTGTTCAATTGTCTTTTCTCCACCAGATAAAGCAATCTGACCGCAGAGATCAATCAAATCAAAATCGGCGTTTTTTATATTATTAAATACTTTACTTGCCTTATTCCCAAGTATTTTGTCACTATCTACCCCTGAAATTGTTTCAAAAGCTTTATTGACATCTTTTATTAAAAAGTCAACAGGTTCTCCCAAATCATTTAAGATTATCTTACAATAGCAATAACTTTCAGTTATTTTATCCAAAATATATCTTGGAACATGGGAATTAAGTTCATTAGACGACATTTGGTCACTATCCCAAAAAATAAATCTATAACTAAGTTAGGGAACTTAACAGTTAAATAGATTTTTATGTTAGTCAACTATCCTTAATTGCTAGTGGACTAGTTCACATAACAGGTTTAGCTTGCATCCAAAGTTGATCATGCTTTTCTTTCAGTTTAGTTCCATATTCCTTATCATAAACTTTTAATTGACCAAATATATTGGTTGGATTAAGCGGGTCATGTATAGGTATGAATATAATACTATTATCGACTAATATGAAATCATGATCACAATCTAGATATTTTAAATAAACATTTTTTTTTACATTCTTGCTTTGTATAGTATCAAATTTCTGTTTTAGAGAAAATATCAGTTCCTCAGGTGCAATCGTTTTTATGATCATACCTTTCTCAGCTGCTTTAATAGCCTCTGCAACAATATGTTCAAAAATGCTAGATTCATTAATATTCGTTTTATTCATGATAGTTTTTATTGTGAATAATTTTGGTTTAACTATTAATATTTCTTGTTTGGTCTCTTCCAGCATATGTTTCATTTTTTTTAGGATCTCATCTTCGCCAATTGTTGTGTACCAGAACTTAATATATGTATGATCAGGATGTGGTACTTCTGAGAATATCTCTTCGATCTCATTCAATTTGAATTTCAAGTTATCTAGCTGTTTCTTTGCTTCCTCTTCTTTTTTTGAGTATAAATTATCAAGTGCTATAGAAGGTTTTTTAGCTTTATACATCCGAGGCCGAGTCATCTGAAACTCCACTATTCCCAAATTCTTTAGAGATGAGAGTACCTCATATATTTTACCCATAGGTACGTCTGACTTACGTGACAATTCATGTGCTGTTGAGACACCTAGTGTTAGCAAAGCGACATAAGCTGAAGCTTCATATTGAGTTAGTCCCATGTCTTTTAATGCTTTTATCCGTTTCATGCTATTGACTCGTAAAAATATATCTAGCTAAATATGAGAATTACAATTTTTTAGTTGCTGACCTTATCCTCAAATAAAATATTTTCAAGGTAGTAATGTCATATATTTATACACTTTTTTTAGTTTTTACTTATTTGTTTTTCTTACCTTTTTTAATTAACTTACGAAGAATCAGTACAGTTCCACTAACAAAGGTCAGAAATATAATTGGAACGATTACCCTGTTCAGTAAACTATCACCTGGTTTAAGTTCTACCTGAAATTGTATATTATCAGACATTTCCACATGTCCATTTTTGTCTTCATACTTGATCATACTGTTCATTGCATAGATCTTAGGAGTAGCACCATCATTTACATTCAAATTAAATACGGCAACACTTTCATCTCCAGGTTCTAATGTTCCAATAAAAGCTTGGTCATCAGTTGTGCTAAATGGATCATGTGTACTTATCCTGACAACTGAATTTTTAGCAGTTTCTTCACCCACGTTCTTGTATGTGACATATATCAATCCATTATTTCCAGGAATGAGATCATATGTAACGTTAGTAACTTCAAATCGTGCATCATCTACTATATTGACATTTATTTCTTGGAACTGTTGAGCAGTTGCATACCAAAACCCAGCTTCTTTATCAACCATTCCTAGAGTATCATGATCAGTTCCACTTAATTGCACATTTTTCTGGAAATCATATTGCAGTGAGAGATTGAGTGGATATTTACCTGTAGGTGCATCTTTTTTTATTTCTATATTGAACTGTAATGGTCTTAAGGTCTGATCACCAGAAGCAAGACTACCCGCTTCTTGTGGACCGGATTTGACTCTTATGTGAGGATCATCAGATTTTAATGTTGCAGATATTCCAAGCGCATTTGATCTCTGGGACTCATAACCCATTTCTTCCCTTTGTAATCGCATATCGAGTTCATTTTCAGCGTTAAGGTTAGATTCAAAGCCGGTTATTTTACCTCTGTTCATTAGATTTATACTAATAGTAACTTCATCTCCTCTGGAATATTCATTATTACCTATAAGAGTTGCAGTGACATCAGGGCCACCATGAACTTTATAATAGTCATCTCCAAAATTAAAGAAGTCAGGTACTTCTACTTGTTTTATAGAAAACTGTGCACTTACTGGCAATACAAAAAGCATACAAAATATAACATATGCTAATATCAATAATTTCAAATACTTGATTTTGATCATGGCTCATTCTCCGAATCTTGATCTTGTTCTAATTGACTGTTTCTTCTACTTTTGATGATTAAAAAAAGGATTATTACTATAATACCAGCAAATGATATTCTGGTCAAATTGAGATGTACGCTAGGCTCCTCAAGAACTACATCTACCAACACTTTATCAGAAAGAACAAAACTACCATCTTCACCAGTATATCTTATTTCGCTATCCAATCCATATTTTTTTATGGTTGAATCCCTATCAGCATCTATTTTGAAAGATGCTACACTGCTATCCCCTGGTTGAATAGTTCCAAGATACTGCATTGAAGAGTCAGTACTCAATGGTTTCATTGTGATCAACCTTGCAACTGAATCTTTTGCTGGTAACTCTCCAATGTTCTTATAGGTTACATTGATCACACTTGTACTACCAGCTTCAAGTGTACCTTCAATATCATCTACCACAAACCTCGCATCAGGCTGAACAAAAATAGGAACTTTAATAGTTTTTTCAACACTTTCATAGTAGACAGCGTGTTCGACACCTGGTGTTCCCATGATCGCTGTTTTTCCATCAGTCGTCCTGATACTTTTTGGATATTCATAGAGTAAAAGTAGTTCCAATTCATACATTCCTGCAGGAATATTTTTGGAAATGGTTATCGGGAATGATAGTGGTTCGCTTAATACACCAGCATATAGATTGTCTATAGTATGAGGTTGTGTACTTGAATCTAATGTAATAGCTTCACTTGGTGAGACAAGACTTACTTTGATCCCTTGAGCAGTGGTTCTTTGAAAACCATATTCCAGCTCTTTAACTGCCATTTGGTGTTCATCTGTTGTATTGACACTTTTGAGTGACTCAAAACCATGAACTTTGCCTTTATTTGAAAGTATTAATTTTACTTGTGCAGTTTCTCCCCTTTCAAACTCAGTATCTCCAATAACACTTACACTTATATCGGGCTCCCCGTGTACTCTATAAAAATTACTAGTATACTCTACAGCAGGTGGTAAAAATTCTTTTGCATTTGCAGAAGAGCAGTTGACTGCAAATATGAGCAAGATAAATAAAATTGATACTAATACTACTAAACTAAGCCTTCCAATATTACCTGACTTGCATTGCTTGATCATAATTTACAACCTACCGTTAAAAAAATTTACTTTTTCAATAAACATTGGAATAGTCCTCTTTTCTTTTAGTGTCTCAAATGAGACTATTAGAGCAGGAAGGATCATAAAAGTGGCAAACAGAGCAAGGGATACATTGATCACTGTGATTAACCCAAAACTGCTAGTAATGCCAAAAGAAGAGGCAATAAGTGCTGAAAAACCAAATATGGTGGTAATCCCAGACGCTATTATAGCTTTACCAACAGTACCAAATGTCTGTATCATCGCATATTCAGTATTGAAACCTTTATTCTTTTCCTCAAAATATCGTTCCATTATCAAAATTGCATATTCTGATCCAACAGCTAGTATTAATGCACCCATTGTAGCCGTCATTGGAGTATATTCAACACCAGTAAAATACATGACAAAACCTGACCAGCCAATTACTATGAACATTGTTGTGACTGGGATCAATGCCTTTAGAACATCTTTGTACAAAACGAGCAGTCCCAGGAATACAAAAATAATGCCAAGAAAAGTCATTTGTAACCTGCCTGAAGTTAATTCTTCAAGAAGATCGGTCATAACTACCGAATTACCTGTAATAGTTACACTGGTGCCTGGTGGAGGTGGAATCCAAACAATATCCTCATAAACTATGTCAATGACCTCATCGATACCTTCAATGCCCTTATCACGTACAATACTTCCAACATTTAGTTTTAGAAGAAGCATATCATTTTCATGGACATGTTCTGATAACTGAGATTCACATAAATTATCATATATGGATTCGATCTCATTTTGAGTATTAGGTATTGTTCCAGCAGCATAGCTCGTTTCTTTAATAATGTCTACTATACTCGAAGAACTGTGAATATAACTACGACTATCCACTTGATGTTGGGAGAATCCGTCAATCCATTCTAGTAATTCAGGGTTTGTGTTATCATCGGTTTTTATGATCAAGTTTAAGTAAGCATCATCGTCAACAATTGATCGCATATTTTTCAAGTCGATCAATACAGGCATATCCTGGGGTACAAACGATTCAGTATCAGTCTCAATTGGAATCGTAGTATCTGCATAAAGACCCCCAATACACAATATAGCAGCTAAAATTAGTATTATACCTGAATGATTAATTGAGAATAATGCAATTTTCTTTAGACTTGATTTAAGAATATCTGATTCATTTTCGGGTTTAGAATTGGATTTCAAGTTTTTTGATGAGCCATTACTTCTTTTTTCCTCTATTTTGTGGAATCCATAAAAAATAGCTATCCCTAGAAACATTGCTGCAATAAAACACATTATTACACCAATTATTAACAATAAACCAAAGTCTCTGATCATTGGAATATTTGATGTGAGTAATGCTAGAAATCCAAGAGACGTAATAATAAGTGCATTTAAAACTGCAGGACCTGTATAGGTGATCGTATCGACAACAGCTTTTTGTTTCGTTTTACCGATCTCAAGTTCTTCTTCTAATCTATTTTGGAACTGGATAGCATAATCGATCCCAATACCGATCAATACAGGAAAAGCAGCCATTGAGACCATTGTCATTGAAATATCAAGTAAACCCATTGCACCGAATGTGAATATTATACCTACTATCACTATTGGTAATGGTAATAATCTCCATCTGACATGCTTGAACACAATATAAAGCACTACTGTCATCAAAATAATTGCCAATAATAGTAGGGTGGTTATACTGTCAAGCATTTCTTCTTGCATTCCTATCAAAAAAGCAGGGAAACCTGTCACTGTCACATGATAACCTGGTGGAATTCCTGCAATCTCAATAGATTTTTCAATTTCTTCCAGCAGTTCCTCTTGATCACTATCGGATACTTGACCATCTATTAGAATTCTGACAAATGCATGTCTGTCATCGGGCATTAAAGGAGAAGGAACATACTCATCTACAATTCCATTTAAAAGAACACGATCACTTGGTATATTCTTCCTTCCAGTAGTCTGATAGTTGACATCTTTGACAATACTAGAAGGAGATAATACATCTACAATACCTGGAAACTCGGACACTGACATTTCTATCCTGTCAAGCGAATTGAGCAACTCAGGATGTGAACTGTCGGTTCCTTCAACCATTATTACAATAGGCTCAGTTGCAAAATTGTTGCGATATAAGTGATCGTAATCCTGATATAAACTTGAACCTTTATCAATATAGGTCTCAGTACCCGATTCCATCTCGATCAATTGGGCACTTTGAATTGATATTATTAGCAAAAGCACTGCTATAATAATAACACTTCTATAATTATTTTCTATAAAGAAACCCAATTTTTGAAAGAAATTTTTGATAGATCATTCCTCAACTCAATTTGTAAAAATATTAAACTCTAGTAAAGTGGTTTAATTTTAAATCAAAAAAGAAACTTCGTTTATATAAGAAAATCACTCTTAAATAAACTTAAACACAGTTTTTTTAGGAATTCTTGTTTTAAATTTTTAAAAAATTATTAGTATTAAAGGTTTATTTGAGATTTAAATACAATAAAAGCTTTTAATATAGTACTTATATAAATTTAAAACTTTATTTAGTTTCAGAATAAAAAAATAATTTATTTAGGATTTTTTTAAAAAAGGAAATCGTTAAAATAATAAAAACTATATTAGAGTGTGTTAGTAAAAAAAAAACAAAATAAAATCAATTGAAGTTCTTAGTAATTTCAAATATATTTGAATATAGTACAGTCTTGAGATACAAAATTGATATTATATCTATTTTTTATTGTTCATGCACCTATAACAGTATAATGTTGCTTTCACGTCCTCCAATGAATCATGAAGATTATCTAGGTTAGGATAACCGTAATACTTAGCACATGTGACCAACTTTTGCCATTTATTATTCTCATAGTAAGAATGCCATTCACCGTAAATATCAGCAAATTCTAGCATAACATCATAAACTGGGATTTCAGGGACAGTTATACCGGCCCGTTTCAAAAACCTCAGATCAAACTTAACCAAATTATACCCAATAATAATCTTAGAGTTCTGGATTATCTTTTGGATTCTTTGTCTATGAAATTCTATACTCCTCTTATTCTCAACCATTGCTGGTGAAATGCCATGTATACTTTGAGCTTTTGGCCAACTTTTTACATACTGTGGTTTAAAGTGATCATAGAAGAGTACTTCATTTGATCCATTAATGATAGCTAGCTGCAATATCTCATCTTTTTCTGATAATCCTGTGGTTTCAGTGTCAATACATATTATACCGTCAGTCATGATTTACCTTTATGACCTTAAAAATAATTAAATAAGATATTTCTTTTTCCATATATAACTTCATATGAAAAAATAGAACTAAGTTGATTTTTCTTAAATAATAAAGTTGAAAAAGGCACAACACATGTAGAGCAGAAAGCCCATTGATTTAGATTTTGGAGCAATGTACCAAAAACACTGTGATATTTTCATCTCAATTTTGACAAAACTTTCCGGGAAAGGCTTGTTTTAGTGGCATTCTTAGTCAACTACCACCCTATGAATAGGGTGGCTTGTCCTTTTATGTTCCTTTTAACAGGACAGAGGACTATGGGATAATTGACACCTACCCAAAAATGATATGTTCTTGGAAGCATTCATATCGCCATTTTCTTGGTGTCCACAACTAAGACAAATATTATGATTGAAATGCACCTCATTTTTAGACAATGTGTGTACTATCGGAATCCTTAAATGTGTGGATGAAGTCGTCATCTTATCTACAAATTACTGAGCATAAAACGAAATATTTTCAACCTAAATATCCTACAATGAAGGACACTACTATGTTGAGATACACACAATACTTTGGCTTTTTGATACTTTTTGTTTCGATTTTTGGATTTGTAGAGCCTTTGTTAGGATTTATTGTACCTATAACCTTGTTATTAATTTTGGTTATCGCAAGGGTAAGAGGAAGATGGTCATGCGGTAACTTCTGTCCAAAAGGATCTATTGCGGATATAATTGAAAATATTAAATATAGAGGAAAGCGGAATAAAATGCGTACACCCTCAATTCTTAAAAGTTACTGGGTAAGAATTCCAATACTTTTGGTTTTGCTTGTTACTATGGTAAATCAATTTATTATTACAGAAGGCATGGTGGAAAAAATTGGTATGATATTTGTAATTAGATATGCATTGACTACAAGCATCGTATTGATTTTAGGAACTGGAATGCATTCCCGTACATGGTGCACTTTGTGTCCAGGTGGAACATTACAGAAACTTTTGGAAAAAGATAAAAGTCCTTTAAAGCTTGAATCTATGAAGTGCATCAATTGCAAGAAATGTGACAAGATATGTCCTATGAATTTACATGTCAGTGAAGGTAAACCAGGTTCTGATTGTATCAAATGTGAAAAGTGTATTTCAAGCTGCCCAAAAAATGCTTTAGCATTTTGATATATATTTAGCTAGATTGAATTTTTCATTTTCAAAATCTTTCTTTTTCGTTCAGAAAAATTCCATTGATTCCAATAATACACACTTAAATCAAATATCTAGGCCACATTCAAAAGTCTTCCTTCAACCTAAACTTGCCATTCATCCTAAGTTTGCCAGCCACAATTAATAAAAGTGTTCTTAGCTTTGCATTATTCGATAACACTGCAACAAAAACTAAGAGCAAATAAAATTACGCCAGATAAGAATATATTATTTCAGATTGAAAACAACCTAGCTACGGAATATTTCTATGAAACATTAGATTTCGATACAGTTATTACAAAAAAAGAAAGAATCTCGGAAATTTTTTTCCTAAATTACATATATTATCTTAACCAATTTAAGTACATGAAATCCATTTCAACTGATGAATTATTAGAAAATATGCATAGATACAAGATCATTGATATTAGATCTGTAGATGCTTATAATGGATGGAAGGAGAATGGGGAAAACACTGGTGGACATATAAAAAGTGCTAAATCATTACCTTACAAGTGGTTAAGTTACATTGACTGGATCGAGATCGTTCGAAGCAAAGATATCCTACCACAAGACAAACTTGTAATTTATGGTTATGACTCCGAGAACGCAGAAGAAGTTGCCAGAATGTTTGAAAAGGCTGGTTATACTGACCTGAGCATATACCCATCTTTTTTCGAGTGGGTAGAAAGGGATCTGCCAATGGATCGACTTGAAAGGTACCAACATTTAGTATCTCCTGATTGGCTGAACCAATTGATAACTACAGACAATGCACCTGAATATGATAATGATAAGTATGTCATATGCCATTGTCATTACAGAAATCCAGAGGATTATGAAGAGGGTCATATTCCAGGCTCAATACCACTTGATACCAATTCACTCGAATCCGAGGATACATGGAACCGTCGTTTACCAGAAGAACTAAAAGATGCACTTGAAAATGCAGGTATTTCCAGTGACACTACAGTTATTGTATATGGAAGGTTCTCCTACCCAAAAAACGATGACCCATTCCCGGGCAGTAGCGCGGGTCACCTTGGTGCAATGCGATGTGCGTTCATAATGCTTTATGCTGGAGTCAAGGATGTAAAGATCCTAAATGGTGGACTCCAGTCCTGGCTTGATGCAGGTTATAATGTCACAACAGAACCCATTACAGTAAACAAAGTATCCTTTGGTGCCAATATTCCTTTAAATCCTAAACTTGCTGTTGATCTTGAGGAAGCAAAGGAGATACTTTCAGACCCTGACAAAAACCTGGTAAGTGTCAGGAGTTGGAGAGAATATATTGGTGAAGTGAGTGGTTATAACTATATTGAGAAAAAAGGTCGGATCCCAGGCTCTGTCTTTGGTGATTGCGGAACTGATGCTTATCACATGGAGAACTACAGGAACCTGGACCACACTATGCGAGAATACCATGAAATTGAAGATAAATGGAAAGAATTAGGTATAACTCCCGAAAAGCGTAATGCTTTCTATTGTGGTACTGGATGGAGAGGAAGTGAAGCATTCCTTAACGCTTGGCTCATGGGCTGGGATAATGCTGCGGTCTTTGACGGTGGATGGTTTGAGTGGAGTAATAATGATCTTCCTTTTGAAACAGGTGTGCCGGAACAATGATCATACAGAATTTTATGCCTGAGATAGGAGAACGGTCAGTTCAAGAAAGGATTTTAACTTGTTTAAGGGCTGAGCCAAAGGCATTACCATCCGTATTCTTTTATGACCAGAAAGGTTCGGAGCTGTTCGAACAAATAACAAAACTTGAAGAGTATTATTTACCAAATGTTGAGATCCCGCTTTTAAGTTCAACTGCTAAAAAAGTTAATTCTGAATTGAAAGAGTGTAACCTTGTAGAACTCGGGAGTGGTGATTGTTCCAAGATATCAGTATTCCTTGATGCAGTTCCAAAAGATATTCGTGAAACCATCATTTATTATCCCGTAGATGTTTCCAAGGATGCTATGGAAAAATCTGGTCATATTCTACAGAACAAGTTCCCTGAGATCGGTATTCATGGAATTAATTCCGATTTCATTGAAGGTATGGACAAAATACCTGGTGATAAGAACAGGTTTTTCTGTTTTTTCGGGAGTACAATAGGCAATCTTACTCCGGCTAGAACTAATGAGTTCATGGAACGGCTTGGAAACGTCATGGATAAGAATGATAGGCTTCTTCTCGGAGTTGATATGGTAAAAGATATCAATGTGCTTGAGAGAGCATATAATGATAGTCTGGGTATTACCGCGGAGTTTAATAAGAATATATTAAGGGTGGCTAACGATCATATAGGAACTGACTTTGATCCAGATGATTTTGAACATGTTGCTTTTTTTAACAAGGAACTGTCTCGGATCGAGATGCACTTGAAAGCAAAAAGGGATCTAGTAGTTAAAAGTGGTCTGTTTGAGGAACGTTTTATCTTCAAGAAAGGGGAAACAATTCATACAGAAAATTCACAGAAGTATACTGTACAGCACATCTATGATATGGCGAATACTGCTGGTCTTTTTGTATCTGATATTTTTTCTGATGAGAAAAACTGGTTCTCACTTGCTGAAATGGTGAAAAAATGACAGATCTTCGAGATGATTTTCCTATACTTAAAAATAAGATATATGGTCAGAGACTGGTATATCTTGATAATGCAGCTACAAGCCAAAAACCCAGTTCAGTGATAGATTCCATTTCTGACTTCTACAAATATGATAACAGTAATATTCATCGAGGTGTACACTATCTTAGTGAACTATCAAGTGATCTGTATGAAGAGGCAAGAAAGAAGGTAAGTACATTCATTGGTAGCAGTGATCCAAGTGAAATTACATTCACTGCAGGTACAACCGATTCGATCAATCAGGTTGCATTTTCATTAAAATCAACTTTGATGGGTAATGAAGTTCTCATAAGTGGAATGGAACACCATTCAAATATTGTTCCATGGCAATTAGCGGGAGCTAAGATCAAAACCATACCTATGGATGAAGATTGTAATTTGTTACTGGATTCAATGGAAATCACGGATAAGACCAAGCTAATAGCCATCTCTCATGTCTCCAATGTACTTGGGACCGTGAATGATATTAAGAGAATAACTGAAATTGCAGCGGATCACGATATTCCTGTATTAGTAGACGCAGCTCAGTCGATCCAACATTTACCCCTTGACGTTGAAAAAATTGGATGTGATTTTCTGGCAGCTTCTGGACATAAGATGTACGCATCATCGGGTATTGGGATTCTTTATACCAATAATAGGTACAGTGATATTATGCCTGCAAGAGGCGGTGGTGGTATGATCGATAAAGTGACCTTTGAGGGATCAACGTATCTTTCTCCTCCTTTAAGGTACGAGGCAGGAACACCTAATATTTCGGGTGCCATAAGTGTTGGTGCAGCAATTGATTATATGCAAAATATTGGTCTTGATAAGATCAGAGAGCATGAACATGATGTATATTCCTATGCCAAAGAAAGATTGCTTGATACCGATGGCATTACTGTTTACGGGAATAATGAAGATATGTGTGGTTCAATATCATTCAACATTGAGAATATTCATCATTATGACCTAGGTCTTATACTGGACAAGATGGGAATTGCTGTCAGAACAGGTCATCATTGTGCACAGCCATTGATGGAGTTGCTTGGCACTGAAGGTACTGTGCGAGCAAGTTTTGCATTGTATAACACAAAAGAGGATATCGATATTCTAATGGATGGCATAGAAAAGGCAAGGATGATGTTTTCATGAGCGACCATATCCAGGATGAGATCATAGAACAGTTCCAAGGACTTGAATGGCTTGAAAAATATGAGTTACTCATCTCATTTGCCAGAGAACTTGAACCAATGCATGAACAGTTCATGACCGAAGAATACGCTATCAGCGGTTGCCAGTCCAAGGTTTGGATACGAACCCATATAGAAAATGGTAAACTCATAATTCATCTTGATAGTGAGGCTATGATAACAAAAGGTATAATCTACCTGTTAATGAAAGTTATGAACAACCGATCTCCACAGGAAATTGTAGACCTTGACCTATATTTTATCGAAGAGACGGGACTAAAATCAAACCTTTCACCAGCAAGAGCTGATGGTCTGGCATCCATCATCAAAAGGATCCGTGAAGTAGCAGAAATGGAAATTAATTAGAAATATTCTATATATCTCTTTATGACACTATTACCTTGTTTTAATGATATTACATTTTAAAAAAGATTTAGACAGTCTTTGCGACATATATACTATTTCAACCACTAAAATTATTACAACATCTACTTTTTCATTCATGAGATTAATGGGATTAAACAGAACTTAAATGATTTTCCAATACTGTTTTCCATCCTCAATAACCGATTCCACAATACCTCTGCGATGCATTTCCCATATTATCTCAGGGATCCTGCCCGGCTGAGCTATCTCAAAAGCAAAGGTATCCAGAGAATGGTATTCATAAAGACCATCTCTGATCGCAGGTATATCCCAATGATCTTTTGCCTCTTTTTTCATTAGGGTAGATATAAGGTCTATCATATCCTCAATGAAATTCCATGGGAATACGACCCATGCCCACTCATAGAGATGTTCGCCACAGTAGTCAGGATGATATTCTGATGAATCCAGATATTGTAATGTGGCTGTTTTTATTTCAAGTGGATTCTGTTTTTTTACATATTCCAGAGAATGGAGCAGGCTCTTACCGGTATCTGCAATATCATCAACAATTAGAACTTTCTTACCCGCAACAGCATTGTCTGCTAGCGGATATTTGATCTTTGGTTCATTACCCGCAAGGGCTGTGCCAATATAATGTTCCACCTTAAGGCTTGTAAGGTCATCAAGACCCAGAAGATCACATAGGACACGTCCAGCAAACCATCCTCCCCTTGCAAGCGCTATTATCATATCGGGTTCATAACCTGAATCTTTCACCTCATTTGCAACTGTCCTGCAATTATCATAAATATAATCCCAGTTTGTAACGACACATTTGAATTTGTCTGGTAAGGGCATCTGTTATTTCTCCATAGAAGTTTCAATCCTTGTTTTAATGGATGTTGCATTTGAATCTTCCTCTTTTCCCCCATGAATGATCTCTGTGATGGTGTTTCAATCCTTGTTTTAATGGATGTTGCATTTGAATATTAACAGAGGAAGATCATTCATGAAACGGGATAAGTTTCAATCCTTGTTTTAATGGATGTTGCATTTGAATTCCGGAGTGTCAATCCAGTACCCTGCGTTCATGGAAGTTTCAATCCTTGTTTTAATGGATGTTGCATTTGAATGCTGTGCTTGATTCGTTTATCGTGCATGATGTCAAGTTTCAATCCTTGTTTTAATGGATGTTGCATTTGAATCAGATATATATATAGTGAACCACATAGTGTGTAGTGCCGTTTCAATCCTTGTTTTAATGGATGTTGCATTTGAATTATCATATACAAGACCAAGATATCTTTATACTGAAAGTTTCAATCCTTGTTTTAATGGATGTTGCATTTGAATGGATTTCAGATTGGAATAGAGAAGACGAATTATATGGTTTCAATCCTTGTTTTAATGGATGTTGCATTTGAATCTGGGCCTTCTTGCAGCAATCTCTGCACCGGCTGAGTTTCAATCCTTGTTTTAATGGATGTTGCATTTGAATCCTATAGCAAAAGAACCGTCACCAGAACTACCTGGAGTTTCAATCCTTGTTTTAATGGATGTTGCATTTGAATTATGAAGAGTTGATCATATGTTAAACCAGATTGAGTGTTTCAATCCTTGTTTTAATGGATGTTGCATTTGAATATGATGATCTCCCTGATTATGAGACGCCACAATCTGGGAGAAGTTTCAATCCTTGTTTTAATGGATGTTGCATTTGAATTAGATACAGAAATACCATTTCCAACATACGAATGTTGTTTCAATCCTTGTTTTAATGGATGTTGCATTTGAATAAGTAATATCTCTTGATATAGTAGGTATGAAATGTCCGTTTCAATCCTTGTTTTAATGGATGTTGCATTTGAATGATTTGTATATAAGAAAAGTTTGTGAATTTAAAGAGTTTCAATCCTTGTTTTAATGGATGTTGCATTTGAATCTTTCTAATTCAACATGGAGTAAAACTAAGTCCACTAGGTTTCAATCCTTGTTTTAATGGATGTTGCATTTGAATCTTGTCCGACACGGTTTCAGATTCTGTTAATCCGGGTTTCAATCCTTGTTTTAATGGATGTTGCATTTGAATAGGTTTATATAGGAATTTTTCATATAAATTATGATTGTTTCAATCCTTGTTTTAATGGATGTTGCATTTGAATAAGATAGGTTTCCGCGGTGGCGGTTCAGGAATGTTGTTTCAATCCTTGTTTTAATGGATGTTGCATTTGAATATGCAGACACATGAGTATAGATAATTTAGTTTATGGTTTCAATCCTTGTTTTAATGGATGTTGCATTTGAATTTGGGAACACTGCTCAAGCCGAGATGATTCTCAACAGTTTCAATCCTTGTTTTAATGGATGTTGCATTTGAATCCATGACAGTTAGTACACCAGAACCTAAAACCACCAGTTTCAATCCTTGTTTTAATGGATGTTGCATTTGAATCCAATGACTCGCGTTTCACCATCTATGTTTTTGATCTGTTTCAATCCTTGTTTTAATGGATGTTGCATTTGAATTTATTCTTAATAGTATATATGGATCTCCGAATTGGTGGTTTCAATCCTTGTTTTAATGGATGTTGCATTTGAATTTTATATCAAAAATTCCTATGTAAACCTCCATTGGTTTCAATCCTTGTTTTAATGGATGTTGCATTTGAATATGTATATACCCAACCTTCTATAGTAAGAGGATTATGGTTTCAATCCTTGTTTTAATGGATGTTGCATTTGAATTTCAAGCGCTGTACTACGTGCATCCTGGATGGCTTTGTTTCAATCCTTGTTTTAATGGATGTTGCATTTGAATTTGGGTTGCTCGTTCTGGCAGCATCTGCAATTCTATTCTGTTTCAATCCTTGTTTTAATGGATGTTGCATTTGAATTGAACGAACCGATATAGATCATCGATGCTAGAAATCGTTTCAATCCTTGTTTTAATGGATGTTGCATTTGAATTGGGGAAAAATTTCCTTCATTTACCTAATAAACACTTCAAATTACCCCAATTACTGAGCTACTTTTCTTGTTAGTAAATTATAGAATAGTTTATAAATATAAGAAATTATCGATAACTAAGTCTTATCCTATAAAAAGTTTCATAGCTTTACCTGTGGGAACAGTCAGTCATGCACAAATATTCCTATAACAGCAATCAACACATTTTTTCTTGGTAGAGGTAGGTTTTGGGAACATTCCTTTTTCAATTATACGGAGTATATCATCAATAACACGTTCAATTCTATTAAAATCAGACATGTTGAACTTTATTTCTTTAACAAGGTTATTACTGCGAGTATAACAAATGTAACCCTTTTCTACATTTTTCCCATAATTCTCTTTTATCAACAGCGCCTGTATCAACAGTTGATATATATGTGGTTTATATGTTCGATCTGTATGTTCAGCGAACTTATATTCAAAAGGAGCAGCTGTCCCATCATTTAGGAACAGCACTTCATCAACGATTCCCCTTATTCGATTCTTACTTGATGATAAGAATACCTCTGACTCCTTATTTAAGCAATCCAATTTCTTTCTGAAATAGTCCTTGTTGTGTATATATTTCTTATGATGTATTTCACGACCTTTTTGAACTTTTAGTCTACTCCCTTCATACTGTGGTATATCAAGACAATACATGAAATAAATGAAACGAGGACAATAGGTATATTCCATTACGTCTGTTATTGTAATCATAGGATTATTAGTATCTAGTTCCATAGTTATCATCAAAAGAACTTAGTTATAACCCAATTGATTTAGTCCTTCCGCATCATCTAATCGGGTTCCATAGTTATCATCAAAAGAACTTAGTTATAACAGAGTCACTCACAAGTTCTCGATTAAATGCTTGACCTAGAAGTTTGACCTTATTAAAAGAATCCTGTGTCATTGGGAATATATATACAGAATCAATATCTTCATCGATAACATCTTCACATTCTATAGATAATGAATCCCTTTGATTATCATTAAGGTCACCAAGGAATACACTTTTCTGAACACGGTATAGACCATAGTTCTTACATGCGTCACTAACTTTTTTTCTAGTTGAATTTTCAGTAATATCATATATGACCCATACTAACATAGTATCACCACCACCTACTTAATTAACGAATTAGCAATTTTATGGAGGTCATGTTGTATAACATTCCTAACTTTTACATTTCTTCCATTGTACGGGATTTTATTATCAAGTGAAATATTCAAAGATTCTATCAATAGAACCTTCCCTTCTTTGTTCAATGTCAGTCCATTTGGAATTGTATCAAAAAACGTATCTTTGACTTTTTTCTTTGAAAATAAGAAAATGACCGATCGATCTACATAAATCCTATACATTTCGATCAGATCAAATACTAGTGATTTCTTATTGTAGTTATCTGTATGAAGAAAGCCTACATAGGGATCAAGTCCTGCAATTATGCATGCTTTTTCTACAATTGAGTAGAGAACACCATATCCATAATTCAGCATGCAATTAAAACCATCTGTTGCAGGTTGCCTACTTCTTCCACTGAAGCTCCATCTATCTGGTAAGCTATAGCTTATTGCATCAAAATATGCTCTTGACGACATACCCTCAAGCCCCATGATATTGTTACGTATTTCGTCAAGAGTACCTTTAAGTTCACTAAGGTCTGCCTGCATATTCCCTATTATTCTTATATTTTCATCAATAAACTCTTTTTTATCAGCTCTGTTCTTTTTAAGGTCTTTTAAAAGACTTATTTGATTAGCTAGCTTGATGTCTATCCAGCTTTTAGCCATTTCTATACCTTTTTGAGTATTTGCAATCTCTATCTGTCTCCTCCTAATTAGTGTAGTACTTCCAAGTTTTGAGTGCCAAACCCTACCAAAAGGATATCCAAACTTATTAAGAAAAACTATGTCTATATTGTTCTCAATAGCAAACTCGATAGCATCTGTTGTTATAGTAGAAGATGTTGATATAAGGATACTCTGAACTTTATTAGCGGATACTTCGAATACATCATCATCTTTCTTAACAAGAAAACAGTTATTCTGCTTTTTTAAAAATGAACCATACGAATTTATTACAAGTTGCATAATTTCACTGTCCCAAAACCACGTGATACAGATTTCCCTAGTCCTTGATAATCAGGTATAACAAAATTAGTGTTAAAATGACCTTTAAATGTGACTATAGTTTCACCTTTGAATCTGGTAGGCATTGCCCTTAAATATGTGTTACATTTGACCTCTTCACTAACGTAGTATCCTAAGGATTTGGAGAGTGCAAGTAAGTTCCCCGTGATTGTTTTACGTAGTATACTTGCACGCTCTTCATCAGACACCTTCAAATATTTATTCTTAAAATTGGTTTGATTCAGACCAAACCATGGTGTTACAAACTCATACCTATTTTGTTCCCGAGCTAAACCAAACTCTCTTTTTTCCGCAATTATCTGCTTAGATGTTATTTTATATGTATTGTTCATTGTTTTAATCTCGTTTAATTCCCCATAGATATCTTGCAATACATTTACTCCTTCCTCGATAGCTACTAACATTGGTATATTTTCAATGACCTTGTACTGCACTCTTGGGTAAGTATATAGTACCTTATCAGCACGATGTTGATGTAAGAGCTCATACTCATTGAACTTAGTAGCTATGTATCCTCTCAATTGTGCAGCATTTCCACGGAAATGTGGGACTGTAAACAGTTTAATAATTACAATATCTACAAGCATGTTAATCAAAATATGGTCGATGTAGGTAATTCAAATATGTAACCTGTATCTTTGTTATAATAGTTTTTTAATTGATCAATAGGAATATAACCAATTTCAAGGTCATCAAAATACTCGCACGCAAAATCTTTTTTTGGAACTGAGATGACATGTTCATTGAATTTGTTTTTTATCTTGATCAAACCTTCATGTCTCTTATTTCCATATTCCATATCCTTTAAGTTTAGATATTCGGTCCATATACTTTTTGCATGTTCATCTACTTCTACAAAAACATCTATTTTATGGAAATCTTGGTCATCGATCAACTTAAAGTTTGAACCTAGATCATGGAATCGAAGCATGTTTATGCATGATATGAGTTCTTGAGATTCGTCACTACTACTTGTCATTTTCAATTTATTAAAATATGTCATATTTAGTGAATAAAAGCTACTCTCTGATATCAGCATAGAATGATTAGACGAAAGTGCATCTTTTGTTGTGTTCATGAGATACGTAGAATAAATATATTTATTCAATTCTTTATTATCATCCATTATATTAACTACTTTAACAGTCCCTTGCATTTTCATTGTAGAATTACGATTACATCTACCAGCAACTTGATTTATAGAATCTAAAGGTGCTAGGTCCCGGTAAACAACATCTACGTCAATATCAACTCCTGCTTCAACTACTTGTGTAGTAACTATGACTTTCCTCACCTCACCTATACCTTTATTTTTTATTTCATCTATTTTCTCAATACGATGCTTTGGAATAACATTTGTTGATAGATAATAATAAATTGTATCATCAAGGTCCAGTTGTTTTAAATGATCATATACATCGATAGATGACCTAATGGTATTCATTACAATAAGTACATCATTATGAGCATACTTGTCCTCAATATCGTCGACTAACTTATCTTTGAATGTATCGATATGTTCTGGTTCTAGGTTAATATCCAAATTAACACGGTTCAAACTATCAAAATAATTCTTATTATTGGGTACTAGTTCAAGAATATCATCTTTTTTGGGATCGAATATTAGAGGTAGAGTAGCAGTAACAAGAATGATATAGGTATTAAAATAGTGTGCATAAGACCTCAAAATACTGCTTAATACGCCCCAATACCTATGAGGTATCGACTGAACTTCATCTAAAATAATTATAGAGTTTGCAATATTATGTACTTTTTTGAGTGCTCTGTTCCTATGAGAGAAAATAGAGTGGAAAAACTGAGCAAATGTAGTCACCACAATCTCTGAGTTCCATATCTCTATCATCGCAAGACTATCTGGTGTATCCATATCACTTTCATTAGACCTAGTGTAGGATATATCTGCAAGATGGTGATGTTTTAGGAGAATATCGGAAGTAGGACTGGTCCCTTGAGTTTCCAAAAAGACCTTCTCTATAACTTTAAAGTTTTGATCGATTATGCTTAAAAATGGTAATGAATATATTATTTTAGGTTTATACTCGCACTCCTTATAGATACGTTCCCTGAGCTTTAATGCAAATGAAAATGAACTCAGTGTCTTTCCAGTACCAGTTGGGACATTTAATGTGAAAATATTATTCGAGTCCAGGTTTACTTTATCGACTTGACCGGTAACACATGAATAGATATCATCTCGAATATTATTGATAGTGTCCATAGTTTGATCAAAACATGAACCTTCTATGAACCTATCAACAATATCGACTGGCACATTAATATTACATGAAGGATAATTCAAATCCGAGGCTTCTAGCTTATCACAAGTTATCAAGATTGAATATAAAACGTGTAACATTAAATAATACTCATTTGTGTTATTTTTCTTTAAGATCTTTTGGAACTTTAGTCTTGAAGGTCTGTGAATAGCATTAACAACATCAAGGATATCATCCAAGAAACTAGGAACATTTATGTTCACGTTTATCTTATCTTCAAATAATAACTTGTATATCTTCTCTACCTCATCCCTATAGACCATTTTAGATTGATCTCTTAAAATATCTTTTTTAGTTTCATCTACAAGAACATTAATCTCTTTATCGTAATTATCAAGGTTACCATGATGCCTTTTTACGATTAAATAACCCATTATAGGTAAACTCATTTTCATATCAGTATCGTTTTCGAGTAGTTTATCAAGTAGATAATATGTGAATATAGCAGATATCAGACCATGTTGTGTATGTGGTCTGCTCCTAATATTTTGATATTTGTCTTTATGTGTTCCAAATAAATGTTCTTGAAAATAAGATGTAGATTTCCCAAAATCGTGCGAAATTCCAAGAACATATGCGACATTGATAAAATCTTGTTTCGATATACCGAATGCAGAAAAGTTCAAGTGTTTTGAGCATGCAACGCGCTTACATCTCTCCCCCACATGATTGAGATGGTCGTACAGTAGTTTATAAGGATGAGAATGAAGTTTAAAGGAACACAATACTTCCACCACATTCAATGTTCCAATGTTCTTTAGGTATTGATGTAATTGGATATCCGTTTTTCTCGTATAGCACATTAGTGTACTCTAAAACTACCCTCTCATTGGTCATTTCAACTGGCATAGATTCAGAAAAATACTCTTTGTTTTTTTGACCATCCATGTCAAAGAAGAACATTTTCTCAATATTTTTTTCAGGAACTACTGTCAATACATCTGTTTTTTCACCTAAAATACCTCTTTCACATATGAACTCGCCAACATATTCAAAATTAGCTAGATGTTCACTTAACCCCAGAGATAATGAATAAAAGCTTTTATGAGAACTCAGCATTTCGTGTGCCTTTTGATATATGTCAGCAGATATATGGGAAAAATATATCCTATATTTTGCATCCTTTAACACCTCGAACCTTATCTGAGTTCTGTCTTTTATCCGAGCCATCATGTCGGCACTTTTAGTGTTGATCAGGTTTTCTGAAATTCTTGTTTTTTTTATAGGATTTAGTATTTGAGCACCAATGTAACAATTATCTTTAGACATGATCTCTGAGTACTCTTCTTTACCTAATCCAATAATTGCACCCATCATACCAGCAATGGCAGTTCTTGGTGGTATTGAATATGTTAGGGGTGAAGTAGTAGTATAATGCTTCTTGAAATGACCATATTCACCCCAAATATCAAACACCAGTACGTTCATAGTATCACACCGACCTTCATAATGTAATTATCTTAGTCTGTATTCCAATATCTTCAAGAGAATCTTTAAGGTTTACAGGATCATTATCAACCACGAAACTGAGATTGTCATCAGCTAAGTATTCTATATTAGCTACTTTATCTTTGTTGATACTTAGCTTTCTCAGTAAAGGTGCAAGTTCTAATTTAACCTGAGATATATCTCTTATTTCTTCATCAATTGTATCTGAAACCAGCTTTAAAAGTCCATTTATATCTCCAATGTGATAACTATTTACACTATAGTTGACCTTGAGCAACAAGCGTGGCACCTGTCCAAACTTGGTCCTTGATATCAAGTTGGAAGTACCATTCCATATACCATCAAGTAATAATTTTATGTCATTTTCGGTAAGTAAAGTACCTTTTGCTGCATTTTCATTAATAATACCATAGAAGTTAATAAGAGAATATGGTAAAAAATCTTCTTCTCTAAAGGTTTTCTGACTTGTTTCGGTTTTAGATGCAAATGCACCGGTACCTCTAAAATGCTTTATGAATACTCGATGCATGGACTTACCGATCTTAAACTGAACCGGTCCTGTATGGATAATAGATGATTTTTGCGATTTGGTAGTTTTTTTATCTTTAATTTTCAGTTCGAGTGGAATAGTAACACCAAAAAGCCTAGCATCGATACATTCTTTTAAAAGGTTCTCATTGATGTTATTCTTTCCTTCTTGAAGGGTGTTAACGGGTTCTTCTATAGTAAGAAAGTCTCTTGCACGCGCTTTAGCATCTTGGATATGCCCTTTATCATCTTCGATCTCACGAATAAATATTTCTTCTTTCTTGTATTTATAGAGATAATCACGAATAGTACGTTTGAGTCTAACGTCTGTCACTAGATTGATACCTGTTTCTTCATCTATCCTCGGTTTATTATCATCTAAAGGATCTCCGTTTGGATTTCCATCTTTAATATCATACAAAAACACTATTTCTGATCTGTTAGTTACAATTTCGTTCATAAATCTATCTCTCCTTGATCATCTGATTGGCTTGATGTTTGTGGTTTTACGTAACTTGCTAGGTTCATTCCTAAAACGAAATAAAAACTGATTTCATCATTTGAAAGCTTCCAGCCATTTCCAGACTGTATCATATATTTAGATATCAATGTTTCAAGACCTGAATAGTAATTTGCATCGTATTGGTCTAACTTGTTTTGTATCTCAGGTAGCAATCTTTTAACATACCTCTCATCAAGGTTTAGACCTCGTAATTTATTCTTGAAAGGTGTGCTTTTACGTTTTTGCCATTGTATGTTCAATAGATACTGGGCAAGCACACCTTCAAGAAAAATAGCCTTCTTTGCATCCATATTAAAAAAGTCATCGAATTCATTAAATATTTTATTCGACCTTTTTTCGTAGCTGTCAGTACTATCTACATCTGCATCTTCAAGTAGCTTTGATATATCCTGCTGGTCCATGTTATCATTTCCTTTATATCCGTTCAAAATACCTAGCCTATATACATAATCAAGAAGTTGAAGACCCGCAAGTGTATGCCACCTGTTAGATTGTTCATTTTTATGTTTATATCGTATATGATACAATATGTTCTTTAGCAAAAACTTGTAATCTATAGGTCTACCAGTAAATATCGAATGCATTATTTCCAAAAAATATTTGGTGTTGTCAGGGTGTTCACGAGAACTCGGGAAAAAAGTATAGACGTTATTAAGTGAAAACTCAATTGGATGGATCTCGTTTTGAGATATATTCTCTTTAAAAATGATTTTACGGTCAATTTCATCTTTTAAAATGAATAAATGTTTCAGTCTAGATGGTAGTATATCTTTTATGTGTAAGATTATAGAGAACTGTGCATTACTTTTCGCAAAGAACATGAGATCGATGTTAAGATGATTTTCTAGATCACTGAGGTAATAAAGAAGATCGTCTTCTCTTGTCTTTAGGAAATTACCGTACTCTTTATTCAAGGAAACATCTATTGTACTATAGTCCTCAAAAACTGAATAGATATCTTCAATGCCTTCTTTTACCAAGATATTGGGTATAATGAAATAATCAAGCCTGTATACATTAAACTTTAGATATTTTTCTATGTATTCCTTACCAGCAATTACTTTTAAAGAGCAATTGAGACACACAGGATTATTTTGCCATGCGTTACTTTGATCGAACCCACTCGCCACAAAACCAGGTTTGTCTACAGTATAAAATTTATATGGTGTAGAAAAGCCAAATACCTCATCCGCTATTTGGTAGCAAACTGAACACGTTTTATTTTCTTGTTTTGAAATAACGCCATATTTATCATAAAGGTCGGAAGTACTTTTACTTACTAGAAGTTTCTTGAAAACATCAATGTCGCCAACATATTTTATCTGATCATCTTCATTTATAGCAATTGTAACAATCGCGCTTTCATTTCCATCTAGGCCACTTATGAGTTCTTTTAACTGTTCTATTATCAACTCAAAGTTGTTCGCTAAAACATCTTTAATGGAACTAAGAAGAGAATATTCATCTTCATCCAAAGAACTATTCGATTTAGTTAGTACACCATTAAACCAGCCAATTATCTTATTGGTTAGGGTTTTATGAGCCTCTGTCAACTTTGCAGTTGGAGTTAGGTCAGGTCCTTTAGATGATCCTTTTTTGTACAGATATTTATCTAAACGTTCTTTTGAGAACTCTTGGTGTTCCACTTCTTGAAAAATATAAGAATTTACATCATGTTTAATTAAAATAACAAAGACGTTTTTGTAATATCCATTATCATTGGGATTCTCCACAAGTACATTTATTGGCTTTTCCAAGTCTATATTTGATCTTTGTAGAGAATATTCACCGATTGCTTTTAAGGTTGTTATCACAATTTACACCCACTAACTAAACATTTAATATCAATGGCATATATAATACTTTCCAAATTTATTTTTCATCTCCGATTATTCAGACCAAATATTGCACTGTTTTCATAACAGAATTATTCATGGGTGAACAAAATACCCTGATATAACATAACATGACACCTAAAATGTTGGTATCACAAATATTTACCTAAATGTGCTCCTTCTTAGTATTCTTCTACTAAAGTGATTCACTCCCCAAAACTACATATTCCTTTATAGTCACAGAATCGACAATTAGGATTCCCTGTTACCTCAAAGTCCTCGGCCAATATTCTGGATACAATTTCTCTTACCCTATCAAGCACTTTCGCCACATTCTCCTCACTAACATCAACCAATCTCAGTTCAGCATTATCTGGATGAACATACATGTGACCTGCCTGGATGGGTAATTTGCCATACTTCTCCTTAACTGCAAGACAGTACAATGCCATCTGAACATCCTCATTTAACTTCTTCTTACTAGTTGTGCTCTTCCCTGTCTTGTAATCTATAACAATATACTCACCATCTGGTGTCCGGTCAATACGGTCTATCAGTCCACCAAAATGAGCACCATCAATATCAAGTTCGAACCATTCTTCAACTTCTACTGTTTCGTTGGTGTTATCTTTCTCGAATTCGAACCAGAACTCAAGCATTTTCTGCATTTTGTTATATTCCTGTTGTTCCTGTGTCTCGGAGGTGAAATCACAGGATTCCCATGACCTATCCAACATATCCTTTGCAAGACCCATATCGATCTTTTCACCGCGTATCCTTAGTTTTGCCATTTCTTCAAGGACAGCATGAACATCTGTGCCAACCCTGAAGTATGCCTTTTGTGGAGTTGGGATATGTAATATCGACTGGAACTTGAACTTTAGCGGACATTCCTCATATGTCTTGATCTTTGATGCAGAGAATCGCATTCCAGGATCTACAAGTGGTGGTACTTTATTATCAGTCAGGTCCTGTAATTCTTCTGATGTCTTGATATCTATTGTCAAAATGTCTGCAAGTTCTATACTTTCAGGATTTCCGCCATTCTCCAGCTCCTTTAATTGAGCTAAGAGTACCAATGAATCAAGAGCGTGCCTGAACTGACCCTGTTTTGTATACATATTAACAAGATCCTCTTGTTCCACCATTTTTCTCTTTAAAGGTGAATTTGTTTCAAGTCCAAGTTCTTCTACAACTGGCTCGGCTTCTATCAACTCTATAAGTGGGTTTCTGGTATAATCGATATCCTCCAAGAACTGGCTTGGTTTCACTCCTCTAACATTACCAGTATACCTTTCCGGGAAAACAAGATAAAGTTGTTCCTGTGCACGAGTCATTGCTACGTATGCGAGTCTCCTCTCCTCTTCAAGATGTAAAACTTTTTCTTCCACGTCCCTTTGAACACCCTTTGCTAGCTCAAATGGTACTGTGAATTGTTTGTTCTTGTACTGTAAGGGGAGATGCCTGTTTGCCATATCGCAGACAAAGACTACCTTCGCCTCTTTTCCTTTTGACTGGTGGATCGTCATTACCTTGACACTATTGTCATCACTTGGTTCACCTTCATCTATCGACATATCAGATACAAGATTAAGATGTTCCATCACATCATAGAGTTCATTGTTCCCCTCAATTAACTCGAGGTCCTCTACCATCTTTACCAACGAGTTCAAAACCTCAATATTCCTGCGTGAACTTTTAGTATTCTCCTGAACTTGTAACCGATAAAGGTCTGTGACTTCCATAAGTAAATATTTCAAGGTATCCGAGGGGAGGTGGTTCTTCTTATACTCAATTAGTTCATGGAGTCTATCCATTATGGACCGTACAAGTTCCTCTTGATCAAGACCCAGTTTGTCTAAATGATAGAGCAATACAGAATAAATGCCATCACCATGCATATTATCCTTTTTTTGGAGCTTTTTCGCCATTATATTGATTTGCTGCAATGTATGCTCACTCACGCCTTCCCTGGAAAGTATCTTTGCAAAAGCAATACCATTATTGAACGGGTCTGAAACAAAGCGTATATAGGAAAGTGCTTCCTGTACAACAGGTAAATTTGTTATTTTCAAATTACCAACATATTCTACAGGGATCATTTGTCTTTTTAGGGCATCACTGTACTTTTTACCATCCGCCCTTTTACGTGTGAGAATGTAGATATCCATCGGTTCAATATCAGTTTCATTTATAAGCCTTCTAACCTCGCTAGCAACCCATTCTGCTTCACTTACATCATCTGGTGATCTAACTACCTTTACAGGTTCACCTTCTCCATTATATGAAACAATCTCTTTCTCATGTCTATCAGGATTAGCAGTTATCAGGTCCTGGGAAACTTTTACTATCTGCTCTGTTGACCTGTAATTAAAAGTTAAACTGATCTTTTCAAGGGTTGGATAAATGTCTTCAAATTGACCTATATTAGAAAGATAGGCACCTCTGAACCTATAGATACACTGGTCATCATCTGCTACACAGGTCAAATGACCTTCTTCTGACAATAAGTTCACAAGATATAACTGAGCATAATTGGTATCCTGGAATTCGTCAACCATTATATAATCATATTTTCCCTGGATACTTTTTTTAGCAATTTTATTATTCTCAAGCAATTTGCACGTGAGTGTGGCCATATCATCATAGTCAATAAAATTATTTTTCCATTTATATTCTTGATAATGTCCATAGAACTTTGCGAGGTCACTAAGTTTATGTAACCGATCAATTTCATCAACACCCAGTTCATTTTCAGCAGCTAATTTGTTATTTACATAGACTCTAAGTTCTTCTGGGGATATAAGGTGATCATGTAGTTGTGAAACGCCTTCTAGCAAACTTGTAATGAGATCAACTGGGGATGTGGGTATTGTAATATGTTCAAAACCAAAAGTATCAATGTTCTTCATCCCCCATACATGTGAATGTTCTTTTGATATCAGACGCGTTCCGTGATCGATCCCTGTATCAAGAGCAAACTCTCTGATAATATCATTGCAGAATGAATGAAATGTGGAAACTGTCATTCCAGAATCTGATCCTATTTTTTGTTCAATCCTATCCTGCATTTCCCCAGCTGCTTTCTCTGAGAATGTTAGTGCAAGTATCTTTTCAGGTGCAAACCCATTATCTATCAGTGTTACGACCTTTTCAGTTATTGTAAGTGTTTTCCCGGACCCTGGACCAGCTAGAATCAATAACGGTCCAGATATATATGATGCTGCTTTTCGCTGATAATCGTTGATTTCTCCACGTTCCAATTTTTCCACTCCAGTTAATCAGATGATTTAGTTTCAAACTCATAAGTTTTTTTTGGACAATATGATTAAGTGCTAACAATGTAACTATATAAAATTACTATTCATATATTTACATTTTCTTTATGGAGTTGTTTTTATCTTTTATAGCCATTAAAAATAACTTGAGCTGATTACAGAAAAATTAGAAGAACGTTTTTCAAAAGGGGTTAGTTGTTTGACAAAAATATAGTTAAGTTGAAGAACTTAAATTTGCTAAGATAGTCTTTGTGCTTTTATATTTATCTAAACCAATTTTTATTTTTTGTACAAAAAAGAGGTGTATTTTTTAATCTTATCCTTAAAAGTATTACCTTTTTTAGATTTGTTTTGTAGATTGGTAGGAATAGAATCTTTATTGCTATTGTAAACATCATAACTTGGGCTTTCTAATATTTTATTTTGATATGAATTATCTTCACCATGAGATGCATTTATTTTGGGTTCTCTAGTAAAATTATTTACAACATCCAGTGAGTTTTGATCTTGTTCTTCAAATATGCCTAATTTTTTAAGCCTAATTTTAACTCCACCTTTATTTCTTCCAAGAATGTACCCAATTTCTTCTATACTTTTTCCTGAATTAAATAAATTTATAAGTTTAGTTTCTTCGGTTTCGTCCCATTTCATATATGCTCTTGGTGAGCTTTTTTTGATTTCTTTCGTGTTGAAAGAGATTTTATTATTAGCTGAACTCTCAACATCATAATTAAAACTCTTAACGTCTTCACCAGGACTAGTCATATCAGAATAACATGATAACAATTGATTAAAAGTGGGCCCGCCATCTTTTGAAAATGAATGGATACATAGTTTTTCAGATGCTCTAGTCATACCAACATATAGAAGTTTTTTGTCATTTATGGCATCTACATTCATTAAAACACAAACCTTACATTCTAATCCCTTTGAAGAATGATAGGTGATTACATCCATTTTATCGCCGCTTCTATCCTTAGTTGCTTTGCTTATAACTTTCAATTGTTCATCCAGATTCTTATATATGTCTTCGGTTCCATTCTTACCCTTAGCAGTGGGAACCAGGATAAGAACATCTTCAGGATTGTATTCTTTATCTGAAAAAAGAGATTTAAGGTACTTGTTCACAACATCTATGTTTCCTTTTATGAAATCAATATTGTTGTCAATTTCACAGTTACAAACGATATTATTTCGTCCTTCATAGAATTGTGTAACCTCTTTCCTGAGTTTCTCGTCTTTCATTAGATAATCTAAAGCAAGATTTACATGATTGCTGCCAGAGCGGTAAGATGTTTTGAGTAGCTTCGATCTGCCAACAATATTGACACCTAGACTTTTCCAGCTATGTTCTTTCTTGTTATAGATACTTTGCAATCTATCTCCTGCAAGGAATAGATTTTCAATTAGTTTACCATTATATTCATGTTTTTTACATAGCAATAAACAAAGTTTTATCCAGTGGTTTTTGAAATCTTGGTACTCATCTATCAGAACCGCATCATAGGTTGGTACGGCTTCTTCAATAGCATTGTATGGTAGGATATTGTTCCAGTATTCACTGTTTTTAATGGTTGGAGCAGGTTTAGTTGATACTTCACTCGCAAGAGAATGAAATGTGGAGGTTTTTATGTTTTGGTAATTAACGCCCATTAGCTCAAGATCATCTTGCAAATCCTCAAGTCTTTGTTGGAGTTGGTGAGCTAAGGTGCGATTATATGTAAGCACTCGAATATTCCAATTTGGCTTCTCTTTAACAAGATGGATTGCTCTTGACAAAAGAATCACTGTTTTACCACTCCCAGGTACTCCTGTTACCATAAAGTGACCATATGGTATTTGCCTGGCGAATTTTTCTTGCTCACTATCAAGGGTGGCTATAAAAGAACTTAAAAGACATTTCTTTCTGTTAAATTTCCACAGATTGGTTTGTACAGGCTTTACTTTTATTTCTGGAAAGAACAAAGCTCTAACTTTCGACATAAGGCCTTCATCTAAAAAACATGAGCCTTCCAAGAATAATTTATTAAGAGAAAATTTTCTAAGATCGTCAGAGCCGACACATTCTGCAGGAGTTTGATTAAAGCAGGGATTGAAGGCATCTAAATCAGAACTTTTTATATTAGTAAAGACAACCCTAGTAAAAACCCTTAGGTTAAATGTACCTTTATCATCAAAAAAGGACTTTTCAGACTGAAGAACATTTTTAGCAGTATTTAAATATCTAATTGCTTTTAATGCAGGATTCTCTAATCTCTTTCCATTCAAATCCCATACATGGACATTATCTACATCTTTTATGTATTCTAAATCCCAATCTTTGACTTCTATTATACATATACCTTTATAGGCATCTATTAGGATAAAATCTGGATTTAAGTTCTTTAATCTGGGTTGAACATAAAGGTATGATTCATAATCAATGTCAGAGTAAACGTCCTTTAGTTTATTTGCAACTCGCTTTTCACCAGGTGTGAGATTCGACAGGTCTGCAGGTATTACATCCAAGGCCATAAATTATTTTTCCTTAAAGTAAATAATTTAAGATATGGATATTGTATGCATTTATAGTTTTTCCACATAACTTGCACTTTAATTTCTACTAATGAAAATCTAACATAAATATTCTAATGAATTAAAACAGTCTAGCTTTAACAGAACTTAAAATAAATAAAACCATTCCTTTTGGTTGTATCACTATGTTTCCAGTCACAAGAGATAAAAGTGTTTTTGGTTTTGCATTATTCAATCAAAACTTCAACATAAACTAAGAACACTTTTATTAATTGTGACTGGCAAACTTAGGTAATAAGTCAACAGCATCTCGAATATACTAGTTCCATCAAAAAATTTTTTTGATTTGAAATATAGAAAATAGTAAAAATGTCAAGCCAACTGATATCATAAAATCAATGGTGATGTTCATGAGGTTGACTTGAGATTATGTTTTCAAACCCTATATTTTCAGACTCAAACACGTTAGAAACTGTTTCATCCACTATATTTTGAACTTCCTTGTTCCCCATACCAGTAACTGCTGTGAGTATCTTGAAAACACTTTTACGATCAGCATTATCTTCTGTCTCATATATACTTGAATCAGGTGATTCATTAAATGAAGTAATACTCGACTTGATTATCTTTCCAGACAAATACATTATACCTTTCATGTGACCAACGAACAAAGAACTATCTTTCATAACCTTTCCTTTTATTTCTTGCAATATTCTCTCATTTACAAACTTAGCAGTGTTCATATCAATATTCTTCATGTACAACGAATATTCTGTAGAATAAGTAGATATCTCAGACATCTTCATAGAATATGCTGCCTGTTCAAAAAGTTCTTTTGATAATTTCACCTGACTATCATGGTATATATGATCAAACAGTTCCTGAAACTTTTCATCATTTCTTTTAGCTGAGAACTGCATTATCTTTGCTTTACTGTTAATATCCTTAAGTCTTTTAACTACGCCTGGTAATAGTTCAGCTGGAGTGATATCTATCTTGTTTATACCAATAATCTCAGATTCAGCTATTTGATTTATCACAAACCGTGGAATTTGTTTAAATTCATCAATAAACCTCTTACCATCAACTAGACAAATAATTGGTGCAAATGTGAACAGTTCAGAGTCCATATCCTGAATATTAGCCTTTATCTGAGCCGGAAATGCTATCCCTGTAGGCTCGATCAAAAGAATATCTGGATTAAAATCCTTCTTAATACCGCTCAAAGTGGCTAATAGACTTGTGGATATGGAACAACATATACATCCACTTGTAAGTTCTTTTGTCATAAGCCCAGTACTCGATATAGTATCACCATCAACACCAATTTGACCAATCTCATTAACTAATATAGCCACCTTTTGACCATTTTCAGTAAGCATTTCACTCAATTTCAATATCGAAGTGGTTTTTCCACTACCAAGAAAACCACCTATAATTGCTATTTTCATCTAAATTCCTTCTAAAGCTTTTGTTTAAGATTTATTAGTTTAGAACATTCGACCTCACACTCCAACTGATCTTTGTGAAATATGGGACCATTCATGTTCTATAATAAATTTGGACTGGTAGTATATATTTGTTTGGCTATATGCCAAAAATAAATTTATCTCTATTCTCTATTCATAACAGATTTGAATTGAAGTTCACCGCTTGTGAATGATAGGTTTTTCATCCAGCAAATAAAGTCATATTCTTTTATTTAGATGAAAATGAAAACGAATTCAATGATTGTGATCATGGTGATGATGATCTTCATCATGTGATTTTGATATTACCATATTTCTTTTATTGAAGTTCAATTTTATATTCTCATCCACTATGTGCCTAAGCTTTTCTTCATCGATCCCTGAAACTGCTGTAAGTATCTTGAAATGAGGTTTGTTTTCTGAAAATTGGTCCAGTAATTCAATTGTTGGCTCTTGTGTATATGATGTTGTGCTGCTCTTTACTGTCATTTCCCCAGTCTCCAAAAACATTTTTATATGACCAACAAATTCAGGAGTTTCCCTAACTATATCTGCTTTAAGCTTTTTTGCAATCTCAAAAGTTATAGATCTGGCATTATCTATCTCTATATCATCGACCTTTATCAGGTAATCATTTGCATAGGATGCTAGACCAGAGCAACGACTATCATAATGCGGATGCCCATCCAAACCCCCAATTTCCAATAGATTAGGAGACCCAGTTTGATCAACATCAATTTTAGTCTCTAAAGAAATATTCTTTTCAGCTAATATAGGCGATATTGTATTAACAAATTCATCAAAACCTATTATTGTATTAAGAAGTTCATTAAAACCTGCATCTTTAGGGTCAGCAGTCATTTTAATAATAATTGCATTCTTGTTAAGCTGACGTGCAGATTCCTCAATTATAGGTACTTCGATCGGCTTTAATAGGTCAATCTTATTTATGACCATGATCTCAGCGTCCTCAATTTGCCTCATTGCATAGTTCTTTACCGATTTCATAATATCTGTAAATCGACTACCATCAATTAATGTGACCAAAGGTGCGATCTCAATAGAATCATCAAAGTTCATAAGTTCTATGTTTTGTTTTATCATATTAGGAAATGCAATACCTGATGGTTCAACTAATAGATAATCAGGTGAATATGAATTATAGAGTTGTGTTATTGTTGTCTTCATATCAACTTTAAGTGTGCAGCAAATACAACCACTTGTGATCTCTTTTGTCGTTAACCCATATTTATTAATGATATCACTATCAATTCCAACTTGACCTATCTCGTTTACAACAATAGCTACTTTCTTACCATTATCTGCAAGGTATTTGCCAAGAGTTATCAATGTAGTGGTCTTACCACTTCCTAAAAAACCACCTAATATTATTATTTTCATCTAAATCCCTTCTAATGATCTTGTTTAAGATTTACCAGTTTAGAACATTCGATCCCATAACACAAACAACATTCAATGATTTCAGTGATTTCTGAAACTTATGAGGTCATCGATGTTCAATAAGAGATTTGTACAGGTAGTATATATTTATTTGGGCTTATGCCAAAAATATAATCATTAAAATATGCACCTGAACCTTTAGCTCGGGTGTAGTCTCACACAAAAAGTTAAGAAACCTTTTTCCCGTTTGGAACCACTTGATCCACATAATACAAATGTTCTCTGTCAGGACAATACATATCAAGCTTAATCTTCAATTCCTCGATGATGTCACAACAGTATTTGTACGCCACTCGAAACTTATCTTTCAATATATAGCATAGTTCATGTGTAGTGATACCATGGTAAATGAATCCATTCAACTCCCTGAAAATATCATATACCAGTTGTTCCTTATCGACTGTGCTCACTATCTCCATATCTTCAATCTCACCATCATATTGTTCACACCGAACAGTCGATTCAATTTCGAAATATTCTTCATGACCACATTTCTTACATTTATTTTTGACGTACGTTTAATACACCTCCTACTCTACTGACATTATTGCATACGTACCAACCTACCAGGTTTTTCATTTAGATCATTCGAATTATCGTTCTTACTATATGGATCATCACGTGTCCCAAAATATTTCTCCCTTTGTTCACGCTTGTACCTATCAATATAAACAATAACAGCCTGTGAAATAAAATCAGACATGGTAGGAATTTCTTCACGTTCCATTATTTCTTCAGCTTCCCGTTTAAGATTAGGACTTATTGAGATTCCAATCTTCTCTTTCTTTTTGCGTTGTTCCATAAAAAGTAGTATCATGGTTAGACTATTTATAATTAATGACTACTTTGGTAGTCTTAAAGTCTGACTATGGTTATCTTTAAATAAAAGTACTGTTATAGTTATACTTAAGTGTCAGCTAGATTTGGGTTGTTGGTCAGTTGATTTAAGCTTTCTTTTTAAAGAAGATCGAATTGAGAGAGTTTCAGTCATGACGTTTCAATGTTGATCAATAAGTCTGTCAAATTAACAGATTATGTGAAAAAAAGAGCTGGCTGAGAAATGGAGTGAGAATAAGCGTGAGAACAGAATTTAGTGTGACTATACGATATAAAAAAAATAACTTGTAAATGAAACTATGTGAGGCATATAAAATGAAAGAACTAACACAGAAACAAAAGCTGCAAGTTGCTGAACTTGTAGAACAAGGATCTGAGAAAAGTGTAGCAATTTCCCAGGTTCTTAGAAAAGATGATAAGCAGAATATCCCCGCCATCCAAGATCTTGCTGTCCAAAGTGAAAAATCAGGTGACGAGGATATATCAAAATATGAGCTTCAACCTGAAATAATTACCGACATGAGTTGTGGGGAAATTAAACCAAATAGTTTGAAAACTGGATCTCATCAGCCGGTACATTATTCTGAGAACCAGGTACTTACGATAAAGAACACTGTTGCAAGAGGTGCTGATGATAATGAACTTGCAATGTTTCTCCATATTTGCAAGACATATGGATTGGATCCGTTCCTAAAAGAGATATTCTATTCACCTGAAATGAAATCTATCATGACCTCAAGAGATGGATATCTTAAGATCGCACAACGTGACCCTGAGTTTAGAGGTATCAAGTCGGCTGTTGTTCATGAAAACGATTTGTTCACTATGAATGTAGCTGAGAATCTTGTTGAACATTCTTTTGGTTCCAATGACCGTGGTGAGATCATGGGTGCTTGGGCCATTGTTGAAAGAGAGGGGAAAGAACCTGTACTCCAATATGCGCCTTTCAGTGAATATAAGAAGAACAGCTCCACGTGGAGGACATATCCTTCGGCCATGATAAGTAAATGTGCGGAAGCTTTGGCATTGAAACGTCAATTTGGTATCTCTGGTCTAATGACACAGGAAGAGGTGGTTTAAACATGAGGGTTAGTGTCAAAGATACATCTAAACTTCTTCCCTCCCATACTTTGGAAATTGAGGACTGGTTTTGCAGGAAAGAGGGACTTGATTTTAAGGAGTGTGTTATTGAACGTGAGACTGAGATGGCGTACCTCTTCAAGTTAGATGAAAGAGAACAATGGGTGCCCAAGTCCCTGTGCAGTATAGTTGAACTTGATGCAACTGATTTTGATCGATTTTGATCTTGTGGAGGAGTTGAAATTATGGTATTACCTACTATCCCGATCAATAATAATGGAGTTCAGTATAAACGCAACTCTAACAAGACCATAGCAGAGTTCAAAAGTATCAAAGAAGTTCCTAATGGAATTGGGTTCGCTTTTGATACTGATAAAATTGAGCCTGGGGAACGTTCTGCTAAATGGTACCAGTTAAGGTTTCCTTTATTATTTTCTCTTGATAAGGAATTGAGAGAAGATCCTGAGATGTTGGCTGCGAGTTTGGATAATGTTCATATTTGCAATAATGGATTAATTCCCATGATACTTGCCGAATATTCATATAAGGTAGGTATCGGTGAAATTAAAAAACGGGTATTTGCAATTGCTGGAATGGCTGTTCAGGGAGATGATTGAGTTGATGAACAGGTCTTGTTTTGAAATAGTACCTGATTATCGCGTATTTTCTTATATGGAAATGTGTGGTCGTCAACAAAATAAAGGAAAACGTGATTGGTATGGCAGCCTCTTCTTCACAAACAAATGAAATTAGTAATGATGAACAGGAAATTGAGCATGTTGTGGAAGGTGATATCCTTAGTGTAAATGATGTTATTCATTGTAAGCTTCTGTTTGAGTTTGATAGTGGTCAGGTTATCAGGTACAAGATACATTCTCCAATAGTCGATCAACACAGATCAATAGAGGGTAGTTTTCTTAACGGTACTTTAGATGGTCGAATGGAAGATATCATTCGATCAAAGATACTTAAACTGATACATATCAAGGATAAGGAATCTGAACTCGCAGTCCAGCTATCACTCAGGATCATATGTGATAAGGTCAGAAATAGATCATGGTATTTCTCAAATACTCAAATTGATGGTAAATGGGCTGGGTACAGGGTACCCAATGAATATAATATATTTGAAGGGTGTATCCGAACTGTAAAGAGTTCTGGTGATGAACCTTATTACACAGCTTTTTGCAGAACACCTTGTATACCAGTAGCAACAGGTCATAACATAGATACTGGTGAATATTGGGTACAGCTCAAGTTCGCTAACATATATAATCGACCACATACGGAATGGGTATCTCAAGAGGATGCTTTAAGCCGTCGTGGCATTATGAGGTTGGCGAGTAGAGGTATCAATTTGATTGAAAAGAACTCTTCTACCATGAATGAATATTTGAGTTCATGTTTGATGGTAAACGGTCCTGAGATGCCAAGAAGGTTCGTTACTGAAAAGAATGGATGGAAATGTGAGAATACTATTTTCGCGTTTGGTAATAGAGGGTTTTCAAACGGTGAAGTGTTGGACATTGTGCCACTAATGAAAGAGGCGTATGAGGGTCTAAAAGTATCTGGAGATATACAGGCATGGATCGATGCTGTTAATCCGATAATACATTTACCTTTAGTACGTTTTAAGATGTACGCTGTCTTTACTGCTCCACTTCTCAGATTACTGAACATCCAATCGTTCATTCTTGACCATTATGGTGAGTCCAGTATAGGGAAAACATTCACTAACGACCTAGCAATGTCGATGATAGGTGATGCTGATACGTTAAGGTTCAATGGAGATACTACCAAGACAGCAGCAGAGATCCTTGCACAGATGTATACTGACCTGCCCTTATACCTTGATGAAACGGGAACACAACAGTCCGAAGATGTATTAAAGGCACTAGTATACATGCTTGCTAATGAGCAGGGGAGGATGAGAGGACATAAAGAAGGTGGTTTACGTGAAACTGGGAAATGGAAAACCGTTGCACTCACTACAGGTGAGAGACCACTGACTTCACACAAAAGTTTTTCAGGCCAGCAGGTACGTTCAATTGAGATTCGTGGAGGATTAACTCAGGATGTGATCGAGAACATTAAACATGCAGCTGATATTCGAAAAGATCATTTCGGACATTTTACAGAACCTTATTTTAGGAAATTGTATGAGTATATGCCCAAACTTGAAATGATGTATAAGATGGCAAGAGAGAGATACGTTACAAAAGATAACGTGAAAACAAATCGTATGGCTGGAACTTTTGCCACTATACTAGTAGCAGGTATGCTCTTGGAAGATATCTTTTCAGAGACAGGTATAGAACCAATAGAACCCCATAAGATAATTGATCATTTCTTTATCAGATGTGTCAAAGAAAATCCAATTGAAAACTATTCCATAAGAGCACTACACACTGTAATGGACTGGGTTCAATCAAAGAACATGTGTTTTTATGATTTTGAGAAGCCACACAATAACAACAAATTTCACGAATTTTATGGTTGGATCGATACCGAGTATATCGATATAATCCCATCAGAACTTCGAAAGGTTATGGAAAGGTCGGGTTTTGACTCGACACGTACTAAAAACGATTGGATAGATGAAGGTATTGTTATTGTAAATCAAGGAAGGAAAGACTATAAAGTATGTCATAACGGCATCCATAAAAAAGTTATCAGGTTTTCTAGGAGGAGGATCAATGAGATACTCTTTTGCTGATATGGTACAAAGTACCACTTATTGTACCGCTTACATACAAAATATATTTTCTAAGATTGAAAGAAAAAACAGTAACAATAGACTATATTATAATATATATAATATATATTATACCATTTGTACCTATTGTACCTATAATAATTATAATATTAGTATTTTAGATGAAAGTAACTCAATTTATTCTAACATATCTAAAATATCTAAAATATATGTATATACACACAAAATGTCGGTGCAAATGGTTCGATTGGTACAAAACAGTGTCTCGACCTTGTTTTTGATACAATTCTCATTGGTACATTATTGGAACACGGTTATTTCGGAGGTTCAATCATGAGTAAATTCTTAGATGAATATCTATCCAAATTCCAGGATTTGCCAGAAGTGAATATGAGTGAAAACAAGTCTTCTGATATTCAGAAATTATTTCAACCTCAAGATGAGGAGATGTTCACCAATACATCACCAGATGATTTTAAGCTTCTAGTGTACGATATGAAGAACTTTGTTAGAAACAAGTACCCTAATTTATTGATCAGTGATATTGGGAAGGTCAATTTCGAGTTTTGTTTGAAATATCCAGGATATAGAAAGAGTTACGGGTCGAATAATTGTTTATGGTTAATGAAAAAATTGAATGAGAGTGGGTGGGCCTGAGCATGATTGAAGATCATATTTCTAGAGGTATAGATGAGGGTGAACACAAATCTAAAAGTGTTACTAGCAATATGAAAAGAGTGTTTAAACCTATTTCTAAACGCTGTTCTAAGTGCAAAGTAGCCTTGTTTGTAATGACACCTTCTCAGGAATTTGTAACATGTTCAAACTGTAATAATGAGTTCACTATTTCTTCCACACTTAGCAGGGGTATCAAGTTAGTTGAAAGAGGTAAACCATGACCATAACCAGTATCAAGAATTGGACCTGGAACAAAAGGCGCCTCAAGGCTGCTAAATTATTGGCCCGTGGTGACATGAAACAGACCGATATTGCAAAGGAGTGTGGAATTAATCCATATACCTTTTATAACTGGAATCATACTCCCGAATTCAAAGAAAAAGTAGCTGAACTAGTACTGTTAGATGAACGTGCAACTAAAGCGGGTATACTCCAGAGAGCTCTTACGACATTAGAGAAAAAAAGTGAACTTGTAGGTACAGATAAGAGTACAGAGTTAGATTATCTCAAATTCATTGCTAACCTGAAAGGACTCACTGACAATAGATCACAAGTAAATATCACTAACGCTATTGGGATCGTTAATTCACCTGAGGTCCTTGAGAAAGCTAACGAATTATCAAAACAGATAAGTCAAGTCTATGAAACTGGTGTGGATCCTGAAAGTGAACCTAAAAGTGAGAAAAGTAAGGGTAGCAAGAATGATAACTGATCAAATCCCCTGGACTGCAACACCTGCATTGTTCACTCAATACTGTACACAATTCAAATGGATCCCGGGTGAACATCTCCTGCTCTTATCAGATACACTTATCAAAGTGGCTCGTGGTGAAATTGATCACTTAATGATCTCAATGCCACCAAGACATGGGAAATCGATGTTAACTTCCCAGTATTTTCCTGCATGGTACCTTGGTCATTTCCCTGATAAGAGGATAATATTAACCTCATATGAAGCCGATTTTGCTGCGGGGTGGGGTAGAAAAGCTCGTAACGTATTAAGTGAATACGGGCCTGAACTGTTCGGGATAAGTGTAGCATCAAGATCTTCTGCAGTTAATCGGTGGGACATCGAGGGTCACATAGGTGGTATGTCCACAGCAGGTGTTGGTGGTGCTATTACCGGTAAAGGTGCTGATCTGCTCATAATCGATGATCCTCATAAGAATGCGGAAGAGGCTAACAGTAAGACATATAGAGATAAGGCTGGGGAATGGTATCGCTCCACTGCCTATACTCGCCTGGAACCCGGTGGTGCAGTGATCATTATCCAGACACGGTGGCATCAGGACGATCTATCTGGCAGGTTATTAGAAGAAGAGCCAGATAAATGGACAGTTATCAATTTACCTGCACTGGCAACAGAGAACGATCCACTTGGCCGAAATAAAGGTGATGCATTGTTCCCTAAACGATATTCAGTGGAAGCCTTAGATGTGATCAGGAAGACTTTAGGGTCTTATTGGTGGAATGCTTTATATCAACAGCAACCACAAGCACTTGAAGGCGGTACATTTAAACGCGAATATTTCAAATACGCTCAATTGCATGATTCTATATTTACCTTGTCAAATAAAAAGAAGGTGAGGTACCAGGACTGTACTATATTCCAAACATGTGACCCTGCAGCATCCACAAAGTCTAACGCTGATTATTTTGTATTATCTACCTGGGCTCAAACACATGATAATGAATTGATCCTTATAGATGTTCTGAGAACTAGATTAGAGAGTCCGGACCAGATAAACTTATTCAAACAGCAGTATACAAGGTGGCAACCAGCATTCCAGGCAGTTGAATCTACTGGACTTGGTAAGACACTTTATCAAATGTTGGTCAGGGAAGGTTTACCTATAAGGGAATTGAGAGCTGATATAGATAAAATAACACGGGCATTACCAGCAGCTGCACGTATGGAATCGGGTTCGGTCTATTTCTTGCACCAAGCTGCCTGGTTATCAGAATTTGAAGATGAACTCTTATCATTTCCTACAGGTTCCCATGATGATCAGGTGGATACTTTATCCTATGCAATACAACTCATGGTAAAACCACGTATAGATAAGATCGATCTTTCAAATCTTATTCGTACACGACCACGGTCTAGGTGATTCAATGCGACCAAAATTATATGCAACCGTTGAAAAACAAACTTTGGTTGTACTCCATAATATCATGGAAGAAAATAAGTGTAATCGCAGTGAAGCCATTGATTTCCTAGCAAATTATTACGAGAAACGTAGACGTGTTGATCAACTCGACGAAGTTGCTGATCGTGTACTTGAAAGGCTTAAAAAACGAAAAAAAAGGTATTGAATGAAAAAGTGAACTTGACATATCAAGATATCAAGTGCAATTACAATTATTCATTCATTCATTCATTCATTGCAAGAGCATTGTATTTTCAATTTTTCCAAATGCTCATTTACTGCATGGATCTCTTTTTCGAGCTGCATTTTATAGTCTTCTAAATATTCCTTTTTTTCTTTATCAGAAAAATATTGCCTAAAAGAATGATTGCAGCCACATCCACATCCACAATTACAGATCGAACCTTGGTTCATGTGGTTAACATTTGAATGATGGTCATCTTGTCCACAACACATATATTTCACCTCACTTTAATTTTTATATTAACTAGTGATTAGAAAGTATTTAACTTATCAAGTTTATAATTAGGAATAAGATTCTAAGAAGGAAAGCCACTATGAAAAAAGAAAGTAATGGACACTGCACTAAGACCCAATGCATGAATAAAGGTGGAACTGATATTTGCCTATGTCCTCTTGACGGCGTTATTCATATAATTGGTAAAAAATGGGCTCTTTTGATAATATCCATTGTTGGGAATAGAAAAAAATTAAGGTTCAATGAAATTAAGGAACTGTTAGGTGACATAAGTCCAAAGACATTGACAGATAGATTAAAAGAACTGGAAACTCTAGGTTTGATCCAAAGAGAAGCATTTTCAGAAATTCCACCAAGGGTTGAATATTCATTGACTAAAGATGGTATTGAGGTAAGGGATGCAATGATACCTTTGATGGAGTGGATATGTAAAAAAGAAGATCAAAATAATCTATAGGTACCTTTTTTTATTTACTGGGCCACTATAAATGTCGCTTCTAATCTAGAGGTACAACAAAATGTTGTCCATTTACCTTCTCGATCATTACAGGAACTCCATATACCGCTTCAATATTCTCAGGTGTAATTATTTCATCACCGCCATAAGCAAACACGCAACCATCCTTTAGCAATAGATACCTATTAGCAAATTTTAATGCTAGGTTCAAGTCATGCATTGTAAGGATAGAAGAGATCTGTTGTGTGTTCACAATGTTCTTAATTGTACGTAATATGAAAAGTTGATGTTTTAGATCTAAACTACTGGTAGGCTCATCGAAAAGAAGGATATTTGGATCTTGTACAAGTGCACGTGCAATTGAAACTCTTTGTAACTCTCCTCCACTGATCTCATCAATAAATCTCATAGATAGATCAGAAAGATCTAATCTTTTGATAATATCATTCACTCGTTCAAAATCGTCGTTTGTTGCATTGAACTTAATATAAGGTTTTCTACCTAACAAAATAGTATCATATGCAGTAATTCTTCCAGTTTCACAACGTTGAGGTACATAACCCATTCGCTTTGCAACTTCATTTCGATTCAATGAAATAATATCTTCATCTCCAACCATAATAACTCCTTTTTTTGGTTGAAGTATGCGATTGATACATCGAAGTAATGTTGTTTTCCCAACACCGTTTGGACCAAGTATAGTTAAAATTTCACCTGGTTTTAATCCAAACTCAATATCTCTTAATACTGATCTTGTCTTGAAATCGAACTTTAGTTCTTGTATTAGTAAACTCATGATACTCAATACCTCTTGATCAATAGATAAATGAATAAAGGTGCACCCATAAAAGCCGTTAATATTGCAACCGGTAGAACATGTGGTTCTAACATAAACCTAGCAGCCGTATCTGCTCCTAATAATAAAAGACCACCAACCAAACATGATGCTGGAATCAAATACCTCTGCTCATCACCTACAAACCTTCGTGCTATATGTGGACATACCAAACCTACAAAACCAATTATTCCGATCAATGCAACAACAAAAGAGGTTACAACGGATGCTACCATCATACCAGTTAATCTAACCCTATCAACATTTACTCCAAGCCCTTTTGCAATTTCATCCCCAGCATCAATTGCATTATAGTTCCATCTGTTTAAAATAAAGTAAATTGTAGCAATAGTAACAACACTTGCCATTATTATAAGGTCATTCCAACTAGCTCTGCCCACATCTCCAAATGTCCAAAAAACAACTGCAGCTAATTGTACATCATCAGCAAAATATTGTAAGAACATAGTTCCTGCAGTGAACAGGGAGCCTAATGCAACACCTACAAGGATCATTACCTCAGGTGTAGCACTCTTGTATTTAGCTATCAAAAGAAGTATAAATGTAGCGATCATGGCACCAATGAAAGCTGCAAATGTAGTGACATAGATTTGATTTACTACAACTGCATCAGTTCCACTACTATGCATCGAACCAGTTCCGATCACAATCACTGAAAATGCAGCCCCAAATGCAGCTGCATTCGAAATACCTAATGTATATGGTGATCCTAAAGGATTTCTTAATATCGATTGGAGTGCTACACCTGCAACTGAGAGTCCAACCCCAGCAACTATTGCTGTTAATGCACGTGGAATTCTAATATTCCACAATATATTATACGCATTTACAGTACTGTTACCAAATAAGATATGAACTGCATCAATTAATGATACGGTTGATGGTCCCCTTGATATTGAGTAGAGGAACAATAGTATAAGTAATATAGTGCATACGGTGAGGAAAAGTAATTTCCCCACAATATATTTCCTATATGGTTCATTTAAACCATCATTTTCATCATGATGACTTTTTTTATCCAAACCCATTCTAGATTTTAAGAACCCAAGTACCATACTTATCTAACCGAAACCTTTTGGAATCCACCTTGGTAGAACTCTTCACTTATTTGGTTATATACGGGACTACCAACTAAAAACTCATAAATTTCATCAGCTTTCTTATCAGGATCAATATCATCAAATTCATCTGGATACAGGATCGTACCTATGTAATATGAATTTGCTAACAATGTACCAAAGTTAGTATTATAAGAATTGTATGGAAGTACCTGGTATACTTCTCCCTCTTCTACTGCTGACAGAGACCTATAAGATGGATCACTTTCCAATTCATGTATGGCAGAAGGTGTTGTTTCATGTGTTGATGCATCAACAAAAATAATTTCAGGATCCCAGTCAACAATAGCTTCTTTTGAAACATGTGCCTGTTCAGTACCCATGTCTCTAGCCACATTATTAGCATTCAAGAACTCGAATGGTGGATATTCAGGTTGAGTTGACTGAAAGCCATGAGGTCCACGATGTGCTACACCTCCAATAAACACAGATTCTTTATCGGATTTTGAGATATCTGCTGTCCTTTCGTTCAAATCATCTATCTTGTTATCAAAGAAAGAAATAACTTCTTCTGGACGTTCCTGATTACCAATTACTTCACCCATAAGTCGAAGTGAATTGTCCAAGCTTTCTCTGTATGTCCAAAAGTTCCCATATTCTAACGCAACTACGGGGATACCAGTCCTTGACTGCAATTGATTGGCATCTGAAGAAGATGGTGGATCGACCCAAAAAATGATGTCTGGTTCAACCATCATTATTCTTTCAGGATCAGTATTACCTCTAAATTCCCCAATACTTGGAAGATTAGATAAGTGTGGGTTTGCTTGAAGGTATGGTTTTTTCATTTGATCATCTCTATGCTCATTACTTTCCACACCTACAACCATATCAGTTCCTTCCAGATATGTTAAATATCGAAGTGCACCAGAGCCTTGACAAACAACTCTTTCTACATTATTTGGCACTTGTACTTCCCGATTATAACTATCTATTATTACACGAGTTTCACCATTTAGTGAATTATCTTCAAATCCACCAATACAACCAGATAAAAATAATACAGAAACGATGGCAAGCAAATAAATTATAGATCTAAAAAAATTTACCCTAATCACAGTTCAGCCTCCAATTTAATAATTTTACTTATTTTCAGTATATGATGTAAATGTTAATACTATTACATAGATTTGTAATACTAAATAAGCTATATATTAAACTATTTGTTACTAAACTTTGGATGATCAATATCCCTAGTTTTAAAAATCTTAGAGGATACTACTTTTTTTGTTCTATAAGAAAAAAAGCGTTTATAACATCAAATGGTTTGAGTAAGTCACTACCGGTTGATTATTACATCTGATTATATATGTATGATAATATAAAATTGTTATAGGTGAGAGTTCATGCAAGATATTGATGATGAATCAAAAGAGAAAATCAAAAATGCAAAAAATGTGGATGAATTAAACCGGATATATGAACATATTCGAGCTCAGGAAGAAATAGAGACTGAACAGAATGAAACTAAGCCATTTGAAGGTATCATTAGACAAATAGAAGATAATATTGAATGGCCAGTCTTAGATACCTATACGTTACCAGAAAAAAGTTTGTCCTGGTTAACATTAAAAGGCCCCGTATTTAGCATAGATGATCAAGTGATCACATATTCAGATTATTTTGATGCGTTTGTGAATTTGAATGATTATCTTTAATGTGAATTCAGTAATATTTCAATTATCCACGATTCAAGATATCCTTTTTAGTTTTATCTTTGTTCAGTAAATTGGAATAATGATGGTTTTTAGTAATGGTTTTGTTGTATTAATCTTAAATACTGGTTGTATACGCAGTTGCATGTATGCAACAGATTAGAAATTATGAGTCATTAAAAGAATTGTTAGATAAACCCTCCATAATAAATTCTATTTTCAGTGGTTTAGTACATTCATTTACTCGTAAATCACCAATTAATTTCAGTGATATCAAGAGTCTTGATATTTCTCCCGAATTAAGGTCAGACCTGAAAACGAAATATAACTATTACCTTGCAGCGTTCTGGATATCTAGATTTATGGAAATTCTCATTTTCTTGATCCTTGCACAAATGGGTGTACAATATGTCAGGTAAACGTCCAGTAACATTAACAGCTTCTTCCGGGATCAAGCACAAAGATGTATCAAGTAATTTCAGAACATATTGTTCTTTCGATACTCATAACCGTTTCAAATATTATCAACAATTGACAACAGCTACACCCCACGTATCAACTTCACTTAACAAATTAGGTTTATCTTTGGTAAAAGGTATGCAGTTTGAAAGTAAAGCTCAAAAGTATGTCAGGGACTTTGAGCAGTGGAGTAGAAAAACCAATTTCATGGAACAAGTTCAGACATTATCTCGGTTATTATGTCGAGACGGTACTTATATCGCAGTACCTTCAGGAAACGTTGATGATCTTTCACTAAAACCACTATACATGCCTGCAGTCACTATATTACCTGAAGGTTTTGACCCGGATACCAAGGATCACGTTCTATTGACATCACCGGCAGATATTGTCAAAGTGAATGAAGGAATCAATGAAAGTGGTGTTGAGGAACAGAGTATTGATATTAGTGATGTGATCTATGGGACCTATAATTCATGGGACGGTGTTCAAGCTGATATTAAGGGGCGTAATACGTGGGGATTGTATGGAAGATCACTTTTAGACCCGATCGAACTTAGTATACGTAACCTTCTAGATATTAATCAGGGGTATGTCTCTTTTGTCAAGAAATATGGGAATGGAAGGTACCTGATCAATTTCCAATTACTTGAAAAACTGGTTGAACAAAACCTGGTGACAATGAGTGACGCTCAGGAAGCAATTGATTCATGGTTAGATGATCACCAATATCTATCAGAGAACGAGGATATTGCTGCAGTTGGACTTGATATAATACCAATCGATGCAAAAGGGTCACTTGATGTAATGGAATTTAAGAGATCTTTGGAAGCTGAAGTACAGTTAGGACTGTTCCAGACACCTTTGTCCATGGGTGATACCAAAGGATCTACGCATGCTGCGGGATACGTTTCTGAGTCTGACAGGATGGTTGTGCTGGAAGGTCTGCAACATAGTATCCAGAACATTGTGCAACAGTTCATTAACATGAGATTAGAAATGAAGAACTGGCCACAAGATTCATTATGGATGGAATTTGAGGAGCTTAGCAGGCCACGGATGTCTGGGAAGGATGTACTGGAATGGTATAACGCTGATATTTTAACTAGGGATAAAGTATTGCAATGGGCTGGATTTCCACCAGATTCTGTTCCTGACAGCTAAACTTACTTAGATTTGAGGGAGGATGAATAATTCCATTTTAACCCAAAACAAGTTGAAATGGTAATTAGAACCTTAATGATCATTAAACCGATTCTAACATAGCTATTAATTATTTTCATTAAAAAGATATATATGCATTTTATACAAATATTTGGTAGCATTACGGCATTGATACCAGTTTATATCTAATAATAAGTAATTGAGTTCCTCATTACATATACAAAAGAAGGTGAGATCATTTCAACCTTAGATCTGATACAAAGTTCAAAAGAAAAAGCATTAGATGGAATTAAACTTACTCGTGAAGAGATAATAGCCCTTCTTGAGATCGATCCTGACTCAGCAGAAATGGATGTACTTGGCAAAGCTGCAAGAGAAGTTGCTGCATCCGTAACAAATAACACGAGTTATGTATGGGCATCAGTTGGTGTTGATTATAAGAAATGTCCAATGAATTGTAATTTCTGTGCCTTTGGAACAAAATGGGGGATCATTAATGAAGAAAATGAACGAAGTTTTGAACAGGTACTTGATGTTACACGTAACTTTGTATCGCAAGGAGCAAAGTGGATCGTGTTAAGGACCACTCAATTCTATGAATTTAACAAATTAACTGAGCTTATTAAGCTAATAAGAACAGAAATTCCAGGAAATTATGAAATTGTAGTCAATACAGGAGAGTTTGATGAACTAAACGCTACGATCTTTGAAGATTCAGGAGTTCAGAGGGTTTATCATACACTGAGATTAAGAGAAGGTATTGATACTAAGTTCAATCCTAAAGATAGGATCGATACACTTGAAACTGTAAAGGAATCACAGCTTGAGCTTGCATATTTGATAGAGCCTATTGGTATTGAACATGATAATGAAGAGATCGCTGATATTTTTTTGACTGGTTTAGAGCATGGTGCAACGTTAACTGGCGCCATGGCTAGAGTACCATTACCTAAAACACCATTAAGCGACTTCCCACAGATATCCAATCGAAGACATGCACAGATAGCAGCTGTTACAAGACTTGCTGCAAATAGACATGCACCGAATATATGTGTACATCCCCCAAACCAAACAGCTCTTAACTGGGGTGCAAATGTATTAGTTGTGGAAACGGGTGCAATCCCCCGAGATGTTACTAAATGTGAAAGTGAATGGAATGGATTCGATATTAAAACTGCTACAAAAATGTTCAATAATGCAAATTACGAGTTAGGGGCTAAATAAAATATGAAACCTCTAATTTCTATAGTATGTATCCTATTAGTATTAGGTTTAAGTGTCACATTATCAGGATGCATCAACACTGATGATGAATTCGATGCAACTGTGGGAACATGGAGAACAGCTCAGACAATACAGCCATACATGTACCATGAACATATTGACCAGAATTATAGTGTGAATGTACTTCCATTTACAAATCCAGGTGATCAAAAATCTGCTCTGTTAGCTGGTGGTCTGGACCTGACAGGTACAACAATAGCACTTGCAATCACTAGTGCAGCAAAGGGAGAACCTATAGTCATAGTAAGCAGTCTCTGCAATAAGTGTTCGGCTATTGTTGTCAGAGACGATTCGGATATTGAAACTCCAGCTGACCTTAAAGGAAAAACCATTGCATATGTTCCAGGAACAATGCATCATGTCCTACTTCTTGAAACACTTAAACAGGAAGGACTGGATCCAGATGAGGATGTTGTATTAAAACGGATTGATTTCTTTGATATGGGTCAGGCATTATCAAGGGGTACAATAGATGCATTTTGTAGTGGAGAGCCTTATCCATCTCTAGCAGTATCACAAGGGTATGGCAGAATACTTACATATCCATATTACGGAGATAATATAGGAACTATCAATGCAGGAATGATCACTACAAAAGATAAGATCGAGAATGATAGAGAGAAAATTCAAGCTTTAGTAACAGCTCATGCAGAAACCACACAGCATTTAAACCAAAATAGCGATGAATGGCTTACATTTGCAGAAACTTTTGGTACTTCCAGAGATGTGCTAGAAATAGCAGAACCTAACATGGAACTTGTATGGGATATTGATGATGATTATATAGAGAATACAAGAAATCTTGCAATTGAAATGTACGAACTTGGAATGATAAATGAAATCCCTGACATTGATGCAATGTTCGATCTAAGTTTTGTAGAAGAGGCTAGAAAGAGTACAAATAATACTGATATTACTTAAAAATGTTAAACCTAAAAAAGATAAATCTATTAAGTTTTTTAATACCAGTACTAGTTCTTACTACATGGTATATTGTAACAAGGGAAGGTATGGTACCACCATACTTACTTCCTTCTCCTTCCAGTTTGATCTTAGTTTCAATTGATTTTGCAATAGGTACTCTGAACATAACACCTTATTCTGGAACTTTATTGACACATGCATCTGCGAGTATAACAAGAGTATTATCTGGATTTGCACTAGCTACATTTTTGGGATTGACCCTAGGATTCTTAACTGGAAGAAGCATGGTAGCTAAACATACATTTGATCCCACAGTACATCTTATAAGAATTATTCCAGGGATCGGGTGGTTACCTATTGCTATAGTCTGGTTCGGTGTTGGTGAAACAACAACTTTGTTTTTAATCTCATTAGCTGCATTCTTCCCAATATATGTCAATGCAGCACAAGGTGCTTCTTCAGTCTCCCCACTTCTTATAAGAGCAGGAAAAATGCTTGGTGCAAATAAAGTATCGTTATATACCACAGTAATTATACCGGCAGCTATGCCTTCAACGATTGCAGGGTTAAGATTGGGGTTAGGTGTATCGTGGGGATTTTTAGTGCTTGGAGAACTTACAGGTGTGGCAAACGGACTTGGTGCATTAATGATGGATGCAAGAATGTTAGGTCATGTAGATATTATTCTCGTTTCAATGATCTGTATAGGTATCTTGGGACGTGTCAGTGATATATTACTAATATCCTTTTTCAAGAGGTCTGGATTGATGATTGAAGGAGGTAATAATGAAGGGAACTGATATTGTTATCAAAGGACTTAGTAAAAGCTACAATTCTGTTAATGGAGAAGATAGTCTAAAGGTTCTCGATGAGGTTTATCTTCACATAAAACAAGGTGAGTTCGTTAGTATAGTTGGTCCTAGTGGTTGTGGTAAATCTACTCTACTCAATATCCTTGCAGGATTTGAGTCTGGTGATGATGGTGTTGCCACTTGCTGTAGAGAAAAGATTGAAGGTGTTTCAACCCAGCGAGCTGTTGTATTTCAGTCACCTGTACTATTCCCATGGTTGAGTGTCAGAAAAAATGTACTGTTTGGTTTAAAACAAAAAAAAATGGATGATGGGGTAAGACAAAAACTTGTAGATAAGTACTTGGATGCTGTTGGTATCAGTGACTTTGAACATTATTATCCTGGTCAATTATCTGGTGGAATGCAGCAAAGAGTTGCACTTGCACGTGTTCTTGTACTTGACCCTAATATACTGTTAATGGACGAACCCTTTGCATCACTGGATGCACAATCAAGACTTAGTATGCAAGAATTACTATTAGACCTTTGGAACAAGCAGAAGCCTACAGTTATATTTGTAACACATGATGTTGAGGAAGCACTGTTTCTTTCCGATAAAGTATTTATTATGACTGAAAGACCTGGTAGGATCAAAGAAGAAATTGATGTTACTTTTAAAAGACCACGCAACATCTCTGTAATTGGTACACCAGAATTTTCTGAATTAAAAAAACATGTATTATCAACTCTGATGAGTATATATTAATAAATTCAGTCAATTTGAAATAGAAATAATATAACATGTGCCATTAGAGTTATTGACCTCAACTTTCCCGCCAAGCTGTTGAACTAACAGATCGATTATTTTCAGGCCCAAAGAATTTAGGTCATTGATATTAATATCATCTGGTAATCCAATACCATCGTCCTGGATAACAAGGTTATAACCTTCATCAATTTCCTTAAATGATATAGAAATATTTCCTTTATCCCTACCATCAAATGCATGTTTAAATGAATTGGTCACGATCTCATTTACAAGAAGACCAAGAGGAATGGTTGTATCCATATTAAGATACAGTTCATCTACATCAATATCTATCTCAACTGGAATATTCACTGACATGTTCATTTGTTTTATATGATTCACTAAACTAGTTATATAATCAGATATTTCAACATTTGCAACATTATCACCCGCATAAAGTTTTTCATGTGCGAGTGACATTGACCTGATCCTACTTTGACTCTCTCTAAACGCGCCTTTGATCTTTTCATCAGTGAACAAGTTTGATTGCATGTTAAGTAAACTGATAATTACCTGTAAATTGTTCTTGACACGATGATGTATCTCTTGAATAAGAACTTGATTGCGTTCTAATTTTTCTACTTTAATCCTATCAGTGATATCACGTAAAAATTCAACTACATTAACAACATTTCCATCATTGTCTATGATTGGATACGAAAATACTTCCAGTTTCCTATCAGTCCCACTATCTTTATCTATATGCGGTACTACCTGAGTACAGGTTTCATGAGTTTCAAACGTTTTCAAAACTGGGCAAGAATCGCAAACATCATTACGGTTACGATATACTTGATAACATTTTTTTCCCTCTAAAGGTACTTTGTTGGGATGCAAGTCCTCCATATATCTATTAACTTTCTTGATAGTCATATCAGGATCCATAATGCTTATACCATCTTGAATACTCTCAAACATAGCTTCCAGTAATTTTTTACTCTCAATTATCTCAAGTTCATGTTTTTTCCTATCAGTTATATCTGACAGTAAAAGAGCTACACCGATTATATCATTATCAGAATCATAAAGTGGATTATAACTATTTTCATACCACCGACGGTCAAATTCAGTATCACCGTATTGTTCAACTACTTTGAAGTATTCACCTTCCATAGCACGGTCAAAGTTGGACTTCGCTTTTTCATGGTCTTCGGAGTCGTGGATATAATCTAGCATGGATTTACCTAACTCAATATCAACACCCCAAATCAATCTCATAGTATTTTTGTGATTTTCATTAAATGCAATATACCTATACTCTTTATCTATTGCAAAGACCACTGTATCATCAAAGCTTTCAAGAATACCGGATAATAGATCTAATGATTCATTGACCTGCCTTTCACTTTCTTTCAATTTATTTTCAGCGATCTTACGGTCAGTTACATCCTGTTGTACCCCTATATGCCCTATTATCCTGTTTTTGTGATCATAAAGGCAAGTATAATCACCTTCGACCCACATTTGAGTACCATCCATACGGGTTTCATAGCTCTCGGTGAAAATACTACCATTATCGAGCAGTTCACGAACTATATCCTTGCAATTTCCTATATCATTTTCAAACAACTGCGCCAAGGTAATACCTATAAACTCATCTTCAGTTGCATGATATTGGTCCAACATTGCCTGATTTACCTGAACCATTTTCCCACTATATATAGCAGTCTCCAATATCTTGTCCTTATCAGAATCTTCACTCCATTCAAATGGCTCCTCATATAACAAGATGAAAAAGCCTGTAATTGCTCTCGAGAAGAACTTTTCTAAAAGTTCCTGTTTCTCTTTTAATTCAAGGTCTTTTTGAACAGATCTAGTAATATCTGTTATGACACCATCTATCATATTCCCAGTATCAGCATAGACTTTCTGTGCATACTCTCTTATCCACTTAATTTCTCCATCTTTTGTGATTATACGGTAGTTCAACTCATAAGGTAGTTCTTGTTGAAACCCAATTTTCACATCATCAATTACTTGCTGTCTGTCTTCAGGATGAATTATACTGGAATAGCTTCGAACACTATTATCTATAAAATCAGATGGATCGTAACCTGTGATCTGTTTTATTTTATCCGTGAGATACAGCATTGTCCAATTATTGTCATACTTACATCTGAAAATGACTCCGGGTACATTATCAACCAGTGACCTGAACCTAAACTCACTTTCTTTCAATTTATTTTCTGCAATTACACGGTCTGTTATATCGTGTGCAACACCAATTATTGAGCTTATTTCACCCTTTTCGGTAAATACGGGATTCTCATTCGTGTTGAGCCATCTTATATCACCATCTTTGGTTACAGTTCTGAACTCATAACTCATCTCAGTGCCTGTTTTCAAAATGCTCATTAATTTTTTGGTAACACGTTCTAAATCAGCTGGATAAATAAAATCATGTGATAATTGGCCCACAACTTCACTTGGATCATAGCCAACCAGCCACTTAAATGAAGGGGAAAGATATGTAAATACACCATCAGGTGTCATTGAATAAATGATAGAATTAGCATTATTCAAGATCAATCTATACTTTTTTTCACGTTCCTTCAACTGCAGTTCAGCTTGTTTTTTTAGTGTAATATCTGAAATGGAAACGATATATTTACTTTTCCTTTCATTTTCAATATAATATATCTCCGCACTAAACCATTTATCATCTGCTGAGCTAAAAGATGGATATTCGATTATTGCTTTCTCTCTTGTAAGATACGTTTTTTCAAATAAATGTACCATTTTTTGAGCTAATTCTACAGGAAATACATAAAATAAATTAGTAGATACAATATTTTCTTGTAAACCAAAGAAGGGTTTTTTAGTATCTGGTATAACTTTTTTAATCATATATTCATTATCAAGTTCCAGTATTATTTTATCTACTGCAGTAAGTATATCTTCTTTTTCTTCAATTTCTTCTAATTCTCTGCTCAGTTCAGTGAACAAAGTGACAAAATATTCTTGCTCAGGTGAAAATGCAGTAACTCTGTACCATTTCCCTAAAGGTTCACAGAACTGATCAAATGTTTCTTCCACCCCATCTAATGCAACTCTGCCATAGAATTCAACCCAATCAAAAGCACCATCTCTGATACCAGGTAATACGTCAGTTACATTTTTATCTATGATATCCTCTGAACCTAAACCTGTCATTTCCTCGAATTTAGAATTGATGTCAATGAACTTATAATCACAAGGTTTTCCTGAGTTGTTAAGAATGATCTTATGATATGCATATGCCTCCCGGACCTTTTCACTGATATTTGGTGAACTGGCATTATTTGAGTTTTTAGAGGACATTGAATACTCCAATTTAAGTGATAATAATTAGATGATATCTTCAATAATAAAATGAAATTAAATGCTTTTATAGATACTATCAGGTAATAATTTATTTAAGATGTATAAATAGTCTTATATTTGTTACTGGGTTGAAATGGAAATTTTCAAGCATGTTTAAGTGAACTGTATCATAGAAATGGTCTCTTAAATATTGAACAGATAGAAGAAACTGGAATCACTATCAAATATATTCCTTTTGTGGAAATCATGAATGTCCAGAGACTACAAAGCAACCACGTCTTACACTTATACTTACATTAATTGTTAAATCTGATAGTATAGGTAGTCCCATTACTATTATCAGTCTCAACAGTTCCTTGAAGCTGGTGGACTAACATATGTATTATCTTGAATCCTAATGTATCAAGTTCACTTATATCCATATCAGCCTGGAGCCCAATTCCATCATCCTTAACTACAAGTTCATAGCCATCTCCACTTTCCTTAAATGATATGAAAATATGACCTTTATCCCTACCATCAAATGCATGTTTGTATGAATTAGTTACAATCTCATTTACAAGAAGACCAAGAGGAATGGTTATATCCATGCTAAGAGACAGTTCATCTACATTGAACTCGATATCTACTGGAGTATTCACTAACCTATTCATTTGTGTGATATGGTTCACCAAGCTAGTAATATAATCAGATACCTCAATACTTGCAACACTATCACCTGCATATAATTTCTCGTGGGCCAGTGACATTGACCTTATCCGATTCTGACTATCTCTAAAAGCAGCTTTTATATCTTCATCCGAGAATAATCTTGATTGCATGTTAAGCAGACTTATAATGACCTGTAAATTGTTCTTGACACGATGATGTATCTCTTGGATTAGAACTTGATCTCGTTCCAATTGTTCTAATTTAATCTTGTCAGTGACATCTCGTACGAATTCTACGACATTAACAACATTTCCATCATTATCACTGATTGGATAAGAATAAATTTCATTTAGCCTATCATTAAAGCCGTTTTTATCAATATGAGGTAGAATTTGGTAATTCATTTCATTGTTCTGAAAAGACCTTAAGGTCGGGCATGAATTACATGGTTTTGTTGAATTACAATAAGATTCATAACATTTTTTTCCTTCTAAGGGTAAGTTATGCTTATAAAGCTTTTCCATATACTTATTAGTTTTTTTGATGGTCATATCAGGATTTATTATACTGATACCATCCTGAATACTTTCGAACATGGTTTCCAGTAATTTTTTACTTTCCAGTATCTCTTCATTAATCCTTTTTCTCTCAGTTATATCATTTTGAACACCTATATAACCTATAATTCTTCCATTATCATCATAAAGACAAGAATAATCACCTTCTATCCATATCTTGGTACCATCCATACGGGTTTCATAGGTCTCAGCAAAACAGGCGCCTTTATCAAACAATTCTCTTGATAGCTCTTTACAATAATCTGCATCATGGTCAAGTAATTCAGTCATGGTCTTGCCAATAAATTCATCCTCAGTTGCCCTATATTGATCCAACATTGCCTGATTTACTCTTACTTTTTTACCTGTATGAATTGCTTTTTCCAGTACAGCATCTTTATCAACATCATCATTCCATTCAAGAGGCTCATCATACAGATCAATGAAAAAACCTGCTAAAGCACGTGAAAAGAATTTATCTTGAATTTCTTGGTTTTCTGCTAACTCAATTTGTGTTTTCTTTAGGTCATCTATATTAAAAACAAAACCTAGAACTAATGTTGGAGTACCTTCATCATCAAGTAGAACTGTTGCTATTTCCTTAACCCAAACAATTTCACTATCTTTTTTAATGATACGATGCTGATAATTTAAAGTAGTAGCTCGATCTTCTTCAGTTATAGGTTCATTTTTTTCAATAACCATATCCCTATCATCAGGATGGACTCTTTTTAGAAATGCTTCAAAAGTACCTTCAAACTCACCTTCATCTAATCCAAAAAGGTCTTCACATTCCTTTGACCAAAAAAGTGAATTAGTTCTAATATCATATTCCCATAAACCAACTTGTGCGAAATGTTGTACCATGCTCAGTTTGTTCTGTTTATCGATCAGTTCTTGTTCTGCATGCACCTTGTCAGTTATATCTGTAATGATACCAACGATCATTGTTGTATTGTCAGAATAAACACACTGTGAATTTTCTCTAACCCACTTAATCTCTCCATCTTTAGTGATGATACGGTATTTCAGTTCATAAGGAACACCTTCTTCAACACTTTTTTCTACGGTATCAATGAAATTTTGCAGGTCATCCGGATATATAATACTGTCATATGTCCTTATTTTGTTATTGATAAATTCAAAGGACTCATAGCCTGTAATGTCCTTGATACTCTCACTTAGATATAATATTGGCCAGTTAGATTCATGACTACACCTGAAAATAGCTCCAGGAACATTATTGACCAGAGTTTTAAATTGTGCTTCACTACGTTCTAATTGATCTTGTGTATTGATCAGTTCAGTTATATCCCACCCTGCACCAATTACTTCCAAGGTACCATCAGGACGAGTTATTAATTTCTGGTCATCTTGCCACCAGTGGTAGCTACCATTCTTATCCATGAGCCTATATTTTAGAGATATACTTCCCTCTTTGAGTATCTTTGGAATAGAATTTAACACTATATGCATATCATCTGGATGGATACCATTCTTGAAACGAGAAATGTCATTGATGAACTCATCAGGCTCGAACCCTAATACGTTCCTAATATTTTCATTCACATAGGTTATGTTTGGTACACCATCAATAATAGTATAAGAATAGATCACCGCAGGAGTATTTGAAATGAATATCCTTAGACGTTGCTCACTTTCCCTTAATTTATTTTCATACATGTTTTGGTCAGTAACATCTTCTGCCGAACATACCACATATTCAACATTACCCTCTTGATCAAGTTTAGGTGATTTTGTAATAGATAATAATCTCAGTTCACCTTTATAGTTTGGAACCCATTCATCGGTCTTAACAACCTTTTTTGTGACAAATACTTCTCTGTTACTGCTACGACACGTTTCCACGACATCATGATCAAGAAAATCATACATGTCCCTAAACTCGATACTTTTCAGGTCAAATCCAATGAAATCTGCATGTGCTCGATTAACTGCCCCGTAGGTATGTTCATTGATCAAATACCATACTTGTGTAGATATATTATCAAGCAACAACCGTTTACTCTCTTCACTCTCAAGAAGTTTCATCTTTGCCTGCTTTCGGTTGGTTATATCTCTAGTATTGAAAATGATCTCATTAGGTCTTCCAACATCATCCAAGACTAGTTTTCCAATAGTTTCAAACCATAAATACGTTCCATTAGCACATCTGTTTCTATATTCAACTTTTTGTTCTTCAGTTTTTTTCTTGGATACAAAATCAATAAAAGCTGCTTTTACACTTGGTAGGTCATCTGGATGAACATAATCCAGAAAATTTTGTCCGATCATGGATTCAGGATCATACCCTAAAATTGAGTGGGATGAACCAGCAAATTTATAGTTACCCTCAAGGTCTGTCAGTGAAACAAGGTCAAGCATATTTTCAGATATTAACTTTAATCTTGAAACTGCTTCTTCAGCAGTCAATTCAGCTTTTTTCCTCTTAGTTATATCTGAGATTGAAATAACATACTTCTTCTTTCTTTCATTCTCAATATAATGTAGCTCAGCACTAAACCACCTTTCATCACCTGGTATGAAAGATTGGTATTCAAATATTTCCTTTTCTTTTGTTAGTGCTACTTTTTCAAGCAATGATCGAACATTTTCACCGAATTCAGTGGGTAACAGGTCCAGTAAGTTTTGAGAAACAATATCTTCTTTTGACCAAAATAAGAGTTTTTTCTTATCAGGAATAACTTTAGTTACAGTATATTCAGTATCAAGTTCTATGACAATGTCATTTAATACTGTAATAATATCTTCTTTTTCTTCGAGTTCCTCCAATTCTTTACTAATTTCAGTGAATAGTGTGATAAAATATCCTATCTCAGGTGAAAATACAGTGACTCTGTACCATCTACTTAGAGGTTCAGAGAACTGATCAAATGTTTCTTTCACGCCAGATAATGCAACTCGACCATAGAATTCAACCAAATCAAAATCACCATCTCTAATACCAGGTAATACTTCAGTTACTTTTTTACCAGTAATATTATCTGAACATAGACCAGTCATTTCTTCAAACTTTGAGTTCACAGTAATAAACTTATAATCACAAGGAGTTCCAGTTTCATCAAGAAGAATCTTATGATATGCATATCCTTCTTTTATATTATCTAAAAGAAGTGATGAAATAACACCATTATTGACATCAGAGGTCATAACATGTCTCCATTTCTAAATTGAAAATATTTCAATCTAATAATTGTTCAATGGCTAATGATTTCAGTCGAAACTATTTAAAATGTTCTATATTGTCCAGGTTATTTGTTAGAAAATAAGTTGATTTAAAAAGTACTGTATAGATGAAAGATATATTTATTAGACAAGTAGATAGATAGATAGATAGATAGAAATAGGTAGAAAGCTCTAGATAGTATAGTGATCACATGGTTTGATTAATTGAGAGAAGATTTAGAGCTTTACTACCACTGAACATATAGTAGCAAAGCTCTAACTAATCTGAGGGGGAACGGGTGGGGGTCTAATTCAGTGATGCTAGAATTTGAATTAATTAGAACTTTACTACCTAATTAAAGATTCTAACATCTATTATAAATAGATATCTAATATGGATGAAATATTTCACACTGTTACGTGTGTGAATAACTTTGAGTATGTATATTTTATTTAACAAACCATAATGGTATTTTCACATTGCACATTTAACGATCTAAAAAGACTATTAGTCGATCTTACCTAATAATCGTGTTAACACTGTAAATTAATTAAGTAATTTCGGCAACCTTATATACTTTTTAAATCTGATTTAGCTTGTTCGGATTTTTTAGCACCTAAGCTATACGAAATAAGTCCATTTAACTGAAAAACAAGCTGCATTGATAAGTATATAGTTTATAATAAAGAGGTCTTTTATGAGCAAATTAGATGATATTTCTATCGGGAAAAAGTTATTAGCGGCAATGTTGATTTTAGCATTAGTTCCATTAATAGCTGTTTCTGCTGTCAGTTACAATCAAGCAAGTAATGCAATTGAAGATGTAGTGTTCAGTGAATTAACTAATATGATGAACATTGTAGATGATGAGATTGAAGGTTATTTTGTTGAAAGAGAAGCTGACCTTCAAGTCTTTGCAAATACGAGAGATGTTCGAGAGGCTATTCAGGAATTTTCGGTTGCATATGACGAGAATGGCTTAAATAGTCAAGAATATCGAGCAGTTGAAAGTGAATACGGACCTATGTTCGATCTCTTCTTAGATGAATATGGTTATTATGATGTTTTTTTAATAGATAGTGATGGAGAAATAATATATACTGTAGAAAAAGAAGCTGACCTCGGTACTAATTTAGTAACGGGTCAGTACAGTAATAGTAATTTAGCTGATGCATTTGAACAAGGATTAAGTTCAATAAATATTGTTGATGTTGAACACTATGCAGCCTCTGATGAACCTGCTATGTTCATTGCAGGGCCTATCCGTGATGGTAATCAAGTAATAGGTGTACTAGCATTCCAAATACCGTTCGAAGCTATAAATGAGATCATGGATAATCCTATTGGAGATACTGGAGAAATGTACCTTGTTGGATCTGACTACCTGATGAGGTCCGACTCAATATTTGCAGATGAAAGTACTATACTCCAAAGTAGGATAGATACAGATTCAGTTGTAGATGGTCTACAAGGTAATTCTGGTACATGGGTAATCCAAGACTATAGGGGTGTAGATGTATTAAGTGCTTATGCTCCAGTAGATATGGAATATTTTGATGATTGGGTCATTATAGCTGAAATTGATGCTGATGAGGCTTTTGAGGCTGTTGATGCACTTCTACTTCTCTACGGTCTAGCTGTAATTATATCTGCAATAATAGTTGTTGTTGTTGGACTTTGGTTCTCAAGATATTTGGCTGTCCCAATAAGTAATGCAGCTACTCGTGCTGGTAATATCGCTAATGGTGACCTTACAGGGAAAATAGACAGAAAATTTATCGGTAGAAAAGACGAGATTGGATTACTTGCTACTTCGTTTGGAACTATGTTAGAGAACCTGAATCAATTAGTCACAGGCATTAAGCAAAGTGCAGATAATGCAGCATCAAAATCACAAGAAATGTCAGCAACTTCTGAAGAAACAACAGCTTCTGCAAACCAGATCGCAGATACAGTTTCCGAAATTTCAAGGGGAGCACAGACCCAGTCTACAAAGGTAGAAGAAGTGGCAAGGGCAATGAATGATATGAACGAGAGTGTACAGTCAGTTGCCGAGAATTCACAAAAAGCATCAGAAGATGCAGATGATATCAGTTCAAAAATACAAGTGATTGGTAATGCTTCACAAGACCTGTTACAAAAAATGAGCGGTATTCAAAAGGTTTCTGGTGAAACTTCTGAAGTTATAAGTCAACTGGACCAGAAATCAGCTGAGATCGGGAAGATCGTTAACTTGATCACAAACATTGCTGACCAAACCAATCTCTTAGCATTAAATGCAGCAATTGAGGCTGCAAGAGCAGGAGAACATGGAAGAGGTTTTGCAGTAGTTGCAGATGAAGTTAAAAAATTGGCAGATGAATCAGGTTCTGCAGCTAAGCAGATCGAAAAGCTCATTACAGAAATACAGGAGAGTACACATAATGCTGTAGAGTCTATGAGTGAAAGTAAATCAGAGATCGAAACTGGTGCCAAATCACTTGACGAGACGGTTGAATCGATACAAGCAATAGTTTCAGATGTTAATGATATCTCTAAGATGGTACAAGAAATTGCAGCTGCTGCACAGGAACAATCTGCATCAATAGAAGAAGTAACGGCTTCTGTTGAAGAGGTTTCTTCGATATCAGAGGAATCTGCAGCAAGTACACAAGAAGCATCCGCTGCAGTGGAACAACAAACTGCATCCATGCAAGAGATCTCAAATGCTGCACAGGACCTTGCTGAAATGGCAGATAAGTTGCAAAGAGATGTATCTAGTTTCAAACTGAGCTCCGAAGAAGGAGAAAATGAAGAGAAAAAATAAGGTTATTCTAAAAATAATAACCTTATAACCATTTTTTTGGTGAGTACCATGCAAGAAAATATGCTTAAGATCGATAAGAAAGTCGACGAAGATGATGAGAATGTATTACAGCTGGTTATCTTTCAATTGGGTGGTGAGGAGTTCGCAGTTGATATAATGCAAGTACAAGAGATCATAAGGATGCCAGAATCCACCAGAATACCACAAGCACCGGATTATGTGAAAGGTGTGATCAACCTTCGTGGAAAGATAATAGTTGTCATCAACTTAGATGTGAAGTTCAACATCGAAGCAAAGGAAATTGATGAAAATTCAAGGGTCATTGTGGTAGAAGTTGAAGACAATATACTAGGTATGGTCGTTGATTCGGTAAGTGATGTTATCAGTTTACCTCATTCAAATGTAGAAAATGCACCTGATATCATTACCTCAAAAATAAAAGCGGAATATATTCAAGGTGTTGGAAAATTAGATGACAGATTATTGATATTACTAGATTTAAAGAGGGTCTTGCAAGAAAGTGAAATGGAACATATTGAAAAAATAAAGAAAAGTGCATGAAAGTAGATAATCCTAATAGAGGTAAATAGATATTTCACAGGCACTAATTGTGAATTATGCAATGTTCATGTGTCTATTAATAAAAAACATTTTAATCAAACACTAGAAAATTATCTACCAAAAATAGTTAGCCAGTGGGTGGTATTATTTAGTTTCCACCACATATTCATCTTTTTTTTAGTATTTCACCATATTATAGATCATACTCGAATGGTAAATGATCTAGATCCTAAAAACCAATTCAAAGATTAGTTTGATTTATCATTAATATATATTTTGAAAACACTAATAGATTCATTTTCCCATGATCTCTCATATTCTGCATTAAAAAACTGAAAATCATCATCATTTAACAGCAGTACCCATTCTCTAATACCAGGCTGACCTTCATTGATATTTTTACTGTCAATATTTTTTTCAAAGTAAAATCTATTGTTAACTATTTCAAGACCATCAGTTTTCGAGAAGTTCCACTTATAACCTGTACTTGGATTCTCTTCTAATTGTATATTGATATATGTTCCTGGTTCAGCAATCAAATTAGTACCATTATCATTTTCATCTATGTATATTGTGTTTTCATTATCACTATCATTTAAATTTATACTAAAATGGATAGTTAGAGTTATTAAAATTAAAATTAAAAGTATGACAACACTAATTAACACCATCCCTTTTATTCTCATTCAATTCATCTCAGAAAATTTTATACATATTTGATCTAATTCAATCTCTTCTTATCATATCAAAATTGAAAAAGCTTTCATTAATTCCTTTTTAAAATTTGATTGTGATTATCAGATATTCTATTGTCATCATTTGTGGATATATATGTTCTTAAATTATGTTTCATATCAATTTTTATTCTTTAGAGAACTATTTTCATTTAGCGGATTAGGGAGAAATGGCGGGGGTTTATGACCGATACACCACATTAAAATTATAAAGCATTTCAAGAATCCTCCTATCGTCATATTGGATATAGTAAATAATATTTTTGTTAATGTGGTGTATCCTCACTTATCTTTTCAATCTTAATTATTATTTATATGGCTTTTTTGACATCATTATTACAAATTATCGTAGATATTTTCAATTCAATTACTTTTGAATCTAGTTTTCCACATTCTAACAAGAATTACCCTCAAAAAATAGTATAACAGAGCAATAGCTTTATTTACACTTAAACCAGATTACTTTATGGTGAACGTCTATGGCAGTAAATTTCTATGACAATATTGAAGTGATCGATTCATTTCAAAGAGATGGGTTTAAAGTAGAGGTAATACAGTACAAAACTTTAAAAGGTAGTAAGCACCACAGCATTGCAAAAAAACTGTACCATATCCAAAGAGCTGGTATGGCTCTGAAACAAATAAAGGTCACTTTGGAAGATAAGGGTCTTATCATTGAACGTGGGAACTTGAATTTCCATAAAGGGAATATCGAAATGGCGTCAAAGGTAGGTGGTGTTGGTGGACTTGCAAAGAAGGTTATCAGCAGCAAACTTAACCAAGAAGCTGTCTTCAAACCTTTATATAAGGGTACAGGTGAAGTTTTCTTAGAACCTAGTTTTGGTCATTTTGTATTATACGAGCTAGATAATGATTCTATTGTAGTTGATAAAGGATTGTTCTACTGTTGTGAAGAGGGAATAGAGGTCGGGGTAGAGTCAATGAAAACACTTTCTGCTGGAATGTTTGGTGGTGAAGGTTGGTTCCAGACAAAGATCTCGGGAACGGGAATATGTGTACTTTCAATACCAGTACCTTTTGATGAATTAATGAAATATGAATTAGAAAATGAAAGAGTACAGGTTGATGGAACTTTTGCACTTTTGAGAACTTCAGGAATAAAATATAGTGTGAAAAGATCTTCTACAAATCTAATTAGTACAGTTACTGGTGGAGAAGGAATGTTACAGACGTTTGAAGGTACTGGGAAAGTATGGTTAGCGCCTACAGAGCCTGTATATAATTACTTAACACTTGGAGAACCTGGATTCCCTATAACTTATAATACTACTAAATGAACTGTAACAGATACTATATTTATCTAGTACAGTTAAATTTATTTTTTTAATCATGCATATGTTATTCTTTGGAATCAAAAGGTTGTGCATAGGGTTTTATGTCAATTACAGGAGTTCCATCTAATGCGTCAAGACCCTGAACTTTAAGCTCAGTACCATTTCTGGACAATAATTTCACTAAACTTGATCCTATAGGTGTTGGTCGAGCTGGACTACGTGATGCGAACACACCTTTAATTCCACCATGTCTTCTTTTTCCAATAAGGTCATAACCTTTAGACCTATCAAAATAAAAGAGTACTTGAATATGCTCACTTTCTTCTATTCGATATAGACCATCTTCATATTCGGGTTTTATCACGATAGTACTTACGGATTCACGCATTATATCAGGGTCAGCAGGTTCCTGGAACTCGCTGTGCACGGAGCCTATTATTTCTATATCCATTATTATCAGCTTTTAATTCTGTTGCTTTGTTCAGTTTCTTTGGTAATATCCATATCTGTTCGCCAGTACGGTGCACATCTACACTGACATCATAAACAGGTTCAATGTTCTCAGGTGTAAGTATCTCTGGACCACCAGCATGGAATATTTCTCCATCTTTCATCATAATGATCTTATCACTATACCTTGCAGCGAGATTGAGGTCATGTACTGACATGATCACAGTAACATCATTATCAGCTTGATCTCTTGTAATATCAAGAACCTCTAACTGATGTTTCAGGTCTAAACTGCTGGTAGGTTCATCTAAGAGTAATATCTCAGGTTGTTGTGCAAGTGCTCTTCCAATAATGACCTTCTGTCTCTGGCCACCACTAAGCTCATTAATGTTTTTCATGGAAATATGACTTAAGTCCAGCATTTCCATAACTTCAACTACAATATCCAAATCACGAGATGTAGGAACCCAATTAATGTGAGGTTTACGACCCATTAGCACAGTATCAAAGACCGTTGTAGGAAATGCACCTCTTTCAGCTTGTGGAATATACCCAACCTGTTTTGCAATATCGTTCCTGTGCAGTTTATCAAGATCAAACTCATTTATCATGATAGAGCCTTTCTCAGGATTTAATATTCGGTTAATACACTTCAAAAACGTGGTTTTCCCTGACCCATTAGGACCGATTATAGATAAAAACTCACCTTTATTCACATTAAGGTTCATGTTTTTGAGAGTGGGAACTCCATTATAACTAAACTCTAACCCTTCAACATCGATTTTCATACATACCCTCCATACAATAACACCATATCATACATATTAGAATTAAATCATGAATAAGTTGTTAAAAACTAAAATACATTTATACACGCATATTTATTCGAATGTATATTAATCTCATTTTTTACCTAACATACATTACCCGTATAGGTAACTCTTCTTGTACATATATCACCAATATTCCCTTCCTTTGATCACAAGGTAGATGAACAGCGGTGCACCTAAAAACGATGTTAGAATTCCTACTGGAAGTACTTCAGGCGAGATTATGTTCCTGGCAACTGTATCTGATATCAAAAGTAATAGACTACCTGTGAAAAATGAGAATGGAAGTAATAACATCTCATTACCACCGATCAACTTTCGAACAATATGAGGTACAACCAACCCTACAAATCCAATTATACCAACAAATGAGACAATTAGTGCAGATACTGTTGATGAGATCACCATACCTTTGATTCGCAATTTATCTACATCTACACCAAGACTCTTAGCAGTATCATCACCTGAATTAAGTGCATTGAAGTTCCAGCTATTATACGCAAACCAGAGAGATAATGGAACCACTACAGCTGTAATTAGCCCGATCTCAGTCCATGAGGTCTTCCCAACATCTCCAAATTGCCAAAAGATGATTGCTGCGATTGCAGTATCTTCAGCAAAATACTGAATGGCACTTATACCCGCAGTAAAAACAGATCCTATAGCTACACCTGTTAATATCATAGTTTCAGGACTGGCTTGTTTATATTTGGCCAGTGCAAGTATGACCCCTGTGGATATCATAGAGAACATGAATGCTGAAATCGTAGTGATATATGGATTATTTATATTGACTACATCCCCAGAACTGTGCGTAGTACCAGTTCCAAGTATAACTATCGCAAAAGCTGCACCAAAAGCTGCAGCATGTGAGATACCTAATGTAAAAGGAGAACCTAGCGGGTTCCTGAGGACACTTTGCATGACAGCACCAGATATGGCTAATCCTGCACCAGCAATGACAGCAGTGAGTATCTGAGGCATTCGTATATTCCAAATGATATGATAGGCCATACCACTCTTTGTCTGCCCGGTTAGAACTGATAAAATTTCAGGTAATGGTATATTTACTGGACCTACAAGTACAGCAAATGACATGAGAATAATAAGAAAAATTAGTATGGATACACCAAACACTAATTTTTTCCCAATATCTTTCTTGTACAGATCAAGTATGCTGCTCTGCCCCATCATCTTTCCTCAAAGGTCAACTGGTCCATACCCTGCACCAAGCTTATCAGCGAGTTCTTGATATACAGGTTCTCCAAGGAACATTGTATAGATCTCATCAGCTTTTTCTTCTGGACCGATGTCACTGAATTCATCTGGGTAAGCTGTAGAACCTATAAAGTATGAGTTTGCAAGTGTTGATTCGAAGTTCCTCTGATAGGATGATGTTGGTAGAATTCCATATATTTGACCTTCTTGGTACGCTTTCAGTTCTTTATACGAAGGATTTCGATTAAAATCGTTTCTTATAAGGTCAATGTTCCCGATATCTACGTACATCATGTCGGGGTTCCAGTTAAGCAGATCTTCACGGTTAATGTTAACAGGTGTTGATTCCTCGTGTCCCAAAACATCAAGAGCATCATTTGCATTTAGGTGTTGGAAAGAAGTATATGGTGACCTACTACCCAGCAAACCATGTCCACCGCGATGTGAAGTACCTCCTGCATATAATAAGGGTTTGTCTTCATCGGGTATGTCGTTGGTCCTAGAATCAAGGTCTGTGATCAGTGCTTCAGTATAATCCTGGAGTTCCTGGGCACGGTCTTCTTTACCAAGAACTGATCCATAAGTATCCCAGCAATCATAAAGGACATGTCTATAATGATACAAGTCACCCATGTCCACAACAACTACTGGTATTCCTGTTTTGCTTTGAAGGTTATTAGCATCACTAATATCACCACTTACCAAACTGAAAAAAATAACTTCTGGTTGAGCTCCAGCAATTAGTTCAGCATTACCCCCATGGTTAGGTCCAACTGAAGGAAGATTAGCTATTATGTCCTTATTAGCGATTATGTAAGGTACTGCTTCTTCTTCTTGTTCGTATTGTTCGGTACCTACAGCTTTATCCATAGCATTAAAATATGCTAATTGACGAAGTGCACCTGCTCCTACTGCAGCAACTCGGTCCACATTTTCGGGTACTTCAACTGTTCGTCCAGCCATATCTGTTACTTGTATAGTTGCTTGTGCTTCACCACCATCAATATCTCCTCCACCTCCATCTCCTCCAAGACATCCGGAAAATGATACTATGCTTGCTATTACCATCAAAGCAATTAATATTGTTACTATACCACTCTTTTTATTCAATTTGTTAAACATAAAAACATGTCTCCATAACATAAAATCTTACAAATTAAATTGAAAGTGGAATCATGTCTTAATTTAAAGTACTTAAACACATTTTTTTTGCTAATATTCATTATCTTAGAGGGTAACTGCATATACGGAAAATCAGATGAGAGTTTTCATTAGATTGCTGTGCAACCTTTGACTTAAAATATATTGATCTTAGTACAGCTAATCTTTTAGATATAGCTAAAAAAAAGAAACTAGAAGTTTATACGTGAACCGAGCCATTATAAGTTATTTAACATAATATAACACAAATGCACTATCAAAACCCCTGCAAAAAATCGAATTTATAAAAGAAAGGAAAGAATATACTGTAATGTAAAATGGTTGATTGATCATTGAGTCACTATAGAACTGCTAAGTGTATCTAGCTTCAATATGTTATGTTATGTTATGTTATGTTATCTCATTTCCCAACCAATTTCTTTGTTATCTGCGCTACATGCCTGCCTTGATATCTAGCAATTTTAAGCTCGTTCTCACTTGGATGCCTGGTATTTGGGCCATTACCTGCAACAGTTGAAGCACCATATGGACTACCGCCAGTGATCTCTTCAAGTGTTGCTAGACCTTTTTGGGTGTATGGTACACCAACTATGATCATACCATGATGTAGCAAGGTTGTATGAAAGCTAAGTATAGTTGATTCCTGACCACCATGCTGAGTAGCACTTGATGTGAACACACTGCCAACTTTACCTATTAGTCCACCTTTTGACCAAATACCTCCAGTCCTATCAAGGAACGCACGCATCTGTGAAGCCATCATCCCAAACCTTGTTGGTGTTCCAAATATGACAGCATCAGACTCAGAAAGATCTTCCACTGTTGCAACCGGTATATGCTCAAACCTCTTTTTTGATTCTGTTGCCCCCATTTTCTCAATAATCTCAGGAGTAAAGCTTTCCTCTACCTGATATATTCCAACTTCTGCACCTTCGACTTCTCTTGCTCCTTCTGCAACAGCCTCAGCCATTTTATAGTTATGACCATAAAGGCTGTAAAAAATAATATTTATTCGCATTATACCCAACTCTTTGAAATTATGAAAACTGAAATAATAACTTTTAATATTTGTGACTGGTAGCATTAGCAAAGAAGGTTTTGTTTTAGTACACAGGTTCTAGCTTCGCCAATTCATTGATAATTCCACTACTTGAAGCGGGAACTGAATATATTGCACCAGGAATTTGATGTGTTACAGTACAAATATTACATATAAGGATCACACCACCTGAGCATTTTTATACATTGGATGCATACGAAACCGTTGCATATGCAACTATTGAACATGAGTACGGGTGATCTTTTTGGATATATCTTCAGTGAAAGAAAAATTTGATAGGAAAAAACATCACGAGTCTATTGGAAGAAATGTTTCCCATCTATTCAGGTCAATGAACATTTATCTATCAAAAGAACTCGAACCTTACGGTATAGGGAGCGGTCAATTTCCTTTGTTCATGCACTTGATGCATCATGATGGTGTACGACAAGAGACACTTGCTAGCTTATTGAAGTATGATAAAGCAACTATCACAAGGTCTATTACAAGATTAGAAGACATGGGGTATGTCATCCGTAAACGTGATTCTATTGATAAAAGGGTTTACTATGTTCATCTTACTGATAAAGGAGAAAATATGAGAAATGTCCTGTTCGGTTTGAGATCTAAATTAAATGCTATTTTACTACGTGGTTTTGATCAAGAAGAACAAGAACTGTTCAGTTCAATGTTAGAAAAGGCTGCAATGAACATAGCTTCTGAGAATGAGATGTACAAGGTTTCAAATGAGTAACAATAAGCATTCTCAAGAATATACTAATTATGAGTCAAGTACTGACCATGAAAAGACAGCTTCTATGAAGGTTCTAGCAGGTGACCCTAAGACAGCAATAAAGAAGCTGGCATTCCCCATGATGTTGGGTATGCTTGTGCAGACACTTTATAATCTTGTAGATACGTTCTGGGTCTCCGGGCTAGGGGCGGATGCACTTGCTGCTATTGGATTTGTGTTCCCGTTCTATTTCTTGATAATAGCACTATCAAATGGACTTGGGGTCGGTGGAGGATCGGCCATATCAAGAAGACTCGGTCTAAGAGATAAGGTAGGAGCTGATAATGTTGCAGTACATACTTTCATTCTTCTCGTGATATGTTCTGTGCTTTTTACTGTACCTCTGTACATATTTGCAGAACAAATATTCGAATCCATAGGTGCCGGTAGGGCTACAGAGATGGCTACATCTTATGGCCAGGTTATTTTTGCAGGTAGTATCCTGTTATTCTTTACAAATGTAGCAAATGCCATACTTCGAAGTGAAGGTGATTCCAAGCGTGCTATGAATGCTCTAATATTTGGTTCCGTGCTAAATATGGTCCTTGACCCTATTTTCATTTATACTTTAGAAATGGGTGTTGCAGGTGCTGCATGGGCCACGATCGTTTCTATGGGAACAACATCCATTCTTATGGCCAAGTGGTTATTCTTCAAGAATGATACATACTTAGAATTTGATTTCAAGGATTTTAGTTTTGATAAGAATATTCTGTGGGATATTTTCAGAGTAGGTGTTCCAGCTGCTACTCAACAAGCATCAATGGCACTTATGATGCTCATTATGAACGTTATCATAATAGTTGCCAGTAATACTGATGGTGTAGCTGTTTATACGGTAGGATGGCGTATAGTGACTATAGCCATTGCACCTTTGGTAGGTATTTCTACTGCTGTAGTGACCATGTCGGGTTATTCTTTTGGTGAGAAAAATTATGATAAATTATCATTTTCCCATATCTATTCCATGAAAACAGGTATTGTTGTGCAAACTATCATTGCACTTTTGACCTTTATCTTAGCACCACAGTTAGCTTACATTTTCACAATGTCTGAGGATGCTGCACATATAACCGATGAGCTGATCACTTTCCTGAGAATAATTTGTCTATTCTACCCAATGATATCTATAGGAATGCTCTCTTCATCTCTTTTCCAGGGTATTGGTAAAGGTTTGTACTCACTCATTGCTACTATTCTTCGTGCACTTATATTTGTACCCTTGATAACTATCATATTCGCCTTTGCTCTTGATATGGGACTGACCGGTATATGGTGGGGAATTGTCGTAGGTAATATGCTGGGATCGATCATTATTTTTGTGTGGGCAAGGTATTATGTGATGAGATTGATGAAGTATGGAGCACTAAGGTAGTTTAGGTCAAATGCATATCCATTAAGCAAGCAATGAACCTGCTTAAAGATTGAAAAACCAAAACAATAGCCATGAGCATACATCACAGTATGTTCAAACCTGTGATGTATGTTCATTGATGTATGCGCGATGTTCATACCAAACTTACAATTCATAACTGGTTATGAAATTATTTTTTTAAGCTGATATCAAGGATATTTAATGAAAATCATTTTTTTATTGTTGTTCTTTTTCACCTGAAGTATCGGAGAGTCTGCACATTGATCTTTTATACTTTTCAAACCTAGCCTCATCTTTAGGAGTAGGATTTGGGATTCTTTTCCGGTACATATTATCTTCTAGGTCTGCTATTTTGATCTTACATGCAGTTTGGTCCAGTAAAACCCTATCAATAAACTGGTCATAATTCTCATCATCTCTTTTAGTTAGATGGTAAGTATCTCGATAACCTCTTCTGAAAAACCTTCAGCCCTGAGATCTTCAAATGTTATTTCAGAATCCTCAACAACATCATGCAATACTGCACAAGTTCGTTCAAAGTCAGTTTTCATATTGAGCATTACTCTAAGAGGATGGAGGATGTAAGGATTGTTTCCTTTATCCAGCTGTCCTTCATGTGCTTTACATGCAATTGAAATGGCTTTGTTTAACAGAAAAATAACCCCTTATCTAATAGATTTTATAGTCATGTATTGCTTTCATCGTGATTTTTATTTATAGGTTTTGAACCATTTAACTTCACCACAAAAAGGTTACATAGTATTGATCTTCAAGTTAAACATATTAATTTCCATCTCTTTTACAAAGATTCCCTGTAAGTATTATACACATTATAGCCCCTGCCCCATATATTGGTATCAACTGTACAAAAACCCCAGTTTCCCTTAATACAAAAGCTGATGCAAAAATAACTGCTGCCCATATCAGAGCTATTCCAATTACGGTCATGTTACACTTTTTACTCATGTGTGAATATAGTTTTCCTATCTTTTAATACCTTTCTAGAATTATGAAACAACTTGATACTCATTTAAGGCAACTAGTCATATCTGGGAACTAGAAAGTCCTTATATACTAATTATTTCAAGACATATATATGGATGATTTAATCTCTCTGATCAGAGCAGAATTCGAGTCGTTTTTTCAAGGAAAATGTCAAATGTTATGGGGTGAAGACTGCCATTGTCACCAAGATGGCGAAGAAATATTTCAATTTAGTGTCCGAAAAAAGCAAGAATGAAATATATTCTTATTGTGAGGAATTGTTGATATCAGATTATTTGGAAGAATCTTTTATTGCATTTAAGTGGGCATATAGCCTAAAAGATCAGTATGAGCCTGAGGATTTTGCTGTCTTTGAAAGATGGATTGGTGATTATGTTAATAACTGGGCAAAGTGTGATACTCTCTGTAATCATACTATAGGTACTTTCATTCAAATGTACCCTCAGTATATTGATTCACTTAAAAACTGGGCATCTTCACAGAATCGGTGGTATAGACGTGCTGCTGCAGTCTCATTAATAGTGCCTGCACGTAAAGGAGAATTTTTTAATGAGATATTGGAGATTGCTGATATGCTACTCACAGATGATGATGACCTGGTTAGAAAAGGGTATGGTTGGATGCTAAAGGAAGCTAGTAGAGAGCATCAGCAAGAAATATTTGAGTATGTTATGCAACACAAGAAGATTATGCCAAGAACATCCCTTAGGTATGCAATTGAGAAGTTTCCAAAGGATATGAAGAATAAAGCTATGGAAAAATAAGCTTTTAGCTTAACAATATTTTTACAAAACACATGACCTTGATAGTAAGCTAAACTTTTCATACATGAGTATATTAGTAACTATTTTTTAAGGTTTTTTTACAAGGTTTAACTTATTAAACTGTATTGCTCCGCCTTTAATATTCTATAATCATACCGTTTATGCATGAACTCTATATGCGTATGAACCTATACCTAAATTGTAAGAATATCCATCAGCAAGCTTGCAAGAAATTAGTGTATACTGCCATTATGTATGAAATGTAGCTACTGCCATTATGTATGAAATGTAGCATATGATATAGTTCATATCTTAAAAAAATATAACTGGTATTTGACCAGTTAAATAATTCATTTACATGAACATTGCCATTAGATACATTAAGCACTTTACAGTTAATTAGTTCCATTCATTCTAGTAGCTTCTACAAGTGCTTTTAGGTTGCTATCAGGCGTATTTGAGACCACTGCACAGCCTGGTGCTGGAATATCAACACCTTGATTCAATACATTTTTTACCTCTTCTGCTACTTTTTCAGGAGTACCTTGATACAAATTACCACTCGGGTCAAGATTTCCTATATATCTTGCATTGTTTATTTGGTCAAGAGCTTGCTGTACATTGGTCTTATGGTCAAGGCTGATACCATCAGTACCTGTCATATCAAGAAGGTCTAGTATTTGATCATTATTCCCACATACATGTATCACTGAGATAGCACCTAGGTCATGGATCGTGTCAACTACCTTTTGCTGGTAGCTTTGTGCAAACTTAGTATAATAGTCTCTTCCTAGAAGTTGACCATTGCATACAGGATCCAGCATGACCACATATTCAACTCCTCTTTCGACCATAGCTCTAGCATACTCCTTATTGAACTCTGAAGTGAATTCAAGAAGGTTAGGGACCAGTTCATCGTTCTGAGCCATGTTCACAAAGAAACGTGCACCATTGAGGTTTTCTGCTAGTGTCACTGGCCCTAGCATTGAACCGATTAGCGGAACTTCAGGATATTCCTTTTTCAAGATCTCAATTGATTCAAGGATTGTTGCAACTTCTCCTTGCATCATATCGATCGATCTGAGTGAGTTTATATCTTCACTGTCCTTGACAACACTGCCCTGTACACTTGGAGGTATATTTGGACTACCATCCTTTACTTTACAACCAAATAACTTGGGTTCTGCAGTACAATTAAAGGGAACTCTGATAGATTCAAATCCTATGTGATCATGACCTGCTGCTGCCAATTTAACCATTTTATCTGTATTTAAATGTGCATCTGGCCAAAAAGAACCAGTAGATTCCATCTGACCAACTGTCGCTGTTTGAGTAAAGCAAACAGCAGGTGGTCTATCTATATCTTTACCATTGAAGCATCTAGAAAGTCTTTCTTTGAAGGTATATTCTTCCATTGTTAAACACATCCTATTCTTCTATTTTCAAATAGGCGTGGTAGAGAAAAGCGGGTACGACCGGTAAATCCAATCCTTTGATTTGGAAGATCACTATCTTGTCAAATCCTTTTATGTGAGATTAATATAAAAATGTAATCATATTTGGATATTTTTCATAGTAAATCATTTTACAGCAGGAGTTAAACATCATAGTGAACTAAAACCTAAGTTTTATTGTTTACAAAAAGTGGGTAGAAACGAGTGCTTAGAATAAATCAGCAGTTAATCGAAATTATCTTTACTTTATTCTTTGCCTATATCTTCAAACCATATTTCTTTATTTTCCTGTATGAACTTTTGCATAATACCTTTACATTTTGAATCATTAAGATTAATAACTTCAATATCATGCTCTTCCATAAACTCTAAGGCACCTGTAAAGTTTTCTGCCTCTCCAACAATAACTTTCTTGATACCAAACTGTACTGCAGCACCTGCACAAAGGTAGCATGGCATTAGCGTTGAATATAATATAGTATCACCATATGTTTCTATTCTTCCCGCATCCCTCAAACAAACAATTTCTGCATGGGCCATAGGGTCATTTTCCTGGATCCTCATATTGTGGCCTTTCCCAACAACTTTTCCATTTTTGACAAGAGCCGAGCCTATCGGTATACCACCTTCATTAAGTCCTTTTTGTGCTTCTTCAAGTGCAGCTTCCATAAACTTATCCATTAAATCACCTGTAAGTAGTACATTATCTTATTACACTCCTCACACATGTTATGTACTTAAAATGATATATGCAACCTATTCTTATTATTCCTTATTATCCATTTGATATGAGTTGATTGAGATTGTATCCAGAGCTGATCGTATAGACTCCCAATAAACATCTGATGCCATTATGCCTTTGGAAACTTTCTCTGCAAATAATTCCATGGATTCTTTAGACATATTTTCAATCACATTCTTCATCTCTAAATTATCCTCACCAACCTCACACAACAAGTCTTCTTTAGTTATCACCATATACGGCAATCTTGTTTTATCTTCCATAATATCACAACATTTTCATGGTTAAAAATAGTTTTAGTATTCCAATCAATATAACAGGTTTCCAAACAATTTTCAATTAGAATTTTTCATTGATTGAAGTTCAATAAATGTTCATTGTCCACATTAAAACAAATCTTGTTATTTTATATTCTTTGTCATATGTCCAGTTTTTAGTATGAAAACCATATACGCCATCAATATAAAACATAAATTAAGCTTAAACGATTGAACTGTGTGTTTCTATAAATATGTCTACTTGTCGATTAATAGCAAGGGCTATATAGAATGAAACTGTGTTTACTGCAGTTAAAATTAAGATTTAAAGAGGATTAATTATGAAATATGTACCGTATTATATATCGATACTTGGATTCTTTCTCACCCTAGTATTCTCTTACTTGATAGGAAGTTATTATGGCATTGAATGGTTGGTATTCTATGATCTAGATACGGCTTCAGGTGGCTTTACATTAGAAGCAGGTATTTCATGGATTCCAATAATAATAGCATTGCTGGTAGCTTATTTGGGTTGGAAAATAGGTTTGAAAAGATTTCCTGATGAAAATTCAGGAAATTAAATAATTTACATTCTTTTCTTTTTTTAAATATAGACCAAAACCAAGTTTTTTCGTTGTATTAACCTTATATACCGGTTGTATACGTGCATTTCTTATAATGGTCTTGATTGAAGGTATTGCATTTCCTGTAGGAAAGATCAACAAGAACGGGTGGGGTATACCCTCTTCAGAAAGAGATAATGCCATAAGCTCACTTCTAAGATCTGTTGTACGGATATGCTCCAGAGATAATGAACACGGTTGTGACCTTACCGAAGATCCTAAAGGGGAAATTGGGAGAGTGGTAGATGCATGGTCCATAGATGATGATATATGGATACGTGCAGAGATTACTGATCTGGTAGCTCAACAGAAGATCGTTGAAGGTACATGGGAACACACGTGGTCAGTTTTTGGTATATCAGAATCGCTAAATGAAGGGTGGGTAGAAGGATATGAGAACCGTAGTGTAACTCTTGTCCGTAATCCTGCATGGAATGAAGCAACGTTCACTCTACTTAACGCAAGTCATGGCAATCCTCTCGAAAAAGACCAGCTTAAACTCGTATCGAGATACAGTATACTCGAAACAAACAACGGAGGAGGTACAAAACCCATGTCAAACTTTGAGTCCCAGCAAGAAACGAAAGAAACTGAACCTGAAATGAATCAAGATGGAAAAATGAGAATCGATAGTACTCAATTAGCTTCATTGCAAGCAGAGAACCAGAAACTTAAGGAAGACCTCACTGACCTCAACATATCCTTTGAAACTTTAAAAAAGGAACATGAGTCCATAGTCATGTCAGCAGCCGAACGAATACCTGCAGAGAAAGTACAAGAGATGGTGGATGAACGTGCAAAGAAAATGTCAGCTGCGTTAATGAATGAGTGGAAAGAGGAGCAGGAAAAGAACAGAGCTACTGAAAAGTATACAAGGTCTGCCATGGCAGCCGGTCTTGAACCCGACCTCAAATTGATCAAGAACATGTCATCAGAACAAATTGAGAAATTGGCTGCATCCTATGAACGCATTGCACCCTATTCCACCAGCAGATCATTCAATATCACATATCCTGATGAGAACGGGAAAAAGGTTAGCAGTTTAGGCAAATGGAACGAAGCTGAGAAAAGGTGGGAGGATTTCTGATGACATATTATGGATTGCAAGCTCCATTAAATGATGTTATCATGGGTCAACCAACTCCAAACGAGTACCTGAAAGCTGAAACTGATAATATCAAACCCGGTTTGTTAATTAAAAAAGGGTCTGACCAGTCCTTAATAACTATATGTGATGCTGAAGGTCAACCTGGCGGCTGGGCGGGATATGGTGCAGGTGCCACATTCAAGCCAGTTGATAGAGATACACCTTATTCTATCAACGACATGGTACCCGTACATAACGGTACTGGATTCTTTGTAGTAGCTATTTTAGCTGAGGATCAGCAAGTGAACAAAAATGAACCTTTAGTGCCAGCAGATAATGGTGAGGTACAAGCAGTACCAGTTGAAGAAGGTGAAGGTGAAGGTGAAAATAATAGTGGAGTGAATTTCCATGTAGGTTATGCATCACATGATGCTGATTCTACAGGTAATGCTATCAGAATACTGGTAAGGAGTATAATTTGAGTGGAGGTTAAAGGAATGTCAAACGTTTTATTCAATTTTTCTCGTCAGATGGATGCAAAGATACATCCACCATTAAGACAAGTGAACAGGTCAAGAAAATTAGTTGAGATCGTAATAGGAGACGGTTTTGGTGAAACTTCTGTGGATTGGGTCGAATTACAGGAAATGTCAAAGGCTATGGTTAGCTATAATTTCAGTGATGGTAATATCGATACTGTTGATTTCGCATTAACTAACAGCAAGATACCCATTATCTGGAAAGACTATGTCATTGACAGAAGATTATACGAAGCTATGAGGAACAAACGAACTGAGATCGATAGTTCTGCAGCACTGGATGCTGCATACATGGTATCATCAGCCGAAGAGACCATGATACTAAGAGGAGTATCACGAGACGGTACTAATTATGAAATTCCAGGTATGTATGAAGGTGCGGGAAATGATTTTGCTACTACCACCAATGTAGGTGAGTTTGGTGGTATACAAGACGCTGTTGTGGGAGCCTATAATCTGTTCGATACAGATAATGTACCCACAGATGCCTTGAAATGGAACTTAACACTTGCACCTAACATCTATAATAAGGTCATACAGTCAAGGAACAGTAACGGTACAAGAGAACTCCCTGAACTCTCAGACCTTCTTAACGGTGGGAATGTTTTCAAGAGTAACACTCTTGCTGAAGGTACAGGTCTCTTATCCCCAACACCAGATACAGGTAAACAGTATCTCGACTTTTATCTAAGCCAAGAGGTTACTACTGAACACGGTACTGACAGTAAACGACCCACCACGGGCCCTATATACGGCCGTGTATTCGAGGCAGGAGTACTCCGGATAAAAAAAGATTCAGTGCTCTGCAAACTATCTAGCCTTACAACAACTGCATGATATGAGCAAAGGGGTAGTAGAGCATGCAAACCAATGTAAAAGTGAAAATACGGGTCCATAACCTCCAACTTGGACCACATGTTTTTAAGAGAAACGATGTCACTGTAATGGGGTTACAAGATGTTGAGAAACTGGGAACTTCTGTTACAATACTTCCCGAAGAGCCTGAAAAGGGAGCAGGAAAAATCAACCTTAAAAGTTCTAGGAAAAATAAAAAAGGAAATGATATGCACCCCATCGTTTCTACTGGAACAAGTAAATCAAACCAGGATCAAGGGACTGTTAATTCCATAGAACCTGGTTCTTCAGAAGCTGCAGTCGAAAAGGAGATTCATGAAGAAAATATCGAGGTTAAGGAGACTAAGAATGCACGTCCTTCCAGTACCAAAAATGAAAGTATGAATAAGGACACAAATGTAAAAACGAGTTCCAAAAAAACTTTATCTAAAAATAACAGCAAAAATGGAACGGTTAAAGATGATATGGGGACGTGATGGCTATTGTTATGCGATGTCACTGATATTACCAGTTATGTTGAGCCCGAGACGATCGATGTTACCCAGATATCTGAGATCATTCAACAGGCAGAAACCTCGGTCTTACTTCAAGCACGTATAACCAATTCTGATCACCCTTACCTAAAACAGGCATGTATCCATCTATCAGTATCTCTTGTACTACAAAAAATGAAGTATACTGGTGAACTTGCAAATCAGTTAAAGTTAGGGTCAGAGACACAACAAAACGATATTGAGGGACAGATACAGTTTCATGTGAATCAAGCACATGAATATGTTCGCAAGTATCTTTACACTAAAATGAGTAGCAAAGTGATATCTGGTCGAGCTGGGCCAGGTACAGTTAATGCAAGCAGTGGTAGGTGACCTAAGATGACTCTCCATCTGATCGGGTTGATACATACGTGTACATTGACTCTAAAAAAAGAGGTTGGACATGATGAATATGGTTCACCTCTTTATACAGATACTGAAACTCAAACTCAGTGCAGATTTATTACTCGTGGAACTTCTCAAGGTGATATTAAAATGTATGATAGTGGTCCTCGCGTTAGTTCCTCTATATCACTCATATTACCATCAGATGTGGTTGCCAGTGAAGGAATGATAGTTACAAGCTTGAATACAGGATATCAACGTGAATCGGGTTATACTATCACATCAGTACAGCCCGTTTATAATATCTTAACAGATAATGTACACCATTTTGAATGCGAACTAGAGGTTGTGGAATGAGTTTGGAGACTCGTGACATTGTTACAAGGTCCGAATGTACAGAGTACCAAAAATGTATACGTGCTGAAATACGTGAAGCTGTAATAGCCGAAAAGCATGATAGAGAAAAAGAGTTAGCAGAACTTCGTGGTTGGATGGTCAGGATAGAAACTCGAATTGATGCTATGAGCTCAAAACTTTCAGCGGTCATACTTGAGCTGTTAATTGGTCTTATTCTAGTGATTTTAACTATTTTATTTGGGAGTATACATTGATGAAACTGGAATTCAAAATTGAAGGATTTGATGATCTTCAAAAAGAATTTGAGATATTAGGTGACAAGCTCTTGGCCGAAGTCGAGGATGCTGTTATTAAGAGTGCTCATATGGTTGTAAGGGATGCTAAGATCAATTCCAAAAAAGGTCCACCCAAATTCCCATCTCGTAGAACAGGTACTCTTATGAACTCTATCAAAATTCTGAGTGCCAAAAAAGATCGATCTCAAATTGCAGTTGATGTAGGTTCTGATGTAGAGTATGCTCGGCGGGTAGAGTATGGGTTTGTTGGAGTTGATAGTAAAGGTAGAAATTATAACCAACCCCCAAAACCGTTCTTGAGACCTGCTATTGATGAAAATGAGAGAATTATAAAAAGAAAGATTACTAAGAAAATAAGGGATCGTATCTAAAAGTTTGAGCTACATGAATTTAATCAATTTTTAATCCTATATAATGAAATAATTGACCACTTTTTTTGGGTAGGCAACTCATGTTATTCATTTTGTATCTGTATTAAAAAAAGAAACCTTGTGATACCGGAAAAATAATGCTTCTGGAATTCAAAGGTGGAAAATGGCAAAGTGTATGATTCAGCTATTCCCGGCTCACTGGTACTTAATACCTATAATTCCAAAATATATAAGATTATTATTTTTAGTAACATTTGTTATCTTATAGGCTTATAATGTATACTGGTTTTTTTAAATGTTTTAAATACATTTTTGTTTTTAGTTGTCCCATTCAGCTTCTGGTGTAGTAATATATTCATAGATGTTATCTTCAACAGGATGTTTCATCTTGTATCTCACTTTAACAACTGAAACGTTTTTGTTGTTTTCATCTACTAAAGTAGTTTCTTCAAAGCTATCATCAATAGGTGTCACATCACCCATATAATAGAAATCATCACTTTCAGCATTGCTTTTTTTAATAAATAAAAGGATGCGGAGTCCCTTACTATAATTTCTTATAGTAACTACATCATTACTATTTAATGTTCTTCTAGATTTAGACATCCATTCAAATTCAGAATTGTTAACAAAGCCTTCTTCATATTTAGTTGTGCTCGAAATATGTTCTTCTTTGTGATAATTTACGAATATAGGACAGTTTTTCTTTTGAGGATGAATAAGATAACCACCAACATTTTGTGCTAAAGGATTTTGATCCCAATTCAAAATTCGAAAAACATCCTTTCGAGAGTATTTCTGGTATAAGATAAATCCATTTACATACTTATTTTTATCAAAATTCCTATCATATATATTCTCTGAGTAATCAAGCATATCATTTAGAAACCACAAAAATGTTTCATTTTTTAATGATTTTTTAAATTGATCACTCAATAAGAAAATCCCTTTATCATAAAAAATTATTTTAAATCCATATATTTGGCTTAAACTTTCCCTTTTTCCATTGTGATTTTTAGTTACAAAATCAAAATTGATGTTTTTGATACATGATGTAATTGTCTCATCTGAGACAAAAAAGCCATATTTATAATGAATTATCTTTTTGAACTCTTCTTTTTTTAGATATTCTGAATCAATAAGTTTTTTGAGGATGATAATTTCCTCTATTCTTTTACCATTTGCAATTTCATTTGAAAATAGCTCTAGCATTTTAGTTTCTTGTACTGATAATTTATTTTGTACTGATTTTTCTTGGCCTGAGACAAAATTGTAGTAAGATTTAGAATATTTTACATATAATTGTGGATCTCTTGAACCAAACTCTACAAAATCCATCATCATAGGAATTCTACCAAGTTTAAACTTTAAAAGATCGTAGTCTTCAACAAGATCCTTTTTAAGATGTAAGTTTGCCTTATCAATTGATGCAAATATTCTATCATACGTTATTTTATCAAAATTAATGGTTGAAGGTCCGGGGATTAAACTACTTCCACTTAGCATTGATTTCCGCAAATTATCTTTATTGTAAGTGGTATCTCCATATAATGCAATGGGAATCAAGTAATTGTTATCATAATTTCCAATAAAATCAATAATAGTCAAATATTCTTTGTCATTAGCCTTTCTCAAACCCCTTCCAAGCTGCTGAACAAAAATAATTGCGGACTGGGTTGGCCTTAACATTATGACTTGATTTATTTTTGGAATGTCCACTCCTTCATTAAAGATATCAACAGTAAATATATAATCTAGTTTTTCAGAAGGATCCGAACTTTCGAGTCGATTTATTGAATTGGTTCTTTCTTCTTCGCAGCTATTACCAGATAATGAAACTGTTCGATACCCAACTGTATTAAACATCTCTGATAATTTTTCACTTTCTGCAACACTACTACAAAAGATTAATCCTCTTATACAGCCGTTATCACAACCATAGAATTCAGCTTTTTCAATGATTCTATTTACACGTTCTTTTGCAGTTAATAAAGAGAAAGCTGCATTCTCATCTAACATTTTGCCATTTATAGTAACATCAGTTACACCAAAATAATGAAAATTTGACAACATGTTTTCTTTTAGAGCTTTATGTAGTCTGATTTCGTAAGCGATATTATGTTCAAATTGTGAAAATATATTAAATCCATCTGTTCTTTCCGGCGTAGCTGTCATTCCTAATAAAAATTTAGGTTTAAAATAATCGAGTATTTTCTGGTAACTTTCTGCTCCTGCACGATGTGTCTCATCTACAACAATGTAATCAAAATGGTTTTTATCAAATAAATTAAGATGTTCATCTCTGGAAATAGTTTGAACGGTTGAAAAAATAAAATCAGCATCTACTTGTCTTTCGTTACCGGAATAAATTCCCATCTTCCGATTAGTTCCAATAATATTTTTGAAACTATCCATCGATTTTCTGGCTATATTTTTGCGATGAACAATGTATAAAAATTTATCTGGATTGAATTCTTTAACATCAAATGCAGATAAGTAAGTTTTCCCTGTACCTGTAGCAGAGATTAATAGAGCTTTGTTTTTATTTTTTGATCTTAAAGCTCTCAAATTTTTTAAAGCTTCATTTTGCATAGTATTAGGAGTAATTAATTTTCTCTTTATGTTCCCAAATTCTTTTTCAGAAAATGAAGTATATCTCTTTTTCAACTCATAATCAGAAGCATAAGAATTGATGAAATCAATATCAACATCAACAGCATCATTGAATTCTCTTTGAAACTCAATAATAGAATCTTCTATTATTTTTGATTTGTAGGTTGCCGAAATTTTTAAATTCCACTCTCTATTTGAACATAGTGCGTTAGCAGTAAGATTGCTACTCCCAACTACCAAGTTATATTGGTTTTGTTTTTTAAACAAATAGCCTTTCGCATGAAAATCAGAAGATGTTGCAATTTTTAGCTCTACATTTTTTAATTTTAATAAAATTCTTAAAGCTTCGGGTTGGGTGAAATATTGATACTGAGACACTAATATTTTACCATTAATCCCCGTATCTTCAAGTTCTTTCAGTTGATTTATTAGTGAAATAACACCACTTTTGGTTGCAAATGCTACTGAAAACCAAAATTTATCACAATTTTTTAGTTCTTTTGATATAGCTCTCAATACTTTTTTTCCATTATCAGTGTCATTAACTAATAGTGCCGGATGATACTCCTCTTTTGAAGTTAAAGAACTATCAATGAACCCAGTTTTTAAACTATCTAGCAATTGTGTAGAAAAGTTATCCATTTTAATATTCCTTCACTAATCTTGAAACTATTGGAATATCTGCTTCAACCCAATCTAGTTTTTGTAGGTTCTCTGAGTTTAACCATTTGAAATCAATATGTTCCTTCAAATTTAAATCAAGATTTAAAGGTCTACATATAAAACTGTACATCGTAACATTAAAATCAGGATATTGATGATTTACAACTAAAAACTCTTTTTCTATGCTTATATCTAAGTCAAGTTCTTCCAATAACTCACGTTTTAATGCGTCCTTTTTAGATTCCCCGTACTTGATTTTACCACCAGGAAACTCATACTTTAAAGAAATATAATCAAATTTTCCATAATCTCTTTGAACACATAAAATTTTATTATTCTTAATAACTATTGCTGCAACTACATCATAATGTTTCATTTGTATTTAACACCCTATAATAGATAAACTGCCATGTATAAATTGTAAAGTTATACATTTATAGTTTTTTACATGTCACTCATAATTTTTCTAAAAACTCTATACTACTTAATTTAAAATCAAAATAAGTTGAATTAAGTAATTTAGAAATTTAAATTCAAGAATACATACGGTTATACTCGTATCTAGGGATAATACAATTTACAGGAATTTAGAAATGCTTATAAAAAAATAGTTGTAAATAAATTATACTTTCCCATATCATGTTTAGACTCATAAATCAAGAGTCTCCTCCCTAATGTATAGGTAGTTGACTCTATCCTAAAATGCATACAACTCAATTAACCTTGAAATCTTATAATGTATTTAGTACCGTTATATCTAATTAGTTCCATACTGCCCCTTAGTTGTTTAACTAATAGATCAACTATCTTTAATCCCATGGAACACGCATTCTCTATCTCAAAATCTTCAGGTACTCCAATACCATCATCACTTATCTCCAACAAATACTCATCATCAACTTGCCTGAACTTGACATATATTGTACCATTCTTTCGGTCTTTAAATGCATGTTTTAATGAATTGGTAAATAACTCTGTTAAAACAAGGCCAAGTGGAGTAATTGTATCAGTACCGATATAAATTTCATCCATATCATTATCAAATTTTATTTGAGTAGATCCAGTATCATACGATTGGAGTAAGTTTTTCTCCAATGTTTCGATATAACTTGAAATTTCAACACTTGATGGTTTTGAAGAACCGTACAGTTTCTCATGTGCTAATGACATTGATCTGATTCGATTTTGACTGTCCTTGAATGCACATTTAACTTTATCATCATCAAAGTTCTTAGCTTGCATGTTCAGTAAACTTTCAATCACTTGAAGATTGTTTTTGACACGGTGATGTACTTCTTTCAATAATACCTGGTTATATTCCAGTTCCCTTAGTTTTTTATCTTTAGTCACATCCCATACAGTAGATATCATTTTTTGGCTGTTAGGGATTGGAATGTTTCGTGCATTAATGTAAAATGTTCCCTGGCCACTTCTTTTTATAGGAATTTCTGACCACTGCATTTTAGCAGGATCCCCAGTATTAATATCGTCTAATACTTGTTTCATGATAGTTTCTCTATACTCTGGATCTTCATAAACAACTTCCCAAAAATTACCTTGTTCGAGTTCATCACGAGTTATTCTATAAAATTTCAAGAAATTATCGTTCATGTACTCAAATTCAACAGATGAGCCTACTGTGTTTACAGCTACACCTATGGGGAGATGGTCAAGGATTTTGTAGAGAAATTTTTGGTTCTCCCTTAGCTCGTGTTCCACTTGTATTCTCTTTTTCTCAAGTTCAATGTCATAGAATGCAAACGCTAGGTCATCGGCCAGTTCTTTGAACAGGAGTTCTTCTTCTTTATTTGATATGAATTCCAATGGTATGGCTGCGGCCATTACACCATACAATTTTTTGTTGTATTCTATTGGTGCACAGATACTTCCATGTTTTACAGTTTCACTCTTTAATGGACAACCAGCACATTCTTCTTGGTATGCATCATCAAAGTTTACAATGTTTCTACTATCAAGTACTTTTAACATACAAGCAGGGTAGTTCCCATCCAATAGCTCAGATTCAAATTGTTTAAACTCTTCACTCTGGCCAGAAGACGCAACTGTAGATACATTACCATCATCATCAAATAGTGCTACCCAAAGACTGTGATATCCCAATTTTTGAGTTAGGTTATCACATGCTTTATTAATCAATTGTTCTGGATCATCTTCCTTTAAAACTATTTGATTAACATTACTTATACCTCTAAGAACCTGTTTAATGTGCTGCTCATATCCCTCAGCCCTCTTTCTACGGTTGATATTGATTACTAGATACAAAACCATAATAAGAAGGGCAAATGAAAATATGATCCCACTCAAAATAATCAAGTTATTCCAATCTTCTATCTGTTGTTCAGCTCTAACCTGATCGGTTACATCAGCTATAATTGAGAAAAGGTAAGTATTGTCCGAAAGTTCTACAGGAGATGAATACACATTTACGTCCCTCACCTCTCCACTGGCTAGAAGATGTTGAAATTGAAATGATGTTAAGCCAAGAGTCTCAGCACGTTTCATTTCCACTTCGACTTCTTCAGAGGTTAACATGTTGATATCCTGAATTTTCATGTTATGAATATCATCATACCCATAATACTGAGTTGCAGCCTCATTTGCATAAACTATTTCTCCATTTTCAGGGTCAATAAGTAACATTACAGTCCCATGTTTTTGAACCATTTCAAAGAAAAACTGTTCATCTTCCTGATAAGTCACCCCATTATTGATTGGATTTGAAGCAAGTGCAGGTGAAACTAAACTAAAAAATAAAAGATAGACAACTAAACATGATAATACAAAATTAAGTTTTGATAAGGACATAGAGTAACCTCTGATAAAGAAATTTAATGTCAATACCCAATTTTTAGTTCCCTATAAAGAATACTTTAATTTAATTATATTAATATATTTCTTCTTTAAAATGTAACAACTCGTATGTACTTTATAGAATTTAGGCTAGAAGAGCATATAATGGTGTAATTGTAATCCACACTCCTTTAAAACCTGATTGTATAAGTAGTTCCACTAATATTATCAATGTTAATAGTTCCTTGGAGCTGTTGGACCAACATATGTATTATCTTGAAACCTAATGTTTCAAGTTCATTTATATCAATGTCATCTTGGAGCCCAATTCCATCATCTTTGACGAGAAGTTTATAGCCTTCTCCACTTTCCTTAAACGATATGAAAATATGACCATTATCTTTACCAGAAAAGGCGTGCTTGAATGAATTTGTAACAATCTCATTTATAATAAGACCAAGAGGAATGGTTGTATCCATGTTGAGATACAAATCATCTACATCAAATTCTAGATTCACTGGAACATTCACTGAACTGTTCATCTGTGTTATGTGGTTCACCAAACTACTGATATAATCAGATGCCTCAATGCTTGCAACACTATTACCTGCATATAATTTCTCGTGTGCAAGTGACATTGATCTGATTCTTGCTTGACTTTCTTTAAATGCAGCTTTTATATCTTTACCTACGAATAAGCGCGATTGCATGTTCAGTAAGCTGGCTATAACCTGTAAATTGTTCTTAACACGGTGATGTATCTCTTGAACGAGAACTTTATCTCGTTCCAATTGTTCTAATTTCATCCTGTCAGTAACATCTCTTACAAACTCTATGACATTAACAACATTCCCATCATTGTCATTGATTGGGTATGAATAAAGTTCTAATCTTCTACCAGTATCACCTTTTTCATCAGTATATGGTACAATTTGATTACAGGTTTCATTGGTTTCAAGTGTTCTCAAAGTGGGACAGGGTTCACATGGTTTAGTCTTATTGTGAAATGCTTCATAACACTTTTTTCCTTTAAGTGGTAAATTATGATGATACATCTCTTCCATGTACTTATTAGTTTTTTTGATCGTCATATCAGGATCTATAATACAAATTCCATCCTGAATACTCTCAAACATGGTTTCTAGTAATCTTTTACTTTCCAGTATCTCTTCATTGATCCTTTTTCTTTCAGTTATGTCACTTTGAACCCCAATGTAGCCTATTATCCTACCTTTCTCGTCATAGAGACAAGAATAATCACCTTCTACCCATAAGTTTGTACCATCCATACGAGTTTCATAGGTTTCTGTGTAATAACTGCCTTTATCGAATATTTCTCTTCCAATATGCTTCAAAGTTTCCACATCTTGTTCGTATAATTCAATTGGTGTGAGTCCAAGTAAGTCGTTTTCATTTGCTCTATATTGGTTCAAAAATGCCTCGTTTACTTTAACCAGCTTAGCCGTACAAATAGCTTTTTCCAGTACAGCATCTTTATCAACATTATCGTTCCATTCAAATGGCTCATCATTTAGAATAACAAAAAAACCTGCTAAAGCACGTGAAAAGAATTTATTCAGGATCTCTTGGTTTTCAGCTAACTCAATTTGTGTTTTCTTTAGGTCATCTACATTCATAAGAAAGCCAATAACTGATATTGGAGTACCTTCATCATCAATTAGAACTGTTGCTATTTCCTTAACCCAAGCAATTTCACCATCTTTTTTGATGATACGATATTGATAAGTTAAGGGGGTTTCTTGATGTTCTTCAGTTATGCGTTCATTTGCTTCAATTACCATATCCCGATCATCAGGGTGAATTCTTTGTAGGAATGCTTCAAAAGTACCTTCAAACTCCCCTTCTTCTAATCCAAAAAGTTGTTCACATTCCTTTGACCAAAAAAGTGAATTAGTTCTAATATCATTTTCCCAATAGCCAGCTTGGGAAAAACGTTGCACCATGCTCAGTTTATTCTGTTTATCGATCAGTTCTTGTTCTACAATTACGCGGTCAGTGATATCTGTGATGATCCCGTGATTTATTCCAATACTATCAGTGTAATCACATTGTGCATGTTCTTGTACCCATTTAATATCCCCGTCTTTTGTAATGATACGGTATGCTAACTCATAAGGCAAGTCTTCTTCAATACTTCTTTCTACAGTATCACTAACTTTCTGTCGGTCATCTGGGTGTATAATACTAGCATATGACCTTACTTTGTTATCAATGAACTCAGATGATTCATAGCCTGTAATGTCCTTTATTCTTTCACTTAGGTAAAACATGGTCCAATTAGAATCGGCCTTACACCTGAAAATAGCTCCTGGTACGTTATTAATCAGATTTCTAAACTGAGCTTCATTCTGTTTTAATCTATTTTTTGTAGTAACTAGTTCAGTTATGTCCCAGGCAGCACCAACCACCTCTACTCCGCCATCTGAACAAAGGACCAACTTTTGTTTATCCTGTAACCAGTGGTAATTCCCTTGCTTATCCATGATTCTAAATTCTTTTAGGGACATGTTTTCTTTTTTTAGTATTTCAGGAATAGTACTGAACACTAGATGATGATCATCTGGATGAATACAGTCCTTTAAAAAGTCAATATCATTGACAAAATTATCAGGTTCAAACCCTAAGATGTGCTTAACATTCTCATTAACATAATTTATTTTGGGCATTTCATCAACAACGGTGTAAGAGTAAACTATCGCAGGAGTATTTGAGACCAAAGTGTTTAGATGTTGCTCACTTTTAATTAGTTCTTCTTCTGCTATTTTTTGTTTGGTTATATCGTCTGCAACCCCTACAATTGAAACAAGCTTACCAGCTTCAAAAACTGGTTTTTCACTTGTTCGAAGCCATTTGACATGTCCATCCTTACATATTATTCTAAACTCGTAATTCTTTTCACCTGTATTACTTATGTTTTGAACAATATTTGAAACGTAATCAATATCTTCAGAATAAATTAAATCATACGAAGAGCGGCCAACGATATCATTTTCTTCATAACCAAGTATATTGGATAGTACCGGAGAGACATATATCAGCACACCTTCAGGTGTCATTGAATAAATTATAGAGTTAGAATTATTGACAAGCAACTTATACTTCTCTTCACTTTCAATAAGCTTCAATTCTGCTTGTTTTCGTTTAGTTATATCCCTTGAATTGAATATAATTTCATTAGGTTTCCCATCATCTTCAAAGATAATTTTTCCAATAGATTCAAGCCATAAATATGATCCATCGGCGCACCGATACCGCCATTCAAATTTTTTTTCTTTTGTTCCCCTATTGGAAACGAACTCAATAAAAGCCGCTTTTATTCCAGGAAGATCTTCTGGATGAACAAAGTTCAAAACATTTCTTCCAATCAAAGATGAAGAATCATAACCTAAAATGGAGTGAGAAGGACCAACAAATTTGTAATTACCGTCAAAATCGACCAGTGAGATAAGGTCAAACATATTTTTAGAAATGAGTTTTAATCTTGAAATTGCATCTTCAGTAGCTAATTCAGCTTTTTTTTCCTTAGTTATATCAGATATAGATATAATATATTTATTCTGACTTACAGACTCAATATAATGTATTTCAGCCTTAAACCATCTATCATCATCTGGAATGATAGATTGGCATTCAAATGTTTCTTTTTCATTTGACTGTGCTACTTCTTCAAATACGTTTCTAAGATTCTCAGCTAAGTTAGTGGGTATTAGATCAAGTAAATTTTTAGAAATAATATCTTCTTTTGGCAAAAATAATAAGTTACTATCGTCATTGATTACTTTAGTGATAGTGTATTTAGTATCAACTTCAATAATAATGTCATTCAATACTGTAAGGAGATTAGCTTTATCTTCGAGATCCTCTATTTCCTTGCTAATTTTAGTGAATAACGTGATAAAATATTCTTCTTCAGGCGAAAATACATGGATACGGTACCATCTTCCTAAAGGTTCAAAAAACTGTTCAAATACGTCTTCAGTTCCTTCTAATGCAACTTGGCCATAGAATTCAATCCAATTAAATTCACCATCTTTGATACTAGGTAATACCTCAGTTACATTTTTACCAATAATATCATCAGAACATAATCCAGTAATTTCTTCAAACTTTGAATTTACACCAAGGAATTCGTAATCACAAGCATTTCCTGACTCATCAAGCACAATCTTATGATATGCATACGCAAATATTTCTTGCATCTTACCAAGTACTAATTGTGAAATATCAGTATTATTAGCATCAGAAGCCACGACTCTTCTCCCTTTATTAGATGAAAATATTTCAGTCTAATAATTCTTTAAGATTTAAATCTTTTTTTTAAACTACTTAAACTAATCGGCATTGTTCAAGAAAACTTGATAAAATTAAGCTTATTCAGCTTATTCAAAAGAATACTTTCTAATTGATGTTTAGTAAATATCATTTATAAGCTATCATCTCAAACCACTCCTCCGTCAGATATACGGATGAAACATGTTATTTAAATCCATATATATAGGTAGCAAAGCTCTAGCTAATTTGGGAGAAATGGGGGGTGGGGGTCTAATTCAGTGATGCTAGAATTAGAATTAATTAGAACTTTACTACCTAATCAAAGATACGATCTTTTCTTCTAAATAGATGTCTAAAACAGAATACAGATGTTTTTGATTGTTTTCTGAATTTCGGTTTAAGCATTTTTTTACATAAATTGTGGATATGTGGTTCAGGTAAGTGTTTCATTTCTTCAATGTAAAAATCATGTCCCATCGCAAAAGCAAAAGTGCAATTATTCATGTTCATAATTATTAAAGCTCAAAGTGTCTGGAACAGTCCATCTAAATTCATTTTGTTTTAAGCGATTAATAAATTAAAATTAAAAAAGTTAGAAAGGATGGTTGAATAATTGATGAACTTCCTTTCATTTATTCTTGTATTGCATACCCACCATTGCTACCAAAGAAACAGCTAATAATGTAGCCAATATAGTAAATCCTGGCATTTCATCTTCATCAACTGGTTCAGGTACTGGTACTTCTTCTGGTGCTTCATCTTGTGTAAGGTCCACATCATCTGCTATTATCTCAGAGGAGTCGTGTAGTGACCTAGCACTATCCATAATCTCATCAGCTAAACGTTTCATTTCTTCAGCATCGGTGTTAATGTCAAGCTGACCTAACTGATCACCATGCTCTTTGATCAATGCATGCTCTTCTTCAATTTCAGTTGCATAGCTTTGATGTGACTCAGGAGTTTCTTGTTTTATCTGTGAGACCAATGGAGATAATGCAGATGTGACACCGTTTATCATATTAATTCGTCTTGATATTTCATCCTCATCGAAATCACCAGATTCAATTCCAGCATCTAGTTCATTATAAACTATGTTTGCAAACCTTCCAATTGAGTGTGACACCCCATGAACAACTTCACTTTTCCCCATCAATAGAGGGTCAAGATTGGTTTCACTCTGGAATCCAGAAATTATTGCAAGTTCATTTAGTTGAGTTATAAGTTCCTCTAACCTATCATAATCATCTTTTAGATTAGTAGCATAATTTTCATGTGAACTAGGTGTTTCTTGTTCAATATCATCTATCAAATATGAAATGGCATTGGTGGTTCCTTTAAGCATAGTTATACGGCGAGCTATCTCTTCATTATTGAATTCACCAGTTTCCAACCCTTTATTCAATTCAGTAACTGCAATGTTTGCAAATCGGTCAATATCATGTGATACACCATGTACAACTTCTGCTTTACCCATCAATTCAATATCAAGCCCAACTGTAGGCTCAATATCATCGGCTAAATATTCCGATTCATCATGGATACTATCTGCAATTTCAATGATCTCTTCAAGGATACTTACCATTTCAACTTTATCAACATTATGACCATATGCTGAACCAGGTACAAAGATGAGTACCATAACAATGGCCAAAATAAGCATATTAAATATTTTTTTCATACAAAGACCTCTATGAGTTTTACAATACATTATAATATTGACATGAAATATGAATAATTTATAATATATTCATACTAGTTGTTAATAATATACTCTTATTTATTAATTGTCCTTGTAGAACAGTTAGTAGCTTTAAATTAAGAACCATAGCTGATAGGAAAATTGAACTATAAAACGTGAAAAATAGAACTTAGCAGTATGTTTTCTAAAATGAATCTAATATGATTTTAGAATATTTAATTAAAATTTAATACTGCTCATATTCCGTAAATAGGATCAATAAGAGCAGTATTGATGTGATGGTTTACTTTGGTCACTAAATTAATGCAGTAACAATTTTAATTTGTCTATGCATATTTAGTAACACTAACTTATAATATATTATTACTATAGATTAATGTTGCGCTCAGTTTATTTCTCAAATGGTAAATTTTCTAACCTAACATTATCGTTGTATTAACTTTAAATATACGTTGTATACGTGCATTTCTTATAATGACATCTATTCATGTTTCAATACGTACTCTTCTACTTCAAGACCCATTAATAGATGAAATGGTGGATGAACGGATCTACCCACATAAATTACCACTCAATTGCGAATTACCTGCAATCTCAATTCATAGGATAAGTTATCCAATTCATCATATTACTAATACAGCTACTCCTCGTTACCAGGTATCGTGCTGGACACGTTCGTATTCTCAGGCCCAGGAACTCTCAGAAACTGTGATTGAGTGTTTGAACAGGTTCAAGGGTACAGCATCAGGTAATCCAATAAAACAAGTAGTGTACCTTGGTTCTGAGGACGTTTATGAAGATATGACCGAAATATTCCATGTTCCAATTGATTTTAAAGTGATTCATATGAGATGAGATGAAATGAGATGAGATGAGGTAACATAAATGGCACAAACTACAGTACAGAATAAAAACGCGATTCGGTTCGGGTCAGGTAAATTGGAGATCGGACCAAATATTAACAGCCTAATTAATATCGGGGCAGTTAGAAACGCATTATTTCGAGAAGAGTGGGAGGATGTAGAAGTTAGGTCGGATAATGCGGGTGTTATCAAGGTAGGTATAAAGGAACATGTTGCATTCATTGAATGTGATATGATGGAAGTGAACCTTGAGACCATGAAAACAGTACGAGGTAATCTTGATACACTAACAACAGTTGCAGGTGAACCTACCAGTATAGAAGATGAGAGTCATGTACTTGAAAGCACTGATTTTGTGAGATTACAGTACAGGAACGGGGACGGTACTGAGGTTGGATCTATTGTAGTAAAAGACGAGAATGAAACCATACTTACACGGAACACTGATTATGTGCTAGCCATTGATTCTGTAGGTTATACCTGTATTGCCAGAATTGAGAATGGAACTCTATCAAGTGGTGATGAGGTTAAGGTTAGCTACCAATACACTCCCACCAGTGCCATTACAATGACATCTGGAGGTAGGGTCACTATATCTGACAGGGTTATTCGGATAACTAACATCAATGAAAATGAGAAAGAGTTTCGCATTACACTCTATAAAGCCACAATTAATGAAGGAACTGAAATAGAATTTCCTGGAGATGACGATGATGATCCTGCAATGCCTAGATTGGTGATGAAAGGTATACTTGATACTACAAGAGATGTTGGTGACCAGTTGTTCGAGATATATGATGAACAGGGAGTTGAATGAATATGAGTTCAGATATTATCAGGAACTTTGATCACATAATACCACCTAAACGTCTTGCTAAGATCGGGGGTGAAGACGTGGACGTTTCAATATTCTCAACTCGTGCAACTCTGAAACTGATCGAGATGACGGATACTCCTGAAAAGCTTGAACAGCTTGAGAACGGTCAGAATATTGATGGTTTTGTGGACGTGGTTGCAACTGCATGCCAGAGATCTAATCCTGTGATAACCAAGGATTGGTTACTGGATAATATCGATATGATAACTTTAATTGAATTTGCTAAATTCGTACTTGAACCAATTCTTAAAAAAATGGATGAGCTGGATCAAGTGGAGGATAAAACCGGAAAAAACTGAGATTATCCCTAGCTAACATTTTTTGTCAGGTGAGTATGATGTACAGTTGGGCTACACCCACTTATCTTCTTGACCAAATGTCAGTGGACCAAATACTGTTCTATTATGAAAAGGGATTAAATTTTGTTGAATTGAGATCGAAATTGTGCTGGAACGTTCTTGGAGAAGCTATGCAACAAAGCAAGAAAGAAAATGGCAATAATGACAGGAATTCAGAGGAGCTTGGAATAGGGGATAAGGATACACCTGACATTAAACGATTCCATGCTTTGTATGGTGATAAGGTTAAGAGAGGTTAATTGAAGTGTCAGCAGGAATAGGTCAACTTGTAGTCTCTATAATAGGTGATACTCAGAAACTCAAGGAATCGTTTCAAGAGGTAGGTGAACAGGCGAGTAACCTTGGATCTCAGTTCACTCGTGCTGGTGAGACTATGTCACGGGCAGGGTCGGCAATGACCAAAGGAATAACTGTACCACTTACTGCGATAGGTGGAAGCTTAATTGCACTTACCATGAAAACGTCAGAACTAGCTAATGAAATGGCGGATGCTGCTGAACGTGTCAATGTTTCTGCACAATCGTTCCATGCACTCGATTATGCATTAAACAGAACTGGTATGGAGACAAGTGAGGTTGAAAGAGCTCTAAGACGTGTCAATGATACATTAGCAAGAGGTGTGAGTGGGACTGAAAGGACAGTAATGGCCCTGGAACAGCTTGGTATCTCTCAAACCGAAATAGTTGATGGGAGTATTGGAACTGAAGATGCATTTATTCGTATACTCCAGTCATTACATGAAATGGACAATGAATATGAACGGGTTGCACTTGCACAGGAAGTGTT
>NZ_JANUCS010000005.1 GCF_024808815.1 Methanosalsum natronophilum | reverse complement strand
AAGAGACCTCAATAAGGTGACCGGTAAAAGACTGGATTGATAGAATCGGGATGTGAGCATTAAGGAAACGAGATGTTAAGTCCGCGATAACTAAAACACCGTGCCTACTGCCAGGAAACTTATACATTCCAGGCGATATCTGGAACTGCTACATAAACATAAACATAAATAACAAGTATACGAGAAAACTTACACGGCATAATAAAAAACATCAATCATACAAACTGAGCCAAATCAATAAAAGAAAGCTCTACAGGACAATGCGATGAAAACGTGATCTTAAAATAAAAGCCAAGGTGGCGGAACGGCTACGCAATCGCCTGCAGAGCGATACCATTCCGGTTCGAATCCGGACCTTGGCTCTAGATATCAAACATAAGTGATATAATATATGAACTTGAACGCGGACCTGGCGGCCAGAGCGGTAGGGAAACTCCTGTACCCATGCCGAACACAGAAGATAAGACTGCCAGCGTTCCACTCTGTACTGCGGTGCGAGAGCCTCCGGGAACAGTGGATCGCTGCTAGGTCCGATCACTTTAACATTAACTTTTAATTTGATTTTTAATTTAATTTAATTTAAACCTTTTTTTAGCAATGATAACTAAGTTTCTTTTTATTGCGTCAAGAGATATTATATACTTGTAATAGTATGAATTGTGCTCATGACAAAATCATTTGAGATATTGAAAAGAGATGTTGCAGGCAGGATTGGAAAACTGAGTACACCACATGGTACAGTTGAAACACCGACTGTAATGCCTGTAATCAATCCCAATATACAACTTGTGGATCCATTTAAAATGAAGGAGATGGGTGCAGAAATCTTAATCACAAACTCATATATCATATACCGAAAAGAAAAGCTTGCTACAAAAGCACTAAATGATGGACTCCATTCGCTTATAGGTTTTGATGGCCCTATAATGACGGATTCAGGTTCTTTTCAACTATCAGTCTATGGCGAAGTTGAAGTTGATAATAGGGAGATAATAGAGTTTCAGGAGCGTATAGGTTCAGATATAATTGTTCCTCTTGATATTCCTACACCTCCAGATGTACTAAAAGAACAAGCTGAGAAGGAACTTGGTATCACAGTTGACAGATTGGAAGAAGCTAGAAAGGTATTAAGTAAAACTAATAGGTTAGTTGCAGGACCAATACAAGGTTCTACTTATACAGACCTTCGATCGGAGGCAGCGACCCAAGCTACAAAAATAGGATTTGATGTATATCCAATTGGTGCAGTTGTTCCTTTAATGGAATCTTATAGGTACGCGGATTTAGTTGATGTAATAGTTTCATCTAAAATGGGAATGAACCCAAATTACCCCGTTCACTTATTTGGTGCAGGCCACCCAATGATGTTCAGTCTCGCAGTAGCACTTGGTTGTGACTTGTTTGATTCAGCTGCATATGCACTTTATGCAAAGGATGGCAGGTACATAACGATCAATGGAACCTATCATTTGACCAATTTGAAATACTTGCCATGCTCGTGCCCAATATGTCAAAACCATACTGTTGAAGAATTGAAGAACGATAATGACTCAACCAAACTTCTAGCAGAACATAACCTTTATGTTACCTTTGAAGAGATCCGAACCATCAAACAAGCTATCCATGAAGGTAATTTGCTAGAACTAGTTGAAATGAGATGCAGAAGTCATCCTCGGTTGTTAGATGGTCTGAAAAGACTTTATTCATACTCTTCTTGGCTTGAACAGTATGATCCAGTATCAAAATCCACTTTTTTCTATTGCGGCCCTGACTCTGCAACTAGACCAGAGGTACTAAGGTACTCTACTAGATTAAACCGGTTCAATATAGTAGGCAAAACTTTGATTCGTAATCCAGGGTTAAACCTGAAAACTTCAGGTTATGATAATATATTTGATTTTAAACCACCTTTTGGACCATATCCAACTGAATTATCTGAAGTGTACCCGTTCAACACCGAACTTAGTGAGAACTATGACTATGAAGCACTTACTAGCGCATTAAAAAATACATTAAAGATTATAGAGAACAATCCAGAGTCAGAATTCACTTTTGTAAAAACAGAGGACATGTCACACCCAATATTGGAACAAATTGAAGATTTGGCGTGTATCATTGATTATACTGATAAAAGAAAATAATGGAACTATAACAAGACTAATATATAATACTGAAATCTAGGGTTTATATCGGTGGTATAAGTGGTATCTTCAAAAGACTCTAAACCCAGAAATCCATATTTAGACATGTTAAGGCCTGAGATTGCTGATATGAATATTGCACTCCCGGCAGCAAGTGCTTTACTTGCATCTTATACAGCTATTCAATCCTTTCCTGAATTGGTTCCTTTTATTATTGCTATAATCGGAGGATATGCTGCAATAACCAGCTCTTATGTCTATAACGATTGTTGTGATATTGATATTGATAAAGCTAATTTACCGAATAGACCCCTCCCATCTTCAAGAATAACAAGGGAACAGGGTTTAAAATACTCTTTTCTCCTTTTCGTAGTTGCTTCAGTGGCAGCATTTTACTTGAATCCAGAATCATTTGTTGTATTATTAATTGCAGTACTGACAATAAGTATCTATTCTAAAATAGTTAAAAGAACCACTCCATTAAGTTTTGTTCCGGTAGGTATTTCCTACGGGTTAGTACCTATTGGGATCTGGCTGGCATTCGACCCAGCTGGTATTTTAAAAGGCACTTCTGATACGATTCTACCACTGCCTGCAATTTTCTTTGGGATAATGATGTGTGTTACTGATTGGGGTTTTACTTTATCAGGTGTATCACGTGATGTAGAAGGTGATAGAGCTAATAATGCACCTACATTACCTGTGACATATGGTATTCCATTCACATCAAAATTAGTAAGTGTGTTTTGGACAGTGGGAGTAATCGCATCTCTGCTTATAGGCTGGACTGCTTCACTAGGTCCAGTGTTTTTTGCAGGAGCCATTATAGGCGGTATATGGATATTGGCACAAGCATTGGACTTTGTCAAAAACCCAATTCCTGACCGTGGTAGCCAACTTTTCATTCAAGGTGCACGTTATAGGGGTGCTATGTTTGCTTCCCTCATAATCGATGTTGTATTATCGTTAACAATAGCAAGCTATACTGGACTTTTATGGTGATCTGATAATTGAAGTTATGGGATGTACTTGATATAAATGAAATCAAAAGAGAATACTGATGTTCTTGTGATAGGATTTTCGCCAGCAGGTCTAATGGCTGCAAGGAACATTGCAAGAAAAGGATTGAAAGTGATACTCATCGATAAAAAAGATGAACCTGGAAATCCATCACATCCCTCAAATACTTTTTTTAAAGCAATGATGGATGTAGCGGGTGAAGAAATTGATGATTCATACATAATCCATAGACTAAAAGGTGCTAAAATCTTTGCACCATCAGGAAAATATGTTGTTGTAGAATCACCTGGATATTTTATTGATCGATCAAAATTTGATATTCTTTATGCCCAAAGGATCAAGGATGAAGGTGTAGATATTAGGATGAGTGTAGAGGCATATAATGTGATACGTTCTAATGGACGTTTTACAGTAAGTACATCAATTGGACCTATTACAAGCAAACTAGTAATTGTATCAGATGGAATCAACTCAAAACTTGCTAGTCTGCTAGGTCTCAATCCTGTAAAATACCCAGATGATATCGCATGGGCAATGGAAGCTGAAGTCACTGCTAATAATATTGGTGAAAATGATTATTTTGAGTATCATGTAGGAAGCATAGCTCCAGGCTGGAAGTCAACATACTCACCATGTGGTGGTGATAAAGCTACACTTGGAGTATATGTTAGAAGAAATGGAGATGATGTTTCATCTTTCTTTGAGAATTGGATCACTAAGTTCAAAAAGGAAAAAGGACTAGATTCGATGACTATTGGTGAGAAAAAGGTAGGTGGTGACCCAATAGCTACTATCCCTTCACAAATAGTGAGTGATGGGGTCTTGGTAACAGGGGGTTCTGCGGGTCAATCAGGTATTGGTTATGGTATGCGTGCCGGCCAGATATGTGGAGATGTTGCTGCAGAATCCATTCTTAGAAATGATACATCGACTGGCTTCTTATCAAAATACAAAAAAATGTGGAACGATGAGTTCAGGTATGAATATTATTTGGGTAGAGTTGCTCTTGAAACTCTTCGAAAAATGAGTGATAAAGAGATTGATAACCTCATGGAAACGTTTATTGATGAAGACATTTCATCAATTGCAGGTACACCGGTACAAAAAGGTATCAAAATGGCACGTATTATGTTAAAGAACAATCCCAGATCAATGCTTTCTATGCTGGCTATACTAAGAAATAAATAACCATTTTATTTTTTTATATCTATTGGATTGGTGTTTAGATGAAATATTATTTGTATAAAAGCCCACTTTTCAAAGTTTATGCAGAAATTCATGATGGACTGGTAAAAATTAAGACCAAAGGAATTGGTTCATCTCTTATGAAACCGGTAATAAGCGAAATGTTAGATATCTTTGATAACGTTAAACCGGCCAAAGTTGAAGATGAACACTTGATATTTTCTACATGGATGCCACCGATCCCGAGCACAGCGTTTAGTAGATTAGTTTCAAGTCAAACAAGTTCAATGCGTGGAAAAATGGTTCCAGAACAGGTAACCATATCAATTACTGAAGATTGCCCGAACAGTTGTGTGCATTGTGCCTTACCTGATACGAAGAATAAGAAGTCCCTGACTCCTGATATGATAATTGATGTTATAAACCAAGTAATTAAAATGGGGACAACACTAATAATTTTTGATGGCGGGGAACCCTTAGTGTATGATGGTCTTGAATCTCTAATTTCACATGTAGATCATAATAGGGCAATACCTACTATATTTACTTCTGGTACAGGCTTAAATAAAGATAAAGCATTAAAATTAAAAAATGCTGGCCTATATGCCGTAAATGTTAGTTTGGACAGTGCTCAGCCTGCTAAACATGACCAGATGCGAGGCAGAGATGGAGTTTATGAAGAAGCAATCTCTGCAATAAATAATTCTTTAGATGCAGGACTACTTGTCAACATTTATGTTGTATTATCATCTAATAACATTGATGAACTTGATGATTTCTACGACTTGGCCGATAGTATGGGTGTACATGAACTCTCTTTTTATGAAATAGTGCCAACTGGTAGATGGGAAGACCGAATGGATAGTATACTCAGTGATAAGGATCACGATAAGTTGGATGAGTTTCTTGAAAGAGTACGCTGGAAAGAAGGACCTAGAGTATTCTCCATACCACATGCAATGAAGTCAACTGGGTGTTTTGCTGGCCGTAAATGGATTCATGTAACTCCTGAAGGAGAAGTATTTCCATGTGCATGCATTCCATATTCATTTGGGAATATCCATGATAAAACCTTGGACAAGATATGGAAACAGATGAGGAATGATAAAACATTTGCTTCAAAGACGAGCTCATGTCATATGCGCAATACTGAGTTTAGAGAAAATTATCTAGGTATTCTAACGCCTAAAAAATAGATGTAGAATTAATATTGAGGAGATTAACGGTCTGATAATTGTATACCGATAATCTGCTCACATTTGGATTTAATTGTATTATGTTATGATCTATATTTATAACATACCCGCTTTTTGAAGTAGCATCAAGTTTTCAGTTGTAAGTTTTTCTCCTTCCTTGAACTTGTGGAATATATCTTCTGCATCTCTTCTGATATCTTCCTTGGAAGCTTCTTTCTTTACAACATCATCAGATTTCTTAAGTTTTCGAACTTCTTTTTCAATCTCACGGATTTCCTTTTGAGCATTGATGAACTTCTTGTGCTGTTCATCAGCAGTTTCCTGGAACTTAACGAATTCTCGGTGTGCTGAATCGGATTCTGCTCTTATTTTATCTGCTTCTTTAAAGGTTGAAATCATCTTGTCATGATACTCTTGAGCTTTTTGGGCGTGTTCTGTTAATTTAGTATGATACTCTGAAGCTTCATCTCTAATAGCCTGTGCTTGAGTTAAAAGTTCTTTCAGTTCACTATTGTTCTCAAGTTGTTCTTTTTTCTCGATGTAAAGTTTCTGAAGCTCGGTGATCTTGTTAACAATCTCTCGTTCTTTATTTGGAGTTAGGACCTCAGTTTGCTGTGCGAACTCTAACCTGTCAATATCGCGTCTAATCTCTTTCATCGAAGGACCACCAATATTGTTTTCACTTCGAATAGAGTCTACTTTCGCGAACAGCTCATTTGCCTTTGCGTTAATCTCGTCACGTTTGGTTTTATTGATCTGAACGTTTTCATTGTGCTCATCACGTAATTTCTTGTACTCTTGAGCTTCATTTATTAGGTCTTTTGTTTTCTTGTTCAGTTCATTCCTCTTAGCTGCGAGTTCACTAGCTTTTGTATTCAGGTCATTTCTTTTTTCTTTATATTCTTCTGATAATTCTTTTAATTCTTTTCTCTTATCGTTCAATTCCTTTAACATATCTTATTTAACCTCCTTGTCCAGCAATAAATTGCTGGCATTCATGCATTTCTAATGCACGATCCTAAGTTCCATTCCCTCATCAATTGCTTTGATGATAGGAATGATACCTCTTAAATCTTTTTTAGTGATTACTACGTCTGCATAGGGGCGAAGTATTGGTTTTGGGTTGAAAGCAATAGCATATTTTGCTCTTTTGAAAATACATATATCATTGGCTCCGTCACCAACAACAACACAATCTTCGGGAGCTAAGTTGTTTTCATAAGCTATTATTTCCAGTATTTTTTCCTTTGAGTCTTTTGCTGTAAGTGGCCCTTCAACAGAACCTGTAAGAGTTCCGTTTTTTACAATGAGTTCATTAGCAAAAACGTAATCTATGCCAAGCCGTTCTCCAATATCTTCAGCGGCTATCATGAAACCACCTGATATCATTGCTGTAATGTATCCCGCTGATTTAACGTGACGTATAAGATCCTGAGCACCTTTCATCAGTTGCATCTGCTTGATAGCTTTTTTAGCATCATTTAGATTGAGTCCTTCTAGTAACTTGACTCTTTCTACCAATGCATCAGCATAATCTATCTTGCCCTCCATAGCTTTTTTTGTGATTTCAGATACTTCTTCCATCACACCAGCTACACTCGCAAGCTCATCAATGGTTTCAGCGTCTATAAGAGTACTGTCCATATCAAAAACAATTAATTTAGCTAGTATATCTGTAGACTGATTAGTGTAATTCACTCGATCAAACCTGAATGTTAGAAAATGCTAATTGGTAATAATGATCAGATTAAGATTCTCTGGGTTTGTCGCAACAATAGGCAACATTACTTTTAACCTTTTCGCCTGATTAAGTAGACATTTGATTAACAATGACTTATATTAGCACGTTTAAGTTTTTCAAATAATGTCTCCAAGAGTTACTAAATTGTGATATATTTTGCAGTTATATATTTTTTACGTCTGAAGTATGTGTGTTTTGGTATGTAAAATCAAAGTCAGCTTGATAAGCAACATTTCCAAAAAGCATATATGTGAATCAGATAATTGGGTTATGTGATTAATTATGGCAAAAATTGGATTTATCAAATTAGGTAACTTGGGTATCAGTCAAGTTATTGAATTAGTACAGGACGAAATTGCAGCAAGAGAAAATATAAGTATACGTGTCTTTGGAACTGGACCGAAAATGGGTAAAGACGAAGCTGGCGATACTTCACAGTTCAAAGACATGGAGTGGGATGCAGATTTCTATGTGTTAATCAGTCCAAATGCTAGTGCACCTGGACCAACGGCTGCAAGAGAAATTTGGAAAGATGTACCCTGCATTGTTATATCAGACGGTCCAACCAAAAAGGAAGATAGACAAGCTTTAGAAGATGCTGGCTTTGGCTACATTATACTAAAAGTAGATCCTTTAATAGGTGCTAAGACCGAGTTCCTTGACTCTTCAGAGATGGCATCATTTAACGCTGATGTGATGAAAGTACTTTCTACATGTGGTGTTGTTAGGTTGATACAAGAGGAACTTGATAATGTTGCGGAACAAGTAGATAGCGGAAAATCTGGCTCAGAACTGGAACTTCCACATATTCTAGGAAAACCTGAAGTTTGTGTTGAAAGAGCAGAATTCACGAACCCTTATGCAAAAGCAAAAGCTCTAGCATCCCTGTTCATGGCAGAAAAAGTGGCTCAAATAAACTTCCCTGCTTGCTTTATGATGAAAGAAATTGAACAAGTTGCATTAACTACTGCAACAGGTCACGAAATGATACGTGCAGCTGCAGATCTTGCAATTGAAGCAAGGGAGATAGAGAAAGCAAGCGATAGTGTAATAAGAACACCTCACTCTAAGAAAGGAAAAGTCTTATCAAAAACCAAACTCTATGAAAAACCACAGTAAGTGCTAATATAAGCACTTACAATTTACTCTTTTTCTCTTGGCATTGCAATAATTTCTCTAACCTGATTCTTAAAAAAGTCTTTTCCATGGGCCGGTCTCATGACTACAGATACATCTGCCCCTGTTCTTGTTCCACCAATTGATATAATTTCAAGATTTTCGGAGACTGGAATATGGCCAGAGTCAGCTGCCATTACAGCAATCTCAACCGCTACCTTGAATCCTTTTCCAAATATTGTTCGCAAAGTATCTGATATAACATCAATTCTGCTAGAACCACCTACTTTATTTGAGATTGCCCTCTCGATACCTGAGAACATATGCGACTGGGTAGTTACAACTACACCCATACTCTCAAGTTGTTTCATATTACTGTCATCCATTTCCCACTTACCTTCTTCACGAAGTCCGTACTGATGGCTTACAGCAATGATTTTTAAATTAGGCAACAACCCTTTTTCTTCAGCCATTTTTGCTAACTTTAATGCGGTTTTACCAGTAGTACTGGCCACCAAAATATACTTGGTTCCAAGTTCTTCTGCTCTATCTAATGAAGCTTTAATGACATCTTCAGTGTTGCTTTCTCCTACTTGTTCAAAATATATGGTTTCTTTTTTCATAATTCACACTCCATGAAGATTCCTTATAATAAAAGTTAATAGTCAATCTATACAGTTTATAGCTTTAAAGGTTTATTACTATGAGCTTAAATGAACTGATATTATTTTATCAGGAAACTTTAAATAAATCACAAACAAATATAAATTCAATAGCAATGGATGCACGTATGGGTACTTAAGAACAAACAATGAAATAGATTGGTATTTGTATGTTCAACTAAAAAAATCTGGCTATTAATGAAAGGGTGGTTATTTGTCTCAAGAAACTAATTTTACAAATGATGTTAATATAATTACTGAAGATATACGGTCAAAAGAACCTATATTAATAGAAGGTTTTCCAGGAATTGGACTTGTTGGTAATATTGCAAGTCAACACATGATCGACTCTCTTGAAATGGATTACATTGGCTCAATTGATTCAAGGTTATTTCCACCACTTGCGGTATTATATGAAGGACGCATAAACTTGCCCGTAAGGATATATGAGAGTGTGGAAAACAATATAGTTTTAGTAGTATCTGATATACCAATAAATCCTACAGTATCTTATGATGTAGGTAAAAAACTGATCGATTGGGCAGTATCTATCAATGTAAGCCAAATTATATCTATTGCTGGAATCGCTACAATGGAAGAAAATACCAAGGTTTTTGGTGCAGCAACCAATGAAGATATGTTGTCTAAACTAAAAGATAAGGTCGAGATATTTCAAATGGGTACTATTTCGGGAATATCCGGTAGTGTTATGACCGAATGCATGCTCAGAAAAATACCTGCTATGAGTTTGTTGGGTGGAACTCAGACACAAAACCCGGATCCAAGGGCGGCAGCAGCCGTGATAGAGGTTCTTAACAAACTATATGATCTATCTATTAATACAGATAGTTTGTTTGAACAAGCAGAAAGAATAGAACTTGAGATGCAACGACTCGCAGAAGAAGTAAGCTCAAGTGAAAATCAAAAACCAAGAAAAGAGTTCCCTATGTATGGGTGATACAATGAAGTATGTTGCACTTACGGGAATATCGGAAAACGTAATAAAAGAGTTGCGTAACAATGTTCTACTTAGTATTGAGATACGTAACCCCAAGAATTTCTTCTCTGCTTTAAAGCTAAACCCTGGAGAAAGTGTTTTTCTGACATCCACTAGCTCAGAGGATGTTAGGAAAGGTACCTTAGGGGTGATCAGTAAAGTTCTAAAGCACCAAGTTTCAACTCATAGATTGGTTCAGAGCAATGATATGTATTATGAGGAGAGAGAAACAACACTTATAAGATTGCAGTTACAACCTAATTGTTTGGGTAGAGTGAATAAACCTTATGATAATAGTATAGAACAACCCACTTACGTCGAAGCAGAGATACTGACATGTTATGATGCACGCTAAACGTAAATGGCTGGCTTCCAGCCTTAATCGTGAGTATCTGGTATTTTAGCCAATCCAGACTCCACGATGTTAGCGACATCTAGAGACATACCTACAGGAAGTTCGTGCTCATCATATTTTGTGTGTTTTCTTGAGCCTTTACATCCCATTGAAATAGCCAGACCACTTATGAGTGGAATAATGGTGCAATCAGAGCATATTGAGCCTGCACCAATCGTGTCTATTTTACTTCTTTGACCAGTATGGTATGCATAGGCCTGTACAACTTTCATTGCTTTTTCTGGTGTTAAGTAGAGTATCATTACATCAAAATCCAAACCATCAGCGAACATGGAAATAGGTGCTATAAGTATAGAACTGAAATGCCTTTCTAATCTTGGAAGTGAAGATGCAGCGCTTAGAGCAAAGTCTTTATTCTTATATCTCCCAGACTTCAAATAATAATCATAAGGTACATCTACATCTTTTCCTAAAATATATTCTCCAACATAACATCTTTGACTTTTAATATTGACACTTTCACCATACCTTGCATTAATGATATGTTCACAAAATAGCTTATCAGAATCAATAATGTCAGATTCATCTTGATCGTCGAAGAACTTGATACCTACTGGCTCGCCTTTATTGATAAGTTCTTTAATTTTGGTGAATGTATTTCTGGTCAAACAAAAAGTCTCCGTCCTTATTGTTGTACATCAAATTATAACATATATAGTAAGATTAGGATTCAATCACAGCTCTTACTGTAGTGAAAACCGGACCCCTAAGATCAATTTTCTTTTTATGGCTTGTTATGTATTTATTGATTAAAGGATCAAGGACAATATTTATCTCAGAAGGTACTTTTACTATACGTACTCTGGACTCAACATCTTGGACTCCTGCTACAACTGCTTGCTCTATATCCCAAGCACATCTAGCAGCGAAGGAATCAATAAATCGTATACCAGTGCATGCGGAATCATTATCAAAAGCTTTCCTCCATTTCTTATTACGAGGAAGTCCAAGTATATCATTATTGTATACGACTACTTCATTAAATACAGCTGGCCCACATAGTTTGGTATTTTCTTCAGGTTCGATCACCCAAACACTCACGTGCTTATCATCAATGGTTCCTTCCCATGCAAGAAACTCACATGGACTCTCAGTATTACTTTTCTCTTCACACGTCTCAATAATTGAATCCATTATCTCAAAGCCGGAAGATGTGTTTGGAATTTTATCAACAGATACTAATTTAGCGATTTCATTATCTTTCATGACCCAGTCAGAATACTTTGGTACCTGTGGGTATGATAATGCTCGTACATCCTTTGAGTCATGCAATATCATAGCAAGACGCTCTACTCCAAGCCCCAAGTTCATGACCGGGTAGGGTATGTCATACATAGATAGGGCAGTAGGCGAATATATGCCAAAAGTAGCTATTTCAATCCATCCATCGTTATATTTACTATCACCTTTTTCTAATATTGGATGGTATGCAAAAACTTCTATCTGTGTATCAGGAATGTAGTACTTACTTCTTTTCTCATCGAGTTTGAATTTGAACTTTTCAAATCCGAATTGAGAAAGAAGGCCTTCAGCAACAGCTTTACCTATATCTAAATTTAAGTTTTCATCCATGATTATACAAGATGCAGAATGATAGGTTATGAGCCGGGAAGGGTCTTCTTGCTGTTCTCTTCTGAAACATCTGTCAATTGAAAAAAGCTGTAATGGTGGTTTAACTCTAGATATCATTTCTCCAAGTGAGATAAACCATCCGGATGTCATATGACTTCGAAGTGTTTTTGTGGAAGGTTCAGGTTTAAGTTCCTTGAATTCAGGAAATACTCCATCTATCATTTCAACGACTTTAGAGTCAGATATATCAAGTCGACTTGATATTTCATATATTAAGTCATCACCTTCAATATCACCTTTCTTATAGCTATGAAGCACATTCCTTATCGAATCGATATCATTTTCATCAATTTCACCTATGATTGTTCTGATAGACTCAATCTTAGAATCGGAGATCCCCACATTAGGACGAGGTAATCCTGAAAGGTAGAAACATCTGTCCAACACAGCCAGTGCCTCATGACTGAACTGTTTCTGAACATCCTTTTCATCAACTATTAAAGGGTTCATCATCTCATCAAAACCCATCCTCATATAAGCTTCTCTTAGCTTTGAGATAGTATCATATATTGGATGAGGTTTACCGAATTTCACTTGTTTCATTCGAGGATACTGGTTGTTGATACTAGGCTTTTCAATAAGCTTTTTTCCTTCCATCCATGTTGAATCGAAATCTTCAAATGTTTTTTTTCTGATATCACTTGGGTCAAACTTCATGTTATCTTCTTCTCTGTTAATGTGGAATCAAATCTTTTCATTGAATTTTCAAGTTGTTGTTGCATCATAGCATTAGTAAGATCTCCTTCTGTACGCTCTATTAAAGAATGAATCCTGTCAGTTTTATGACGAAGTCCTTTTAAAAGAACGTCAGGATAATCGAAGATGATGAGGATAGAATAGATATCTTCCATTAGTTTGAGGTAATGTTCGCCTTCGTTTGCATTATTATCTCGAATTACTGAGAGTATATGTCTCCTAAGTTCCCCTGGTACGTCTGCTAAACCATTAAGATAAGCTACATAACTCACGTTGATGCATTCTGGTGTAGGTATCTTTTTTAGGTCAGAACCGTTAAAGATCAGTTCGTAAAGTATTATAGTTTCCACGAGTTCTTGTTGAGAATGTTCTACAAAACCTCCATAATACACATCAGGAAATTCCTCAAGCTCACTATCGATAGTAGAAAGTAGTTCCTTTCCTTCATTTATCATTGACATGGCTAACTTAGGCTCACCTCGATGAATTGCGTAAACTGCCTTTCTACACTTCTGAACAATCTCACGAGATAAAGATATGGCATTGTTACGTACAGTTTCTTTCAAGTCAAAAACTGATTGAAACTTGGCTAAACTTTCTTCATTCATATATATCGACCAGTACGATAGATTAGGTATACTAGTTTATAAAGTAAGTCAAAAAAAATGAAATTTAAAACTAACTTACCAGAAAATCAACTTGAAGTTATAATTAGAAATTTTTAAATTTGGAGCTGATAATTAGGATTAGCTCCAAATAATATCACCTTAATCTTCATCTACAGGTATAGTCTCTAGTTGGCTAGCTACGTTCCAAATTAGAGTTCTTGTGTGTAACGGGATATTAGGGTCATTACTGAGATCTTCAAGAATAGATATACTGGTAGCTGCTCTCATGAAAAGTGGTTCATTTTCATTGTTTAGTATATTTAAAACATCTGTTGCCGAGCGTCTAATGTTGCGCGGAACTGAATTATCGTTTGCTATGCTCTCAAGTACCTGTGTAGATTGATTTATAACTCCTTCAATATCATCTGCCATGCAAATCACCTCAAAATAATTATGATTAAAAAATAAGATTACTCAAAACATGTTTAAATAAGTATATGATATAAAAAGACTTTTGTTTAAACTTTTCAATTTACTTGATCTTAGGAGGAACAAACAGTGTCAATAAATAATGAAGATGAAAAAGTAAAGAAAATATCCAGATTATTAGAATTAGGTGCAACTATGCTTGCACAACATTGTGAAGATTGCGGCGCACCCCATTTTAGATATAGTGGACAGATCATATGCCCAGTGTGCGATGTTGAAATGAAACAAGATACATCTACACCAGAACAACCGGCTCCGAGTCAAAGCCTTTCATCCGCACAATCAGGATTTAATGAGAGTGAACAAGATATAGAAAGTATACCCCCAAAGAATCACAGCCCAGATAGTTCTGCGTATGAACATGTAACCAGAACACAAGTTGAACTAACAGAAGAGATGGAACAATCTATGAACCTTATTATAGCAAAGATTCTAGATCTTAGCCACTCAATTCAAAAAGAAAACGATATAAGAAGAATTAGAGAAACTTTTGAGGTAATCAATGAAGGAATCGATCTTGTGGAAAGGATCAAGAAACAGGTCTGATAAATATTAAAATGAATTCCGGAAATATCAGTATTATATTATGCTTTATACTGGCTTTCAAATAGTTCCCGGATTCGTTGAGCGGTTTTTGGCCCTATCAAACTCACATCCATAAGTTCTTTTTTTGTTGCATTGACTATGCCCTCAATACTGCCAAAATGTAATAAGAGGTTCCTAGCGGCTTTAGGGCCAATTTCGGGAATTGATGAAACTATGTATTCTTGTTGTTGTGTAAGTGTACGGAATGACTTTTTCCCATGCATTGACACATTTTTTCTATTTGAAGAGACTTGTTCTCTTCTTGCAAGAGTGTGGAGTAAAGTTGCAGTATCTTCTGCATCTCGAGTTGAGAAAACAGATACATTAAAATCGAATGAAATTGAAGCTAATGATCCGTGGATTGCACTAGGATGTATTTTTCGGGCTGTAAATAGGTCATTCCCCTCAATTATCAAGATAGGCTTCTCGTAAGCCCGGGATAAGTTTGATATCTGTTCAAATAGAGTTTTGTTGAGCAGTGAATTTACAAAATCAGTAGTATCTTTTCTTTCAACTCCACATCTGTCACTTATTATATAATCTCCAATTTCAAGTGTTTTGACTTCAAGTTCGATATTCATCATGTCAAGTGAACGCAGTACCGTACTTCTTCCTTCCCTTTGATCGGCTATAATACGTACGACATCATTTTCATTATTGAATTCATCAAGTTCGCATTGTGAGTCACTGAGATGTTCCTTATTCGGATCAGGACTAAGGTTTAAAGCATGCTCATTGTTCCCTTTTTTTAAGTCATGTGTCAAGGTTTTCATGTTAGATTGCATTCGAAGTTCTTTATTTTTACTACTCCAATAATATCCTTCATCTCTGGTACCCTTTGTCACCAATACTACAACTCTACCTTCATGTTTTCTACCAGTTCTTCCTTTTCTCTGAATACTACGGATCTCCGAAGGTACAGGTTCGTAGAAGAGAACAAGGTCAGTAGCTGGTATGTCCAATCCTTCTTCTGCAACGGAAGTGGCCACAAGTACATTGAATGAACCATCTCTGAACTTCTTAATAATATCAACCTGTTGTTTTTGGCTTAAACCTTTATCCTTGTATTTTGATCCCTGACCAACAAATCGTATTGGTAAAATATTGTCTACCTCTTCAAGGGCACAAGTGACCATTTCTGCAGTGTCACGATAATTTGTGAAAACAATCACTCTAGATTCCGGTTTTTTGGAAAGTTGGTCACTCACGATATTTTTAACTATTTCTATTTTTGGATGTTCTTGATCGAATTCTTTTAGCCTGTGAGATACCTGCCTCATGTACAGGTCATCACATAACCTTTTAGAGGCTTTACTACCGCTCTTAGAACCAGCCTCATTTTCCAACCTTTCAATGTACTTTTTTAGTGAATCTATTCCTTGTGTTTCAGCCACTTCGATTGCGTGGTTCACTTTCATTATTTCAGCTAGGAGTGAAAGACCTGTATATATTTGGGGATTAGGATATCCTCGAAGTTGTGATTGAAGTTTTTTTTGTAGATTAAGTAACTCGGTTTTTGAGATCCTTTTTGGATTAGAAATGTTAAAACCCGCACTTTTTAGTCGGTTGACCCTATCATTTAAGATTCGTTCTAACTGATCTTTTATTCTTTTTAAATCGGCGGGTAAGTCTACATTGATCCATTCTATGTTCTTTTTATGAATGTAAGGTACCACGTCAGGGTCAATTTCTGTTTTAACTATAACTGACTCTATTCTCAGTGACTCGCATACCTGAGATACTTTTTCGTTTGAACTCCCAGGACTTGCAGTAATTGCAAGAATATGCGGGCTCTTTGCAGTATCAAAATATTTTTCTGCAATATAGGTATAAGCATAATTTCCAACTGCACGGTGTGCTTCATCAAAGGTTATATGACTAAAATCAGTTAGATCTACTCTTCGTGCAATTAAATCGTTTTCTATAACTTGTGGCGTGGATACAATTACAGTACCAGTATCCCACAACTTAACTCTATTCTCCGGGGAAAGATTTCCTGTAAATGTCAATATTTCGTTTTCATCCATTTCAAGAACTTTCTTTAAAAACAAAGCGTGCTGTTCAACAAGTGGTTTTGTTGGCGATAGCAACAAAACTCTTCCCCCATATTTACTTAATCTGGTTATCATCACTAGAAGTGCTATGATTGTTTTCCCCAAACCTGTGGGTAGCACTACAAGACTAGATTTTTCCAAGGCTTCGCCAGCTATATTCAATTGATATAGCCGCTTTTCAACAGTATCCTTTTTTATTAATGGATGTTCAATATAATCTATCATATAGATACACTTTGTATATTAGGCAGTTAACAAAGTAACTGTATTTAAGGGAATAGTGTGTGGAGTGAAAGTAAAAAATCTCGACTCCAATAAGAACCATTTCATGTTACAAGCTCACCTGCTTCACTAAAAATAATATCTCCCTTTATGAGCTTGTACAAAGTTTCTGATAGATCAACGATATCAACTCGTATTTGATCCATACTATCTCGATCACGCACTGTTACAGTATTATCTTCAAGTGTTTGATAATCAATGGTAACAGAATAAGGAGTCCCGATCTCATCGTTTCTTCTATACCTACGACCAATTGTACCTGAAACATCATAGTCTACCATCAACCCTCTTCTTCTAAGAAGGCCGATTATTTCTCTTGCAGGTTGAATCAATTCATTTCTTGTCAATAATGGTAGCACTGCAACTTGTAATGGTGCAACCTCTGGCTTAAACTTCAAAACATTTCTCCTATCGCCCTCAAGACTATCATTATCAGTACTATCCTCTAATAATTCTGATTCAAATGCATGTTCCATTGTACAATATAATATTCTATCAATACCAAAAGAAGGCTCAATTACATGAGGAATTATATTTTCTCCACTTACTTTAACGGTTTGTTCAGAATAAGTGAACAAGTCAGAAGAAACTACAACAACTTCACCATCGACTTCTAATCTAATCTCGTTTTTATCAAGTTCTTTTGGTGATAGGCCCTTGATTGCTTCAGCAACCTTTTTGGCTTTTCCTTTGAATATAGGGCCGAGTTTACCCATATTTGGTTTTATTACCATCTCTTTTGTAGTTATAGGTTCATCATATTCTACATATATGGAAAGTTCTTGGTTACTCACATTAGAATGTGCTTTTAGGTCATAATCCGTCCTATCAGCAATACCTACGGTCTCAATCCATCCGAAACGGTCAGTCTTGATTTCAGCGTCCCAACAGTCGATCGCATAATGTGCCATTTCATCTTTTTTATGTTGCCTAAACCTCAGGTATTCTGGTTTTATTCCAAGACGTAACAGGAAAGACTGAGTTAAAGCTAATTGATACCCTAGAAACTCATGTGCAATAGTACCGTTACTGACTGCATCTTTTATTGTTGTATTCTCAATTGTCCCTGATTCTTGTGCTTCACAAGAAAATAAGCTAATACTTGTGGCTTCAACTTCCTTGAAATAAGGGTGACTTTTATCTTTTGGATCAATAAATATCTCAGCTTCTGCTTGCGTGAATTCACGAAGTCTTATAACTCCTTGCCGAGGTGAAATCTCGTTTCTGAAAGATTTTCCTATTTGTGTGGCACCAAAAGGCAATTTTTCTCGGTAATAACGTGCCAATCTCTGGAAATCAATGAAGATTCCTTGCGCAGTTTCTGGTCTCATGTAACCTTTTCTACCTTCCCCCGGACCGATACTTGTTTTGAACATAAGGTTAAACTCATAGGTACATCCAAACTTCCCACCACATTCAGGACAAACAATATCATGTTGTTCTATAAGACCATCTAATTCTTTGTTCTTAAGCCCGTCAGCAAATTCAACATGACCTTCAACAAGATGATCTGCACGATATGCTTCACCACACTCTTTACATTCACATAAAGGATCTGAGAATCCACCAAGATGGCCTGAAGCCAAAAAAACCTCTTCTATCCCTATTGTAGGACATTCAATTTCAAAGAATCCTTCATTGATAACATAAATATCGCGCCAAATATCCTCAATACGACGTTTCAAGGTAGATCCTAAAGGTCCATAATCGTAAAAACCTGCAACTCCTCCATAAAGTTCAAAGGAGTTCCATAAAAAACCTCTTCTTTTAGCTAGCTCAATTACCTGTTCATAGCGGTCCATTTAAAAATCCTCTCAATAAATATAAATCAATAACTTCAGTTGAATAACGTAATTTGTGACAAACTTATTATAATGTTTTATAATTCGATATTTTCATTCCATTTAATATTATCGTGACAGAAAATAACTTTAAACTAATATCAATAGAATTAATATATATTATTGCCAATGTAAGATGAGGTAAATTATGGCAAGAGAACTATCTGATAAAGATATGAATATATTGTATGCACTTGCACCAGAAATCAAAGAGAAGAAAAGTATTCCTTATCGCTCAATATTACCACCAATATCTAAATTTTATTCACAGTCTCCACAAGAATTTAAAAAAAGAGTGGAAACTCTTCACATTGAAGATCTGGAGTACCTGATAGAACTAATATTTGAAGGTAAAGAATGTCTAAGATGCCTTGAACTTAATTATGTTAATATGTTAATCGAAGTAGTAGATGAAAAAATTTCAGATACACGTGCTAGTGACCTGAAAGAACTTTACAACATGTTAAACGAAGAGTAACCAATTCATTTTTTGATGTTGCTTGTAACAATTTATGTACAATATATCTTCAATTTAAATTTTCAAATATTAATCAGCTTATTTGTCCATAATTTCTTCTACACTATATCCTTCATGAACTATTTTTGCAATATTTGACATTAATTTAGTAGGATTATCTGACTGGAATACATTTCTGCCAATTGCTACACCTCGGCCACCGGCTTCCAATGAATCCTGAACCATCTCCATTAATTGGTATTCAGTTTCCATTTGTGGTCCACCTGCAACAACCACTGGTACGGGACATCCACTAACTACTTCCTTGAAAGAATCAATATCTCCAGTATAGTTGGTTTTAATGATATCTGCACCCAATTCAGCACCTACTCTTGCAGCATGTTTAACATAATCAACATCATGCTCAGCTATGATTTTAGGGCCACGAGGATACATCATTGCAAGTAAAGGCATTCCCCATTCATCACATTTCTGAGCTACATGCCCCAGGTCATGTAACATCTTAGCTTCATCGTCTGCACCAATATTTATATGGACTGATACTGCATCAGCACCGATTTTGATAGCCTCTTCTACGGTTGTTACTAGAACTTTGTGATTAGGATCAGGGCCCAGAGATGTAGAACCCGATAAATGAATTATAAGCCCGATATCTCTTCCGTATCCACGGTGACCATGTTTAGGGAGACCCATGTGACCAAGGACAGCGTTTGCACCTCCCTCAGCAACCTTGTTAACGGTTTCAGGTAGGTTTATTAACCCTTTAATTGGACCCGCGCCTACTCCATGATCCATTGGAATGACTATAGTGTTACCAGTATTTCTATTGAAAATTCGTTCCATCCTTACAGATTTACCAATAGTGCTCATGGATGTCATTTATAGCTTGATGCTACATATTCTTTACGACACTGTCTATATAATCCAAGGCACTTAGGATAAGTTTATAATGTATTGATAGTTTTTACTTTTTAAAAGTGGTAGTTTTTATGTCTCAAACATCATTTATTAGGAAAATAGTTCATTATGATATAATCCAAAGGATTTTAAAACAATATCAATGTCCAGCTAGTTGTAATTCACACTGTTGTAAGAACGGTAAGGTACACTTATTTGAAGAAGAAAAAGAATCACTTTTAAGACTTAGACCAGATAAAAAGAGACATATAGCTATAGAAAAAGATGTTTCTTATCTGTACACGATAGATTTTCCCTGTGTATTTCTTGACGATTCACATCGTTGTGAGGTATATGTTGAGAGGCCGCTAGTCTGTGGTCTGTATCCATTTAAAGTATCTGAGTCGAGAAATGATATTGGATTACAGCCGTGTCCCATAGGTTACAGTATAATTAAAGATTTCAGTAAATGGGTAGTTGGAAGTTTGGCTAAAATGGATGATGTACCGCTAGATAAAAAGAGACAAATTAAAGAGAGCTGGGAATTAAAACTGGACCTTTATTCAAATGAACTAACCAATTTTTTCACGAATAGTTCTATAAGTGAGATTAGTATTCCGTTAAATGATCTGGAACTTTTTTCGATATACCTGGATGAGAAGTTGGGATGTAGTTCTACTTAAATATTAATTTTTGTTAAAAATCGGTTTTAGTCTATACTGGTATAAAATGAACTACTTTACGCATAAACACGGACAATTTAACAATAAAAGTTGAATAAGCATGCGAGTCCTGATTATTCTGGCATAATCTCTGGAATACAGATGTCCAAAATGCTAAAATAGATTGCAGTCCATAGATTAAGCATGGTTCAAATAAATGATTTAATTAACTCACTGAATTCAAAACAACAAGCTTATGTTAATTTAGAATTACCCAATCCACATAATGGTGAATATCTGTTATGTGTTTTCCATCTGGTATCAGGAGATAAGCTCAATATTCTACAAGCTGCTTCTGAAGTTGCTGCCGAATCATCTACTGGAACTAATTTCAAGGTTAATACAGAAACGCCATTTTCTCAGACAATGAATGCATTGGTGTATAAAATTGATCTTGATCAAAATCTTGTCTGGATCGCATATCCTTGGAGGTTATTTGATAGAGGTGGGAATATTCAGAATATCCTAACATATATTGTTGGGAATATTTTGGGTATGAAAGAAGTATCAGCATTAAAATTACTTGATGTATGGTTCCCGCCCTCAATGCTTGAACAATATGATGGACCAAGCTATACATTGGACCATATGAGAGAATATCTTGATGTATATGACCGTCCAATACTGGGAACTATAGTGAAACCTAAGATGGGCCTAACTTCTGCAGAATATGCAGAGGTATGCTATGACTTTTGGGTTGGTGGTGGAGACTTTGTAAAAAATGATGAACCACAAGCAAACCAAGACTTTTGTCCATATGAAAAAATGGTCGAACATGTTAAAGAAGCAATGGATAAAGCAGTAAGTGTTACTGGCAAGAAAAAGGTACACTCATTTAATGTTTCAGCTGCCGACTTTGATACAATGGTATATCGCTGTGAACTTATCAGGAATGCCGGGTTTGAACCTGGCAGTTATGCATTTCTTATAGATGGAATTACTGCGGGTTGGATGGCTGTACAAACCCTTAGAAGAAAATATCCTGACGTGTTCATACATTTCCATCGAGCTGGACACGGTAGTTTCACAAGACCAGAAAATCCTATAGGCTTTTCAGTATTGGTTTTATCCAAGTTTGCTAGGCTTGCAGGGGTTTCCGGTATTCATACAGGGACTGCAGGAGTAGGTAAAATGAAAGGAACGCCAGAAGACGATATAGTAGCAGCACATGGTATTCTTTACTTTAAGTCAGAAGGCCATTTCTTTGAACAAACATGGACTAAAATAATGGGATTTGATAAAGATACAGAGGACTTGATTACCGAAGATAGATCACATCACAGGATACTGGTTGATGATAGCTGGCGTGGTATTAAGAAATGCTGTCCTATAGTTTCAGGAGGTCTGAATCCTGTAAGACTGAAATCTTTTATTGATGTAATGGGAAATGTTGATTTTATCACTACAATGGGATCAGGAGTACATTCACACCCCGATGGGACTCAAGCCGGTGCTAAAGCCCTGGTTCAAGCATGCGATGCTTATCTTCAGAACATTGATATTGAAGAATATGCAAAAGACCATCCTGAATTGAGTAAGTCAATAGAATATTTCTCAAAAGCAAAAGAAGGAATTTGAGTTTTAAATTAATGCATCAATTGAACTCTAACTTGAACATTTTCTCGATTGGCTCAAGTTTTTCATCGGAGAAAATAGAGTTCAATACATCATCACTATTTCTTATCAAAAAGACATCATAGGGAATGTTCTGATTCCTACAAGTGCCAATTTTTTTTAATTCGATAAATTCTAGGTTAGCTAATTCTAAGAGCGCTTCACTAACATATCTTAACGATTTACATGTCTCATTGGTCTGTAGACACATTCTGTAATAGATATTATTGAGTTCATTAACCCTTATTTCATCATAGAGTCTTTGACAATATAATAATGACATCAGGACTAACTTACTGTGCATAGATAAAGCAGTAAGCTTGAGTGAAAGAAGCCTAGCTTCAATTAATCTTTCCGCTGTTACAATCGAGTCAAGATCAATCTGATGTTTATTCATACTCTCTGCAACCCTGGCTGCATTTAGAAGAAGTTCTATATTTTTACCTAAATCATCGTACTTGAGAATTTCCATCAGTTCCCTTTCAGTATAGGAACCAGGATAAAACAATTCAGTAGCGGCTCTAAAAATTATATTATACATTTGATCTTGATCATAAGGTAAGAATGGAATAACAGTTGTATTTGGGCTTTCATTGAGGTAGATATCATTTAATATACCAACAACATTCACGTTACTGTTGTCCTTGAATATCTCAATAAGACTAGATATCATATATTGATTTTTTATATCATCGAAAACTAAAATATAAGTTTGTTCGCAACATTCTAATTTCTGGTTAAGGAAAGATGCAAGGTCATCAATCCTATCACATTCTAACTTGCTCTCAGAAAAAATTATGTGTACCAATTCTTGTAAAATGGGAACAATATCCTCAAATGAACTACAGTTCAAGTAATAGTAGTTGAAATCATTATTTTGAACACGCTCGTCTTGTAATAACTGTTCAATTATCAAGTTAACTACAGTTGTTTTTCCAGTGCCAGCTGGACCAAATACTATAGTACCACTATTCTTATTTCCACTGATATTATTTTCAAGTGCATCTTTAACTTGATTTATTTGATCTTCTCTATACAATATACTGTCTATCTCCATTGTATACCATTCATCTGTATTGGCATACTTTGGTTTGAAGATATTTGTGTTTTTCATACTTGAAATACCTGACAACAATCTCAACTCATAAGTTTTCATATTATAAGCAATAAGAAAATGATTGATTTACTTACTAATAAAATTATCTTTATTCGCAAAACTATTTTTTACATATGAATAAATATTATAATAGCATATAATGTAATCCATGGCATCACATATTTCAATAGTACCTTTAAAAAAAGAACATGTTGCTGCATGTGCAGATACGTTCATAAAATGCTTTGAACAAGAAGCTTTTTTTAAAAATGCATTTGATCTCAGGTCAACTAATGCTAAAGAAAGAATGAAAAAATCTATTTATTCCAGATTGATTATGTATTTAGCTCTAAAACAACCTATTTTTGTAGCATTAGACCAAAATAATGTTGTTGGGTTTTCCATGTCCAGTGTAAACCCTGCTCCTTTAAACATCAGAGTTGCGCCTTTAGAATCATTTAAAATGGTGTACAATTTTTTATTTGTGCTAAGATACGTACATTTCAAAAAAGTATATCCACTCTTAAAACTTGGTAAAAAATCAAAACACATCCATGAACCGTATCTTTTTCTGGAGGCAATCGGTGTTATACCTGAGTATAGGGGTAAAGGAATTGCTAAATCTCTAATAAATGAAACCATTTCTTATTGCAGCTCTAAAACCGAATGTAAAGGGACTTATCTATTCACCGGAGATTATTTAAATAGAAATATATATTCAAAATATGGATTTGAGGTTGTCGAAGAAAGAGAAAATAGCATTTTCAAGGCATTTCATATGTTCAACAAAGTTTAATTTGAATTAATTGCTGATCTACTATTGAACTAGTTCACTGAGGTAAACTAAATTAAACTAACAATTTAACTAATAAATAATAAAAAAAAATTACTATCCAGGCTTATCATGCCCCAAAACATTCTTCAAAGTACTTATGTTCATATTCCCTCTATTGGAAAGACAGTTGAGAAGAAAATATGGTCAACTGGGATTTTCACATGGAATGAGTTTATTAACCAATATGATGATGTACCACTTTCTTTGAACAAGAAAAAGACAATACTTAATGGAATTGAAAGATCCATGGATTGTCTAGATTGTGGGGATCACCGTTTCTTTTCAACTAATTTACCTCGCTCTGAGCACTGGCGAGCATTCTATGACTTCTCAGATTCTGTAGCTTATGTTGATATCGAAACTACAGGTCTATCTCCGAATCGCAACCATATTACTGTGATTGGAGTGTATAATGGGAAGGATACAAAATTCTTTATAAAAGATGATAACCTGGAAGAAATTGTAACTGAACTTAACAAATACAAATATCTAGTAACTTTCAATGGTTCAAGGTTTGATCTACCTTTCATAAAATCCGAATTTCCTGAACTCGAATTTGACCAGCTGCACTTAGATTTGCTTTATCCTCTACGTCGTCTCGGCTTAAAAGGTGGACTGAAAAAAATTGAACAAGAGCTTGGTATTTCTAGGGAAGCTGATACCGTAGGCATTGATGGATTCGATGCTGTAAGGCTTTGGTATGAGCACAAAAGTGGAAACGAAGATGCACTTGATTTATTGATTAAGTATAACCGAGAAGATATCATTAACCTCGAATCTATAGTAAATTTGACATATCCTGACCTTGCTACTAACCTCCTAAATAAATAATTCGTGATTTGTTTGTCTCAAGAAATAACAGAAATCCTTAAAGGAATACCCGATGAGACTGGCGTATACTTGATGAAGGACAAGGAAGATGTTGTGATTTATGTTGGTAAGGCATTGTCTCTTAAGAAAAGGGTAAAACAATATTTTCAGTCAAAACACATCTATTCACCCAAAACTCAGGTGCTTGTAAAGAACATTGCAGATATTGAATATATTGTTACGTCTTCTGAAGTTGAAGCTCTTATCCTTGAAGCTAATTTGATCAAAAAGCATCGTCCAAAATATAATGTGCGGTTAAAGGATGATAAGAGGTACCCTTTTGTAAAGATAACAACAAATACACAGTACCCCCGTATTTATTTGACACGTCGTAAGTTTAATGATGGGTCTTTGTACTTTGGACCCTATACCAATGTATTTCCTATCAGGAAAACACTAGATATTCTATCTAGAACCTTTGGAATAAGGCGTTGTAAAAAGAAAGTAACTAGTTTTGGATGGAATGCGCGTCCTTGCTTGAATTATCATATTGAACGCTGTTTAGGGCCATGTACTGGAAATATCGATCCTATAAAGTACAATGAGATGGTCTCAGAAGTTATAAACTTGTTTAAAGGTGATGCTAGTGGACTAGTGTCACGTCTTAAAGAAAAAATGAATTTATATGCTTCTGAACTGAACTATGAAGCTGCTGCTTCAATTAGGGACGATATAAGGACAATTGAAGAGATATCCCATCAGCATGTGAGCACAAGTGGGTGGGATGATAGAGATGTTATTGCCGGTGTTGCAGAATCAGAGAATATTTACATCCAATTATTTTATGTACGTGATGGAATCATTGCAGGTAAAGCAGATTTTGGCCTTACATCTTCAGGAAATAATGAGTTTGATGGAGAAACTTTAGCCGAGTTCATAAAACAATATTACCAGGATTCTCCTGTACCTAACGAGATTTTGGTCTCACATGAAATCCCTGACAATGAATTGATACAAAAATGGTTATCTCAAAAATCACGAAAAGATGTGAAAATAAATGTACCTGTTAAAGGAGAGAAAAAGAAACTAGTTGAACTAGCTGAGAAGAATGCTAAGATGTATGTGAACCATGAAAAGATAAGTAGGGCAACACCTGATAAACGTGTCAATGAAGCTATTGACGATCTTGCTCAAAAACTCCAACTTCCTAAAAAACCGTTTTACATAGAAGGGATTGATATATCTAATATATCGGGTACTGACCCCGTAGGATCAGTAGTAGTCTTTCAGGGTGGATTACCAGTAAATCAGGAATATCGTCAATATAACATAAAAAAAGTTAAAGGACCAAACGACATTGCAATGATTGGGGAAGTTGTACATAGAAGATATTCAAAACTCATGCATGAAAACAAAGTATTACCAGACCTTGTTCTAATTGACGGGGGTGAAGGACAAGTCAATAGCGCAGAAAAAGAAATGGAAGATATTGGTTTAGACATTCCAATCATTGGTCTTGCTAAAAAATTTGAAACTATAGTGTTCCCTGGTGATATACCGCCACTCATTCTTGATAAGACTTCTCCATCATTAAATCTACTTATGAGAATACGAGATGAAGCACACAGGTTCGCAGTCTCATCTCATCGAAGAAAGAGGGCAGCTAAACTGACAAATTCCAGACTTGATAGCATTCCAGGTATTGGGAAATCAAGAAAAAAAGCACTTTTAGAGCATTTCAAATCAGTTGAAATGATTGAAAAATCCTCAGCTGATGAAATAAGTCAAATCAATGGTATAAGTAAGAACCTTGCACAGAAAATAATTGAGCAGTTAAAAGAATGAACTCATTTGCTGCCAACTATCAAGCACTCCTATCAGTAAAACTTAATAAGGAAAATAACAATCTCTTATATTAAGATTTTCTAAAAGTGGGCAACAAAGAGTGGAAATATGGGAATGAGTATAAAATTTGATTTAATAGGTGATAACGAACCTGATATCAGAATGTTATATGACATTAAAGATGTAGTTCACGATTTGGAATGGTTGAAATCAACTCCAGATAAAGAATTATATTATATGTATCGTGACCTCTATCATAATGAAGAAGAACATCTCATCATTCAAAATAATCAATTGAGGTATGATATAACAGTAATACCTCCATATATTATGGGGAATGAATATGTGAAGACTGCAGGACATTATCATCCTTCTGTTCCGGACACTAAAATAACTTATCCTGAAGTATATCAAGTACTTGAAGGTAAAGCAACTTATATTTTACAAAAAAGAGTTGATGACTATTTCGATAAGGTCATAGAAGATAATATTCAGATAAATGCTCATCAGGGAGATGTGGTAATTGTTCCACCTGGATATGGGCATGTCACTTTGAACAGGTCAACTACAACATTAAGGATGGCAAATTGGGTTTGTTCTCAATTTTCGTCTATATATGAACCATATCGAAGATGTAGAGGTGCAACGTATTATTTTTTAGTTGATGGAATTGTAAAGAATAATGAATATGAACAAATACCTGAACTAAGAACAGAAAAACCAGGTAAGTTAAGAGAGTTTGGACTAATTCCTGGTAAAGACATGTATGAGCTAGTATATGATATTGATAAGCTGGAATTCCTAACAAAACCCCAAAATCATACAGAACTATTTTCTTCTTTGTATAAGCAATGAAGCTAACTCATCGTTATAGATTTGTTATTGTTATCTTGAGTCTATATATGTTAATTTCAAATGAACAACTATTATTATCGGGAGAATGTATATTTCATGAGGTACGATGATGCAATCTCAAGGTTATAGACTCCAATTTACTTCAGCTAAGATCGAAGATTTGATGTACAGGACTACATTCGATCCGAAAAAAGAGGAAGGCGATCTTGTAGTAAATATTTCAGTATTTAAAGAAGAAGATGCTGAAGCAATTCTGAACATTTTTAATAAAACAATGTCTAGCGGTCTCACAGTTAGTTCATATGTAAAACTCCTTGAAAGTGGCGACACTATATCTGGGTATACGATAGAAGAAAACATGATAGGTATTGCTACTGTTTGCAGTATAACAGTTGATGGGATCCTACTCAAGTCGGGTATATTGGTAAAACCACAATTTGGTGGACTTGTACAGATAAAAGATGGAGTTCCTACAAGGTTTACTGATGTATTAAGGTATGAAAGTACTACTATCGACCCTCTTGAAGTTCTGATGTCACAAGAAGTAACATCAGTCTCCAGAATGCTTCGAACGGGTTCTGGGAAAATATTGGCCAGTTTACGTGGGGCTCCCATGATTGCAAAAGATGATATTGAGAGTACTCTAGCTGATATGATTGATGTTGGTATAAGTGGTATTTTAGAGGTAGGTGAACCCAACTCACGAGTTCTTGATGTTAATGTTCAACGTGATCATTTTGGGATAGCTGTAATCGGTGGTACTAATCCAATGGCAGTAGTTCAAGAAAATGGATATTTTATCAGTATTAATGCAATGTCTACCCTTTTGGATATTGATGAAATGCAATTAATAGATGATATTATTTAACCTGTAATTCATCCACCGTTTAAAAACGGTGGTCTTCTTACTTCAGCGTGATAAACCGTTTTCACCCTTATTTTGATTATTTCTGATTCATTTGATGTCCTATTACTTGATCTAATTTTGTTATAAATTCGTGTCTTAATTCCGATGGAATAGTAGCTCCAGCAGCAATATCGTGTCCACCACCACTACCACCTATTTCATTACATGTATCAGAAATTGCTTTTGAGAGATTCACACCTTTACGTAAAAGGTCTTGAGTTGCCCGAGCAGAGACCTTGACTCCATTATCAGTATCAGCAAAAGCTATTATTGGTAAATCTCTGTTCTCTACTATTGTAGTACTCATACCGGCTATTATTCCGACTATGGTTTCCCTAATATTTTTTCCAGCATCGAAATATTGTAAATTGTCAAGTATTGTAACACCATTTTCCTTAACGAACTGAAGTCCATTAACAAGATTTTGACGATGCTCGTTCAATAACCTTCGTGCAGCTTCATATGCCTCACCTCGGTCACCCATACAAACAGCCAATCCAATATCTGCATGGTCATAACGTGCAGTTGCATTTAGAAGTGTAGAGTATTCTGAAGCATCCCTCATCTCTGTACCTTCAGTCTCATTCATTAAATTATAAACTTCCCCAACAATACGGTTTAATTTATAGCTGCTGATTCCATTATTTAAAGAATATTGGAACAAAGAAGATACAATTGTTTGTTTTTCATCTTGTGTAAGATCAATCCACCTTCTCCACCTTTCATCTCCACTAAATCTTAAGTTCATTGAAGCTAAAAACTCTATACATGCATCTTCATTACCAGTTAATCCTGGGAGGTATGGATCACTTGCAAATTGGAGTAATTTAAACACTGGCCTTGTTTGTTTCCCAAAAAAAGTTATGTCTTTGTAACAATCTAACACATGATGATCCATACCTTCATCTAATATTTTCCGGTTAAGTCCTATAAGTTTCCCGTGTTTTGAATGCTGTAAATCTCCAACTGCACCTACAATAGCTAAATCTGCAAGGTCGGTGTTGTTGCCTAGTTGTGTTGCAAGGATGTAGGTAGTTCCAGACCCACTCAATTCACTTGATCCATTTGCACCAAACAAATGTGGATTTAAATGTAAATCAATATCACCACGTGGTACGTGGTGGTCAGATACAATAGCGTTTATGTTATGCTCTTGAATACTGCTTAACATACCACTACCTAGATCCGTGAAAATCACTAAATTATAATCTTTATTGCCAATTTCTTTGATGATGGTCTCATCTAATTGTTTTATGAACTGTATTGAATAATCAATGTTAGATCTCCCAAGCGCCTTACAGATAATACCTGCAGACGTTAGACCATCAGCATCGATATGTGATACGACATGAACATGATCATGTTTTTTAATCTCATCTGCACAATATTTAGCTCGTATTTTCATCTTTTCGTAGACTGAAGACAAGTTATTACCCCTAAACTATGAATCGATTCATTCATTCAAGTATCCTTTTACTCTCTCTCCACCCAACAGGATCGATGATATAGTTTCCTTCACATCTTTTGATTACAGGAAACTCTTCAATCTCAGGAACGGAGAGTTTAATGACATCATCTGAATTAAACTTTTCAGCAAGAATGTTCCATGGAATTGCATATGCCTTTCTGCTCTTTCCAGCTCCTAACCTAAGTTCAATTGCAAGAAAACCCATTCTTCCCGACATTTTCAAGAACTTGGAAATTCTTTCGATTTGGTGAACACCATTTTTATCTTTAGTGAAGTGTTGAGTGAAATAAAGTGCATTAGCACCCTTTTGAACTGAAATACTTTTACATTCTATTCCTATATAGTAATCAGGATTCAAGGAATCAACAAGTATATCCAGGTATTGATGAGTGAACCTATGCTGTTTCATTCTATAAGCAATTCCTTTAATACTGCTTTTCTCAAAAAAATGATTAAAAGATTGTACAAGATCTCGTTCAAATGTTGTCATACTGAGTTCCATTATACGTTTTTTTTGATTGAGATTAGATTATCATTATTATTTTGCCTAAAAATGTTCACAGTTTTATTTATAGATTCCCAAACGTTTATTGAATTAAATAGATACCAAACTTGCGTTAAATTGATGTACTAAATCAACTATTCTATAGTACGATGAAGAAACAACATGTTGAAATACTGTCATCTATAAGTATGGTTTTAGTTTTCAGTCTCCTTTTAGTTATGGTGAACTTGATAAGCTCACCACAAGAAAGTATAGGCCATGTTCTATCATTGCTTGTATTTGTTATTCTGGCGACAGTTGTTGGAATAAAACTGGCAGAAATGCCGCAGTGAGGCTATTGTTCAATGTCAGTATTTGATAAAACACTTACATATAAGACTCAGGGTAATACTGATATTATTGATATTACTCCTGATGTGATTCAAATAGTAGAAGAAGCTGGAATACAAGATGGGATCTTATTAGTGTATTCTCCTAGATCTACCGTATCAATCACAACAATTGAATATGAACCTGGACTAATAGAAGATGTGAACTACCACCCTATGAATAGGGTGGCTTCCTGCTTCATCATCGAATCCAACGACTCAATTCCACAGGCTTGAACTGTAGTTCCTACAGCACGATTGAGAATATTGATAGCGCCATTATGGTCACGGTCAAGAACTAATCCACAGTATGGACAATTATGTACCCTTACTGCAAGTGTTTTCTCGACTTTCTGACCACATTTGCTACAAAGTTGTGATGTATTATATGGCTTGACTAATTCTACAAACTTACCAGCTTCTCCCGCTTTGTATTTTGTAATCTGAATTAGATTACTCCATGATGCATCATGTATTGATTTTGAAAGTCTTGAATTTTTAACCATATTCTTTACATTCAGGTCTTCAAAAGCTATGAAATCATAGGTATTGATGAGTTCCCTGCTTAGTTTATGGTTAAAATCATGTTTCTGATTTCGAATTTTCCGATGCGATCTGTTTACCTTGTCACATTGTTTCTTCCAATTATTAGAAAACTTCCTTTTTTTGCTAAGATTACGTTGTTGTTTCTTTAATTCAGCCTCTGTATTGCGATAATATTTTGGAGAATCTATCTGAGTACCATCACTCAATGTTACCAGAGAATTGAGTCCAACGTCAATACCTACAAAGGTAACAGGTTCAACAGGTTCAACATTATTCTCAATGACTACAGAGAATATGACATACCATTGTTTCCCATCTTTGCGGATAGTACAATTTTTGATTTTACCTTCAATTTCCCGATGCTGAACTATCCTTATTTTTCCAATCTTTGATAGCTTCAACTTCTTTCCATAAATACTAAAACCAGATTGGGGATAGGTAAAACTGTTATATCTTTTCTTCCCTTTGAAACGAGGATAACCTACTTTCGCTTCTCCGTTCTTACATCGTCTGAAAAAAAGCATCAAAGGATTTCCCTACTCTTCTAATTACATCCTGCTTTACCTGAGAATGTACTTCTGTATCAAATTCAAGATACTGAACCTGATACAACTGTTCCATAGTAGACAATCCTTGATTACACTGTTCGTATGCTTTTCTACGGTCTGCAAGAAATTCGTTATAGATATGTCTACACACATCAAGTGTCTTATTCAAAGTCACTTCCTGTTTTTTTGTAGGATACAATCTGAACTTATAAGATTTTTGCATTAGATATCTATAGGTCAAAAACATTTAAATATCTTTTGTACCTATATGAGGATATGTCTTATTCAAGCTCTGCTGTATATGAAATCAATTATCACATCGTATGGTGTACTAAATATCGAAAAGAAGTTATGAATGATGAATTAAAACAATTTCTCGATGACCAGATAAGAACTATTGCCGATTCTAAGGAATGGGAAATACTTGAACTTGAAGTCATGCCCGCACATATACATCTCTTCATATCTGCACCACCGTTCATAGCACCTACTGATATCGTTAAGATAATGAAAGGTGTCACTGCAAAGAGAACATTCCAGAAATTCCCTGAACTACGAAAAAAAGAATTTTTGGGTAATCATCTTTGGTCACCAAGTTATTATATTGGTTCACATGGTCAAGTATCTGCTGAAACAATTAAGAAATACATTGAAGGAAGTTCAAATAGGGGACGTAATTCATCCACCGTTTAAAAACGGTGGTCTTCTTACTTCAGCGTGATAAAAAAAAGGATAGAGCTATATCTATAGCTCAATAAAAATTATTTTTCTTTCATGAGAAACTCAATGAAATCTGGGCTTAACCTTGTTTCCTTTGACATCTTCTCAGCAATCTCTTCTTCAGGAAGTCCCTCATTTCTAAGTTCTGTTATACGGTCATATACATTCCTTGAAACTTCAGAATATTCATTAATATCTTTTCTATGACCCCATACATCTCCTTCAAGGAGTTTGATACCTTGCATTTCCAAATACATTTCAGCTGACCTGGATAAGGTCTTTTTATAGGAACTTGGAATGTGTAATGCCTTTACATCAGGGCATTTCATGACTAGTGAAAAGATATCTGTATTTGATGGTCTGAATGCCAAATGCACAATTTCCTCATCGGATCCGAGTGTTTCAATCTCGTCTTTTGAACTAACAACTCTTATTTTCATTGTAATCACTTTATACTTATTTTGGAATAATTTATAACTTTTGGGAAGTTATATTAAAAAATTCACTAATGTCTATCTTATTTGTATATACAGTATACTATATAAAGATTATTCTATTAAAAATAATTCTAATTAATATTGTAAAATATGGAAACAGAACAGATTAATGTCAATTTATTTTTATAAGCTATATATTTATATTGTGATTTCATTATATTATTAATGTGTCAATAAAATTCCATAATATACTGACCAAATCAAATAACATTAAAGTGGTTTATGCAACAATTGCATTACTATTAACATATTTTGGGAGCTGGTTACCTGACTTCCAGAATGTAATGGGTATTGAAAATGCAATTATTAGTTCAACTGCAATATTTGGTCCCCTAAATGGAATGCTTCTTGGCCCGTATCTTGGCGGAATGATAACATTTGTTGGAATATCCGCTCATTTCATAACAAGCCCTGAACGCTTAGAATACTCAACCTTTTTTTTGATTTCACCTCTATTTGTAGTTCTATCATCCATAATTGCTGGGTTTCTCATTAGGCAAAAAGAAAACATTGTTATTTGTATCTATTCTCTTTTGATTGTTGGATGGTACTTGTTTGATGTGGGAAGAGAGGTATTTTATTATGTATGGTTCCATCTCCTGATACTTCTAATATTCATATTAATATTCAAACAATTATGGTCTAGATCTAATGGCATAGGAATATACACATTTTTAACCCTTCTATTAATTTCATTGATGGGTGTCCTTTCAGATCATTTAACTGGAAGTATAATGAGTCTGCTACTTAAAGAAATACCTGCAAACTATTATAGTGGTGTTATTTTTCTATACCCAGTTGAACGTTTTTTGTTAGCATTTGCTGCTGCATTTATAATGTATCTTATTGTTTCGGTAGTTTATTACACATTGAATAACATGAATATGATCGAAGGAAGTGTTGAAACCGATAAAAAGAAGACAATCAAGGATTATGTTAGTAATGATGTAAAAAGAGTGCTTGAAGAAGAAATGAGCAGGAAATAGAACTAGTCTAGGTTCAAGTGGGAATCTAGTTTATCTCTTATTCTAAAAACCGATTTTGAATAAGGATGTTCAGGTCTTTGAAGTGTAATTATCTCTTTACATACTAATGTGGAAATGTCACACCTGCACAGAATTGATTCTAGTATAGGAACTTCTAAGTTGGTATTTGATAGAGAACAATAATGATCCTTGCTCTCAGGACACATATTTTCGATAATGGCGCATTCTTTACCAAGCATTCGGTATATTCCGTTAATCACTTGTTCTATACTTTGAATACATATTTTATTTGGTTTCACAGTTACGAGAACGAAATCAGAGACAGCTACTGCATTTACTGATCCGAATTCAACACCCGGACTTGTGTCTAATATAATTATATCGATCCCGAGCCCTTCTAAATCCTTTTTAGCATTAATAAGTCGTTTTAGAATTTTAGTTTGCCATTTACGGTCCATTGTTGAGAATTCTCTGATTGCACCTATCTCGGGATCAGAAAAAGCAACATAAAGCTCACCCTTTTGTCCAGAACGATCTAAATCAATATTTGTCAAAGTTTCATGGATAGAGATAGCGCCCCTCAAATATTCATTGAAATAATTATTTGGTGTGACATTGAAAAATGAATGCAAAGAAGGCCCTTTCGAATCCATGTCCATGAGACAAACCTTTTTTCCAGAACTGACGTAAGATCCTGCAAGATTTAATGCAAGACTTGTTTTTCCAGTTCCTCCTTTACTAGAATGTATCGCTATTGTTCGACTCATGAAAACCCTGATATTAATTAATAATTGACCTTAATAATAATAATAATAATATTATGTCCCGTTCAATTTTTATGACTACTTTTTTTATGAGTACGACTTCAACTATATTTATTTATCATCAACTAAAAAATATACTTTTCTTCCTAACCTTTGTTTTTTTACATGGCCCATTCTAACAAGTTGGTTTAAATAATTGCTTTCAACAGCTCGTTCTTTTTTTGTGATTTCAGCAACAGAATCTGCAGTAGCGGTGCCAAGCTCAAATAGAGCTGTAGCAGTTGTTCGTAGATGTTCTGGCAAGGTTAGAAGTGTCATCACATCTAATGTATGGCCGTGATCATCTTCTTTTTCAGATATATCATTATTGTTATGATTATGATTATGATTATTGTTTTCAATGATCTTATCTAATTTTTCATTGATTTCATCTAAGTTTTTTAGGATCAATTCAATCTTTGCAGTATCGCACATGGTAACCTTAACAGAACTCTTTGCTTGTATACTTAAGAAAAAGTTAATATAAATATATTTCAATTGAAAAATTTTAGAGATACCGCATTTAAGTCAAAAATTTTGACATATAAACTCCATCAAGTTCATATCCATGTTTACGATAATAATCTCTTACCCCAATTCCACTGATAATGGATATTTTTTTAAATCCTTCATTTGAAGCCATTGTTTCTGCATGTTCTAATAAATGTGTACCATATCCTTTATGTTGCCACTCTTTTATCCCTGCTTTCTTGCCAACGGGTACCATTGAGCCGTATACATGTAATTCTCTAACAAGTGCAGCATTATGTAACTCCTTTCGATGTGGATTACCAGGATATCTTAACCTAAGAAAACCTACTAATAGGTCATCACTACTGTCCTCATAAGCGAGAAACTTTTCTTTACCCTCAGATGCATCATAACTAGTGACTTTAAGCCTTACATTATCTGGGCTTGGCTCATTACCTTGCAGGATTTTATGACCCACTTCCCTACATCTGATACACCTGCATTCGCCCCCCTCTCTTTTCAGAATATCTTTAGCTATTTGGCGAATGTTACTTTTTCTATTCCCTGAAAAGATTTGATGTGCAGGTATGTCTCGCTGTATACGCTGTAATCGTACCCATTCTGGTAAATGGCGTTTTATATTTGCAATTAAATGTGCGGTTTCTATATCATCAGGTGATTTGTAATCACCTCTTTTCCACATCTCATATAGTTCAGTGTCTTCTGTCACAAGTGTAGGATATATCTTAAGGTAATCAGGCATGAATCTTGAATCATTAAAAAGCGTTTTAAAACTATGTAAATCGGTTTCAAAATCCATACCCGGGAGATGTGGCATCATATGGAACCCTACTTTCAGCCCGTTATCTCTTAGCAATCTGTTAGCTTCAATTGTATCCTGAACAGTATGACCTCTGTTTATTCTGCTTAGAACATAGTTGTAGATGCTTTGAACCCCGAGCTCGACCTTAGTAGCTCCTAAGCTTAACATACGATCGATATGTTCAATTCGTGCCCAATCAGGTCTAGTTTCAAATGTGATCCCAATATTTCTGATATCTGCTCTTTCATTAGCTACTTGAACGTCTTCTAAGGTGACATATGATCCACTTGTTATGGTCCTATTAGGATTTTCTCTCCAATTAGTGCTGTAATAATCATTTAGTGCTTCAATACATCTTTTTGTGAACCATTCTTGATAATCAATTGACCGAGATGTAAATGTGCCCCCCATCACTATGAGCTCTGCTTTATGTATATCGTGTCCAATCTCCTGGAGCTGATTTAATCTTGATGTAACTGAACTGTAAGGATCATAATTGTGATGTATGGCACGCATGGTCGCTGGCTCTTGTCCCATATAACTCTGTGGTGAATTGAATTGGGATGTGGGTCCACCAGGACAAGGTACACAGGCTCCATGTGGACAAGGCGCAGGCGAGGTCATTGCTGCGATCACTGCCACACCAGATATTGTTCTGACAGGTTTTCTACGAAGAATCTCTCTAACTATATCTTGCTCTCTTTCGTCTCCCACCCTAATTATGTCTGGGTTGCTAGGGAGAGTAGATAATTTATATTTTTGGCTAATTTTTTTTTTTGCTTTATTCAATTCAATAGGATCTGCGAGTGTCCCATTAAGTACCATGTCTAGAAGCTCTCGACATGCTTTTTCTTTTGTACTAGGGTCAGAAGACATTTTTTATCCTTTTCTGGAAAGAGTGGTTATTATAATTAAATTAAAATCTTGAAACCATGTGTTCAAGCTGTATACGATCGTTTGCTGAGTGTAACATCTTGTGCTCGATCTCTGCGATTAACTTGATTAAATGGATCACTTTACTCTCAGGTTCATTTGATTCAATGATAGCTTTATGGAGTAGTTCAATAATCTCAACACCCGACATCCCATCCTCTATTATCAACTTATCAATGAGTTTTCTTGAATTAACTATATCGCCATCAATCGCTGATTCAAAAAGTGGTATTATACCCTCATGTATTTGGCTCACAATAGCTTCATAAATTGATTCAGAGGTTACCTTGTTACTGTTAGTTAGAGTAATAGCCAGTTGCAATGTGTACAATCCCTTTTCTATGTTTCCTTTACTATCGTAGTACAGAGCATCTAATGCATCTTCTTCAGTAACTAGTTCCTCATGATTAACAATTTGTTGCATATAATCAATAAATTCATTTTGTGCAACATATGTGAAATATACCTGTAATCCTCTTGATCGTAAAGGAGATATCAGCTTTGAAGGCTGTGTAGTAGATAGAATAAATCGAGTTGTAGCTGTATATTTCTCCATGATTCTTCTAAGTGCATGCTGTGAACTAGAATCAAAAGATTCTGCACTGTCTATGAAAATGAGCTTATAATCATGGTCAATAGGGGACATACTAGAGTATTCATTCAATATCCGTTTGAATATGGATATTACACTTTCACGAACTTTTTTAGGGTCATCAGTACCTATAATCCTCTTAAACCTTTTATCTCTAACAATGTACCTTTTACCCATAGTAAAGAAATCTGAAGCGTTAAAATATGTAAAGTTTCTAGTATAATTATCACCGTAAAGATCATTTGCAAGACAAAATGCAGCTGAAGATTTACCGGAACCAACAGGACCATGGAAAATGAAATGTGGGAGATTATTAGAATTGACTAATCGAGTTAGCAAGTCAATTGTTCTTTCATTCCCAACCATTTCAGCTAAACTACGAGGCCTATATTTCACAGTCCATATATCGTTACTTTTGTGTTGCATCCCAACCAACCGCACTTTGAGACTTTAATCTGCAGCAACTTTACTCTCAGAATCCTCAAGTACTTTCTTTATGACTTTTCCATATACTGGTCTTGCCACGAACACACCTAACATCACACCAACAATGGTAGTCAATGCAAATCCCTGCAATGCACCAAATCCAAGGAATACTAGAGGTGCCATTGCTATAGTTGTTGTTGCTGCAGCTCCCATTATTATAGCGAATGCTTTAGTTATACGTGCTAAATAAACCTTAGTAGGTGGCAATTTTCCTTCATACAACACTTCATCTGTAATAATGATAAGGTGATCTATTCCTGTACCAATCACTGCTATGATAGCTGCAATGCTTGGAAGATCGAGTTGCCAACCGATAGCTGCTGCGAATCCAAGTATCATTATAACTTCAGCAACTGAGATACCGACCATTGGAACAAGGATCTCTTTTCGTCTATATTTTATGAACACTGCAGTGGCTACTGCGAAAAGAGCTATCAGTCCAATGAATACAGATTGGTTTTTGAACTGTTCTCCAAGTGTAGGATCTACTTCACCTGCACCAATTATCTCTACATTAACTGGTAATGCTCCTGCACGAAGGTGTATTTGTAGCTGTTCTGCTTGTGCTTGGCTATCTTCATCACTTCCAGTTGAAGCTTGCCATGAGTATATAGGTGCATCTCTCAAACTTTGAGCAGCAGAGAAACTAAGTGGTGCACTATAGATCTCTTCGTCATCAAGGTACATTATCAGGTGATGGTCACCAGGATTATCCACTGCACCTACTTCAATTGCCATTTGCTGGAGTTTACGAGCGCCCTCTTCATTCAATCTGAATGGTGTATGCCACTGTTCATTCTGGAACGCTGGCATACCAACACTTACAACATCATCTCCATACAATACATGTCTTGTAGTTTCTTCATCGACCTGCATTCTCATCTCAAACCTACCAGGCTGCTCAGTAATTTCACGAGCAGTTGGAAGATCGATTCCAGCAAAGTCTATTAATATATAATCATCACCAACGGACCTTACAGGGATGTCCTTTAATCCCATTGCATCCATCTTGTCACTAAGAATTTTTTGGGTAAGGTCACGTGTTTCTCGAGTAACACCTTCATGGAAGATTGGATTACCATCCGCATCAGTTAATACAGAGCCATCTACCTGATTCATTAGATCTTCCAGTTCTTCATACTTTATTTCTGACCTGATTTCGTAGTATGTTCCATCAGGTTGTTGAACTGATACAACTTCTGTGTCAAGTGTATGTGAAAGGTATGCAATGATCAATCTTTCTTTGGTAGCTGTAGCTTCTACGGTAGTAACACCGTCAGCTCTATCTATCTCAACATCTGTCATTCCAAACCTTTCGAGCTCGAATTCCATCAGTTCGGCTGATGTTGTGAATTTGATGAATACTTCTTCACGCCCTTCTATATCCGGATCTAAGGTCGTATCCACTTCCTGGATATTAACTTCTTCATCAGTGATGGATTCAACTAGGTATTTAACAATTTCACCACTATCGGCGTCAAGCTGAGCTAACCCTCCAGCTAACTTTAGCTGAAGCCATGATCCACCTTCAAGGTCTAAACCAAACTGAAGATTAGATGTGAATCCTTCATCAGAAGAATACCATGGTTGTATAGCAACTACTGCCAATAAGAGAATAACAATAAATATACGTACTCTCCAGTCCTTTAATAAACTTGGAGGCTCCTCATCCCTATAATTCATATTTTCAGCCTCCTGCCCGGCTTATCCACATACCATCTCAATATTCCTGTATTAAGCATCCAGGTATTCATGATATCAGCTGCAAGACCGAATATTAGTACAATTGAGATCTCGGATAGTAAACCTATTGGAGTAAGTGCTGGAATGAGCATATGAGGATATGTTGAAACTAGATACATAACAACAAGTGCTGCTAATGTTGTTGTGGTCATAGTAATCCCTGTATCCATTGCCCTAGAGACCTTCTCTTCTGTGCTTCCTCTTCGCTTCAATATCCTTGTATTGAGCAAAATGTCACTGTCCACAGAATAACCTATTATCATCAATAGTGCTGCAACTGTACCTAATGTAAGCTCTATACCAACTAGGTTCATGAAAGCTAAAGCAATAGCAATATCGGAAGTGGCTGAAAGAATCACTACAAGTGAGGGGATAGATGTCCTGAATATCAAGAAAACTATAAGGGCCATACCGATAAAAGAAATGATCAGAGCCATAAGGGCTTGAACTTGCAGATCTTGACCATATACGGCACCTATTTGCTTAATGTCAATAGATGTATGATCGCCTCTAATATCGCTTTCAAGCGTTTCATAGACATCTCTGTCCATAGGTCCAAACTGCATAATCGCTCTATCACCAGTTATTCTTACACTAGTGATCGGATATTCGGAATACTTCTCTTCTAATTCACGTGACGTTTGATCGGTTTCAATTGTTATCTGTGTACCACCCTGAAACTCCATACCAAGATGCACAGGTGAACCTGTACTCGCGAAAGTGAACAAAATTATTATAAGAGCAATTGCAAACACAGCTAGAGGGATTGCAATGATCTCTTTGTTACTCTTTCGTTTAACAAAAGAGTCCATATGTTTGTACAAACTAAAATCCATTTATTAAATCTGCTCCGAATATTGATTTAGTAGTATAAGAAATACGAACCTACGTGGAGATATAATTATTAACTACTTCTCGAATTTGCTATTTCTCTATTATAGAAAATATAAAAGTATTTCCGTTATTTGACTCGTTTTATTTTAAGGAAGGAAATTTGTGATCTAAAATCTGAACCTAACATGATCTGTGAAACTATATAATTATTTATATTATTTATCCATTATGTGCATTGATGATCGAAAGACCTTTAATTGACGAATATTTCTTGGAGATAGCATCAGTTGTGGCAAAAAGATCTACGTGCCTTAGGAATAAGGTAGGTTCTGTTATTGCTAGAGATAAACGTATATTATCTACAGGCTATAATGGGGCACCTAGTAATATGGAACATTGCTTTGATATTGGTTGTATTAGGGAGCTGCAGAACATAGAATCTGGAACTAGACACGAAAAATGTCGTGCAGTCCATGCAGAACAGAACGCTATTATACAAGCAGCAATACATGGCGTATCTACAGCAGGCGCTACTATATACTGTACTCACCAACCCTGTATATTATGTACAAAAATGATAATTAATGCCAATATAAAAAAAGTAGTTTATCTTGCAGAATACCCTGATAATGACTCACTTCAGTTTTTCTCAGATGCAGATGTAGAAATACTAAGATTTAGCCAACTTGAAAAATAGGTGAAATGCGATAAATATATCAAATCAAGAATTATTTTTTAGCGCATTTAATCCTTTTCTAATAATATCTTGTTCATTATCACGATACAACTCTTTGACTGAACACTTTTTATTAGAAAATAGGTTCATACCTCTAATAATTATAACTGGTGTTCCACCATTACCTTCACCCATCAAAAGGTTTGCAGCTGCAGCTAATTCATCCGCAATAGCCTCCTGTGTGATTTGCAGTTCATTTCCAAACAAGTCTTTTTCGCCAACCCAGTCTCTTATTGGTTCAATGTTTGCTATACCAACAGCAACTGCAATTTGTCCATTCCTAAAAGCTCTGCCATTAGTGTCAGTAATAATTACAGATACGTTATGACTAGTCAATTCGGTGATTCTTCCTGATATTTCTCTGGCACTCCTATCAGAATCCTTGGGTAGGTCGAGATACAAACCAGATTCTACGTTCGAATCATCTACTCCCGCATTGACACAAATACTTCCATTTTTATGTTCAACTAAAATGAATGGAGCCTCTATTAGACATTCGTTAGACCTATCTAAGATCGCCTGAACGAGTTCAGGTTTCATATTACATCTATTAGCTATTTTTATAGCTTTATTCCCTGGCTTGATATTTTCGAGCGAAAAGAATTCACCTTCAGACTTTGCGATGATTGTAGATGCAATAATGATTATATCCTCATCTCTGATAGAAATACTTTTACAAACAATATCTGCAATATCATCTCCTTCTTCTATTATAGGAATATCATTTAAGGGAATCATTTCAACGCTCAATATGATGACCTCTTTGTTTATAACTTGAAATCTATTTGTTTAAGTTATATATTCTCATTTTGATACATACCCGCATAGCCATGCTCAACAGCTGAATCTAATACATAGAAAAGTAATTGCATAACCCTTGCATTCTTTTCAACATGAAAACCTTCTTTGTTATGAACTAGAAGCAAACATTCACTACGTCCTCTATACCCAGCATCCCATACAGCAGTTTCAAGTGTTACACCACACCTAATTAAGCTGGACCTAGCTCTTGCTATAGCTGCCATGTTCTTTGGGATATTGACTATTTCATTGAAAGTTATCTTGTAATATCCTTTTTGAAGATATATCCAACCATTATCAAATTCAAGTTTTGTTGTATTTGGGATTGATCTGGATGAATTATCATAATCAACTTTGCCAGCTTCCTCCAAGACATAAACATCCTTGAGTGTCATCTCAATACCATTTGGCTGTACTTGTAACTCACTGTCAATTAATCCTTCAACTAAAGGTGGTTCATTGTTCAGCAAATCTTTTAGTGACTTTTCAGATAATAACGACATACTTTCAACTAATGCACAAGAAATATTAAACATTGTTGAAATTAGTTAAAGCCACCAAAAGTGAACTACCACCCTATGAATATGGTGGCTTCCTGCTTCATCATCGAATCCAACGACTCAATTCCACAGGCTTGAACTGTAGTTCCTACAGCACGATTGAGAATATTGATAGCTGCATTATGGTCACGGTCAAGAACTAATCCACAGTATGGACAATTATGTACCCTTAATGCAAGTGTTTTCTCGACTTTCTGACCACATTTGCTACAAAGTTGTGATGTATTATATGGATTGACTAATTCTACAAACTTACCAGCTTCTCCCGCTTTGTATTTTGTAATCTGAATTAGATTACTCCATGATGCATCATGTATTGATTTTGAAAGTCTTGAATTTTTAACCATATTCTTTACATTCAGGTCTTCAAAAGCTATGAAATCATAGGTATTGATGAGTTCCCTGCTTAGTTTATGGTTAAAATCATTTTTCTGATTGCGAATTTTCCGATGCAATCTGTTTACCTTGTCACATTGTTTCTTCCAATTATTAGAAAACTTCCTTTTTTTGCTAAGATTACGTTGTTGTTTCTTTAATTCAGCCTCTGTATTGCGATAATATTTTGGAGAATCTATCTGAGTACCATCACTCAATGTTACCAGAGAATTGAGTCCAACGTCAATACCTACAAAGGTAACAGGTTCAACAGGTTCAACATTATTCTCAATGACCACAGAGAATGTGACATACCATTGTTTCCCATCTTTTCGGATAGTACAGGTTTTGATTTTACCTTCAATTTCCCGATGCTGAACTATCCTTATTTTTCCAATCTTTGATAGCTTCAACTTCTTCCCAGAAATACTAAAACCAGATTGGGGATAGGTAAAACTGTTATATCGTTTCTTCCCTTTGAAACGAGGATAACCTACTTTCGCTTCTCCATTCTTACATCGTCTGAAAAAAGCATCAAAGGATTTTCCTAATCTTCTAATTACATCCTGCTTTACCTGAGAATGTACTTCTGTATCAAATTCAAGATACTGAACCTGATACAACTGTTCCATAGTAGACAATCCTTGATTACACCTTTCGTATGCTTTTCTACGGTCTGCAAGAAATTCGTTATAGATATGTCTACACACATCAAGTGTCTTATTCAAAGTCACTTCCTGTTTTTTTGTAGGATACAATCTGAACTTATAAGATTTCTGCATTAAATATCTATAGGTCAAAAACATTTAAATATCTTTCGTGCCTATAGGAGAATATGTCTTATTCAAGCTCTGCTGTATATGAAATCAATTATCACATCGTATGGTGTACTAAATATCGAAAACAAGTTATGAATGATGAATTAAAACAATTTCTCGATGACCAGATAAGAACTATTGCCGATTCTAAGGAATGGGAAATACTTGAACTTGAAGTCATGCCCGCACATATACATCTCTTCATATCTGCACCACCGTTCATAGCACCTACTGATATCGTTAAGATAATTAAAGGTGTCACTGCAAAGAGAACATTCCAGAAATTCCCTGAACTACGAAAAAAAGAATTTTTGGGTAATCATCTTTGGTCACCAAGTTATTATATTGGTTCACATGGTCAAGTATCTGCTGAAACAATTAAGAAATACATTGACGGAAGTTCAAATAGGGGACGTAATTCATCCACTGTTTAAACACGGTGGTCTTCTTACTTCAGCGTGATAAAATAATGTACTAAGACAATAAAGTTCAATAATGAGCGGCGATGATGATAGTTACCCCGACTGAGCACTAAAATGATGAAAAATTAGAACTGATGCCGCACTTATGATTTTAAGAGGCTGGTCTTGTGCAGACCAGCTACTAAAAAAGAGGGGATTATTTATTCAATAAGGATTTTCTTTTCCTTATCTTCAATTTGAGATTTAGGAAGTGTAACCTTTAACACGCCGTTCTCTAACTTTGCAGTTGCTCCATCTTCTTGAACCGAAGCTGGTAATTTCACTGCCCGTGAGAACATACTATATGCCCTTTCACGATGAATGTAGTTTTCGTTCTTTTCTTCAGATTCAGTTTGGCACTTACCTGTGATCTGTAACATATCATCATTTATACTGATATCGATATCCTCTTTATTTATCCCGGGGATATCTGCAGTTACTACCACATTATTCTCATTTTCCTCTACATCTATTAATGGTGCCATTACATTATCTGTAGATAGTTCTGTACCTGGGCTTATCTCATCAAAAAGCTCATTTAATCTGTCTTGTGTTCTTCTAATCTCTTCGAATGGGTCCCATGGACCTAATAAACCTCTTCTTCTTGGAAAGCCAACTTTCTTCATTATAATCACCCCACGTATTTTTTATTCAAAATACAGTATTATGATTGTTTGTTATTCTATATAAATTTAACTATATTTTACAAAGTTGTCATTGTCAAAAGAGAGTACTAGGTGCAAGATTATAAGTTCATCATTGTATTGATAAGATCGTAACCCATTACCTGTCCGAGAGATCCTTGAATGGCAGCATTTTCGTCGTATGATTCCACGTAATCACTTTGTATTGGATTGTTTGAATATATGGTGAAAGGTACTGGATCGGCTGTATGTGTCCTGAACTTAATAGGTGTAGGGTGGTCTGGTGTAATCAAGACTCGATAATTCTCTTTATTGTCTTTGATGTGAGAGAGAATAGTACCCACGACCTTCTCATCAAAATTCTCAACTGCTCTTACCTTTTCTTTGATGCTACCTATATGACCAGCTTCATCCGGAGCTTCTACATGCACGAAAACTATATCCTGATCCTGTTCGGTCAATGCATTAATCGCATATTCTGCTTTTGCTTTATAATCTGTATCAAAATAGCCAGTTGCCCCTGGAACCTCTATGACATCAAGCTTAGAGTATATTCCAATTCCCTTGATGAGATCTACTGCAGAGATAACAGATCCCTTTATTCCATACATATCATTGAATGCTGGGAACTCCGGGGCTTTTCCTTGTCCCCAAAGCCATATTGAGTTGGCAGGAGATTGTTTATTTTTGACCTTTTCAAGGTTTAATGGATGATGCTCAAGTATACTATAAGATTTTGTAATAATTTCTGAGATAGATTCACTGTCTTTTCCTGTAGGAAGATTATCTTTCCAAAATTGGCCCATTATATCATGTGGTGGTTTGCACAATGTATCTGTCCCTAAACCTTCTTTGGCTATTAAGAGGTGCTTGTAACTCATACCAGGATACATTTGGAACGAAGAATCGTCACAGAAGGCAGAATTAAGATGATTTATTAGTTGTGTTGCATGTTCTGTGGAAATATGGTCTGCGCTATAATCTTGCAATAAATTGTTTTTCAGTGTTACAAGGTTACACCGGAAAGCAATATCATTTTCAGCAAGTTCAACGCCCATGCTCGCAGCTTCTAATGGTGCCCTTCCAGAATAGTATTTCTTTGGATCGTATCCCAGTAATGACATGTTTGCAACATCACTTCCAGGAGGCATATTATCAGGCACGGTCTTTGCTAACCCATTGATTCCATTTTTTGCCATGTAGTCCATATATGGTGTGTTAGCATGCTGAAGAATGGTTTTATTTCCTAGTTCTTCTATAGGAATATCTGCCATTCCATCTCCAATTAGCATAAGATATTTCATGAGGTCACCTTTAAATCAAATATGATCAATTAAACACAAGTAAAATAATATAACAACATATTAAAACTTGTAACGTATGAAAAAACTTTCTCTAAAATACTCAAAAAGTGGTCCTATGAAAAACTCTAAACTGTTAATTCTACTTGTCTTATGCTTGGTATTTATCTTTTCAGTATCTTGTACAGCTGCAGGATATGAAAAAAATGCTCTGGTTCATTATTCTGAGAGTGAGATTGAAGCTGGACAAACTGTCCATTTAGAACAGGGATACTCTATCAAAATTGTTGATATAGGCAAAAGTGGACCATCATCATTTATTGAAATTTATCATGATGATCATGAGGTTGATGATCTAGATGACAATATTGCACGAAATGACTCGCCTATTGAATACATTATCACGATAGAAGACGATGATGATGAGGATAATGAAACTGATTACTTACTTTTAAGTATCACACCTCTTGAATATATAGAACGAAGTGATTCTAACCGAGTCAAATTCAAAATTGAACAATATCTTGATGTGAGGTATGACATTGATGAGTTCTTATTGGTAGACGAATCCAAAAGTGTAAGAGTTGGAGAATCTCTAGAATTGGAGGAAGGATATGCACTTGAAGTACTTGATATTGATCGCAATTCAAAGGATAAAGTTAGTTTGAGATTGATGAGGAACGATTTTTCTCTCATTGATGATGAGATTGAGATTGGAGATATTTTCTACTATAATAGAGAAATAGATGGTCAACCAATGACAATTTTCACTGCACGACCCGTGAATTCTTTTGTTAGTACCCATTCAGAAGTTGTTTTCTTTGAACAAATCTCTCAAAGAGAATATTTGGTGGGTGATAAGGATATTGACCTGTTCTTAAGTGATCAAGATAAAAGTGCAGTTAAGCAAGACGAGATCACAGTAGTAAGATATTATATTGGAGATGATGATGTACAGGAAGCTATAGTATCGTTGAATAATGATATTATAGATAGACGTAACAGCCCACAACAAGGTACTTACTCTGTCTTATTAGAGGATCTAGATTTAGGTGAACATGAGATAGAGCTGGAAGTAGTTGCATCAGATGGTACGCGATCATTTAAAGAAATAAGTATAACTGTAGTAGATTCGACAGTTGATATAGGTGAACCAAGTTTAGATGATGAGATTATACCTGAGAATACCAGCTCTATATTTGATAACTTGAAATTCTGGAGTTCAGATTCTGGGGATACTGGTAATGGTGATGAAATAGAGGATGAGGGGTACGACCTTTCAGATACACCACCGTTTGCTTTAATACTTCTTGGAGTACTGTTAGTATTCGGAGGAATAGCTGCTCTTATAGTATATGTGTTCAGAATCAGTTAATTAGTCTAAATTGTAACAGGTATCACTAATTTCAAAATATTTATATTAATTATTTTCTTTAAGATATTATCATTAGAATCAGAGTAGTAATATTTAACACAAGTTAAGCAATGTGAGATTAATATGAGACTGGTAATGAAATTTGGTGGTACCTCAATAGCTGATGGTGAAAAGATACTGCATGTTGCAGACCTATTAAAAAAATATCACGATGAAGGTCATGAGGTTGTTGCAGTTACATCTGCGTTAGGAGGTGTTACCGATGCACTGTTAGAAACTGCATCTGCGGTTGCATATAATGGAAAAACCCTTCAAGTCAATGAACTGATATCATACTTAAGAGAAAAACATTATACAGTAGCTACTACAGCTATCAATGATAATGAAATACTGGATTCTATTCTAAAAGAACTTAATGATAGAATAGATGAACTTGAAAAGGCTCTTATTGGTATTTGCTATTTAGGTGAGTTGACTTTAAGATCTATCGACTATATTTCTTCTTATGGGGAAAGATTAGCTGCACCGATTGTCAGTGGGGCCGTTTGTTCCAAAGGTATTAATTCTATGAACTTTACCGGTGGGGATATTGGTATCATTACAGATGATGTATATGGTAATGCAAAACCTATAGAAAACACATATGATAGGGTATATGATAAACTCAATCCAACTATATGTTCTTATATTCCAATAGTAACAGGTTTTATTGCTGAGAGTGAAGAAGGTATTATCACTACTCTTGGCAGAGGAGGTTCTGATTTCACAGCTTCAATCATAGCTGCTTCAATAAATGCAGATGAGATATGGTTATGGAAAGAAGTTGCAGGTATTATGACCAGTGACCCTAAGATAGTACCCGAAGCCCGTACGATTTCCCAAATATCTTATAAAGAAGCAATGGAATTATCTTATTTTGGGGCTAAAGTACTCCATCCACGTGCAATAGAACCAGCTATAGGGCGTGGTATACCGGTACGTGTAAAGAACACATTCGATCCTGAATTTGTTGGAACAATCATTGTAGCAGATGAAATGCAGATAGAGGATGTAGTAAAGGCTGTAACACTTATAGACAGGGTTGCATTGGTGAATATTTCAGGAGCTGAGATGGTCGGTGCTATAGGAACTGCTTCAAGAGTTTTCACTGCCCTTGCAAATGCGTGCGTAAATATAATTATGATCAGTCAAGGGTCATCAGAAGCTAACATGTCTATTGTTGTAGATGAAGCACATCATGACGTGGCTGTTAGAGTAATTAAAGAAGAATTTGGACGTGACTTTGTACGAGTTGCGTCAGATAAGGATATTAGTGTTGTAGCCGTGGTTGGTGCAGGAATGGCTGGAATTCCGGGAGTTGCTGGCAGAGTCTTTAATTCATTAGGATGCGAGAACATTAATGTGATAATGATCAGTCAGGGCTCTTCACAGCACAATATTTCTTTTGTGATACATGAACGTGATTCTATAAGAACTGTAAGAGCTCTTCATCGAGAATTTGAGCTCGATTCTGAATTCGAGAGGAAAGAAACTTGACTAGAAAGAAATTAACTTATGCAGGATCAGGCGTTGATTTTGGGCAAGAAGAGTCTACTATAAAGGCATTGACAAGCAAATTCGTCTATCGAAAGGATGGACTTGGCTCTGCTATGATGGATGTAGGACATTATGCTGGTCTTATTGATTTTGGTGATTATGCACTGGCTATGACTACAGATGGCGTTGGCTCGAAGGTCCTTATTGCTAATGAAATGAAAAAATGGGATACTGTTGGTATTGATTGTATAGCTATGAATGTGAATGACCTGCTTGCGATTGGTGCAGAGCCTCTAGCTTTCGTTGACTATTTGGCAGTCGAAGCACACGACGATAACTTTGCTAAACAAATTGGTGAGGGATTGGTTAAAGGTGCCAACATTTCCAGAGTATCGATTGTGGGCGGAGAAACTGCGACTTTACCAGAACTAATTAAAGGTTTTGATCTTGCAGGTGCATGTCTTGGAATGGTCAAAAAAGAAGATATTATTACTGGAGATGCCATCGAGATAGGTGATTCTATTATAGGTATTCCTTCAAGCGGTGTTCATAGTAATGGGTATACTCTTGTTCGAAAGATAATGGAGGAATCAAAGCATTCATATCATGATAAATTTCCATACGATACATCTAAAACGATTGGAGAGGTTCTGTTAGAACCTACAAGAATCTATATGGAAGTGCTCAATTCGATAAGGGACTTTGATATACACGGACTTGCACACATTACAGGTAGTGGCCTATTAAAACTTAGAAGAATAACAGAGTTAGGCTTTGATATTTCTGACCCGATAGAACCTTGTGATATATTTAAATTCCTCCAAAAAGAGGGAAATATTGATGACCATGAAATGTATAAAACATTTAATATGGGCATGGGCTTTGTCCTGATAACATCTCCTCAGTTTGCAGAGGAGGTTGCAGCGAGCGTTGATGGAAAAGTTGTTGGCCATATATGTGAAAAAGGAATTATGGTAAATGGTCTTGCTCTTGAATGAGTTGATACTCGCTTTCTTATCAATAAATAAAGGTAGTGTTAATAAAAATGGTTTGTTTAAATGATATCAAATATGATATACTTCTAAAAGATGCAACACCGAAAGAATGTGAAGATCTTATCATGGATATTTGTGATGAGGTCTATTATGTAAAAGCAGGGTACAAGATAAGAGACATTGCTCTGGTAGGAAGTGAACAAATACCGGCAGGTATCAGAAACAATTCTATAGTATTTAGGTTCATAAAACCCTGTACTGGTCTTTTTGTTCTTGAGATAAAAGATGCTCTTGATGAGATAGAAAAGTTAAGGAATAATAAAGAGAATATTAGAAAAAAGTGAATCTAATCATTCAATTTTTCAAAGTTTAACTTTGCTGGAAGTATCTTTTATCCACTTCAAGAAATTAGGTGATGGAAATTCATGGATCGAAGTCAAAATGATAGTACCTTTACCATGTTTTTTAGCTATTAGTATACATTCATCGTTATTATTATAGATACATTCTTCAAATTCGTCAGATTTGTGAAAATACCCGTCACATTCTATGTGTTCATCTGATTCTTCTATTATCAATTTAGAAAACTGATCATCAGTAAGATCTCTGCCTAACAATGTACTCTTATGATCCTGGATATACCTAAAATTGTATGGTAACCAGCAATAATCATATTCATTTATTGTAGGTCCATATACGACAAGAGTACCGCCATTTTTAACAAACTTCTCAAGTCTATCAGCACATTTTTCAATGTTTGAATATACTTTTGAGTATGCAGGGTTAGCAAAACCTGTGGGTATGATGATACCTTTACATGCGGGTAAGAATGGTGTATTGATACTACTTGAATTTACTCTATCACATGTCATATCATGTTCTTGGAAAAGCTTTTCAAAAAGTATTGGTGAATCCCATATCATTATAAAATCGGTCATATGATAGGGTAATGTATGGCATTAATATTAATTTTTCCAGAACTAGTTATTTATTTGGATGAAAAAAAAAGAAAAAAGAGAACTGGTATTGTAAAATCAAACCAGTTTATTTATTGGATGTCCTTCATCCAATATCTCTAGATTAAGTTCTTTTGCTGTTTCTGCAAGCATTATGTCAACCATAGCAGTTGCAGGGAATACTGTTTTTGCATTCTCAATAGGACCGTAGAGTTGGAAATTAGAACTCAATATCTGTGCAACAAGATTAGTTCCTATGTCTGTTGGTAAATAGACTTCTCTTCTCTCTTCCTTGGTCTCAAATGATTTTTTGTATGCTTTCATCCAGTCCCATGCTGATGCCATGTTGTGGTATCCACCACCAACAGGGAGTCCAAGCCTACCTTTAATGGCGATGATACTTCTCATAGTTGCACCTGCTCCTGCACCAAGTGGAGTTGCAGCTACATCTACCAGTGGTTTGGTGATACCACATTCCTTTGCAACCTCTAACATTCCCTTATCTTGCCCGGAACCGCCGGTCTCAAGAATATCGATCTTACCTTTTACAGTTGGATCGGTTGCATTGAATGCTAGAACTATGGCAGCTTCAACATCACTTTTTGTGATAGCTAATGTTTCTTCTTCCTGGATACTTGCATTTACTGAATTATATATTGCCCTGTCAGCAACACCTATCTCAGTTGCATACTCTGCAGCGAATGCTCGTACATCTCCTGCAGAAGAATCTATTAGGAATGGTGTCTTGTCATCGATCTCAACGAACCAGTCTATGTAGTTTTTCATTGCTTCTGTAGTCTCACCTACAATCTGGTTCACATATGGGTTTCCTGTAACGTCACCCATTTCTTCCTGTGCTTTCCAGAGAGATTCTGCAGCCTCTTTATCGAAGACACCTTTATCTTCATCAGAAACTATTTTGTGCCTAGCATAGAACATAGTTCCTACTAATACAGTAGGATACTGGCCAGGCTGACCTCCAAAATTGATCCCTCCAACTTCATAAACTTCTTGTTTCTTGTCAAACTTAAACATTAAAACACCTCGGTTAATAAACAATCGATGACAGTGAGATATATAAAAGGAATATTAAGATACCAATAGTTAATCCATACAATATTCCTATATCTCTTCCTATTTTCTTACCTATACGTTGTGCGACTTCACTATTGAAGAACTCGACCTTCTGATCAATCAGGTCAAGTTTTTTCATTACTTGCTCATAATCATCAGTGTCAACTACTGAGATTGGAATTACATTCTCGTCATCACTCATATTATAACACCTGCCATATTATCATTGGAAGTATGAGCACGAACAAGACTGTAAGTACGAATCCAATTGCAAATCCTTTCATACCAGCAGCTGCCACGCCTGAATCTAGTTTTTGGTTTCGTGCTATCAATTGTGCACGATATTCAATACTTTTCATAGTGTTATCTATTGTTCCCATTTGTGGCTTAACAACAGTTGGAACTCCACTTCCTTGGTTTTCTTCACTCATTCAAATCACATCCCGAACAATAAAAGGCCAAGCAATGTCAATGATGTAATTAGCCCTATCATTATACCTTCGATCTTACCGGCATGAATACCTGAATGGTATTTATTCATAATACCGGCTTGGATCATGTCTCTATCAATATCCTTGATCCTGGATTGAATGACCGCGACCTCAGATGCCATTGGTTTAATTCCAGTAGCTGCATCCTCATCTCCACCATCTTCTCCAACTTTGATAACCATAGGATCAGCATCAAAAGCACCTGGATCCTTGTCAGCAAGTTCTTTTATTTTGGCTGAGATCTCGGATATATCTTCAGTACCTATCAGCTCGACACATTCTACCTGTTGCTGGAACCTTTCAATGGCTTCTGGAGTGAGGTTCTCTACATAAGGTATTGCACCTATAGCACCTACAATTCGATTCTCTTTCACACCGTTTTGATGTATTTTTAGGAATGCATCTCCAGTAATATGACCTTTGACCTCAGATCCTGTTATTAGCAGATATCTAATATTTGGATTTGAATTGATGTGTGCAACAACCTTCTCAAGGCCAAGATTCTCTGTTTTACAGGGACCCGTAATTGATGCACCAGCATCCAGTAAAGGCTGAGCAGGTAAATGTGATCCAAGTGTAATTACTGCTACACAGTTTTCTACATTTCCTACATCATATTCTCCTTTTAGGATTGGCCAATCAGGTGCAGGTTCTCTTTTATCTACCATGTTAGATCACTCCTCCAAAAAGGGCCATTATGTACAGAATGAGTGCCAGTATTCCTGTAAATACAAAACCTGCTAGTATTCCATAAGCAGCACTGCTAACAAGACCTGCATGATACGATGCACGACCTCTATTTGGATACGATGAAGCTAGGTTTTGGTCAGGTGTCAATGAACTGATCAGATCATCTGCGATTAGGTCCAGTTTATCAACTTGCACCATCATAGGATCCATTGAGTAACTAATCACATCAGGCCTCTCTTCAGCCAATAATGAAGTCTCAGGATCTAGCACAAGATGTGCTTCCGGTGCTATATGTACCATACTCAACTCAATTCCTCCTCTGTAGGCAATAATCCGGTACCAACTACCTTATATGCATCACGTTTAACATAACCTAAGTATTTAGCAAACGCGAAAAGCCATATAGCCAACCCAATCAATATTGCGGGTACAGCTGAAGCCAAGCTAACACCGGCAACTACAATACCTGCTAAAATCATCGCGATTGAACCATCAATGAAAGCGACCGATAATGTACGGTCTTGCTTTTCGTCAGGACCTAGATTTGCGTTAAATGGATGTAATATCGCAATTGCACCTACTATGAACACTACTGCAATAAATCCGTTTGCTATCACATTATCAATTATACCTGTAATCTCGAACGTACCTGCCATAGCTGTACTTATACCTATTATAGTAATAGTACCTGCAGCAGCAATCTCAGCAGTTGCAGTTTCCATAATTGGGACTCCCATTTTCATTAACCTGTTTCCAAGGAGTCCTATAATCAATCCTAATATTGTTGCAACAATTACTGCAATAATAGGTCCTGCAATTCCTCCAACTGCTAGACCAAACAGTGCCGCAACAATTCCGATACCTATTGCTAACATTCCAATTGAAGGTACACCAGTTCCGATACCATAACTACATACACGTCTTACAGTATCAGCACCCCATACGATTGCACAGATTGCACCAAGTGCACCGAAGAACGATAGTACGGGTCCAAACATGTCTGATAGGAAATGGCCTGCATACACTCCAATCAATCCACCAATTAGTCCAAAGGCGATCATTGTCTTTGGAGGTATAGCGGATTTCACTTTTTTGGGTTCTCCACCTGCTGCCATATTAAATCCCTCCTATTATGATTATACTCATGATAGCACTCAAGAATGTTACTACTATTGATGCAACAATAGCTTTTGGAACTCTCTTGAACTTAGGGTCAATGAACCCTTCAGTTGTACCTCCAATGTTATAGGAAGCAATGACTGCATTGATGAAGAATATCGCTACAGCAAGTATACTTGCAAGCCCTATCACGTTTAGAGCAGTTGTAGCATTAGTTACACTTAGGAGTGCGAAATAGACCATTGCACCACCAAGTCCACCAAGTCCTCCACCAATAATACCACTGATATAACATGATGTTGGTACTCCGTGTCCTTCAGTACCTTGTGACAAATATAGGTCCTGTCTATCTTTGGTGATAGGGTCATATTTCACTTTACCAGAAGCAGGTGTAACTCCAACTCCATAAATGTACATGAAATTACCTACAAGCATTGTACTTCCGATCATGATCATCGCACCGACCATACCCGAGGCGATAACCAACAACATATCATCTGCAACTCTCATTACAGCAGCAGCTGTTACAAGTCCAGTCAATCCAGCTCCTGCAGCAAGCTGTACAGTACCAGTACCTACACCAGTAGCTTGTCCCATTGCCGCAGGTGCTCCTCCGACAGGAACGAAGTGTACACCAATTGCTACTAACAATCCGCCAACAACTATCAGTAATAGATATAATAAGTTATCAGCCATAAGACCTACATAATCTATCATGCGGTCACCTCGTCATTGTCAGCTTTATAAGGTCCATAACTTTTCCGTGAGGAAACTTCTATCATCCTGTTGAAAATAATCAATACTAATACAATTAATAGGCCTGCTATGACTGATGCCCATGCAATCATTTGACTAATAGACGGGTCGAACACCATAGTGATCCAACCTGACAGGAATACAGTCATTCCGAATGCGAGACCCGTTGCAGGTCCACCGAACTTAATGCAGAACCATGAATTATCAATTCCGTTACGAAGTCCAGCTTCACCGTTCCTTACAATGTTTCCAGACTGGGCAGCATTGACTCCAGATCCGTACTCAGTGTTCTGGTATTGTCTTTCAGCTCCGTAATGAACATCTCCAGTTGAAGATCCAATTGCACCAACTGCAGTTCCCCATATGAACGCAAGCAGTGCGAGCGGGAACGGATGGTTTAGAACTGAAATCATTATGTAAGATATAATTACGATCGAAAAAGTTGTAACAAACGCATAAGCCATAATTGGTGATATATGTCCTCTTAGAATGTCCATATACACTGGCTGCTTGAACCTGCTCTGACTTGTGGGTCTTCCAAAAAAAGACATAGTCGAATACGATCCATGTGCAAGAGCTGCGACAAATGCACCAATTGTTATTGAGAATAAAGCAGACATTCCAAGTGCATCCATCAATATGGCTGCTGTAGTACCACCTATAGCACACATTAGTGCATTTGAGGGTGGTTCTCCGGAAATAGCTTTGTTGAATATTCTATGCGGATACATCATTTGTGGTGCTAACTGTACCTGAGAGTTAGGGTTACTTTGAGAACCGACATTTGATTCCGAATCCTCGGAAATGCCGGCAATAACTGCAGCAGCACCCATTAATGCTAATACACCCATACCTATGAGTGGGTCCATTCATTTTCCTCCTATTTTGTCTTTATTTTTTTATATTTTAGATTTTAATTAATTGAGTAGCTTATGTGCCACGTATAGCACTCTGTTGCATATCGATTATTCTATATCTCAAGACATGATATAGACTAATGTCAACTGTATTTGAATACATTGAATCCTTCATAAACTTTTCGAATTCACTGATAGGCGCTACTTTTCATTTTTTGAGTATACTATTTTTCAAGTTAAATTCAAATTAGACATCAATATGTTTGAAGTTATTAGGTATTTTTATATAATAGGACCACATACGCCAATATTATATTGGTTGCAATACTAAATCCATATAGCTATTTTTCCTTTTAAAGGTGGTAACTTGGAGGACAAAAAAGCATTTCGCTATCAAAAGTTTCAAAAAATGAACGGTAAGAGCTACGGAGATGTTACTAGATATCTGAAAAAGACCACACATCTTACAGCACGCGAATGGATGATTGCTCATCTTTGTTCTGACTTTAAAGATACACTGAATCGATCACAAATGACATGGATTGGCGAGAATTTGCCACAATTGGTTCCATTCGCTGAAGAACCTTATTCAAGACATGAAGTTTCAAATTCCTATTCTACGTTCAAAAAAAAAGTAAGAAGGTCAGGGACAACTTTTTTTTATGCATACTATGCAGGTCTCATATCAAAAGATGAAATGCTTGATATGATACATTCAATAATTTCAGACCTCGCGACTCTTACTCGGGCCGAGAACAATGAAGTTTCTGAAGCCCATGATATCGAGGTTCAAAAGATCATTGCAGAAGTTTTCAGGAACATAAATGAAGAAATGGTGGACTAAAAAATTAATTCATTCCATTACACATTTACAGAGCATGGATAGATCAACATGTTTGACAAACCTTGCCTGAACTGCCGAGATGTAGAGTTTTTGATCACCTACATTGATCACTATATCAGTTGGTTTATTGTCTTTCATTTCTAGAGGGAGTATCAGAGGTCCAGCACATGTGGTATTCACTCGATAATCTTTTTGTTTTTTTTGAATATATTCTTTAAGTTCAGGTGATACAGTGATTGAACTCTCATTTGTTGCCATGATTTATACAAATAAATGTCCTAATAGATAAAAGTTAGCTTCATATTTTTTGATAGTATTCATCAGATTTAAATTCAATGAACGTTTCATATTCAACACATGCTGATGAAAGAGAGAGGTAAACTGGTTATCTGGCCTGCCTATATAGACAAGACCAAAACAAGAAATCAAGGTCGTATAATCTCAAGAAAGAAATCAGTCAAGGAACCACACCTGTCCGAAATTGAAGTAGCAGCTACAGAGTTGGGATTAAATCCTGAAGTAGAAGCTGATAAAAAATACCCGAGATCATGGTGGGAGAGAAGTGGTAGGATTCTTGTAGATAATACTGAACCAAAAACTAAGATAGCCAGACTTATAGCAGATAGTATAAAGAAGAAAAGGAATACTGCCTGAATATTTTCGTATAACCTGATATACACTTTATTTACACATGGAGGCAAAAAGTTGAAGAAGGTTAAGTTTGATATTGAAGGTATGTCATGTCAACATTGTAAGTCAGCAGTTGAAAGCTCATTATCTTCACTTAATGGTATCTTGGTTGCTGAGGTAAACCTTGATGAAGGTACTGCAATAGTCGAATACGATGAGAAAATGACTGATTCAAACACTATTAAAAATACTGTTATTAAAGCAGGTTACAATGTCAGTGAGAACTGAAAAATAGACCTGATATGTCATGGTTTTAGGTTTTAGTTTAGCAACTATGCACAAAGTCTAACATGATTATTTATATACAATTACGGATAAATTATATATTATCCAAAAATTATTATTTTATACGTATATCCGAGATAAAAACAAGGTTTAATTGTTAAATTGGAGATTAAAACGTGGAAGAAAAGACGAAAATAGAAATCAAGGATGTTTCCAAGGTTTTTGGTAAAAATCCGAAAAAAGCTTTAGGTTTGTTGGAAGAGGGGTTATCTAAAGCTGATATTTTAGAGAAGACGGGTAACAATGTAGGTCTCTATAAACTTAATTTTGAGATCAAAGATGGGGAGATATTTGTGATAATGGGTCTATCAGGCTCAGGAAAATCAACACTTCTTAGATGTATTAATAGATTAATAGAACCTACAGTTGGAGAGATATTGATCGATGGATCAGATGTAGTGAAAATGAAGTCAGAAACACTTCGAGAACTACGACGAAATAAATTAGGGATGGTATTCCAAAACTTTGGACTAATCCCACATAGAAGTGTTCTTGATAATGTGGCTTATGGATTAGAGGTTCGTGGTATTGATAAAGAGGAAAGGTACAAAAAAGCAATTGAAGCCATCGAGAACGTTGGTTTGAAGGGTCATGAGAATAGTAGTATCTCTGAACTAAGTGGTGGTATGCAGCAACGTGTTGGACTAGCACGTGCTCTTGCAACCGACCCAGATATTCTTTTAATGGACGAAGCTTTCAGTGCACTTGACCCCCTTATTAGGAGTGAGATGCAAGACGAACTCTTAGCACTCCAGGACAGGATGCAAAAAACCATTGTCTTCGTATCACATGATCTTGATGAAGCACTCAAACTGGGTGATAGGATTTTATTGATGAATGAAGGAAAAGCTGTACAGATAGGAACTGCAGAAGAAATCTTAACAGAACCTGCAGATGATTACGTTGCTAAATTCGTTGCCGGTGTAGATAGATCTAAAGTGCTGGTTGCAGAAGCTGTAATGAAACGACCAGATCCGGTAATATCTATCAATTCTACATTAAAAGTTGCAGTTCAGCTAATGAGGAAACATGGTATATCATCGATTTATGTTGTTGATCGAAACAAGATACTAAAAGGTTTTGTGACTATAGATGAAGCAATTGAGGGTATGAAAGCTGGCAAGACAATTGATGATGTGATGAAAAAGGATAGTGAGACCACATCTCCTGATACACCACTGAACGAACTAATTCCTATTATAGAATCTACATCTCCAGTTGCTGTGGTTGATGAGAGAAAGAAACTATTGGGTGTAGTTGTTAGAGGAAGTGTGCTAGGAGCACTAGCAATGGAGGAATAATCATGGCACAAGCTTTAGAAATTCCAAAGATACCACTTGGTGATGGTGCAGAGAAAGTTGTAGAATTGATTGAGCAGAATCTCGGTTTTTTGCTTGATATATTCACCACAATAATGAATATCTTGATAAGTGGTATTAGGGATGTTCTGTTCTTTTTACCACCAGTCTTATTTATCATAGTTGTTGCAGCTATTTCTTACTTGATAAGTCGACGTGACTTGAAGTTAGCTGTGGGTGTGGCTGTAGCATTGACACTTATTGAAAGTATGAGGTTATGGGCACTTACAATGCAAACACTTTCACTCGTGCTTGCAGCAGCTTTGGTTGCACTTGTTATAGCTATTCCGATAGGGATACTAGCCGCTAAAAGTGAGACCTTGTATCAGATAATTCGGCCGATGCTTGATTTCATGCAAACAATGCCTTCCTTTGTATATCTGATACCTGCGGTCATTTTCTTTGGTTTGGGTAATGTACCAGGACTTGTTGCAACCACAGTTTTCGCAATGCCACCACCAATTAGACTAACAGTTTTAGGCATTAAACATGTCCCTAAAGAACTTAAAGAGGTAGGGGATGCATTTGGCTCCACACCTATGCAGAAACTGATCAAGATAGAATTGCCATCTGCTCTCCCTTCAATTATGGCAGGAGTGAACCAATGTATCATGCTTTCACTATCGATGGTAGTTATTGCTGCAATGATAGGTGCACCTGGCCTAGGTTATCAGGTACTCGCTGCGATTCAGAGAATAGATATCGGATCAGGATTTGAAGCTGGTCTTGGTATTGTGATAATCGCTATCATACTTGATAGATTGACACAAAGTCTCACCCCAGAAAAATAAGTGAAAACTACTTCCTTTTATTTTTTAGTAAAAAAACCCGAAAGCTTATAAGTATTGAAAAAGAAATAAAGTGGTTGATTGTATATATATAAATATATTCTTTAAAAAATATGAATAAGATGTGATGTACATGAATGATAAAATGAAAGTATTGGCAATTAGCGCAATTTTCATTATTGGTATCGTAGGCGTAGGATGTCTAGATGCTATTGATGATGAAATGACCGCATCAATAGGCTATGTTACTTGGGACGGAGAAGTTGCAAGTACAAATGTAATGAAACAAGTGCTTGAACAAGCAGGATATGATGTTGAGATTATTGCAGTAGATGCAGGACCTCTATATCAGGGACTTGCACAAGGTCAGTTCGATTTCACAACATCCGCATGGTTACCACACACCCATGGTCATTATATGGAACAGTACGGTGATGATTTTGAAGAAGTATCTACTAACCTTGAAGGATGTAAAATAGGACTCGTAGTACCTCAGTATGTTGAAATTGATTCAATTGAAGAACTGAACGATCATAAAGATCAATTCGATGGCCAGATAATTGGTATTGAACCTGGTGCTGGTATTATGAAGTCTACCGAAAGTTCTACCGAAGGTGAAGGTGCGATCGATGCATATGATCTTGACTATGAACTTGTGGCAAGCAGTAGTGCTGGTATGGCAGCTGAGCTCAGGACAGCTGTACAGAATGAAGAATGGATCGTTGTCACTGGATGGAGTCCACACTGGAAATTTGACAGATGGGACCTCAAGTATCTTGATGACCCTGAAGGTTCATACGGTGATGCAGAATATGTTGCAACACTTGCACGTGCCGGACTTCAAGAAGATAAACCAGAACTTTATGACATAATCTCAAGATTCTACTGGGAACAAGATGATATTCAAGAAGTAATGATGAATATTGAAGATGGAATGTCTCCAGAAGACGCTGCTGCCCTATGGGTAGAAGAGAATCAAGATACAGTAAATGAATGGATTGGTGAATAAGGGTACTATTTATCCCTTATACAATACATTCTTTTTTTTTGTAATATTTTCTTGAAAAAAAGTATATTATTCTTAATGAAGAATAATTTCCGTTTATTTGAATATAACTAAAAATAGAATAAATATAATATAATTTGTTTTAAAAAAACACTTTTTTATCTTCTAAATCTTCTAAGGATCAATCGTTTTAACCAAAGAATGATCTTAGCTTTTATGAATACCATTATCATTCGCTTAATCCATCTTCCTATCATAATAAACCTCCCAAAATAATCTTATTTTAAAATCAGTATAAATAGCTTGTTCCAATTTATGAATAAAAAAAGGTATTAATTAAATGTGAAATGTACCTGAATTGAATTGGTCATTCAGGGCCACATTCCAAACATTGCATTAACATAAAGGACCAATATTCCTACCAATAAGCCGACAATCAAGACACCTTTTGGATTAAGGTGTGGTGATCTTTTATCTGCGTCATAATAACGCATAAGACCGGCCGAAGACATCAGTCCGCTACCTTGAGATTTCTTTTTAGCCATATTTTATCCCCTTAATATTTTAACTTGTATGTACACTATTATGGTTCTTAATACGATTTTATCTATTAAAATGTTATTGCTCACATTCTTATTTCATCAATAATGAAGGGTGGATAGAATACGTCATTTTCTGTGATTATTGCTGAAATATTTTCCATAGGTGTTGCGTCAAAGGCGGGATTATAGACTTTTACTTCAGAGGGTGCGTACTGTACGCCTCCAATAAACCTGAGTTCATCAGGGTCTCTTTTTTCTATCTTGACACTACCCTCCCAACCCTCAAAATCGAAACTTGAGGTTGGTGCAGCTACAAAGAACGGAATCTCATGTTCAGCTGCTAATACTGAATGAGTATAAGTCCCTATCTTATTGAATACTACATCTTCTGTGATTCTATCTGCCCCTACAATGATCTTATCAATCAGTCCTTTTCTCATGACATGACCTGACATTGAATCGGTTATTAATGTTACTGGGATGTTATCTTGCATTAATTCCCAAGTGGTCAATCGGCTTCCTTGGTTTAAAGGTCTTGTTTCACAAGCAACTACTTTTATATCTTTCCCATCTTCAACAGCTGACCTTACAACTCCAAGTGCAGTTCCCCAGTCAACACAAGCAAGCCTACCCGCATTACAGTGTGTCATGACAACATCTCCATCTTCGAGCAACTCAGCACCATTTTTACCTATCTTCTTGTTTGTATCAACATCCTCTTCAGCGATCCTTAAAGCTTCATCTATCACAATGTCACGCATACCTTCAACGTCATATGCATCTGAAGTTGCTTGAAGTACTCTATCTATTGCCCATGAAAGATTTATAGCAGTTGGCCGAGTTGATTTTATCACATTTCCTGCCTTTTCAAGATCATTTAATAATGAATCCATTGTCCTTGCACTACTTAAAGTGGCAGTTAAAGCTAGTCCAAAACCACCTGCTGCACCTAAGGCGGGTGCTCCTCGTACACGTAAGGAACTAATGGCTTCACATAGTGAACTAAGGTTGCTACATTCTATGACCTTATACTCTACAGGCAATAATGTTTGATCTATCAACTTTATTGTTTTTGTTTCTTTATCCCAATCGATTGTTCTCATATGAAAATCATCCAATTATTTTTTTTGAAATATAGGTATTGGTACAGTTCACGTTTCCAGTTGGTATATATATTCTGATGATTATAGGTGTTATTGATGACAAAACCATTTATGGTTCATGATCCAGTACATAGTACAGTTGTACTGAATGAGCTAGAACAACTTCTGATAAATGACCACTGTTTACAAAGATTACGTAAAATACAGCAACTTGGTTTAGCTGATACTGTCTATCCCGGAGCTAATCACACGAGGTTCGAGCATAGTATTGGTACAATGCAAACAGCTTCCATTATAGGTAATTCATTAAACCTATGCCAGGAAGATATTGAGAAAATAAGACTTGCTGGTCTTCTACATGATGTAGGTCATGCTGCATTTTCACATGCTGTTGAAAACGTTTTGTTAAGAAATCCTGACCTTCAACCTGTCCTGAATAACAAAAAATGTTCCAGTCATGAATCATTCACACGGTTTCTGATTCAAACTCAACTCATAAACTCAGATCAAATATGTAACCTGATCGAGAAAATGAACGGTGTTGACCCGGTCTATTTTCTAAAAGAGATAGGAAATATTGCTATCGGAGATACAGAAAATGTGGCCAAACCTTACCTATCACAAATCATCTCAAGCGATATTGATGCTGATAGAATTGATTTTCTATTAAGAGATTCGTATCATACAGGCATTTCTCTTGGATTAATTGATGTTGATCAAATTGTACAGAGTTTAACCATCAAAGATAATCGACTAGTACTCGGTGCTATCTCAGAATCAAGCTATAATGAAGACCTCGTCATTACAGCTGCCGAATCGATGCTAATTGCACGTTCTCATCATTATACTGCTATTATCCATCATCCAAGGACACAGGCAGCAAGATCCATGCTACTTTATGCGCTTGAAGATGCGATATATTCATATGAAAAGATTAATGGTAAGAACATAGCAACTAACAAGGTCAAGGATTTTTTCACGTTATATAATGATAACGACCTTTTAAATTTTATTAACAAATATGGGTCAGGTAGATCTAAAGAATTGGTATCAAGAATTATTAGAGGAAATCTCTACACACCAAAGGTCAGATTCAATCAAAAAAGACTGCCTTCATCCACAAAGATGTCACTTTCTACCATTGCAAGACATGGTATAGCGTGCAAGATGTTTGAATCTGAGTTCATAAAATTACTTGATATGGAGAATATACTTATTGACTTGAATGTAGCTACAGGCCTACCTAAGACAATGAGGTTCTTGTCAGGTGAGTTTGAAAGTTTTCTATACGATGAATCTGCTCTTGCGAACGGGCTTGTACGTGCAATATCTCGTAATATTTCACTAACATGTTTTGTACAAAATGAAACTGATGTATCTGATTTGGAAGATATGAGTATATTAGAAACTAAGATGTTGGATATTGTGAATAAGTTATCTCCTAAGCTACTTAGGTTCGTTCGTGAAGATCAATATCTCGCTATTGAAGGCATACTCTTACTATTCTATAGTGTCCACAGTACGTTTGAAGAGTTACATGAGAATAAAATATCCATTCCACGTATAAGGAACATTACTTGGTTATACAGAACAATAAAAGAGTTTAGTAATAATGAAGTATTGAAGTACTTGTTCGATTACAAGTTTCATGAAAAATTTGGATTTCCTTATAGTGAGAAAGTCTATGAACATGTGCAGCTTCTGGTTGCAATGGGGATGGTAGATGAAGACCTTAGATACTATGAGAAACATGGACGTATCAAGCAGAGGTATGAATATGTTTTGACCAACGAAGGTGTGCTGTATTGCAGGAAGTTGGTTGACTCTTACAAAAGGGAACTTGAAGAAATTTTGAATTTCATTAAAAGAACACAGCATCAGATACCCAGAGATATGTTAAGTTTACCTAAAAGCAGATATAAATAGGTGTTTAAGTGAAAAAAGATGATATTATACTTCTTAGAACAGTCCATCGTAATAAACATCGAGAATTCATCACACGAGTTTCAGATGAAGCATTACATACAGACCTTGGTATAATTGATATGAATCAACTGTATGATAAGGATATAGGTGATACGGTACAGTCGCACAACGGTCATACATTCAAGATAAATTCGCCACGAACACCAGATTTCTTTAAACACGCGAAGAGGACCGGTGCACCTATGATGCCAAAAGATATTGGGCTTATCATCGCCTATACCGGTTTGAATAAGAACGACACTGTACTAGATTCTGGTACTGGGTCAGGTATTCTATCTATATATCTTGGATCTATTGCAAAAAAGGTTATCTCTTATGAAATCAAGGAAGAGTTTGTTACTGTGGCCAGAAAAAACATAGTTAATGCCGGCCTTGAAAATACAGTGGAGGTACGGTGTGGAGATATCGTTGAAGCGATCAGGGATATCACTGACACTTTCGATGTAATTACACTAGATTCGTTAAATACCATGCATGTAATCCCACATACATCTCAAGTTCTTAGAGATGGTGGATATATAGCCACTTATTCCCCTTTTATTGAGCAAACAAAAGAAATTCGTTCATCACTAACTCTGGCAGGATTTGAAGATGTAAACACCATTGAATGTATGGAACGCTCCATCTCCTTTTCAGAACGTGGTACCAGACCATCAACTTCAAGAGTGGGACATACAGGTTTTATTACAATAGCAAGGAAATGATTATTGTTATTCCTTTTTTATAATTAAAGCGTAAAACCACTATGTCTTTAGCATAGTGGATGTAAGCGTCAACTATATTCTAAATAAGTCTCAATATGTATTTAATTAACCGATGGCGAGAACCAAGCCAAAAGGAATTTAAATTGGACACCCATGGGATAGGGGTCTTCGTAAAGGGTTCCCATAGTTCGTTGCCTTTCCAGTTGGGTATGAGCTGTGATATCAGATTCCTCAAGGAATCGGTAGAAGGAAGCACCTGAGTCTTTAGCTCAGGAGTAGTTCACTTCACGCCAGTTGCAGTTATGGTGAAGTTACAATATTCACCCTCTGGCTGTGACCTATGTTTCCATAGTTTTGCTTTTCTTGTACCAATACCTGTCTTTTCTAACTGTACTATTGTTTTAGATATGTGCTCAATCCCACTACCTCCAATGGGTTTGTAACTTCCAGAAACTATATCAGTATATACTTGGTTGGTAATGATCACAGGTATTTTATATTTTCTTGCAAAACCGTGTAGAACGCCCAATTGGTTAGATAATTCCCTTCTATTTTGAACTCCAACATTTTCGTCATCAAGCTCATATCTATAAAAAGATGTAGCAGAATCTACTATAATCAGTCCTATATTCTCTTCAATTACTTTATTGATATCTATTATTGCAGAATATTGTTCTTCAAAAGTTTTAGGTTCATAGATGATTATATCTGCGGCTATTTTTCTCGAATTCTCACCCGCAATCTGTTCAAACCTATCTGGAGACAATGCCTCAGTATCAATGAAAACAGCCTTCTTTCCACTCTTGACACATTCTATTGCTGTTTGAATACATAGATTGGTCTTACCACTACCCGCTTCTCCAAACAATTGTGTGACAACACCCGCTTCAAATCCACCGCCAAGAAGCTTATCGAGCGGTTCACAACCAGAAGATACATATTTACTTATTTACTACACCTCGGTTAGGTTTTAGTTGTAGAATGACTATATACAATATACGTTTTATGGAAAAGTATATTTTTTTACATCTTCTTAATGTCAAGATACTTATATCAATATCTTTATAATTCTTTGTTACCATGTCTGTAATCAAGTTTGTTATCAAATATGGTACATAACAAATTATTTTTTGATGCAAAGATGGCATGGAAAATTATTATTAAGCTCAAAGTTGTCTAAGTAAAGTACCAATAAAATAATTCCAACATAATTGGACTTGGTATCAGGAAGTGGTGGTGGGCTGTGTGTTTTGGATAAATTGTCCATACGATCAACACGGAGTCTATGTTATTTGTATATCAAGTCTTGAATTTAATATCAGTATCATGTAACATCAATAAGCGGTTGTGAATGAAATGACGCAAATCATCGTATATACGACTCAAGTATGCCCGAAATGTAACAAGTTAAAGGAAATTTTGAAAACACATAATATAGAATACCAAGAGAGTGACATGACATCACCCGATGCTCTGACAGAACTTCGTGTAAATGGCGTGTTCAGTGTCACTGCTCCAGTGTTACAAGTTGATAATAAGTTCTATACCCATGAAGAACTGTTCCATGGGAATGCAGTGAAAAAAGAAATCATCGATGAATTAGCCGAGTTATAATTAAGAGGTGTGAGAATGCATGGTTGTGAAACTGGTACTTTAACCGAAGATAATAAAATTAACGAATTAAAGAGAAGTGAATTGAATAAGAAAGAGGCTGGTATGGATATGAAACAAGGCGAAACCCACTTAGAGAACATGCCAAAACAACAAACTTTGGAAGGTAGAGTAGTACCAGCTATGCCAAAGGTGCGAACCACTGACGGACATATTGTTGATTGGGACCGCAATGTTGTTGTCAATCAGCTGCTTAAAGAAACACAGCTATGTGAACAGTTCTATGATAAGCCCGCAGTGACATTGGAAGAGGCTAAAGAGATCGCAAAAGAAACGGAGAAGAGGATCCGTGGTATGAACTTAAAGTTCTTGTCAAGTCCACTTGTACGGGAACTTGTCAATATTGTTCTTATTGAACGAGGACATGTTGAGTGGAGGAACATATCTACGAGGGTAGGTACACCAGTTTATGACGCTTATAAGATAGATATCGGTACCGGATTTGAGGCTAAAGATAATGCAAACCTTCAAGAGAATGCAGAAACTTCTCATAAAAAGAAAGCTGATAAGATCTCAAAGGAACAGTACCTTCTTTTACTACCGCCAAAGGTTGCAGACCTTCATTTAAACGGTGATATTCATATACATGATTTAGAATATTTGGGTACTAGAGCATTCTGCCAGGACTGGGATTTAAGATACTTTTTCTATTATGGTCTAATGCCAGACGGTTCTGGTACAAAGGCCAGTGTCGCAGGTCCGTCAAAAAATGCAGAGGTTGCTATACTCCATGCAGTTAAGGCTCTTGGTAGTGCCCAGACCAACTTTGCAGGTGGACAAGGCTTCTATAACTTCCTTACTTTCATAGCTCCTTATTTTGAAGGGATGGAATATCAGGAGATCGAACAATTAATGCAAATGTTCGTGTATGAAATGACACAAATGATGGTTGCTAGAGGCGGGCAACTAGTATTCTCATCGGTACAACTATCCCCAGGCGTACCTAAACTGTGGAGAGATAAACCAATTGTTGCAAAAGGCCGTGTATGGAATGGTCAAGACGTGCCTCTTAGGACATATGGAGAATTCGAACGTGAAGTAAGACTCGGGTTTAAGGCTTTAATGAATGTCATGTTACAAGGGGACTATTGGGGTAAACCGTTCAATTTCCCCAAACCTGAGATATCGATTGAGCCTGATTTTATGGAAGAGGATGAAGAGTTCAATCGTCTGAACCCAGAACTTCCAACATACGATGAACTGTATACAATGTCGTTTGAACTTGCTTCTAAGTTTGGGACACCTTATTTTGATAATCAATTGCCTTCTTATAGGGGAGCAGGTGAGGGTATATCCTGTTACCAGTGTTGCGCATACCAGTTCTCAGCAACTGCTGATGCAGATTCCTATTTCGAGGATAAGTTGTATTTCAAGGATGGAATGCACTTTTCAATGGGTGCATGGCAGGTTGTATCCTTGAACTGTCCCAGGGCTGCATATAGGGCAAACGGTACTGATGAATCCTTATTCAAGGAACTCAGGAGATTAATGGATCAAGCAGTTGAGGTGTTCAAGGTAAAGAGGCGGTGGATGGATTATATTATCAATAATGGTAGAATGCCGTTTGCAACTCAACAGCCCAAAGACCCAGTAACCGGAAAGAAAGGAGCTATTGCAGTAGATATAGATTCATTAGTATATACTATAGGCGTAATAGGTCTTAATGAACTTGTCCAGCATCACACAGGATACCAAATGCATGAATCAAAGGATGCTTTCAAGTTTGCTATAAGGTGCATGACAGAAATGGAACTCTATTCAAAACAGCTTAGTTCTAAATATTCTATGGAAATTGCGTTAGCTCGAACTCCTGCAGAAACAACATGTCAGCGTTTTGCAGTCTCTGATCTGCTCCACGAAGAATTCTCTAGCTATGCAGAGAATGTCATTAAAGGTGATATTGAAAGTACCAGGGCTCAGATCAAAGATACAAGGGATCTCCCGATCTATTATACCAATGGTACACATGTACCCCCAGGCGCAAATGTATCTATAACAGATCGAATCAATGTCGAACATGTGTTCTTCCCAATAGTTGATGGTGGGAATATCTTGCATGTATGGATGGGAGAAGGTCATCCCGATCCTAAAGGTCTTAAAGACTTTGCTATGAATATAGCCAAGAATACACAGGTTGGTTATTTTGCTTTTACTAAAGATATGACTGTATGTATGAACGATTTCCATGTGGATTCTGGCCTGAAAGACATGTGTACAAACTGTAATTCGGATAATGTTGAACATTTATCAAGGGTCACTGGGTATGTTCAAGCAGTAGGTGGATGGAACGCAGCGAAAAAGCAAGAATTGAAAGATCGTATGAGATATAACTCATCCGACATGGTCTAAGAATAATTATGGAAGTGAACTATTCGAGTTCAGTTTCAGTATCAACGGTTGATTGGTATGGCAGAGCATCAACCGTTCTTTTTTTTAATCAATGTCCGTTTAGATGCCCCTACTGTCAGAACCATGAACTTTTGGAGAAAAATGAACTTATAGATATTTCTGTACCTAAACAGGATATAATTAAATCAATTCCTTTTGTGAGCGCTGTTGTTTTCTCAGGAGGTGAACCTTTGTTACATATGAATGGCCTATTGGAGTTAGCATCTTTTGCTAAAGAAAAAGGGTTATTGGTAGGGGTTGAAACTAACGGCTTTTTTGATGAGTCTATCAAGTACTTAATATCTCAAAATATGGTTGACAGGTTTTTTATTGATCTAAAAGCACCTTTTAGTGACATTTACTTATATTCAAAAGTATGTGGTCTTGACTCGAAATATAGTACTAATTTAAATCCTATTCAAGTGATTGATCGGGTAAAGAAGTCTCTTAAATATATTCATAGTTCTAATATAGAGTTAGAGATACGTACAACGGTTATGAAAGGATTGGTCGGTACACCCGCTCAGATACTTGATATCTCTAACTGGATTGCTTCAAATCTTGATCCGAAAGTTCCCTTTGTGATCCAACAAGGAAATAATCAAAATACATTGGACACAGGATTAAATCGGTTTGAACAATTCAGTAGAGATGAACTTCTTGATCTTGGGGATGATGCAAAGAGCTATCTTTATAATGTCTGGATACGTTCAAGAGAACAAGGTAATGAAAAGGTTTAACTTTAAAATATTATCATTATAATAACAGCTAAGTAGAAAAAAAGTGATAGTGTAGGGATGTAAGATCAATGTCAGCTTCAATGGTAGGAATGAGTTTTCTTTTACTTGGTATTATTTTATTATTAGGTAAATGGATTCGTTTAATGTCCCCGCCTTTACAAAGACTCTTCATTCCAAGTTCATTGATAGGTGGATTTCTTGCATTATTTCTTGGTCCTGACGTTCTTGGTTATATAGTAACATGGCTTGGTTATGATAATACATTTTTAGCTGACGGTCTATTTCCTGAAAATATTCTGGATTCATGGGCAGTTCTACCTGGCCTTTTCATCAACATAATATTTGCAACACTTTTCCTTGGTAAAAAGATACCTAATCTCAAGAAGATATGGCTCATCGCCGGGCCTCAAGTAGCACATGGTCAATCTATGGCATGGGGCCAATATGTCTTTGGTATCTTAGTAACATTACTTATCCTGACACCTTTCTTTGCAGTAAATCCAATGGCAGGTGCACTTATTGAGATAGGGTTTGAAGGTGGACATGGAACAGCGGCAGGAATGGCCGGCACATTTGAAGAACTGGGTTTTGAAGAAGGTGCAGATCTTGCATTAGGTTTGGCAACAATTGGTATTTTGGTAGGTGTTGTTTTCGGGATAATTTTATTGAATTATGGTATTCGGCGTGGTGATTCATCAGTTTTAAAGGATTCAAGTGAGATTAAAATGGATAAGTTGCAGCAAGCAGGTATTGTTGACTTTGATGCAAGGGAATCAGCAGGATCTATCACCACAAGACCTGAATCAATTGAACCACTATCATTACATTTAGCTTACGTTGGTGTTGCTATTGGTATAGGTTACATTTTACTTGAAATACTTATCTTGATAGAAGAATTGATGTGGGGTCAATCAATGGATATCTATCTATTGAAATATATTCCACTGTTCCCTCTGGCTATGATAGGAGGTATTCTTCTACAACTATTCCTTGATAAGTTCGATGTCCACCAAACACTTGATCGAAATATTATGATGCGAATTCAAGGTCTTTCACTCGACATTCTAATTGTAAGTGCAATTGCGACCTTATCACTAACAGTTATTGGTGAGAACCTTGCACCGTTCTTGATTTTAGCTCTAGTAGGTATTGTTTGGAACATTGTAGCATATCTCTATTTAGCACCAAGGATGATACCTTCTTATTGGTTTGAAAGAGGTATTGGTAATTTTGGTCAATCCATGGGTATGACTGCCAGTGGTCTATTGCTAATGAAAATAGCAGATCCTGAAAACAAATCACCTGCACTCGAGAGTTTCGGATACAAACAGCTCTTGTTTGAACCTATTGTTGGTGGTGGAATTTTTACAGCAGCATCAGTTCCCCTCATATTCCAATTCGGTCCCGTGCCAGTTCTCATCCTTGCGATTGTTTTATTGGCTTTCTGGATGTGGCTTGGTCTATTCCACTTTGGAAGAAAGTGAAATACCACAAAGGTTAGAATTGTATAGTTAGCTAATTACTAATTACAGAGAAACAAACAATCTTAAGGATAAGTTGTATTGATTGTCAGTAATAAAGAATGGGTACAAAGCCAATCAAAGTTGGTTATAAGCACTATTACTATTTCTTCTTCGATATATAATATAGATTATTGAGATTAACAGTAAAATAATACAAAGTAATGTAATGGCGATGATTGAAGTATATTCGCCATCAAACCCTTCTGATGATATATGTCTATATAATATTCCAGAATATGCCCAGATAATCACTAGGCCATAGGCAAGATCGAGATTTTTCAACATGGTTGTAGCTCCAATGAGAAATCCGATAAAGATTATGATCACGGTCCATGTGGGTTCAGCAATTCCGAATCCATCCCAGTTGATACTTACAAGCAATGTAGTAACATTTGCAATCGTAGCTACGGTGATCCAACCAAAATAAACGCTAAAAGGAATAGCGATAAAAAGTCTCTCATTCAAAGAAAACATATCATTTCTTGTATTTTGATTTATTAGTATCAAGCAAACCAAGATCACAACTATCAATAACAAGGCTAAGAATATTTGCTGGTAATGCCATGCAAATATCCATGCAGCATTTGCAACAGAAGATATGGAGAATAGAATGCCAACATTGTTCAATAGTTCAGTGTTCTCATCAGCTGTACTCTTTTTGAAATATCCTAGCTGGTAAACTGTGTATCCTGCTAATAAGAGGTAGATGAGACCCCAAATTGCGAATGTGAATCCTGCAGGCGCAAAAAGGTTTGGATATGAGTCAGATACTTGACCAGTTGTTACTTCGTTTATTGGTAAAGTATTGGCTAGTATATTGACACTAACCATTAACAAAAAAGCTAGTAATGTAACAATTCGGATCAATTGTGTACGGTTCATGTATCTAATCTTCTCCCTATACTTTATACTTGCAGTTACTAAAAAATTATCTATAATTCTTATATTATAGGATATCCCTCAAGATAATTAAATATGTCACTATAAATAGAACTAAGAACACCAAATTAAAGAAATAAAGGAAAAATAAATCTGTTTTTTTACTGTATTTAGTGTACTCTTATACTTACACTGTTAGCCATGATTTAATCTCATCTTCGCTTGGTACTTTACCGGAGACCTTAACTTCACCATCAATGACAACCGCAGGAGTGACCATTACTCCATACCCCATAATATCATTTATATCTTCAATCTTCTTGATATCAGCATCAACTCCTACACTATTCACGGCCTTCTCTACATTTTCAAGTACCATTTTGCATTTTGCACAACCGGTTCCAAGTATTTCTATTTTCATCCAATCACTCCTATTATCATTTGTGTATTTTCATATTTAAATAAGAATCGCTGACAATCATGGTAGCTATTCTATTCTCATGTTTGAAGTTAGATCACAATCACAATTCATACCAGGAACCCAAAAATAAGTCCTGCAAATGCCGAAATTAATGTAACTAATAGGACGTATGTCAATCCCTTTTTGAGACCTATTATACGTGTGATCACTATCATGTTAGGTAAACTTACTGCAGGGCCAGCTAATAACATGGTAAGTGCTGGTCCGTTCCCCATTCCAAGATATATTAACGAACCCACGATAGGTACTTCAGTTAAAGTCGAGAAATACATTAAACCTGCAGCAACAGCAGCTGTAAGATTTGAAACTAAGGTATTCTCTCCTACATACCTCACAACATATTCGGCGGGTAACAGTTCCACAATTATTCCTGCAAAGAAAATACCAACAAGCAATAGAGGTACTATTTGTTTTACAAGGAACCATACTTCATTCATCCAGGAACGAAGTTCATCTTTACTAAACCACATGAATGAATAATATACGGTAACGGCTACAAGAGGTGAGATTACAACCAAACTTATTGCTAATGAATCAAAGAAATTTGGTAATATCATTATTGCAAGCAGTAACATGAAAAGTTTAACACTCTTCATATCAATTCCACTATCTTCTAAATGCATTTGTGTCTCTTCACTCTTCTCTCTTTCAAATATCATGGCCATAGTGAGCCCAATAACTATCGCAAACAGAATGGCTAACAAAGCCCTAGCTAATCCAAGATCGAATCCAAGTATTTGGGCAGTATAAACAATTGCTAGAATGTTGATCGCTGGTGCTGAATATAGAAATGCAGATGCCGGCCCAATTCCTGCTCCAATTCGATTAATACCTGCAAACAATGGAAGTACGGTACAGCTGCAGACCGCGAGCACCGTCCCTGAAACCGAAGCAACGGAATAAGAAATATATTTTGGTGTATCTCTTCCAAAGAACTTTAGTATAGTTTCCTTTGAAAATAATGCTGCAATTGCGCCAGCTAGGAAAAATGCAGGAATTAGACACAATAATACATGTGCTGCAAGATATTCCTGTAGAGATTCATAACCAATTGCTGCTAAATAGGAAATGTATTCTATTACCAACATACCACCATTTTTAGAGTTAATTTGAATGCGTAATAACAATATATATAAATACTTATTTCAAATTGATGTGAAATAAAAATAATTTAAGAATTTTCTATTTTAAAGTCACTTCAGTGTATGTATATTTACAATATCACTGTGAAAAGGAATCAAGACCCAATTTGCCTCAAAACGAAACATTATATATCAGTAAAAATAAATTTTATAAGTAGGTAAAAGTAAAGTGGGCAATCCACTACTTTTTGCTATTAATTCTTGTTTTTTTAATTAGAGAGGTGAATGAATGAAACAAATTAATGCTTTATTTTTAGATAACAAGGTATGTAATTTAACTTTTAAGCTGTTGCTAGTTACTATGGTGTTGATGTTACTAACTTCATTAGCTGCAGCCGAAGTTCCTGTAGAGGAACCTACGGTTGATTTGACGATCAAGGCAGCATATGATAACGAAAATATCTATTTCTTATTCGAATTCGAGTCTGAGGATATGGCCTATCCTGGTATATTCCATGATTATTATAGATACGAAAATGGGGAATGGGTTCGTGATGGATATAGTGAAGATAGGATGACAATGTTAATGGGAGACCACCATGTAAATTCCTTTGATACACTTGGGTGTTATGTTGCATGTCATGATGATTTCAGGTTCATGCCAGATGCACCTTCATCAGATGAGGTGAGTGACCACGAATATTTTGGTGGAGTTCTTGGTGCTAGTGATATTAGAAAATATATACCAGAAAGTAGAGGTGAGGAAGTTACATGGGATAATGTAGTATCTCAGGAAGAACTTGATCAGTTACGAGAAGAAAATGTCTTTTTGGATCTGATACATTGGAGAGCACATAGAAGTAATCCAATTGGATATTCAGATTCTCAATATGTTTTGGAGTATCGCCACAGTGATACTGGTCAATCCCCATATTACACAAATTGGGACGATGAAAATGAACAACCAGCATACATGTTCAACTCTGACATAACTGGTTTTGCTGCACTTAGCTGGTCTAGCATTGAAAATAAGGAGATTGGTATAAATGATTATTATTACCTATCAGAAGATATCGCAGTTCCATTTGATCCCGAACATGAATGGGAAGATGGCGATACAATACCTCGCAGAATACTAACAGAACCAACTGAAAGTCGTGGTCAGATTACTGCTGATGGTACATGGGAAGATGGCTTATGGACAGTAGAACTTGTAAGAAAATTGGATACTGGCTATGCATTAGAAGATGTAAAATTTGAAGAAGGTGAGATCTATTACATAGCACCAGCTGTACATATTGGCGATACTTCAGGTCGTGACCATTATGTCACATGGGGCTATTCTCTTGGAATTGGAACTGAAGCTGATATTGAAGCTGTAAGTTTTACAGGTACACCTGACTGGAATGAAGTGCCAAGTACAACTATAACTCTGTTTTATCCAAGTGTGGTTAGCTATGATTTCCTTTTGGATGAAGAATCTCATACCTTGGGTGGTGCTGCATGTACTCGTGCAGGAGGTACGTCGTCACCACATTCTCCCGAGGTTATGGGGCAGTTTGGTCTTGATCTTGAAAGAAGCTTTACAGAGCCGGTAGACGTTGAACCTGAACCGGAGCCAGAACCAGAATCTATACCCGGATTTGGAGTATTATTTGCATTATTTGGTTTGGTAGCAACAACTATCTATTTGTATAAAAGATCAAAATAATATGAAGTAAAGGAAGGATAAATATATTCCTTCTTCATTCAATTTTTTCAGAGACTTAAACTCAATATCCATTGAGTGTAATAATGAATATTGATAGAAGTATTAAACATATCACTGTATACCCTAAAGCAATCACTTTTCTTTTATTCGGATCAGGTATGAGTCTTTCATACATTTTTACAATCTGTGTTTTGTGTAGGTACAAATGAATCAAAACAAGAATAACCATCACAGATCCCAAGAATAAATGGATGGTTTCATACACATGCATTACCAGCCACAGGGAAAGTCCTGAGCCAATTAACCCCATAAGAACTAGAAACATTAAAGATGCAACTATAAAATTGATAGTGGATTTTTTCATTTTTAGTACACCAAGTGAAATATGCAGTTTAATTTTATTTATTTTTTACTCAATAGGCAGAGGTTATCAAGAACTCTAAGGATTAGAAATAAAATTGTCTTGTTCATCTGGAATCCTTGCAGACATTGTTGATCTGTGTATAATATTATTGTTCATATCTTCAACTGTCATTTCAACTTGGTATTTGTGTCCTATTTCTCTTGGCTCCACTTCTATTTTTAATGGATTTAGAGGATCTAGCTCATGTTCCTGCCTTTCAACCGTTTCAATTATGTTGTGGACATTATCGGATTCTATTTCAGTTACTGTATATGTAACTATTAATGTTCTACCAATATTTGGTGTATACATGAAAGTGACATTATCAGTACCATAAACATGAGTTTCTGGAAAAATATGAATGTATGTCTCGTGATGATGTGGTTGTGGTTCGTGGGTGTAACTTAAATACCCTCCAATAGAGATTATAAGTAAGACTGCTAATATAGTAATTATTATTAGCATTATAGCAATGAATAAATTTCTTGAATTCATTTTATTGACAACCTGTTCAACTTTAGTTGCCAAGCGTTTGCTTGCGTTTAGGTCTGCGTACCAAGTAATAAACAATAGCACCTAATAAATGTGTGAATACTATTATTATGATCCAAACCACTTTCTCGTTACCTTGAGTTGTCTCATTTACAGCACAATCTATAAGCATCCATAACCAAAACAGGGTTCCAACAATGAATATCCCAAAGAATAGGAATATAAAGTTTGGTACTGCAACAAATTCACTCATGAACATAATGATTGTATAGGGATTAAGTAGTTATTATAGTTTGCTTATTAAAGAAGAACTAAATATTTGGAATTATATAACCTAAATTAACATACTTTCAGTTTAAAATATTTTCTCTATAATTTTTGAATTCATTATATAAAGTACAGCTTTAAGGATAATATGGACCCAGCTAATTTCAGTAGAACTATACTTGATAACTTTGACCTGAACATTGTACTGTTAGATAATTCTGGTAATATTTTGAACTATAACAATAAATGGATAGACTTTGCAGTTGATAACGGGAATCCTGACCTTATCAATAGTGAGATAGGTTCAAATTATCTAGAAGTAACTAAAAGGGCAATTTTTGAGGACGAAGATGATACTGCAAATTTAGCGTATAATGGCCTCTTGGATCTTATAGAAGGTAATCGTGACAGATTTGAGTTGGAGTATCCATGTCACTCCCCGGAAGAAAAAAGATGGTTTTTGATGCATGCTAGTAGATGTAAAGGTCAGGATAATATCGTGATATATCACGAAAACATAACAGAGAAAAAATTAGCACAGCTAGAATTAAGGTCAAGTAAAGAGAAGTATAGGAAACTTGCAGAATCTACTGACGCTATTTTATGGGAATATGATGTTCAGCGGATGAATGGACATATATAGCACCTCAAGTAGAAACAATTCTAGGTTATACACCAGATGAATGGTCAGGTTTGGATTTTTGGGCTGAACATATCCATCCCGACGATAGAGACTGGGCTGTGAACTATTGTAATGAATGTACAGGTAAAGGGGAAGCACATAAATTTGAGTACAGGTTCCTAAAAAAAGATGGGTCAACTGTATGGATACATGATGTAGTTAATGTAGAGATGGATAATGGCACACCATCAAAGCTACGCGGATTCATGATAGATATAACTGAAAGAAAACGATTAGAAGAACTTGAAAAGAAAAAACTACTGTTTAAAGAAGTACATCACCGTGTAAAGAACAATCTGCAAGTTATTATGAGCTTACTTAATATGCAGGCTAGGAAATTTGAAGATGAAGATGTAAAGAATTCATTCAGAGAGAGTCAAGCACGTGTTAAAGCAATGTTACTAGCCCATAAAAAATTATATGAATCTCATCATCTCGGTAGTATTGAAATGTCTGATTATATTAGTGCTCTTGTTAAAGATATTATCGATGCATATAAGGCACAGGATATGAAGATCAATCTTGACCTGGATATTGACGAGATTGAACTTAGCATGGACGAAACTGTTCCATTATCACTGATTTTAAATGAACTAGTTACAAATTCATTAAAACATGCATTTCCTAACAGATCGGAAGGCTCGATTTCAATAATTTTTAAAGATTGTGGAACTAATTATAAATTAACTGTCAGTGATGACGGTATAGGAATGTCTCAAGAAAAATTTGATTCTAATAATACTGATTCTTTAGGATTAAACTTAGTAGACATGTTAGTTTTACAATTAAACGGAAATTTGCAAATAAATGGGTCTCAAGGCACTGTTTATACGATTGAGTTCGAGAAAGAGTATGTATAAATTGCAATATTGATATGATTGAGGAGGCTTATAGGATTTCTATCATATTATTTTTTAAGCAAAAACAGACATGATATTTTCTAATATCAGGCACAATCAATGAAACCTAAGTTTGCCAGTCATAAATAATAAAAGTGTTCTTGGCTTTGTATTATTCGATAAAAATGCACCAAAAACTAAGAACAAACACAATTAAGCCAAATGAAAATATATCATTTCCTATTGGAACCATTTTAGCAGTTGATTACTTCTATGAATCACTTGATTTTTCTACTGTTTTTGGAAAGCATGAGAAGAATGGAATAGATAGCAACAAGTATAATTTCAGTATAAACAAAGCTCATAAGTGGATTAAGCAAGAATTTGATAGCAAAAGATGCTCTTCAAATCGAGCGCAAAAAAGATCCCGTGGAAAAAATCATTCATTCGCTCAAGAAAGAGATGGAAATAAAACCATTACGAGTATGGTCGGATGCTAGCATCTATGGAGCTATTATCATTGGGTTCATAGCACAGTTATTTATCTCGTTGATGCGGTTTGAGTTCAAAGAACTCAAATCTACATCAACAAAATTCATAAAAAAAAGCTTATTGAATTTGACAGTTACCGTAGATTTTGCTAAAAAGAAGGTAAAAAAGTTCATTTATTCTAATTTTGATGCAATAAATACACTAATATTGAGTCCAAAGTGGCTAAAATCATAGTAAAATCAACAAAATTAGCTGAACTGGCAAACTCATTTTCCGACAAAAATTAGTAATATTTAATCAAAAATAGTTTAAACTGGCAAACTTAGGATTAAACGATTATTGAGAAGTGAATAGTTAATCTGAATTAGCTACTGATATTTCATGCTAACTAAAAACTAAATTATCAAAAACTATACTCAGTTTTAAATCTATGTAGGAACTAAAGATAGATGAATGAAACGAGTAGCTATTTAGCTTTGGACTGATTGGCGTTGTATCTCATTTCATGTCTTAATCAATGTCCTGACTTTTTCTGGTATAAGATCGGGTTCATCAAGGTGAATGTAATGGCCAGCATCTAAAATGAAATATTCACCTCCAGTAGCATTTACATAAGAAGTTATGGTTTTTTCCCAATAAATATTTTCATTTTCACTGGAAATAAATGCATGGAATGGTATTTCAGGTATTCCTTGCTCTTTAACTATATGAGAATTAACTGGTAGCATAGCTCCTTCTTCCCTCATATTCTCCGTATGGACACGTCGATAAAATATCGTTTTAGCGACTTTGGCATCATATTCTGTCAAATGACCTTTTTTCATAGCAGGAAAATTTTCACTAAAAACATCTGGTTGTTCTCTCATGAGGCCTGTACGTGCTAGTATAGTTATGATATATGAAAATGAGGGTTTTTCTTTTGTTTGTTGATAATAACCTGGAACTAAAGGATCTAATCCTATAATGGTCTCAACCTCTTCAGGGTAAAGTGTAGCCCAATATAATGCTTCCAAACCAGCAATAGAATGTGGAACTAAAATGTATGGTGGCTCTTCTTCAGAAAGTATCAGTGACTTACGGGTTTCTTCCAGTATAGTATCAATATCCCTTGGTGTAGAAGTGATATCACTCCAACCGTACCCAGCACGTTCTACTACTATGATTCTATTATCTTGTGCTAAATTTTTGTAAAGGACCTTAAAATCATATAATGGGGAACTAGTTCCAAGTCCTGACATGAAAACAAGTGTTTTGTTTCCTTCACCTTGTGCATAAACATGCACCTTATTTCCATCATTATTTACATCAACTAGATTTCCTGGAGCAGGATAGTTTTCTTTTTCCTTATCCATTAAATATTGATGGTTCAGGTAACTACTCCCAACTATAATTGAGACACTTAGAATTAACAGAACTATTGCTGCAATAACAATTAGTTTAAGTTTCTTTTTGTATCTCATAATAATCTACTCGTTCATTACCTGAAAAACTCTCTAATATGTAAATTGGATCTTTATTTCAGTGTCTATCCAAATATTCTGTTATATATAATAAACAAAATTACTATTATAAATAGTAAAGCAAGTGAATAGGAAATATAATCTGCAAAAGTTTCTAACGAATTCCTCATAAAGTACCCTTCTTTAGTGACGATATCGTTTCAGATAAAATATATTGGTTTTGTTCTTAATTATGGTCAATATGTGGCTATAAATAAATTATAGACAATTGCTATAAAGTATTTTACAAGACTAACTTTTAAAATTTTGATCAGAACAGTATAAAGTGAACCAGGATTTGATAAATTCTTTTAATATCAGAACTAGTTTCATTTACCTTATTTTTTTTTTAAAAAAAAAAAGCCTCGAGCGTGATTTGAACACGCGACCTAGTGATTACAAATCACTCGCTCTGCCAGACTGAGCCATCGAGGCACAATTTAGTAACCACACCTTAGATATCATAATAGCAAATAAATTTTATGGATGAAAATACATTATTTAGTCTATTATGTGGGAACAAATCTCAAAGTTTGGAAATAAGTTGGTTAATGAAGGTTTAGTAGAATCTCATTTTGGTAATATAAGTGTAAGATCAAATGAAAGTATTTTCATTACAGCAAAAGGCTGTGCACTTGACGAAATTAAAGAAGATAATGTTATTGAGGTAGGACTGAACTCTATTTGCGAGAACGATGAGATCGCATCATCCGAAACCATTGTACACAGATTAATTTACCAAAATTCTAACTGTAAAGCAATAATTCATGCACATTGCCCATTTTCAGTTGTAGAATCATTGTTAGTTGAAGAAAACAACATTTCACCTCTTGACAGTGAAGGCAAACTGTTCCTAAAATCCATCCCACTCATCTCAGGTCAAATTGGTTCTATTGAACTTGCAAAAAATGCATCTAATGCATTAATGGATCATAATGCAGCTATTGTGCGTGGTCATGGTACGTTTGCAACGGGCGCTGATCTCAGGGAAGCGTACATAATCACCACTCAAATAGAACATTCATGCCGCATTAAATATTGGTATGACCTGGCAAAGAAATAATGTTAAGTAATTAGCATGTCATAATAAATAATATTAGTTAAAACTATACATCACTTAGAACACTAAAGTTAGCTATTGGAACTTTCATGAGTATATGATATCATGACCTTCAACGATCTTAGACCAGTTTTTACAAAGTTTATTGAACCTTTTGCAAAGACAGTTGCAGAATGGGGGATATCACCAAACCTTATATCCGGAATATCACTTATTTTTGCAGTACTTGCAGGTATAACTTTCTATTACTCTCTAGCAGATCCGCGTCTGATGTTACTTGGTGGTATTTTTGTTGCTTTGAATTCGTTCCTTGATGCACTTGACGGATCGATTGCAAGATATATGAACAAAGAAGGACCAAAAGGAGATTTTCTTGACCATGTCATTGACAGGTATGCTGACGCGTTTATAATATTGGGGATAGTGGCAGGAGGTTTTATTTCATGGGCACTCGGTACTATAGCAATAATTGGTGTTCTTATAACTAGTTATTTAGGTACTCAGGCACAGGCGTTGGGTCTTGGCAGGTTCTATGGAGGTATAATGGGCCGTGCTGACAGGTTAGTACTTATAATGGCGGCATCGATTGTGTATTACCTATATCCATACAATGTCTGGGGACTTACGGCACCTGGCTGGTCTATTCTGTTGATAGCTATAGGAAGTCATATAACTGCACTTCAACGCATCCATCATATTTGGAATAACCTTTGACTTTGATGGATAAGCTTAATGTATCAAAAAAAGTATGTGCTAAATTATGGTATCTGATACTATTCCAACAAAGTTCGAGTTCTTAGAACATACAGCTGACGCTAAATTCAAGGCTTATGGTACCACTCTTGAAGAAGCATTCGAGAATGTTGCCATGGCTACAATGAATGTTATGATAGATACCACTCCAATAAAAGGCCTTATCACAAAACATGTAGAGTTAGAATCATCGAGTTTAGATGATCTAGTTGTAGATTGGTTATCAGAGATATTGTTCCTATTCGAAGTAGAAGAGATTGTGTTTGGAAATTTTAAAGTAGAGTCAGTATCACAACAGGAAGATAATAAATATAAGATCGTAGGTGAAGTTGCAGGTGAACCCATCGACCCATCGACTCACAAGTTCAATACGCACGCAAAAGCAGTTACTTATAATGGCCTTCAAGTAACAAAAGAAAATTCATACTGGGTCCTTCAAGTTACTATAGATACATGATATTATCTTATATTGTCTTGCCTTATCTTATCTAATAGACCATATCATTTTCTAGAACTCAATTATTGAGAAAAATCTTATCATCAAAGGATAACAGGGGTGTTCAAAATGGAGCAGGAGAATAACAACAATGATATTTTCGATATTGTCAAAAAGATTGACGATAATACGTGGGAGGTACCTAAGGAATATAAACCGTTCATGAGGGTACCAGGCAAAATATTTGTTTCTGAGAATATGCTGAGGTCAATGGAAAGAGAGACTATTGACCAGGTAGCTAATGTTTCAGCCTTACCTGGCATTCAAAAACACTCATTAGCAATGCCGGATGCCCATCTGGGATATGGATTTCCTATCGGCGGCGTAGCTGCATTTGATAGTGAGGAAGGTGTCATTAGTCCCGGTGGTGTAGGGTTTGACATAAACTGTGGTGTTAGATTAATACGTACAAATCTTCATGTTGATGAAGTTAGGCCAGTTATCAGTGAACTTATCAAGAACATATTCCAGGAGATACCATCAGGGCTCGGGTCCAAGAGTAGAATAAGAGTAAATGATAATGAACTGGATAACGTATTCTTACAAGGTGCTCGTTGGGCAGTTGAACAGGGATACGGTGTTGAATCTGATGTGGAACACTGTGAAGGTAATGGTATGATCGAAGGTGCCGATCCTTCCCAGGTCAGCTCAAAAGCCCGGAAGAGAGGTAAACCTCAACTGGGTACTCTAGGTAGTGGAAATCATTTTCTTGAAATACAGTATATAGATAATGTTTATGATGAAAAGGCAGCACAAGCCTACGGTCTCGAGGAAGGCCAGGTCACGTTCATGGTCCACTGCGGGTCACGTGGTGCCGGTCATCAAATATGCACTGACCATCTTCGTACATTATCCCAATCAGTGAACAAATACGGCATTCAATTACCGGATAAACAGTTAGCATGCGCTCCCACAACATCACCTGAAGCCCAGAATTACTTTAAAGCAATGGCATGTGCAGCAAACTATGCGTGGGCTAACAGACAGATAATAATGCATTGGACTCGTGAAGTGTTTGCTAAAACATTTAAAACCGATATTGACAGTTTAGAGATGGATCTAGTATATGACGTTGCTCATAATATAGCCAAACTAGAAGAACACATAGTTGACGGTACTAAGAAAAAACTGTACGTTCATAGAAAAGGTGCAACTAGAGCATTCCCACCAGGTCATAGTGAAGTACCCCAACAATATCGTGCCATTGGTCAACCCGTACTCTTACCAGGAAGTATGGGTACACCTTCATTTGTTCTTCATGGTACACAACAAGGAATGGATACAACCTTTGGAAGTGCATGCCATGGATCAGGTCGGGCAATGAGCCGTAAAAAGGCTAAAGGTGCATATAAAGGTGAAGATGTTAAAAGAAACCTTGCAGCCATGGGTATCCATGTTGAAGCCATGAATCCTGCTGTTATTGCAGAGGAAGCACCTGAAGTATATAAAAAGAGCAGTGATGTAGTAAATGTAGTCCATGACTCTGGGATAGCACAAAAAGTGGTCCGCATGGTTCCTATGGGTGTAGCTAAAGGTTAACTTAACTTATCTTTTTTATCTTCAGCTATTATTTTATGAGAATAAACGAGGAAACGGTGTAGATCTGAGGGGATGAACGGTTTGTTAGATGATTACAGTCACTTTGAAAAAAGTATTCATTTCAACAAACACTCGTACCCGTTTCCTCTATAAACTATTATAGATTATCATGGTATTTAAGGTGTTTGGCTAATTTAAGCAAAAATTGGAATAATCTAAAGCTTAGGTCTAACCGATAAAGTTTTAATCAGAATGTTTAATCTACTACCTAGTTATGCAAACAGATAAAAATCTAAAAAAGGTCAGAATCATGGCAGATTATCAATTCGGGAAAGGAAGCGGTACTGCCTTGTTCGATGACGATGTTTCGTTCCAGTACTCCAAAACAAAAAGAGTACGACAAATAGTGCATAACGGTGACCGTATTGCTACTGTGAGAGCTAAGGACGGAATATTCACTCTGAGTATAAAAGGCGCTACACGTCTGCACTCTCATCTCCCATGGCCTAACATGAGAGTAGTGATCCATCCAGAGGCAAAGCCCTTCGTTTCTACTGGAAAAACGGCATTTGCTAAACATGTGATTGATATTGATCCACAGTTGAGAGTGGGTGAAGAGGTATTAGTTGTTGATAGTGAAGATAATCTTCTTGCAACTGGTCAGCTCATGATGAACCCTAATGAGATTCTTGGGATTGATAGAGGACCTGCTGTAGATGTTAGGCTAGGAATAAAATAGATATTATATATGATGTTTATACATAATTGTACCATAACTTGATTTATTGCATAGTTTTATTATATACCTCTAATTGGAGTGTGAGCACATTACTGACCATGATGATCTCTTAAAGACCTTTATTATACCTGACAATACTTCAATGGAAGAACATACCATTGTGGTAGATGGCGATGTGATCATTGGGAACCATTCGGATATACGTTATGGTCTAATAGCTAACACCGCAATACTTGGTGAACGTGTTAATGTCTCAGGTAATTTGATCACTACCTCAGATGTCAGGATAGATATGTGGTCTCGCATTGGAGGTAATGTGAAGACGCATTCGGATGCATATATAGGTGAATTTGTTACCATTGACGGTAAACTCGTGGTCAAAGGTGACCTGGATATTGGAAATGATGTAAAGATCAATGGCGGGTTCGAGGCTAAAGGGTGGATAGTTATCCGTAACCCCATACCAGTGATAGCATATCTTTTCATGTATCTTAGTGAAATGTTAAGATTGGGTAAAGATGAAGAGGTCGAGAAAGCCTTAGAAGAACTTTTCGAGGAAGACATCGATACAGTCGATGAAACTAATGCAATGATCGTACCGAACGGTTCTAAGATATCAATGGATGCGATCCGTGTTCCTTCCGGTGCAATCATTGGCGATAAATGTCGATTAGTAGGGAATATCCGTGCTACTTCGATCGATGTAGGTACAGAGAATACACTCTATGGAAGTATAAGGACACTTGGAGATGCTGTTATTGGTGAGAATAACATCATCCATGGTAATATCGTATCACGTGGCGATGTCTATGTAGCCCAGGGTACACATGTATTGGGTGAGATCAATGCGAGATACATAAAGATACACGAACATGCACGCGTTGATGGTGTACTTCGATCCCAAAAAGGTACCATATTCGAACGTGAAAATGAAGATGTTTTAAGTGATAGCGAATTAAAGGATCTTGAAGTTTGATCCTTTTTTTATGGGAAGGTGTTTTTTTGCATTTCAATGAACCATTTAGTTATGATTATGAGAACCTTAATTTTGAAACTGTTACAAGTATAGATTCCAGTTATGTTATGCCTACATATACAAGACAACCAATTGCTCTTGTAAAAGGTGAAGGTGCTAAAGTTTATGATATTGAGGGTATGGAATATATTGACTGTGTTGCAGGTATAGCTGTGAATAATGTGGGACACTGTCACCCTAAGGTCGTTTCAGCGATTAAATCCCAGGTAGAATCACTTATCCATGTATCCAACCTCTATTACAACATCCCACAATTAAAACTTGCAGAAAAACTGGTATCACTCACGGGTATGTCGAAAGCCTTTTTCTGTAATTCTGGTGCTGAAGCCGTGGAAGCAGCTATGAAACTTGCACGGGTGAGTACAGGTAAACATAATTTCATTGCTGCCAGTGGTGCATTTCATGGTAGAACGTTTGGATCTCTGAGCCTAACTCATAAGAACATGTTCAGGAAACCTTTTGAACCCTTGGTTGAAGCTACAACTTTTGTACCTTATGATGACATTGATTCTATATCAGAAAACATCAATGAAAACACGGCTGCAGTCATACTCGAACCCATACAGGGCGAAGCTGGTGTAATAATACCATCCCCAGACTATTTGAGCAATGTTAGAAAAATATGTGATGAAACTAATACCCTTTTGATCTTCGATGAAGTGCAAACTGGGTTTGGAAGAACCGGTAAATGGTTCTGTAAAGACCATAGTTCAGTAATACCAGATATCATGACCATGGCAAAAGCCATAGGTGGCGGGTTCCCAATGGGTGCAATTGTTGCTAGGGACGGTATTTCATTTAGTAAAAGTGAACATGCATCTACCTTCGGCGGTTCGCCTTTAGCTTGTGCGGCATCCCTTGCCACGATCGAAGCTATTGAAGAAGAGAATATGATTGAACGAACCAGTGAACTCGGCACTTACTTCAAACAAAAATTGGAGGGTATGAACCGTTCTGATATAGTTGATGTACGTGGTAGTGGTCTAATGATCGCACTTGAACTCAGCTCAAACTGTGCTGATATTGTGGGTTATGCAAGAGAACATGGACTGCTACTCAACAACACATCTGAATCTGTGTTAAGATTAGTACCCCCGTTAGTTATAACTAAAGACCAGATCGATACTGTGGTGAATATACTTGAACAAGCATGATAATATTCTTAAACGAGGTATAACTGATATCAAATCCTATGTTCCTGGAAGATCTATTGATGAGATTGCACTTGATAGAGGTCTGGACCCTTCAACTATAATCAAACTTGGATCTAACGAGAACCCGTTAGGACCGTCCAAAAAAGCAGTTGAGGCAGTCATGTCGCAATTGGGGGATATGTACATTTACCCATCAGCTGACGCTATTGAACTCGTAACTGCACTTTCTTCTTATACTGGTATTGATACTGATTCCATTGTTGCATCAGGCCCGGGGATGGACGGATTAATTGATGGTCTGTTACGACTTGTCCTTGAACCCGGCGATAATGTTATTATCACTACACCTACATTTTCATATTATGAAATAGCATCACGAGCAAATGGCGCAATACCTATATTTGTTAAAAGGGATTCTAACTTCAATATTGATATTAATGAAATACGATCATCTATCTCAGATAAAACCAAATTCATCTTCTTATGCTCACCAAACAATCCTTCAGGTAATACCATACCAGAAGATGACATTAAGATAATATTAGAATCAACTGAAAGTTTAGTTTTTGTAGACGAAGCTTATATTGAATTTGCTGACCGTGACGTTTCACATCTATTAAAAGACTATGACAATCTTGTTATTGGGCGAACGTTCTCTAAAGCCTTTGGTCTTGCTGGGCTTAGGATTGGATATGGTTTAATGCCTCCATGGCTCAAGTCGGAATATATGAAAGTATCAACACCGTTTAATGTAAGCTCTGTTGCTATTGCTGGGGGTATAGCTGCACTAAATGACAAGTCTCATTTGAACCGCAGCCAGGAAATGGTTCAAACTGGCAGAAAGTTCTTACAACACGAATTACCGTTCAAGGTCTATGACTCCCAGGCCAATTTCGTGTTAGTTGACGTGTATCCATATACAGCCTCAGAGGTCTCAGAACATTTATTGAATCACGGTATTATTGTGAGGGACTGTACTTCGTTCAGGGACGCAGGTGATTCTCTGATCAGAGTCACTGTAGGTACAAATGAACAAAATAAGAAACTTGTTACCACATTCAGATCATTCTTAGGTAACTAAAAAAAGTAAAAGGTTCTTTCATGTCATTTTTGACGGACATGTTTTATTTTCATTAAAGGATATTCTAGAACTTGATCATATTCTAGTGCAACCACTGCAGTACAGTCCTCAAAAACAACTTTCAATTGCACGTCCAACATTCTACCTTCAAGTTCACAGTACCCGAACTCCTGGTTAAGCCTTGATCTGATCATATCGCGATCAATATTTACTGTAATGGTTTCTACGAAAGGTTGTACTGAAATACTTCTAGATATCGCTACTTCCATACTCTGTACAGTATCAAGGTTAATCGGTGAACCCGTGAACTGATGATACAATGCACCTAACTTGATACCAGCTTCAAACAATGCATTATCTCTTGATGTAATTATACCTGTCATACCTTTATTATCTCCTCATATCTGGAATTGGAACAAAATCTATTATAATTATTCTTCATGTAAATGTCCACAAACATCACAGTTGGTGTTTGGCATGATACTAATTTTTTCAAAACCATTACTTGACCCGTCCCATAACAGCAATTGTCCTACCAACAATTCACCTTTCCCCGTGATATACTTGATTACTTCATTTGCCTGTATTGTTCCAATAATACCTGCAGTAGTACCCAATATTGGGAATACTTCTTTTGGTGGTGTTGATGTGAACAGGCATTTGAGACATGGTGACTTACCAGGGATTATTGTAGTTACCTGACCATCGAGTCCACTTACAGCACCATGAATTAGCGGTATTCTTTTTGAAACTGTAGCGGAGTTGAGCACGAACCTTGTATCGTAATTATCCATTGCATCTACTATAACATCAATGCCTTCAGTAATACTCTTAATATTATTCTCATCTATTCTTGTAACTACTCGTTCAATTTCGATATTAGGGTTAAGCTGCTGTAACTTTTCTTGTCCAGAAACTACTTTCATCCTGGTAATGTCTTTTTCGTAATGGAGTACTTGACGATTTAGGTTTGTGATATCTACATTATCGAAATCCACTATTTTCAATTTCCCAATTCCTGCAGCAGCCAGGTAAATAGCTATAGGTGATCCCAGTCCACCCAAACCCGCAACTAACACAGTAGCCTGTTTTAATTTGGACTGACCTTCTTCTCCAAACAACATAATTTGTCTGTTATATCTCTCAAGTTCGGTACTGTTAAACATATTATGTATCCTCACCTCAATCCCGATAATATTGTCGAGGTATTTTCATTATAGGTGATTCCAAGTATAATACCATTAAAATGAACAAGATGGTAGCTAAAATGTACCCTAACTCTTGGAATAATATTGTAGTTACTATCAATGAAACGAATAGGATGAAAATGGGTACTAACACTTTAATATTTCTAAACTTGGGGTAAGGATAAGTGGTTATCATGAGTATTGAAAGTAATAATAAAATGAACATGAGCACGTAAGGATGAATGTATTTAGGGTTCATGAGTAGGTATGTAGATAACATTACAGCAGACGCTGTTATAGGCACACCTTCAAAGTCCAATATTTCCGATTCCTTGTTATCGAACCGTGCGAGTCGAAGTATCCCACATATGACATAGAATAAGAGTATAGGTATTATCATGTAAGTATACTCTAAACCATACATAGTGAATATTATTACTATGGGCGCCACTCCAAAAGATATCGCATCCGCCAAAGAATCAAGATATTTTCCAATTGGACTGTTCTCTAAATGTATTGCCAGGAACCCATCAAGACCGTCAGCAATACATGCGACCAGTATTAATAGAATAGCTACTTGAAAATATCCCATAACTGCCATGAACATTGCAGAAACGCCTAGAATAGCGTTTGTAAGTGTTGCTAGGTCCGGTATTCTGATAATTCGAAACACGTTCATGGATGGTTCATCCTCTATTAATCAATTAAGTTCATTCATGCATGTTGCAAGTATTGTTTCACCGGCAATAACTTTATCTCCTTTTTTACACGTTATTTTGAACGATTCTGGGATGGTCACATCGACCCTTGACCCAAACCGTATCATACCAATTTTATCGCCCTGCTCAATTTTGTCACCCACATTCACATAAGATACGATCCTTCTAACAAGTGCACCTGCAATTTGTGTTACTACAATATCACCATATTTTGTATCCAAGGTAATCTCAGCCCTTTCGTTACGGTCAGAATCTTTACAAAATGCTGGTAAGTATCCACCTTTGCTATACTCAATATTTTTCACAGTACCTGATAGCGGTACTCTGTTCACATGCACATTATGTATGTTCATGAACGTACAAACTTTAGTACCTCTGATATCAATGACACGACCATCAGCCGGTGCTACTATGCTCTGATCACAATACTGGATGTTCCTTTCAGGGTCCCTGAAGAACCAAATAAAAAAGAGAGCTATTGACATTGAACTCGCAGTTGCATATAATGCTAACTTGAACTGAGTAATATATGCAATAATTCCTATCATAACAGTTACAACAAATGCAGTCACTATCCAACAAGAAGAACCTTTGGCAACCATATATCATCATTTCCTTGATATTTTGTTGAATATGACCTGGACATGATCAGTTCCGATTATCCTTAACCCATCGATCAGGTCAATAAGTTCTGGTAATATTCTTAACACGAGATACGCAATTACCAATAATGCTACTATTGATCCCGCCTTTGCAATGAAATGATGTGCAATTTCAAAACTGTTAGGACCAAACCACTGTCCTGCAAACGCTACTGTAACAAAAGTGTTCCTTACAATGTTAAGTCCATATATCACAGGTATAGATACCATGAATGCGGTTACCAGTCTTTTAACCGGTGCTTTAACTGCTAAAATAAGGCCAGTGAATAACGCAATACTCTCAATAGCCGTACATGCAAGAATTATTCTTACACTGTACTCATTAAGTGTAATAACGTCCCATGCAGTTAATAACGCAGGGTATCCAAGCACATTTAACATCCAGACCGTATGCGTGGTCACAATTGATACTAACCACATCTCCATTGACTGAACCGTAGCGAACGGGAAATACATCAGTGACCCGATCGCGGTAGCTGCGGTAGCCATATGTGTCACATCGATCTTGAGGTCAGGGTTGAGTTCGATTGAGTTCTTGAATTCCTGGAAAACCATAATGTAGGCAAGGAATAAACAGAAGAGTGCTATGAACACAGTTAGCACTGCATTGAAATAGTCATTGATACTAATATAATACACAGGTTGGTTTAACCAATGAAATCCAAAAAAGGTCCAACCAATTCCACCAAGTAGTTTACCGGTACGTGCATTCTTTGGAATCAATATTGAAATAAGCATTAACGCAACGGCAATCCATAACAAATTATCTAACATTCTTGACTACATTATCATTAATACTTATTAATAAATATAGCCATTGTACTAAATATTGTAATATGGAACCTCAAACACCTAAACTGACAGTAGATGCCGTGATAATATCTAAAGGTAAACTCGTTCTCATTAAAAGAAGAAACCCGCCGTTTAAGGGCCAGTTCGCATTACCTGGCGGTTTTGTTGATATCGGGGAAACGGTTGAAAATGCTGTAATACGTGAATCCTTGGAAGAGACTGGACTTCATATCAGAATAATTAAATTGGTTGGAGTATATTCAGAACCTTCCCGTGACCCCCGCGGTCATACGGTCTCAGTGACCTACCTTGCAATATCAGACGACGTTCCCAGAGCGGGATCGGACGCTGTATCACTTGAACTGTTCGATATCGATGAATTACCTGAAATGGCATTTGACCATTCAAGAATAATAGAAGACGCAAAGGATGATATCTATGGAATTCTGTCCAAAATGTAAAAGTTTAATGTACCCAAAAGAAGGCGAAATGAGCTGCAAAAAATGCGGTTATGTGAAAATAAGTGAAACTGATAAGACTGAACTTGTATCCAAGACATCTCGTGATAATAGTGACGTAACTGTCCTTGAAGAAGATACTGATATAGGATTACCTACAACCAATGCGCGATGTCCAGAATGCGGGCATAATTTAGCTTATTGGTGGTTACGACAACTCAGGTCAGCTGACGAATCCGAAACTCGGTTCTTCAAATGTACCAAGTGCCAGAAGACATGGAGAGAATATGACTGAAATATCTCGTTGACTCATATAAAGAACTTTATATATTGGAATAAATACTAAGTGGTATTACTTAATGATCATTTAATTTTAATGGAGAATCGGTATGTTCAAGGCAACAATTGAAGCATCTCTTCTGAAAGATTCTATTGAAATACTCTCAGTGCTCGTGGATGAAGCAAGGTTTAAGATATCTAAAGAGGGGCTTTCAGTAAAAGCAGTAGATCCGGCTAATGTAGCAATGGTGAGTTTTAATCTAGAATCCGAGGCCTTTGAGGAGTTCGAAGGCGATGATACCGAGATCGGGATGGACCTTACCAAGATAAACGATATTATGGGTGTAGCTGAAAAGAACGATAATATTGTTCTGGAGCTGAAAGAGGAAACTCAGAAAATGGAAATACATATTGGAGGTTTTTCTTACACTTTATCTCTGATAGATCCATCGACCATCCGTTCAGAACCACGTATACCACAACTCGATCTCGCAGGTCAGGTTATCCTGAACGGTTCCGAAATGAGAAAGGCAATAAAGGCTGCAGAGAAGATCAGTGACCATATCATGTTAGGTATCGAGGACGAGATATTTTACATGGAAGCTGAAGGTGATACTGATAAAGTAAGGCTCGAGATGACACGTGACCAGTTGATCGATATGAAAGCTGGTGATGCACGTTCAATGTTCTCACTCGACTACTTATCTGACATTGTGAAACCCGCATCAAAATCTAACGAAGTTGAACTGAACATAGGTAAAGATTTCCCGATAAAGATCAATTTTGAGGTTGCAAACGGTAAAGGTATTGTGAACTATCTCTTAGCACCAAGAATAGAAGCAGAATAATTGAGATGTTCAATTTATGGACCAGACATACCTGGCACTGTATCCATTCATTCCCCAGGCATCAGAACATGTAAAGGGACTGGGCATATCAGTTGACAGGTTACTCGAATCCAGAGCATTCGAATCTGCACGAATTCGTGGGAAAGAACGTATCATTGAAGCACTTGAAGGTACTCTTACTAAACCTTACCCTGAAACCCTAGATGAAACTTCTTTCATGATCGAACTTCTCTCATATCCTTTTTCTCGTATATTATTATCATGTATAGATGATAATTATCTTACACGCAGATATGCATTAAAGGAAGCCGAATCTTCGAGTACTCTGCTCTCACAATCAGATTCACAGTTCCTGATCGAGTTCAGTACCGAGTTCGGTATAAATATTAAACCGGTAACTTCAACTCTATTCCTTTTACATTTCACAGATTATCTTCACCTCTCAAGTAACATGAAAGAACTCGAATGGAAACTTGTGAACCGAAAAATGGATTATGGTAATGTATCATTATCTCAACGAGACCTTGCACGTTTACTCCAGGAAGCCATCAAGTTCAAAATACAGGATTCATTACCCCTAGAATTATCATCAGAACTCTGTGAACAGCTTGAACCTTACCTGAAAGAGATCAAAGCTAAGTTGGAAGAACGTAAAAAGAACTTTGAACGAATTGATACCAGTGAAGTTGATACTGATTCATTTCCGCCATGTGTAAAGTACGCTATATCTCAGGTAAAGTCGGGTTCAAATCTTCCACATTCAATGCGGTTTGCCATGACATCGTTCCTGCTCAATATCGGGATGTCAGTGGATGAGGTAGTAAACATGTTCAATATATCACCAGACTTTGATGAGGAGAAGACACGGTACCAGATAGAACATATTGCAGGTGCAACTGGTAATACTTACAAACCACCCTCATGCAATACCATGAAGACTTATGGGAACTGTTTTGGTGAAGATAAACTTTGTACTAAACTCAGTCATCCATTGACTTACTATAAACGCAAGCAATGGTTAACCTCAAAACAAGATTCTAATCAATCAGAAACTAAAGATGAAAGTGGAAATGAAGACTCTGATGATGGAATAAAAGAATAATCGTTGTTAATTAATATTCTCAACTACGATTATATCTTCTACACTCATCAACAAAACTCTTTACAGGGAATGTAAGTGGATGTGCGTGCATATAACTTGCAAGCGAACTATGTTCCATTACACCATCCCATCCGTCCTGTATACCTTTACCCCTGATCATTTCGTAGATGAGTCTACAATCTTTATCACATTCAGTCACTGAATAATGGAACTCATGTCCTTTTATTATAGAATTCAAATATCCACCGTTAGCTTTTGCTTTAGTGTACCCAAGAGCTTGCAATCTTTTGGTCAATCGAACCTCTGTAGGGAATACGTTAGCCATCATGTACTTTCCGTCATCGTTCTCATACGATTTGGATAAGTATAAAAGACCACCACATTCTCCGTATAAGGGTAATCCGTCAGATGCCAGATCTGCCAGTTTTGAAGTTGTATTTGACTTTTCAAGTTCAGCTAAATTGAGTTCTGGGTACCCACCACCAAAATACATTCCGTCAACATCAGGTACTTCTCCATTTAATGGACTGAAAAATTTAATTTCAGCACCATAGTGCCTGAACATATCGAACATGTCCTGGTAATAAAAACAAAAAGCACTATCCATAGCAACTCCGATAGTAACGTCGGGTTCTGGCACTTCTTGTATATTCTCACCATGATTCGTTTCGGGTGCACTTTCTGCGATCTCTGTAATGTTGTCCATATCAACATTCTCTTCAATAAACTGTGCCAACCCTTCAATATCATGTTCCTGCTCGGATGCCATATGTAGCCCTAAGTGACGTGAAGGTACGGTTAGGTCCTTGTTACGAGGTAATGTTCCTACTATAGGTACATCTTGTATTACATCCTTGATCATCTGTGCATGGCGTGGACTACCCACCTTGTTCAAAATAATACCTGCAACGTTCACGTCTGAATCGTAATTGATATAACCCTGTGCAAGTGCAGCTGCACTCCTTGACATTCCGTGCACGTTCAGTACAAGCAGTACTGGTAATCCTAATGACTTTGCTACATGTGCAGAACTAGCGATCTCGGTAGAGTCCATGCCGTCATATAGACCCATAACACCCTCCACAACAGAGATGTCAGCACCTTGTGAAGTTCGGTTAAATGTATCCTGGACACCATCCACTCCCATCATATAAGTATCAAGGTTATGGGATGGTTGACCACATATTACACTATGATGTGTAGGATCGATATAATCGGGTCCCACCTTATAAGGTTTCACTTTATTCACACGTTTAGTAAAAGCTGCCATTATCCCCATAGCAACAGTTGTTTTCCCAACACCGCTATGAGTACCTGCGATAAGTAGTGCTCTGGTCATGACTAATAATTGGGTTGATTTTATATATATTATTGTTCAATCACAATTCGTATCAAACAGTAAATTAAGATATAGCTGATATCAGATGAAAAATCTTACATCTAACACATCCCCACTCAAAGATTCGTTTGGTCGCAGCATCTCAAGTCTTCGTATATCTATTACAGATAGATGTAATCTGAACTGTATCTATTGTCACCATGAAGGTAATACTTGTGATAATGGCACGGTTCCAAAAGAGATCTCAATCCAAACAATCCAGAACATTGTCACTGCCGCACAGTCGCACGGAGTGACAAAGCTCAAGTTTTCGGGGGGTGAACCACTTTTACGTAATGATTTTGAAGATATTCTCACAAACTTACCTGAAATGAAGAATATTTCAGTGACTACAAACGGCACACTCCTATCCGGCCGTGCACATGAACTTAAAGAGAGTGGACTTGACCGGATCAATATTAGCCTGGATACACTAGATCCAGAAAAGTATAAAGTGATTTCAGGTAAAGGCCCAAAAAACCTTGACCGAGCTATAGATGGAGTGTATACTGCAGTTGATGCTGGACTATTACCTGTAAAGATCAATATGGTTTTACTAAACGGCATGAACGATACTGAGATCGAACCCATGATGGAATTCACGCGTCAATTCGGGCCCGATGTAGTATTACAATTAATCGAACTCATGGACTTTAGTTCAAATGGCATTGAGTCTTATAGTATTGATGCGGATAAGATCGAAGAATATCTCAAATCGATCTCAGATAATATCACTACACGTACAATGCATCGGAGGAACCGTTATTCTATTAATGGCTCAATTGTGGAGTTCGTACGACCTATCGACAATTCTAAGTTCTGTGCCGGTTGCAACAGGTTACGTGTAACACCACAAGGTCAATTAAAACCGTGTCTTCTAGTAAATGATAATCTCGTCGACGTTAATGAACTTGACATTGATGCAATGCACGAGATGTTAGAGTTAGCTGTTAGTAGAAGAATACCTTTTTGTAGATGAACCCTTGAATATCATCAAATATCATAAAAAAATATTTGGAGGACTGATAAAAATGACAATGGAGATCGAACTCAAGGTTGACGGTGAATATATTGCAATGAACGAATTTGTACAAAGTATTCTCAGCGGTACTATTGCGGGTGCCGTGGAACAATTGCACGGTGTTGATGATGATTGGAAAGAGATCAATATAAAGATAATTAAATGAATATAACGATTTTTTCACTAATTATCATTCATAATATTTTATCATTCATAATATTTTTTTATTTCATTGAACTCAACAGGTGCAGTTGCGTCAAGGGTAATGGGCGTGATTGAGATATTACCTTCTTTCATGACAGTGTTCACATCAGTTCCCTCACTCTCGTCTTGTATCAGGTCACCAGCGATCCAGTAATATGATCTACCTCTGGGATCCTTTCGTTCCTCAACTTCTGTCCTGAACACCTTTCTGGCAAGCCTTGTGACTTTGATCTCACAATCATCTGTTGCATTATGAGGGATGTTCACGTTTAAGAGATCAACATTTTCTGGTAATCCGTACTTGATCACATTCTTTGCGATTCTGTTAACTACATTTATACTCACTTCGAAATCGTGATCGTAATCTCTTAGATCATCGAATTTCATACTTTCATCCACAGCCTGGATAGATGCAGCTATTGCGGGAATACCGTAACTCGCGCCTTCAAGTGCAGCACCGATGGTTCCCGAGGTAGTTATCGTATCAGTACTGATATTTTCACCGATATTGAATCCTGAAAGAATAAGGTCAGGCATTTTCTCCATTACAGTAAATAATGCGAGTATTACTGAATCTGTGGGAGTACCACCAACGGCATAAGCGTTCATTCCATCGACTTTAGCTTTATCGATCCGTAACGGTTCGAATATGGATATTGCACGACCAACACCACTCTGCTGAACAGCAGGTGCTACTACGGTAACATCACCTAATGTCTCTACACTCCTATAAGCTGCCCGTATTCCTGCTGCATACACACCGTCATCGTTAGTGACCAAAATCTTATTATCCATGTTATGCTCAATTCATTTCCATACGTTTAATCTTTATGGAACTAGACAGATACATTTTCTTTTTCGTACAGTCAATGAAGCAATGTTTTTAAATATTGGAAATATAGCTCATAGGACTATACAAGTCAAGTCAAGTCAAGTCAAGTCAAGTCAAGTCAAGTCAATTAAATTCAATTTAGTTTAATTCAATATATTTACAATTCAGTTATAGTTGGAATAATCATGCTTGAAGAAGAATATCAACTTCAATTCTTTTCAGATAATGGTTTCACGAGAAAACAGTGTACAAGTTGTGGTAAGTTTTACTGGACACGGGACATTGAGAGACAAACATGTGGGGATGCACCGTGTGACCCTTATACTTTCATAGGTGCACCTGTTTTCAAGAAACAACTCGAACTCTCAGAAATGAGAGAATATTATCTAGACTTTTTTGAAACTAGAGATCATGAACGAATGGATCGCTACCCAGTAGTAGCCAGGTGGCGTGACGATATTTATTTAACTATCGCGTCAATCGCAGATTTTCAACCATTTGTCACGTCGGGACAAGTACCACCACCAGCTAATCCTTTAACTATCTCTCAACCATGTATCAGGCTATCCGACCTCGATGCTGTAGGAAGAAGTGGTCGACACCTTACTACATTTGAGATGATGGCACACCATACATTCAACACGAAGACCAAGGAGATATACTGGAAAGATGATACTGTAAGGTTATGTGACGAATTACTGACATCACTTGGTACTGACCCACTCGCAGTCACATACAAGGAAGAACCATGGGCAGGTGGAGGGAATGCGGGTCCATGCCTTGAAGCACTCGTAGGCGGTCTTGAAGTAGCCACACTGGTCTTCATGAACTTGCAAAAGTCAAGGGAAGGCACTATTGAACTTAATGGTGACATGTATTCCAAGATGGAAGATAATTATATCGTGGATACTGGATACGGTCTTGAACGGTTCGTTTGGGCCTCTAAAGGTTCACCCACGATCTATGACGCTATATTCCCTACGATCGTCAGTGAAATAATGGACCTTGCAGGAATTGAACATCAACTCGAAGACACTGAATATTCCAATATCCTTGCACAAAATGCACGTCTTGCTGGCATGATAGATATCAGTGAAAAAGCTAATCTTTTCGAGCTGCGTAAACAAGTAGCTTCGAATATAGGCATATCCGTGGAAAAACTCACGTCCATAATGGAACCCGTGGAATCCGTGTATTCTATCACTGACCATACAAGGTGTCTCACTTTCATGTTAGGTGACGGTATTGTTCCATCTAATGTAAAGGCAGGATACCTTGCCCGTCTTGTACTTCGAAGAACACTTAGGATGATGCGTGACCTTGATATCAAGATCCCATTATCAGAACTTGTGAGCATGCATATCAAGAACTTGCCAGAATATCCCGAGTTCGAGGAAAGATTTGATACAATCGCTGATATACTTCATCATGAAGAGGATAAATTCGCTGAAACACTGGATAGAGGTAAACGCATGATCCAGAAATCAGCACAACATTACAAGAAAAAGAATGAAGATATCCCACTCGAAACACTCATTGACATGTACGATACGCACGGAATTCCACCCGAGATCACGCGTGAAGTTGCATCTGAAGAGGGTGTATCAGTATCATTACCAGACAATTTCTATTCCCTTGTAGCTTCCAAGCATAGCAGTGCTGAAGAAAAGGTTGTTGAAGAAAAAGATATCGAGTTTGTTGACAGGTTAGTTAATTTACCATCAACCAAAAAACTGTTCTATGACGATCCACACAGAATGGAATTCGAAGCAGTTGTCCTTGACACGTTCGAGAACAAGATCGTGCTTGACAGTACTCTGATGTATCCCGAAGGCGGAGGTCAACCTGCAGATCATGGTACAATGACAATAAACGATCACCAGATCGATATCGTGGATGTACAACAGATCAACGATATTGTGATACATATTGCAGGTAATATCGAGAATGAGCTGCATGTCAGGAAAGGCGATTTTGTTACAGTTCATATAGATGAGAAGAGAAGGATGTACCATGCATCACACCATACAGCAACACATGTAGTGATCGATGCTGCACGAAAGGTATTAGGTGACCATATCTGGCAAATGGGTGCCCAGAAATCCGAAGATAGAGCAAGACTTGACGTATCTCACTATAAAAGGATCACACAAAACGAACTCAACGAAATAGAACTCGTAGCTAACCAGATAGTGATGAAGAACACCAAGGTTGTTGCTGAATGGATGGACCGTATAGAAGCAGAGAAACTGTACGGGTTCAAGCTCTACCAGGGCGGTGTACCACCCGGTAAAAAGATACGTGTACTGAAAGTAGGTGATGATGTTGAAGCCTGTGCAGGTACTCACCTAAAATCCACGGGCAATGTAGGTCCCATTAAGATCCTGAAAACTGAACGTATCCAGGACGGTATTGAAAGGTTAGAGTATGCTGCAGGTGAAGCCGCAGTTCGATCCATGCAAGAACTGAGTTCACTCTTAACCCAGTCAGCTGATGCGTTACGTGTTCGCCCAGAACAACTCCCTCCAACCATAGAACGCTTTTTCAGTGAATGGAAAGAGTTGAAGAAAGAGAACGATAAATTAAGGTCCGATCTCGCATCTTCTCGTGTACAACAGCTCATGCAGGACTGTGAGAACGTGGAAGGTGTACACGTGATAGCTACGCTGATCGAAGGTGCAGATACGGGAGAACTGATGAAGATCGCTGGTGAACTCACTGAAAACGATGATATGGTAGTAATACTGGTCGGTGATTCTGGTGGTATGAAGATAGTAGCTGCAGCGAGTTCGGACGTTGTCAAGAAAGGTGCGAACTGTGGCAGTATCGTAAAAGCAGCATCAAAGGCGGCTGGTGGAGGTGGAGGTGGTAAACCCACTATCGCACAAGGTGGCGGTAATGACCTCAGTAAATTAAAAGATGCTATTAATGCAGGAATGGATACATTAAAACAACAACTTAAAGCATCAAGCTGAAAATTAAAACGAGGGTAAACTGGAATATTATATTATATTTTCTCGCAAATGATTCCAATATCATCCATTACGAAAAGGTGTACTACCTTTTCACCATTATTTTTAGTGTCACTCAACCCTTCCTCTAACCTGTTTCGTACATCCCAATATTGTTCAGGTGCAATACCCGCTCGTAAAACCACTTGCTTTACCCCCATATCTCGAAGGTACATGTTCACATGATCAAGGTCAAGTTTATCTTTATAAATAACCTTATACTTGTTCTTCATCATAGGATGATTTAAAGGGGTATTTGAAGTGATTAGCATTCTTTTTTTATCGATATTGACAAGTTTTGGTTCAGTACCCGTACTTAAACTCAGGTCATGGAAAAGTTCCGGCATTAATCCGGCTTGAACGACTGAAGGATCAGGCTCACTTGCATATGCTAGAATATCAGACGTAATTTGGATTTCAGGTTCACGTTTTTGGCTATCACAGTTTAATCGAATATTTTCAGGCAATTTCAGTGCAGATACTTCTGCTTGTTTCATATCACCAAAATATAATGTGAGCCGGTTAAGTTGACCGTCCAGTGAAATATACTCTTTCTCACAATTAAACTGAACACGTTCAGGTGTCAGTTTCGGTGGTGCCTCGAAAACGAAATTTGTTGTCTTTGAAGAATATGCTTTCATCATATCAGATAAACCTGGTTCCAGACTGGTAACTTTTCGTTGAGATTCCATTGCAGGTCTTCGTGGATCTGAGAAAAGGATATCTATTTCAGGTATTTTATCGATCACATCACGTGACAATGCGTCACCTAACACGAATACAACATTATCAAGACCGTGTTCACGACAATTCTTTTTTGCACTATTAAGTTTAGATCGATCGATCTCAACAGCATACACTTTCTCACACATTCGAGCAAAATGTATTGTTTGACCACCAATACCACACCCGATCTCAGCCAAAGTATTACACTGAAGTCTCTCAGCTCGATATTGTGCGACCTCTACTGGTGTAGCGAACCTAACTCCGTCCTTTGCAGTATACATCTGTTTCTCAAACTTCTTCTTTCGTGGCATGAATATGATACATAGATTGAAAATTCAGGTATTAAATGTCTTGGTTTAGTTACATTGATCTAAACAAATCCAAGATATCGAGTATCTCCCATACAAAATCTTTATAATTCATTGAAATGTGATAAGAAATAAAGATTAGAATTTTAGTTCATCAATTAAATAACAAGAATGAGAATTTGTGGACCAATGTTTGATATTTTCAATTAGAGGATAAGAGGAATTGTATGGGTTTTGAGACATCTGTTGTAATTGCTATATTCTTTGTAGCTGCACTCATATTGGGTACATCTGTCTATTCGTCAATGAGTATATCAAATGCTGTCATAGAAGAAGCGACCCAGTCAAATTACGACCTGAGATTATCAAAGTTACATACAAATCTTGAAATTACAAGTATTACACTCAATTCAACTGATTCTGAAAATAACAAGGTTCATATGAAGAACACTGGTAATGAACCTCTTTATATTGATAGATTAACTGTCCTTGTAGATGGCGAATTAGTCCCAGATTATTCTCCTGACAATTCACAGGTATGGACGCCAAGGGAAAAAAGAACCATCTCTGAGATCCCTGATGGAGATAGAATAAAAATAGTCACACATAACGGTATTTCAGCTTATTATAATATATCTACTTGAGAAAAAGAGCCATGAACAAAACATCAACTACGAATACTAATCGGTTCAGGTACAATCTATTAGAAGACGAGAATGCGGATATCGCAATGTCACACCTCATTTTCTTCATAGCTGCAGTTATCATTGCGATGAGTATTGTAGCAATTGTCACAGTTAATGTCCAGAACATTACCGGTGCCACAACTGCAGGGAGTCAGACATTAGCTGATCAGCTCAGAACAGATATTACAATAATAAACGATCCCGAGATGGTTATAAGAGATGAAGATAATAATATCACTTTCTATATCAAGAACACAGGAAGTTCCGAGATAAATGCTCAATATATGACGATCGTTCTGAACGGTGCAATGGTATCCTCAAATGATATTCGGCCATCTATTAATGGTGATACTGAACACATCATGGCACAACCTGGAGATGTAATTGTACTGGAAATCTCTGATAATTTAGTTGATGATGAAAGACTTAACAGAGTACTCATATCTACAGAGAACGGTAAGACGGCTACTATGAATTTCAAGTTAAAAAATAATTGAGGTATTTTAGATTGGGTAACATTTATTCGTTCGAGATTCAGCGAGATGACCTTAACCGTAAGCTAGGCGGTGGGTTTCCTAAAGGTTCTTTTGTATTGATCGAAGGTGGAAGTGGTGCAGGTAAAAGCACCATATCACAACGGTTAACTTACGGTCTCCTACAGAACAAGGGTACTGTAACCTACATTTCAACTCAGCAGACAACCAAAGGTTTCATTCATCAGATGTATTCTATAGACTATCCTATAGCTTCAAGTCTACTTAACGGAACTTTTCTTTACATCCCCGTGATACCTCTTGTAAGAGCAGCTAAATCGAGAATAGATTTTATTGAACGCCTCATGTCGGCACAGGAACTGTTCGAGAACGATATTATTATTGTTGACACGATATCCTCACTCATCAAGTATAGCGTGAATACTGAAAAGAGTCTTGAACTCATCTCATTTTTCAAAAAACTTAACGGTATGGGTAAGATCATCATACTCACGATAGAACCCAGTCAACTCAATGAAGAGATAGCTTCAATGTTCAGGTCTTCCTGTGACATTTACTGTTCACTCAAAGTAAAACCAATGTCAAATGAAGTTAAACGTACAATTGTTGTCAATAAGTTCACTGGCGCAAAAGGACCCGTAGGTCAAATGATCGGGTTCAGGATAGAACCTAGGGTCGGACTCGTGGTAGAGATAGCTGCAGTTGGATAATAAAGGATGTGTTTTCTAAATGGTTGACCCAGAGTTTCAAAAAGCAATGCAAAGAAACCCTCACTTAAAGGAATATTTGGTCAAGTTCAACCGTGAAACTGGAACTCTACCCGAATTCGTGGTAACTATCCCCAAAGATATTGATAGAGAAGATGTCAATATTCTTATACCAGTAGGAGATCCCGTATTCATTCACCTCTACGGTACACCTGAGATGGGTGAGGTCGAATACCGGGCAGTTGAACCTCAGCTGAGCAAGGCGGAAGAGAAGAAATACGATATTATCATGGACCTCATTCTTGAGAAAGCAGCTAAAGAAACATTACCCGAATCCGAAGCCGAACTCAAAGAACTTATCATGAAACTCTTCAACGATTCCACCGAAATCGGCGGTTTCGAGGTTGAGAAAGAGGATAATAAACTCAGACCCATTATCGAGAAACTGTTCCCACCCCAAAATAAAGTACCAGTAAATGATACTGAATATAACCAGCTATTGTATCATATTGAACGTAACATTATAGGTTCAGGTCCAATTGAACCCGTTATCAGGGACCCTTACCTCGAAGATATTCACAGTATTGGAGTGAATAATGTATTCATTGTACACAAGATCCTGGATATGCTAAAAACAAATATCTCATTTGGTGACGAGGTTAGGTTAGATAACTGGTTACGCAGTATGAGTGAACGTATAGGTAGACCCGTAAGTGACTCAAAACCAATCGCAGATGGCGCATTACCTGACGGTTCACGTATCAATATCATTTACAGTCCCGATATTAGCCGGCGTGGTAGTAGTTTTACTATGCGTAAATTCAGTGAAGTACCTATCAGTATAATCCAGCTCATAAGTTGGGGTGCTATCAATTACGAGATGGGCGCATATATGTGGATGTGTCTTGAGAACGGTATGAGTATTTTCTTTAGTGGTGAAACTGCGAGTGGTAAGACCACTATGCTGAACGCCTGTCTCTGTTTCGTGAACCCTAAATCCAAGGTCTATTCAGCTGAGGATACTGCGGAAGTCCAACCACCCCAACCCGTCTGGCAACAACTGATCACTCGTGAAGATGGTCCCCCGGATTCTCGTGTGGACACTTTCACATTACTAAAAGCAGCACTCAGATCAAGACCAAATTATATCATTGTAGGTGAAATTCGTGGCGCTGAAGGTGCAGTTGCATTCCAGGCAATGCAATGTGTACGCAACGGATACATAGCAGTACCAGATCAAGGTCCAGTGAATATCAGGGACTTGTACGAATCTAATTCCAGTACTGCACAAAGAAATGACGGTAAATATGTGATCGATCTAATTGGTCAGGAAATCCCGGTCTACACTTCAGGACCTGACGGTAAAATCATGTTATCCACAATAACTAACGTTTACAAGATGGACATGCAGGATTTACTGGATATCAGGTTTGATACAGGTGAACGGCTCGAAGTTACTCCGAATCATAGGTTCTTGCTAGAAGGGGGTACAGAGATCGAAGCAAAAGAGCTTCTCAATTCAAATAACTATCCTACAGCCATATTACCACCACCCATCAATTGGTCGAACAATGATCAAATAACAGTTTTAGATTTAGTTGAAAGTAATGATATAGATATAGAATCAGTTGATAAAATGGTTGTAAATGTCAAGGATGATAGAGGTAACTTAGTTAATTTACCTGTTAATATCTCAGAGTCTGCATTAAGATCAATTGCTCATTATATTCTAGGTATTCGTGAAAATATATCTGAGAAAGATATGGTACTTATTGAGGATATAATGGGTTTTGATAAGACTCATGTCCCTAAACCATTCTGGAACTTTGGCTACTCCCAACTCGAAATAATATTGAGAGAACTCCAAGAACTGACCCAAACTTCAACCATATCAGTATCTGATAGGATTTGGTATTATATTGGCAGACTCAATAGCACTGATTCCATACAGTACATTGATAATGATATTGTATGGCGTGTTGGATGTAATGAGGATCATGGATCGAGTAAAGAAGAACTGAAACGTGATATTCTGGAGACCATACCCAACACTTCGGGTACAGTACACGAACATATCGATGAAGATACTGATAAGCTGTACCTTGACTTGAAATATATTGATCGCTCATTCATTGACTGGTTAACTAAATCTGGATTTATTCTAATAAAAGAAGATGAATGTTCATGTAATGTACGTGTACCATCTCTGGACTGTATAAAGAACCTTAATGGATACATAGCAGGTTTACTTGATAGTGATATAACAGACATTTTATATTGTGGTACTAATTCATTCAATGTGACAATGGAGTTTGGATTAAATCATCATGATGATAAGAAAGAACTACTTGATAAACTGAACATCTTGACATCACTTGAACATGATATGGTACCACAAATTGATAGGATACTGGTTGAATATATTGAGGAATATACAGATTTTGTTTCAAGTATTTCAAAGTATTGTACAGATAAAGGGTATGATGTAGTAAAAGAGGTTCAAAGCGGGTTTGGTTCACTTTCAGTAACTATCAACTTTTCATCTAATACTAAACAGGATGTATGGAATAGATGGATGGAATCTGTCATACCTTACATGCATTCTAGAGATAAGGTCGATGTATTGCGCACCTTTATGGGTATTGTACCAAACTTAAATGAAAATGATACATTTGAGATCGAGACCTATACTTGTTCTGTGCATAAAGAAATATTACCTGATCTATCAATGCTTGCCAGGATATTCGGGTATACTCTTGTAAGTGAAGATAATGGTTGGTACACTGAAAAGTATTTCACATTCAAGCAACTGGACACTGCTCGGATAGTTCATGTGGAGGAAAGTGTCAGGGATCACACGTACGATATTTCGATGAATGATGGCAGTTATTATATCGGTGGGAATGTAATGACGAGTTATGTCTATGATACGGGTCACCCTGTAGTAGCCACATTTCACGCATCTGCTGTCAAGAAGATGATACAGAGATTAACTGGTGAACCCATAAATGTTCCTGTGACCTTTGTTGATAACTTGAACGTGGCCATGATATTACAGGCAGTGTACCGTAACGGCAAATTTTTGCGTAGATGTATCTCGATCGAAGAGATCGAGGGATATTACGAGGAAGCTGGGGGTGTAGTAACACGTGCAGTGTTCCAATGGGATCCCGAAACTGATACTCATAAGTTTAGAGGATTGAACAACAGTTTCATTCTTGAAGATAAGATCGCTACAATCCTTGGTTATGAGGATAAGAGGAAGATATATGATGATCTTTTCCTACGTGCAAAGATATTGGAAGAGATGCATAACCACGGTATTGAAGATTATCATGAAGTACATGACATTCTTGTAGAGTTTTATAAACATGGTGTGGATGGATTACCGTTCATGGTTTAATTTGATTTTAGTTTATTTTTAATGTGAAAACAGGTTGTGTGTTCTAATGGATTATAAGAGAGCGTTTCATGTAATTGATATGGATCCCGTATCTTACATGAAACGGTTCGCTATACCCGCAGTCCTGTTCGGGTTTCTGTTCGCTGGTATATTCTACTTATTCTTACCAGACCTGTTTAGCGGTCCCGCGAATGTCATTCCTGCCCTGATTCCTGTTATTTGTATACTGTTCGCCGTCCTTTACCCAATCTCTGCAGCTGAAGGAAAAGGGTCAGAGATAGATAACCAGATGCATTATTATATTTCTCAGATGGGTGCAGTTGCTACAGCACAAACACCTCGTGTAGATATTGTTCGGATAGTATCTGAGAATGAGGAGTATGGGTATCTCGCGGAAGAGACAAAGAAAATATTTGAACTTGTAACTATTTGGAACAAGAGTTTGGAGGATGGATGTAGGTTCATAGCTAAACGTACACCATCGGTCATATTCCAGGATTTTCTTGACAGACTGGCACACGGTCTCAAGTCGGGTGAGGATATTAAGGATTTCCTATCATCTGAACAGAACGTTGTCATGAACGAATATGAATCGATGTATAACGGTGCCATGTATAATATTGAGGTTATTAAAGAGATGTTCATCTCACTTATAATGTCACTCATATTCCTGGCATCATTTGCTGTTATCATGCCAGTGATCACTGGTATGGATGCAGTTACTCTGCTCCTGATAGTATTAGCTACATTTGTAGTGACTGATCTCATGATACTGATGTATACTAAGAATAAAGTGCCTACAGACCCCGTATGGCAAGCTCCTGGCAGGTATGTTACTGATTATAGATTGAAATTATATCGATCGATCCCCATATCACTAGGCGGATGTCTCATAGTCACGATCCTTGTGATTTTACATGGTGACCTCGAGACACCGATAGCGGTTGCATTATGTCTCACACCACTGGTATACACGGGTAGGGTTGCTAGCAATATAGAGAAGAGTATCAGGAGACGAGATAATAATTTTCCCGCTTTTATAAGATCACTTGGAAGTTCGGCAGGTGCACGAGGTGGTCTTATCGATGAAGCACTAAGAGCGTTAAGAATACACGATTTCGGGCCACTTACAAACGATGTGAATGGATTATATCGAAGGATCAATACACGTGTTGATAAGGTGAAATCGTGGGAAATGTTTGCTGATAATACAGGGAGCCATTTGATCAAACGATTCAGTGTAACCTTTGTTGAAGCCACACATCTTGGGGGTAAACCCGAAGTGGTTGGTAACATGATAGCAACAAACTTTCATCGTATATTAGCGCTTAGGAAAAAAAGAGTACAGTCTGCTAATAGTTTAGTGGGATCACTTTATGGATTAACTGCAGGTATTGGATTCACACTTTATATCTCATTAAGCGTGGTTGAACTAATGCAAGACATGTTCATGACAATAGATATGCCGCCAGGAATGTCTATGGGTATGGTGATCTATACGGATATTGGGGATATGGGGACACTTTCATTACTTGTACTGTTAATAATGATCGTACATTCTCTTTTATCAGCCATATTACTGAAAGTTGTTGACGGTGGTCATATGCTGATCGCGGTTACAAACTTTGTTATTATGGTATGGATCGCTGCAATCAGTGCAGTTGTGACACAGGAAGCAGTATCGTCATTACTTGGAATTGGATGATATTGTATCTTTAATATATTCGGCAACAGCATCCCCGAAAGCGTCAGTAGTACTATGCCCACCAATATCAGGTGTTCTTATATTACGACACAATGTCTGGTTAATAGCCTCTTCTATCATAGACGCTTTCTCAAACTCCTGACACCATTCAAGCATCATTTTTGTTGATAGGATCGCTGCAATAGGATTAGCTTTATTCTCACCAGCAATATCAGGCGCACTACCGTGCACAGGTTCAAAGAACGCTTGATTCAACCCGATATTTGCACTTGGTAACAACCCAAGACTCCCAACAAGAGCACCCGAGAGGTCACTTAGAATATCACCGAACATGTTAGTGGTCACTACAACATCATATTTCCACGGCTCTGTTATCAGACTGAACGCCATTGAATCAACTAATCTATCATCGAAATTGATCTTTTCCTTATCAGCTATTTCTTGACACGTTTCAAGGAACAGTTTATCTGATTTGATGACATTGGATTTATGCACAATTGTTAGATGTTTTCTTCGTGCATTAGCTAGTTTACATGCATATTTAGCTACACGTTCAGATCCATTTCTTGTTATGACCCGGGTAGTGTATGCACGGTCTTCATATATCTCCTCAAGACCTGCATAAAGACATTCGGTATTCTCTCTCACAATAACAAGATCGAAGTTCTTGTGACCTACAGCACCCGTAATTGCGGCAATGGGTCGAATTGGACGTACATTTGCGTAGAGTTCGAGTTCTTTTCGTATCCTTAACAAAACACTCTTATAATCAGGGTCATTTGGAGTAGTGATCGCGCCAAAAAGTATACAGTCACATTCTTTTAATGTATTGATATCATCGTTCGAGATAGCTTCACCAGTTGTTTCCCAACGACTATACCCCACATTAAGCTCAATTTTCTCAAACTCGAACTCTAATGCATTCAATACTTTCAATGCTTGTGGGATAACTTCACGCCCAATCCCGTCACCTTCAATTACTGCGATCTTTTTCATGATTCTAAAACTCCATTACGAACAAGGTTTCGTACTGCAACTGCAATATCGTGTTCTGTTGCACCCCAATGCACAACTGTACCCTTATGCCCGTTTATTGTAGTGGGTCCACACATTTCTTTCCTGCAACATCTGGCAATGAACATTTTGTTGGGTTTCACCAGGTTTGAACTGAACGGGCAGAAACTGTACCTCTCATATTTCAAGGTAGGGTACTTTGTTTTCAAGATAGTGTCAGATATTTCACAACCTATAACTATCAGATCAGTACCCTCGATCTTACTAGAATCTAAGAACTGACCCTTTAATCCTGAACAGCAACATGGGAATACTGTGTTCTTATCCTCGAATTGTTTTAAGTTTGTTATGTTGTACTCGAATCTTATCTGAAGATCAGAGAATATACCACTTCTCTCAAGGCGTTGAACACAGTCTGCAAGCCATGGTAATGGCGGTTCTATATCAAGTACTTCTATTATGTTTATGGATGTTATGTCGGGCTGGTGTACGAACGTTACATGTTCATCAATTCCAGTGAATATCACGGTATTGATCTTTTCAGTACAGAACTTGTTTGCAGTTTCTATTAGAAGTGTACGGTCTTTAATGTTAAGTTTTTTATCGTACCATAATATCTGGTCACTGGTAGCAATGAGTTCAAGTGATTCTACGGTTGTAAGGATTGGTTTTTTGGTGCTGTTCACCTGATAAAGGTTCCATTGACCATCTTCTTGTTTTAAAAGGTACTCGGAGAGAAAATATATTTTGGATGAAATATCGTCATTTTCGTGACAAATTCCTATATTCTTATATTCTTCAGGAAAGATCATCATTCTCTAACCTTCTTTTTACGGTGTGCCACCAGTCCACCATCATTTAAGATATCTAATAGGAATTCAGGTATTGCGTTTGAATTATAGGTACCTTTAGGTGTTTTCACCCAACCTTCATGCAGATTTACTTCTATTATATCACCTTCATCACATTCGATATCCGATTCCACTACAGGTAATCCGACATTGATCGAGTTCCTGAAAAAGATACGTGCAAATGACCTTGCAATAACACATGAAATACCTGCATGTTTTAGTGCCAAAGGTGCCTGTTCCCTTGATGACCCGCATCCGAAATTATGGCCTGCTACTAAAACATCACCTTTTTGAACCTTATTTGAGAATTCGGGATCAATTCCTTCCATTGCATGGTCTGCAAAGACCTGCATATCAGTGGTTCTCAAATATTTCCCAGGGATTATTACGTCAGTATCAATATTATTCCCATATTTCCAGGCACGACCTTTAATGTTATTCATGATTTCACCTGAGTTGAGTTATAGTTTTAAGTATATTTAAATGACGAACATGTTCTTTTTCTTACAATATTGAAATAAAAAACAGTGATCTCCGATTCAGAGATCAAAGAGTTATTGTGTTACCATCAAGGACATCCTGTTCATCGACATCAACTTCTAGTTCAGTATCATCAAAACTGATCATGTACGGACCTACAGGCATAGTTTCAAAGTTAGTTTCGCCTTCAATTGGTCCTGTGGTTGAATAGGGTACTCTGAATGTGAAAGTTCCATTGGATTCTGTGGTTTGAGTGTAACTGAATGTCCTACCTTGATTAGTTATTATTTCGTTACTTAATGTAATTTCAGTACCTTCAGGTGCTTCACCTTCAATCAATGCACCTTCAACAAACTCGAATATTTTAACATATCCAGAATCAACTTCCGGTACATCTCCACCAAACAGTTGGTTATAGATGTTCTTGTATGCTATTTCTTGTGATCTACCTTGTGGTGACTCGTATACCATTCTGTATTGTTGCATACCGTCACCGTCAAAGATATGTAACCTTGCTTCCATTGTATTGTAGTATTTCTCACTAGGTACTATTTGAGTGCCCATATCAGTCTGTACTGGCATGAAATAATTTGAACTACTTGCACCCCATGCATCAATTTCTTCTGCCCACGCAGCCATTGCATGGAATTTGCCTGTAGCCATTTCGATATCTGAAATTATGTACCTTGCAGCAGCTTTATCGGGGTTTGGATGAATCTCATAAAGTTTATCAGTAGCATCTGATTCGGAAGGTGCTGTAAAGAAAGCACCTGCAGTTCGAGCACCACGTTGGAATGGGTTCGCATGTGGTATTCTTTCACCTATAGCCATGATCCAATGACCGTAGTCCCACCATGACATCACACCATAAGCTTCTTCTGGATAAGGGTAATATTCAGCATCTTCAGGTGGTGGTTCATAGATCTCAAGATAATCCACACCGTTATCAGGGGTATTGTATTTGAGCCAATGCATTGAATCTATCCATGGCCCATTAAGGCCACCAATATCTCTTGAAGCTTGCTCTACAGATAATGATGCAGCTGGATATACCAAAACAAGGACTATTATCAAGACACTTACAATGTGCCAGATAGTAGGCTTTTGATTATCGCTGATATTTTTTGATTTGGTTTTACTTTTCTTCTTTTTCTTTTTAGGTTCAATGGACTCGGTACCATTATTGCTCAATTTATTTTTTAAACTGTTGATAAGTTGTGGCCATCCAGCTTTGTCTAGTACCATGATGCCGGCAAATGAACAAAGGATTGCAACATTTACTGCATAGTAGTATGTGAACCTGTTTTGTTGTAACATTGCCCAGATTATAATCACTGACCATACTATAAGAAAAGTCTTTTCCTGGGTGTTCTTTTGAGTTATAGAGATGAATAGTAAGTATGCCAAGACAAGGAATGAGACTATTGCACCTGCACCAAAGGTGTACCATAGTGGTGCAAGTGTGAATTCGCCGCCTCTTATTAGTAGAGGAGAAGCTTCTGCGATTGTGAGTCCACCAGCTTCTCTTAAGAAATAAGTTCCAATCTCACCAATTAGTGAATAAAGTTCAGGGATGAAGAGTCGTGCAGATATGTATGTGACTGCTGCAAGGACTATTGCGGCTAAAGGATAATAGTATTTATTGAGTCCACGCCGATTAAATTCAAGGGATATTGCAGTAAGGACTGGAAATGCTAGTATTCCTATAGCTAAACCGATCAGGTGTTTTGATTTGTCACCACCAATTTCTGGTGTCAAGGAGACCATTATTAACGCTATAATAAATGCGACCAGACCACCTACACCAAGATATGATGTATCTCTGTTGTGCATATGATCTATTATGTGCTGAATAGCGATATAGAAGCCTATCATAAATGTAAAGAACAGTGCCCCCTTCCAAGATATGGAATAGACCCCTATCATGAAACCTGCTAGTGCGAAGTAGATGAGTGGTGTTTTTAAGCTAGCTAAATCAAATGATTTTATTTTATCAAAAGTTATATTATATTCTCTTGACTTAATTAAGGCCATTACCATGAACATTGCTACCATTGTACTGAAAAGTACTTCAGCTACATGGTGATCATTGAACCCTATCATTGATCTTGAAAGAAATTGTCCTGGAGCGATTGCAATCAAGAATGCAGCGAATACTCCAACTCTTCTGTCATTAAAGATCCACTTTGCAGCAAAATAAACTGGTATTACCACTAGTGCTCCAAGGAATGCTGGATAGTATGCTGATACGGTATGAATTAGTTCAGTGCTTGGATCTCCAAGTCCAAGTATCATTATAATAGTTGCTAGTATCATAGCATATCCGGGCGCCCAAGTTTGGCTCATGGCATATGGGTAATAAGTATAAGTTTCATACCATAGAAATTGAGGATAATTATGAATTATAACTTCAACTAAGCGAATATAGTACCAAGGGTCAGGACATCCTCCAAATCTTACAAAATCACCTATAAATACACTGTCAGCAGGAATTATTCTAATATAAAAAGCAATAATGAATGAAACAACTATTCCTATTATGTATGGCAAACTACTCTTTAAGTGTTTGTTAAATTTGGTGATTTTATCATTATTGTTACTGATTGCTGTAAGACTAGTAGTGTTTGTATCCGAATTGGTCACGTATTTCACCTTGATAAGAGGTTGTAATTGACTTAGATTTTATTATTTCCAAGCCCATATTTGATGTATATTATTTTACTTTTTACTAAACAAATATGATTATAAATAGCTTTATTCTATAAAAAGAATTTTCCAGAACCTAATTAATTATATCTTGTAAATCAGGATGATTAAGAAGATTTTGATATTCTTTTGGTAATTGGGCCATATTTTGCGAGTTAGCTATTTCTTCTCGCAGTAGTTGCCATTTTTTGTACCTTCCTTATACATTTACGGGAATCTTTTTTATCCCAATAATCTTTGCTATTGTTACTCTATGCACACCCGTCTTTAAAAAAATGTGTCCATTACTGCCTATTATAACTAAAGGTTCTAAGCTACTATCATACCGATTGAACCTTCCATCTTGGCTTGGCACATTATTACCTATGATTTTGTTTTTAACATAACCATTTTTTTTCATAGAAAAAAATAAATCATCTAAATAAGCACATCGGATACGTAAAAAAGTGCTTATGTCTTTATATCCATCATATTCTCCATTTTTGTTTATTTTAGATTTAACATGTTTAAAGTATGTAGTATCAAGCCAATTAATGTCTTTATAGAAATGCTCTTTTAACCCTTTAACTCTGATATTGTCATCAAATTCGACTAAATTACTTGTTTCATCGAAGTCAGAATCTATAATTTTTCCAATATACTGCTTGTTCATTTTTGTGTGAATATATTTAATATCATTAGTGTATACCCAGATTATTTTATAAGGATTACTTATTGCTGTGTATTTGATAGATAAAGTGCTATAATTCAAACTAGTTAACAGTTTAAATTTTTTATTCCGTAGTATAGTTCCTAACTTTTTCTTTAAACTAAAGGGAACATATACTCGATATAGTCGCATTATTCTATATATATAGCTACTTAGCATTTGTAGTGGATGTTAGAATCCATAAATAATAAAAGTTTCTAAACCCGTGCTCTTTAGAACTCCTATTTGTCATTATAAGATTTCGATCAACATTCTCAATAAACAAAAAAATGCATTACATTACAGCAATGTTTATTATGTGGTCGATTAAACTTGCATACCAAGAAGAGCACAAGGTGTTGCTGAGATGTACTCCAATCTTTTGGGAACTGTTTTGTGGGGGCTGTCAAAAACTTTGGGGTTGCAAAGCCTGAGCTAATTAATAACAATAAATATATATTATTAAAGTGAATATGGTTTTGTGAAAAATCATA
>NZ_JANUCS010000004.1 GCF_024808815.1 Methanosalsum natronophilum | reverse complement strand
GCTCCTGCTGGTAAGACGTTCCAGGAATGCTATGACACAAAGACAGTTACACCAACCGAAGAATACGTGAAAGTATACGATGGTGCAAAGAAGAAACTGGAAGAACTTGGATTAGTATACTGAATATGATTTAGCGAGCTTCAAAAAATAACGAAACATTACATTACATTACATTACATCAACCTCGATATCCAAGTATCGAGATTGATGATATATTTTTTTTAAGTTCTTATCAAAGGACTTTCACTATAAATAAAAATCTAAGAGGGATTAGTTTATGGAAGAAAAAAATTTTCGAAGAGCATTACTACTGATCTTAGTAATGTGTCTTGTTAACCTGATGGTGCCTGCAGTTTCTGCAGATTTCACTACGCCTGTAGGTGAGCAAGGACTTACTGAAGATACAACTCATTTACATGATGAGTTACATAAGTATCACAAGAACATCGATGTATGGTTCATGTTAATGTTAGTCGCATTCCTCATGCTGTTCATTAAGAAATTCGAGTGGGGAATATGTCTTGCAACATTACTTGTTCTAGCTGGTAGTTTCATAACACATACAGCAATATTACAGTTCGTTTTCGGAGAACCATGGAGCCAGGACCTAATGATATTGAGCGTGTTCTGCTCGATTACGGTCGTTATAGCCATTGGTGTTTTCTTAGGTACGGTCAAGATGTGGCAATATTTCCTTGCAGGTATTTTATTTGCTCCAGCTTGGGTAGGTATTGATTGGTTCATGTTTGTTTTCCTAGAAGGAGTAGTTGACCCTGGAGGATCAATGTTAGTTCACATGGTCGCAGCATACTGGGGTTGGGGTGTAATACTCGCACTACGAGAAAAGAGAGCATTTGATGAACCTATGGATACAACAACGCATAGTATCTCTTTTGTGTGGTTAGCTTCAATGTTATTGTTTGTATTATGGCCTTCATTCGTAACTGCACTACTCCCAGCAGACTTGGTCAATTGGGGAATGTTTACAGCATACATGGCTGGTCTTGGTTCAATAATATCTGCATATTTCATGTGTATATTACTTCAAAAGAAAGTCGATCCTTTAGTATACACTTATGCACTGTTAGCAGGACTTGTGGCTATAGGTTCCCCACTGGTTTCAGTTGATCCTTGGACCGCATTAGGTATTGGTCTAATTGCTGGTGCAGTTTCAGTGTTCTGTTTTGTCAAAGTACATCCTTGGTTATGCAAAAAGACAGGTGTACTTGATGTAATGGGCGTACACAACCTACACGGAGTACCAGGTATACTCGGTGGTATATTTGGTGCAATATTTGCTGCAGGAATGGTAAATCTCATAAGTGTCGTAGGAGTACTCATTCTATCCCTTATTACAGGTGCTATAACAGGACTTATCCTGAAAGCAACACGGGGAGACATGAGCGATTCTATGATGTTCAGCGATAATGCAGATTTCCTTGGATGGAAACCTGAGCCTGTAGTAACTGAAGATGGAAAAGTTGTATCTTCCACCAAAACAAGCAACGATTAAATCAAAAACTAGAGGAGGATCTTAGTTACTAAAGATCCCCTATACCCTTTTTTTTCAAAAAATAACGTATTTACTAAATAACTTATTTACTAAAATTGATCAGTTCAATTTAAGAAGGTTCAATTGATATACCTCAATATTAGCTCCATTACATGCAACTATTCTACTTTTACCAATCTCTGCACATACTATACAGAGTCTGATCTTATCAACAGGTATACCGTATTTTTTAGCATAAGGTAACTTGAATCGTTGAACCTGTGCAATGGCATTATCGTTAGCCTTTATTTCTATCTCAACAAGTAAATGTTCTTCATCCCTGTTCTTAAAAACAGCATCAATTCTTCCACCTTCCACCTCAATCTCAGTATCAATAAATTCAAGATTATCATCTATAAGATTAGGATAGGATGTGATCATTCGAGATATGTCTGATTCTGTGATACTTTCATCAGTAAAGAATTCAGAATTTGAATTAGCATCGATCATATTGTTTAAGTGGTGCAATATATCGATCCTTTTCCCATTTTTTACGTGTGGAAAAACTCCTATATCTTTTCCACCTTCCCGGACAACAAGTATAGGAATCTCGTTCAGTTTACCAGAGCGAGATATTGGCAAAGGACCCCTACCACTACTAACAACCTTTATTCCTTCTCTTCGACTTATTATTCGGAGTGATTCCGCTAATTCTTCCTTTAAGTCGGTTTCAAGAGTTTTTGTGTCAATTACTTCATATGATAAATTATGTTTGAGTGATATTTTTTTGATCAATCCGATTATTGAACTGTCTTCAACATCATCTCCAGATTTGTAAAAATAGTACTTGTGCATCCAATAGCTCCTTAAACTAGAGCATTCTAATACCTTTAAAATTAAATATATTTCTAAAATAAGTAGCATTAGAAATTATAGAATCTGATCACTGACTTAGTATCATGAGCTAAAACGGGATAGAGGGGATGGCCAGTGACCAGATCAAATAAAGTTTATCTAAATTTTGTATCATAACAAATATTATCTATTTTCGACTTTGCGTTCAAAATCTTCAAATTGTTCATAATAAACAGAGCGTTCAACCAGTCCTTCAAATGTGTTATCCATTTAAATCACCTCAATACTCTCTACAACTGGATACTATATAAATCAAAAGTAAGCGGGGTGAAAGTATTATTTCCCTATGGTTTTGGAGCTTAAAGTAGCTTGATATTGATTTCTTGATGGATTAAGAGAAAGATTAAATACACTTTTCAGATATATACTAGAATATGAACAATGGTAGCATTACAGGACTTGAGTTATCACCAAGAAAAATTGAGTATTTGAAATATCTCTTGAACCAAGATGGTAGTGTAAAAACTAACCAGATATCCAACCATTTTGGTGTCGATCCCTCCACAATAACCAAGACCATTATAGAGCTAAGTAATGAAGGGTACTTAAAGCATATACCATATAGAGGTGTCCAGTTAACTGATAAGGGTCAGGAGTACGCTAAGTTCTTAGTTAAAAGACATCGAATACTTAGTTTGATGTTCAGCCATTATGGCATAGATAAAGATGAAGCATGTACCGAAGTTGCACGTTTTGAAAGTAAAGTCTCAAAAAAAGTAATTGATCAGATATGTGATTCCATGGGTCATCCGACCATAAGTGCATGTGGCAAGATCAGTCATGCTGAATGCAATTATTTAAAATAATTGAATAAGTTAAAGTTAATTACCTGCAAGCATTTTTTTAGAGGCACCATAAAGGTCATTTAATCTTTCAAACGGTATACCAATAATCATTTCATTTTCATTGATGCTTGTATGTTTTCGACTACCACTACATCCTACAGTAATACCAACTGTACCACAATTATATGGTTCTGCTACACCATCACCGCAAATACTTTGTATTCCTGCAAAATCGGCAGTTATTCTACCACCATGTTTATACAGAACGCTTTGTGATATTTTCATTATAGTTTCTGGGTTAGATATGATCACTATCACATCTGGAACCAGTATTGTTTTCTCCAATGGTGCATATGCAATCGCTTTTACGGAGTCTGGACTTATAACAGGAACTTTTTCCATTGTCCTTCTTGCCGCATTTATTGTGCTGAAACGTTTTAATTTAAAGTAAAGGTCACCGCTCTTAAGTGATTGAGGCAGGTCACAAAAACCTAAAGTTGCAGCACCACCCTTGCATTTATGATCATCAATTAATGTATAGAAGGAATCACCATTATATCTTACATTATCCACCATTTGGCAGTGACGTGTCGGATCGTCTAACCGTGAAATACCTTCTGGCAGTTCATGTGTAGAAGGGATCAATGTAACCGCAACAGCTGACGTGTCAAGTTTAAATAACTTGATAAGCTCTGTACCTATTTCATTAATTTCTTTGATTTCCATAAAAGTACCTCCATGACATTTTCAATGTAATTTAATTAACTTAATTTAAGAGTTATATTATGCTATTTTACTATTCCCATTTTAATTGTGCAGCTAGATATTAGCAAAACAACTTAATATTTATAGATCATTAATGGACTTATAAAGATTTATATCCTAATTCACAGCGTTTACAGAGTTTTTTTACAATTATAAAGGATTAAAATGATATAATTTTTAATTATTTCTTTTAGATAACATAAAAATCTATGTTTGGTAATATCTAATTAATTGTAATATGATAATAGAGAAACAGTGTAGGTATAGAAAATGAACAATGAACAAATAGCAAACAAGTTAAAAAGTATACTCAAGCTGAGATATGAGCCCGTGGGAGTAAAGTTAATGGAATTAGGTGATAATGTCCCTGATAGTTTTAAAGTGCCTGAAAGTAGTATCAGACATTGTCAAACAATAATGTCAGCAAAAGATGGTAAATGCTTTAATGTTCCCTCTGAAAAACATGCTTGTGTAGTAGGCGCCTCGAGCCTGAGTATAGCGGAAACACCCGAGAAGGTGAAGAGTGGAGAGTTTCATAGTAACCTTGGCATGTTCAACAACAAAGATGCTGCTGCGAAAATGATAGAGCAGAGGTATGTGATTGAATCCGATAATTTCATTTCAACATTAGTTGGACCTCTTAGATCCTTTGAAACTGAACCCGATGTAGTAGTATTAGTAGATATTCCTGAAACTCTATATTGGCTCATCCCTGCACATACTTTTTTTAAAGGAGGTAGGTTAGAGTTCAATACAGCAGCATTTCAGGCAACATGTGTTGATTCTACCATAATACCAATCAATAAAAACAAAATGAACTTAAGCCTTGGTTGTTTTGGTTGCAGAAGATCAACTGATATAAAAAATGAAGAAATGTTAGCAGGAATTCCTTACAAAGATATTGGAAATATAGTTAATGCATTAGAACGAATGGTAGATGGTCCCATGAAGAAAGCAAGGAACAAATAATGACATTAATTCATTCTAATTATAATCAGGTGAGTTTGTGAAGTTGACAGTTGTCTATGACAATGAAGCCTCTTCCGGGCTAAGAGATGGGTGGGGATTTGCGTGTTATATTGAATCTGAAGATATGAACATATTATTTGATACTGGGTGGGACGGTGAGATCTTATTAGGTAACATGTTCAGTTTAGACATCAATCCAAATGAAGTTGACACAATTATAATATCGCATCATCATTGGGACCATATAGGAGGATTACCTACATTTCTTTCGAAAAATCCAGATGTAGATGTAATTGTACCTCATTCCTTTTCTTGTGCTTTAAAAAAAGAAATACAAGCACGGATTTCAGGTAAAGTCATTGAAATTAGATCTAAAAGGAAAATTACTACTAATATTTATACAACTGGTGAACTTGGAGTTGATCTCAAGGAACAATCACTCATACTCAAATCAAAACAAGGGTCCACTATCCTTTCAGGTTGTTCTCATCCAACATTGAAAATTACTATGACTAGTTTGGATGATAATGAAAACATATTTGGATTCATTGGTGGCTTACATGATAGTGAAGAATTTGATTGTATGGATAAGTTCACTTTTATAGCTGCAGGTCATTGCACAAAACATAAAGATGTGATTAAAAATATATATCCTGGTATATTCGAAAATATATTTGCGGGGTATGTCAAGATACTAAAGCAGTAGATAATTATTCTGTTAGCGACATCATAAGTTCTTTTACTTTGGAAATAACTTCCTTTGCATCTTCACGTTTCACATCTACTTCATGTTCTTTGCAGAAATTGAGCAGATTTTTACCTTCTTCTTCTGAAATGATCTGTTGGGAGAGTCCAGATTTTATAATACCTTCATAGGACCTATAATTATAATGTGTTCGTTTACCAATATCAATCAGGTCATCCCTAACATCCTTACCAATGACTCTGTTACTATGAGCTGAGATAAGTGTTTCTCTTATATTCACCATGGGTGATGATACGGGTTCGTACGTGTCAGGGTTTGTAGCAACAGCTACTTCATCATCATCTTCTAGCATACCGTCGCGGTACCATTCATAGATTCGACCAATACCGATCATTCCATGAATGTCAAGTTCAGAAGCACGAAGTGCACCCATGCTACCTCCCCCTACAACAGTAACACCATTACGAATAGCTTTTATGATCTCACGATGAGAAACAGCTGCTTTATTGAAAAAAACACCATCTATAATCCCAATAATATCATATCCTTCACTAACAGCTTTTTGGACATCACACCGAACTACTGGTCCTGCATACTGAACATCTAATATTCTACTAGCTTCTGAATGAGATATACTTGTACCAGTAAATATTATCGAGTTAGGTGTTGTACTATAATTCATCTTTTATGTTTTCTCCATGGTCTTTCGTTCTTAGGAATAGTTCGTTTCTTAATTACTTTCATTCTTGCCCCAATTCGTTCCCTATCAAGAGTATATTGTTCAAACTCTGGTACGATCACACGAACAACTGGGACACTTACATCAGCCCTTGATAGATCAGAAACCAGTATACGTTCAGTAATACCTTTTAGCATATTAATTATAGTTTCAATGTTTGTTATCGGAGAATCTGTGGAAATATCCTTTATGTCTTCCAACTTGACAGTATCTCCATCCTCATACCAAAACCGGTTCATCCTTTTCATCCGATCATATCCAATTTGACGGACAAAACTTTCACGGTCAGTATCTTCCCTAGCACCATGTATTTGAACTACCCTTGACTGTGCAGCTTCCGATACGGCCCTTCTAACAGCTATGTCTGGTCGCAAATGTGAACCTGCACCCATCACAAGCATTGCTGGATCTTTTAATTTAATATCATCAGTAGCTGCTACAAATGTTGGTATACCTAGATCATGTTCTAATAACCATATCCTGATATCAATACCTTCATCTCTAAACCTTTGAACCAATTCATAATTGAACCCATCATCTGGATCCAATATCAATTCTTTTCCCGGATTTCGATTGAATTCAGCCATGCTTAAAGCATCTCGTTCAATCACTTCTAATAATCCATGTAATACTGCTTCCTCAAGAACATTACCTGCTGCAAGCCCATTGGTGTTACTGCGAAACAGTTTATGTGATCTCCCAGGTGGATTATATGGATGGTAAACTGCATTAGAGGGTACAAAACATTCTTCATTATTGAGTATATCAAATGATTGAGTCCATTCCATCAGTATATCTGATGATCCGGGTTCAGGTAGGAGAAGAGACTGTGGGCTCAGGACAGTATGTTCTTGTACAGCATTATCATAGGTATCAATGAAATTTGTTAGGTTAGGTTCACCTTTTACATCCATGTTCTCTGTAGCACGTTCTGCTAAACACCGTTCAAAACTTTCCATTATAGCTGATATCCTGGCTTGATTATGGGTGGGACCTTTCCCTGAATAAACAGAGATCGCACCTTTGGCTGCACTGGGCCTTATTGCAGAATATACAGGAATACCTACTCGATCAAGGTCAGTAATGTTCGCAATTCGAGTTACACCAATACTTTTCAAACTGGATTCAGTAACTTCTAGTGTTTTTTGTTCATTGAAAACCCTTTGTGTACCTTCAATGTATTTTAAGGAAGGGTCAAGATTAAGATAAGTCATAAGTAGGAAAACGTTTTACTATATATTATTATTTTTCCAATTAATACTTTTAGAATAACAGATTTTCATTAATTTTAGTTTTTAAGGGCATGAATTTCCAATAATGAAAAACTATATATAGTAAGCAATGCTTAATATATGGTTTACATCTAGTTTGTGGGGATGAACTATTTTCGAATTGATGCAGCGGAATAATTTCATTTCCATACTATTTGAAGAGACAGGAGTTGATATGTGATGATAAATGTCATAAAGAACATAAGAAAGTATAGGAAAGATGAATATATGCAGAACCATTGCTGCACCACAATGAACCTAGCAAAAAAGAAATCTTCTACAATGAATAAAGATGATTTAGAGCTATATAGGTTCATGAATGGTGGAATTCAAGGCAAGTGATAAGTGATCTGCTACATTCACTTACACCTTTTTTGAACTTTTTTCTTTTGTAGTAATTCAATTCAATGAAATTCCACAAGCTATTTGTGTAAATAATTATATCTGACACATAATGTACGATGTGAACTTGGTTCGTAATGATTTTCCTGTACTCAAAAAAGTAATTTATTTTGATAGTGCTGCAACTACTCAAACGCCTATACAGGTCGTAGAGGCTATGAACGAATATTTCTATGAGTATGCAGGAAATTATGGAAGAGGTGCACATCAGCTTGTAAGAGAAACGACTGATAGATGTGAAAGTGCACGAGAAAAAGTAGCTTCTTTCTTTAATGCTGACCCAGCTAAGATAATATTTACCAAAAACACCACTGAAGGTATTAATATGGTCTCACAGGGCATAGAATGGGAACCTGAAGATCATGTTATCACAACTAGTATAGAGCACCACTCAAACTTAGTACCATGGATGAGACTCAGGAAAAAGGGAGTTAGTGTAGACATAGTACCTGCAAACAAGAAAGGTATTGTGCATCCAGAATATATTCTGTCAGCTATACAGGATAACACTAAACTAATAGCTATAAGCCACATCTCAAACGTCCTGGGTTCAATCCAGGATATTAGATCCATTATCAAGATCGCACATAATAATGATATCAAGGTCCTAATTGATGGTGCACAGTCAGCTGGACATATACCTATCAACCTAAAATCACTTAAGTGCGATTATTTCGTTGCTGCTGGCCATAAAGGATTATTAGGTCCACAGGGTACTGGTATCCTCTATATTAGAGATCCTGATAGTATCGAGCCTATATATCTTGGTGGTGGAACTGTGAACAATGTCAATAGCAGTAATTACAGTTTGGAACCAAGTCCAGCTAAATTCGAAGCTGGTACACCGAACATACCTGGCATAATTGGGCTTGGTCGTGCAATAGATTATATTGAAGCCATTGATATCAAGAACATAAAGGAACATGAACACAAATTAAGCAAATATGCAATATCTTTGATTTCTGAAATTCCATCACTTGAAATATACGGTCCAAAGAAGAGAGCAAGTGTAGTTCCATTTAATGTGATTGGCATGAACTCACATGATGTTGCTATGATCATGAACGAAACTAAAAACATTTGTGTCAGGAGTGGGTTCCACTGTGCAATGCCAACTATAAGTCAGTTGAAAGTAGATGGGGTCATAAGGGCTTCTTTTGCTTTATACAATACTATGGAAGAAGTAGAGATTTTCGCTGATACCTTGTTCCAGATATCTAATCTGGTAAGTTAAACTTAAACTAACCCTGAATGTGTGTGAGTCAGATGAATAAGCACAATAATAACGATTATATCTCAACATATAAAGCTTTGGAAATCTCAAATAATGGAGATCAGGTGTACAAAGAATATAATGTTGCAAAAGAAGCTACTTTTGACCTTATAATCAATGACATTAAAATTGCATCTATCCTAACATCACCTTCAAAAATAAAAGAACTTGGTATTGGGTATATCGTATGTGAAGGTATTGCTAAAGCACATGAGATCAAAAGTATTGAGTTAGAAGGTACATCTATCAATGCCCAGGTTGAGAACAGTGATGATGTTGAGTTATGGCAAGAATTGAGGTCTTCAGGATGTATTGGTTTTAGGTGGGAAAATAGCGAGGAAATAACAATTGATTCTAATACTCTTTTCCATTATTACAATGTGTTCAATACCACAACGTACCTGAAATCAGGTATACATAGTGTCACCAGAGGTACTCATCTTGCTGCTCTGATAGATTCTAGAGGTAACCTCATTTCAAGCTGTGTAGATATTGGGAGACATAATGCAATAGATAAAGTCGTAGGTGAAGCTATTCTAAATAAGATCGAACTCTCAAGTAGTTATCTTCTATCCACCGGAAGACAGTCTGCGGGAATGGTATTAAAGGTTGCACGTGCCGGAATTCCTCTTTTAGTAACTAAATCCGCACCACTGGATACTGGGATAGATGCTGCTATTAGAACTGGACTGTGTTTAATAGGTTTCTTATCCACCGATAAAATGACAATCTTTGCAAACGAAGATAGGATAAGCTTTACGACTAACGGGGTGTAGGGGTAGAGAAAGCCCACTACTTTAGTGGTGGGATGAATCGTACCCCACCTGTTAGCTAACCACAAATTATGTATAGCTGTCAGAAATATAATATATTATTATGGCAACAGAACGATGGAAACTTAGCAATACAACAGTGTATAATATCGGTTTTCATCTAATATGGTGTCCTAAATATAGGCGTAATGTTTTAAAAAATGAGATTGAAGAACGTTTAAAGGAACTTCTTCATGAGAAAGCAGAGGAAATCGGAGTAACCATAGAAAAAATGGAAGTAATGCCTGACCAAGTTCATTTATTCGTGAAAGCAAACCCTACAATGAGTCCTCATTGGATTGTTCAACAATTTAAGGGTTATACATCTCGTATTCTAAGACAGGAATATTCAGAATTGAGAACCAGAATACCTACATTATGGACTCGAAACTACTACTGTGAATCTGTTGGTCATATTTCAGAAGCAACAATTAAAGAATATATTGAGGAACAGAAAAACAAATGATACTCACATACAAGATCAAACATCATCGAGATTATTCCGATGAAATAAAGAGGGCTGAAAATGTAGCCCAATATGTATTAGAGCATCATCCATATTCAGCTAAATTCAGTTCCAAAGATGTAAAACAATTTGGGTTAAAGTCAGTAATGAGCAACCAGATTATTCGTTAATATGGACGCAATCGAAAACTAAAGCGCATTAACAAGGTCAAATTAACAATCCCTAATCAGGGAATCCAGTATGACCCTTCAATACAGATTATCAAAATAACATCATTAAAAAAACTTGAACTTAGACATGAAATCCCTACCCACTTCGACACTATCAATCAGATTGAAGTAGACAACGAATATCTCTATGTCTCTGTTAACCCACACTGAAAATTCCGAATACGAAGCTACCGAGTGGTTAGGAGTAGACCGTAACACCACAGGACATGTAGCAGTAGTAGCATCTCCTAATACCGGGAAGATTATGAAACTCGCTAAATCAGGACAGCATATTCATGGAAAATACAAACATATCCGCAAAAATCTACAAAAGAGAGATGGCTACGGGATCAAGCTCGAAGATCTCAAAGGTATCCGTAAGAACAAGAAACAAGCAAATTTATTCCGTTATTCCTTGAATAGTTGGTCTTTCTATCAACTCCAGATGATGATAGAGTACAAAGCCAAACTACTTGGAGTCCCTATCGCTTATATCGACCCCGCATACACTTCTCGATCATGTAGCAGATGCGGTCATATAGGGAATAGAAATATTAAGAGCTTCCAGTGTCCCTCTTATGGACACGTTGAACATGCGGACGTTAATGCGGCTTTCAATATCGCATTATCTCCAAACATAGTTCGATTCGCAACAGAAAGTGATGATGCGAAGGGGAATACTGGCATCCCCAAAGCGGCAATGATTAGAAAGCAATCAACCGTAGAACCCCAAGCACTTTAGTCGTGGGAGCATGTCAGTGAGATCAAAGGATAAGAGTAATTGATACCATATATACATATACAACTCAAAAATTATATTAACTCATAATTTGGAGTTTGGTTAGATGAACAAAGATATACTTCTCTGGGACGAAACTATATTCAGGAATCCAGAAATACTTGAATTGGATCACATCCCAGAAAAGTTTGAACATCGTGAAACTCAATTAAAAGGCATTGGATACAGTTTAATACCAGCCACAAGGAACATGAGACCAGTTAATTGTCTAGTTAGCGGTCCTCCTGGAACTGGTAAAACAACAGCTGTACTTAAAATTTTCAATGAAATTTATGAAAATTCTAATAAAGTTCATACAGTGAAAGTTAACTGTCAAATAGATTCAACCAGGTTTGCTGTAGTTTCAAGGATCTATAAAGAGGTTTTAAAATTGAAACCGCCTAGCTCAGGCATCTCATTCCTGAGAGTATTCGAAAACCTTATGGAAAAATTGATTGAAGAAGAAAAGGCATTAATTGTTTCTTTAGATGATATAAATTATCTTTTCCATGACGGACATGCAGATAAAATAATGTATTCTCTTTTAAGAGCACACGAACAATATCCTGGTGTCAAGATCGGTGTTGTAGTGATCATAAGTGAAACTGGTAAACTGTACAACTTCGACCAAAAAGTAAGTTCTGTATTCTTACCTGAAGAAATATATTTCCCAAGATACAATTACGATGAACTCTATGACATAGTAACAACAAGAGTTGAGCACGCTTTCTTTGAAAATGTTGTTTCTGAAGATGTGAAGAAAAGAATTGTTGAATATATTGATAGTACTGGAGACCTTCGGGTCGGTATTGATCTATTAAAACGTGCTGGATTAAATGCGGAAAGAAGAGCTGACAGGAAGATCATAATCGAAGATGTAGATAATGCGTACGAAAAGTCGCGTTTACTCCACCTTTGCAGGAACTTAAGGTCGTTAACTAAAGACGAAAAGAGTTTACTCAGTTTAGTTGTAAATCAGAATACCGTCCATGCAGGTGAACTCTATTCACTGTTCCATGATATTACCGGTTTAGGGTATACCCGTTTCTATGAAATTGTCACAAAATTAGAATCGTTCCATTATTTAACTACTAATTTCACAGGTAAAGGTAGGCGTGGTCGAACAAGACATATTAAATTGAATTATCCTTCATCTGATATAATCAAATGTTTAGAACAAAGTGTCTAAACTATTTTTTAGAAAAATCATACCTGCTATTTAAGAAGCTATGTTAGGTTTGTAAAAAAAATAAAAAAAAGAGGGGATCACAGGTCATCACTGAAACATGGATGACCTGCACAAAGTTATCATTCTTACTTTTTCTGTGTTCGATGTTATGGGATTACATCATAGGAGGCATTCCGCCACCCATTCCTCCCATTCCACCCATGCCGCCCATACCTTCGGCGCCTGCTGGTGGTTCTGGAGCTTTGTTGGATGCAATCACGTCATCGATTCTGAGTATCATGATAGCTGCTTCTGCTGCTGCATTTATTGCTTGTGTCTTGATTCTAAGAGGTTCGACAACTCCTCTTGCCCACATATCAACAACATCACCAGTGTACACATCAAGTCCAGCTGTCTTTTCACCATTTTCGTGATGTGAACGTAATTCCACTAATGTATCGATTGGGTCTAAACCTGCATTTTCTGCAAGTGTTCTTGGGATTACTTCAAGAGCTTCTGCAAATGCTCTAACAGCAAGCTGTTCTCTGCCACTTAGAGAGGATGCATAGTCATGTAGTTCAAGAGCTACCTGTACCTCAGGTGAACCTCCACCTGCTACAAGTTTTTCATCCTCGATCGCAACTCCAACAACTCTTAGTGCATCATCAAGTGCTCTTTCCACACTGTCAACTACATGTTCTGTACCTCCACGGAGCAATATTGACACTGCTTTTGGATTGTCGCAGCCGGTAACGAAGATCATGCTATCGCCACCAACTTTGCGTTCTTCTACAGCTTGAGAGTGGCCTAGATCTGATTCGCTAATTTCATCTAAGTTAGTGATCAAACTGCCACCTGTTGCACGAGCAAGTTTTTCCATGTCACTCTTTTTAACACGTCTAACTGCAAAGATGCCTTCTTTTGCAAGGAAATGTTGTGCCATGTCATCTATACCTTTCTGGCAGAATACGACATTTGCACCACTTGAAGTGATCTTGGATACAAGGTCTTTTAGCATCTTTTCTTCTTGGTCAAGGAAAGATTGTAACTGATCTGGTGAAGTGATTGAGATCTCTGCATCAACTTCAGTTTCTTTCAATTCAATTGCGCTGTTGAGTAGAGCAATCTTTGCATCGTCGACCTTCTTTGGCATGTTTGTGTGTACTCGCTCCTTATCAATGAGCATACCTTCGATAAGTTCGGATTCTTCTACACGGCCACCAACTTTCTTTTCGACCTTTATATTATCCATATCTACAGTATTACCATCGGATTTCTCTACAACACTGCGTACAGCATCTACTGCGATCTTACCTAAAACTTCCTTATTTGCTTCAGCACCTTTTCCGGTCATTGCAGTTCCTGCAATATTGATCAATTGATCTTCATCTGCTGAAGTGATATCTTTTGCAACGCTGTCAAGAATTTCGCCTGATCTTTCTGCAGCCATTCTGAACCCAGAGGCTATGATAGTTGGATGGACATCCTGATTGATCATATCTTCTGCTTTTTTAAGAAGTTCTCCTGCAATTACTGCTGCTGTAGTAGTTCCGTCACCCACTTCATCATCCTGGGTCTTTGAAACTTCAACGATCATCTTTGCTGCTGGATGTTCAATATCCATCTCTTTTAAGATAGTTGCCCCGTCATTGGTGATAACTACATCTCCTAATGAATCTACAAGCATTTTGTCCATTCCTTTTGGACCAAGTGTTGTTCGTACAGCTTCTGCAACAGCTTTTCCAGCCATTATATTGTTACTTTGAGCATCTCTTCCACGTGTTCTCTTACTACCTTCATTCAAAATGAAAATAGGCTGTCCACTCATTTGTTGTCCTGCCATTATTATTATCCTCCTATACTAATATGTAATAACTATTCCTTTATAGGTGGTTTTCACATGTTTGTAGTTCTATATAAAGTTAACGTTTTTTTATGAGGTTTTGAGATGTGAAAACAGTACCACCTACTAAGGTATGCAATTGAATTCGGATACAATAGTCACTGGAAATTGATGAACGAATGCACATACATATCAGACTAAGCTGACTAGAAATAATATCGATGTTACTGTGCTTCTACAAAAAAGTTTCACTTAGTTTAGAAGCTTTATCTATACATGCATATAAAAAAGTGTTAGTAAGGTACTTTTCAACCTTACTCATTTCACAATAGCTCTTGCAGGCCGTTGTTTAAACCTTCTTTTTGAGCCTGATGATGTGTACCTTTGGCCTGGACCTGGATGAGATTTACTTTGTGCGGCCTTTTTGACCTTAATGGTTTTACCTTTTCTTCCTCTAACTCTTACCCATTCTATGCTTCCTGTTTTACCCATATTGAATCCTCGTTATATATATGCATTTTATATGTAAATTGATATATTTGAATTTTCCAGTATATTTAATTATAAGTTCCAAACGAATTATAATATTAACTGAAAAGTTGTTAATTTTTCTATATTTAGCTTGATATTAAACCAAAATAATCTGTGCACGTAAGATGTATATCATATTATTAAGTTTTACGATACAAAATGCAATAAAAGGTGGTTACTGTTAAACAAAGGAAAGTGAAAGATGATATAAATTCACGTGAGAACATTGTTCAGCTGATCAGGGACTATCCCGATAATGAATTTAAAGAGGTAATTCAAGATATCGGTTTTAATTGCGAAATGTGTACTAAATGCTGTACAGCAAGTTTCAATGACCATATTTTACTATTAGAGGATGATGTAGAACGAATAAAAGATATTGATCCTACTGTATTATATCCTGCACCTGGTTTTGAGTTCTGTGACCAATATGGGAAATTGTATTCATGTGGGTATACTATCAAAACTAAGAATGATAGTGATAAAACATGCATATTCCTTCAAAACGGACTCTGTACCATATATTCCAAGAGACCACTTATATGCAGAGTATATCCTTATATGCTCTTCCCCGTAATAAAAAAGAAAGGTAATGTGGATTGGAACATGATCAGTGGATTAAATGAACACGGATACTATCATAACCATATAGATGATGAAACATGTAACTCAATTATTCATCAAACCAAAGAATACGAAATTCGATTTCAAGAACATATGATCATGTTCATGAGAACGATCTTAACCCACTTTCAGACAAATGGACTAAAACACATTCCTGCTATGCAAGCTCAAAAAATTAGAGAGTATAATAAAGGTCAGCCTATTGACATTTTAGTGTACCATAAGGGTAAGTTTGAAACATTCTCTGAACAAAAATGACAAGGTTTAGTAAACCAGAAAAAATGGGTCATGTGGAACTTTGCCAGGTGCCAGTGAGTTTACCTTTAAGTGCAAGTTTTCCCAGTTCCTTATTTACATCTTTGGATACAGACGATGGTAATGAGTTCGAATATGGGGTGCCTGGTAATGGCGTGAAATAATGTGCATGTACCTTACCCCCTTTTTTGTTACATATCCATTTCATTAATTCAACACTTTTCATTTGATCAGATGGAGTTTCTCCCGGGAAGCCTACTATGAAATCGACATTTGGTACAATACCATGATCAATGCACCGTTCTACTGCAATTATCACATCATTCACATCATGACCTCTACTAATACTACGCATTATTGCATCACTCCCGGTTTGTGCACCCATACTTATAGATGTGTTCGTACAATATTCCAGTACCAGTTCAAGCGCTTTATCAGATACAAACTCTGGTCTAACCTCTGAAGGAAATGTACCAAAGAAAATGTTCTTCTCACCCAACTCAGCAATGGAGCTGAGGAGTAATTCCACTTTATCCAGATTTGGATGTATACCATCACTGCCATAAGCTAGTGCATTAGAACTTGTGAACCGTATATCTGAATAATATTTACTGAACTTTAATATCGATGAAATACTTCTATGTCTCATCCTGGACCCAAACAGTTCTGGTGTCTGACAATATTTACATTTCCAGGGACATCCTCGGCTTATTTCTATTGGCGAGTATAAATGAGTTGGATCAAAACAGGGATACGTATCAAGGTCAACATTCGATCTTGGGTTGGTGTATACCTTTTCACCTGAATTCGATCGATATCCAATACCTTCAATCTTATTGATATCAATATTGTTTTGGATAGCGTTTATTAGTTCGGGTAGTGTTTCTTCACCTTCCCCGATCACTACATAATCGAAATAGTCCAGTGTTTCTTCAGGGGAGCCTGTGGGATGTGGTCCACCTGCAATAAAAATAGTTTTTTTGGAATTGGACGCAAATTCGAGTACTTCATCATAGAAGAATTGTGCCTGTTTTGTTGAGAAGCTATATACCATAATACCTTCTTTTGGCTCGGATGTAAATCCTTCAAAATTGATCAAAGGAGCTAGTGCTGCTAGACTATAGGCACTTTTCTTATTCCATCGAAGGTACGTTTTCATTGAAATTAATAAAAGAACTGATCATTTTAAGGTTTTTGGACATTCTATACAACACTAATACCAATATCATTTCGAACCCGTTATTTCAAGGTAGCCTTCGGACCCGTTTACTATCACTTCATCGCCCTCGACTATAACCTTGAATATATCAACGTTTGGCCGGTCAACTAAAGGTATATCCGATATAATTGCACCAACTGCTACTATAGGTTCAGAATCGATATTGATCATCCCTGATGGAGCACAACCGTTCTTTTTTAGTTGATATAATACATAGGAACCTACTGTTGAACCTTTACCGTAAGGGAATATCAAGATTGAATCTTTTATACATTTACCATGAAGTTCATGGTTAGGATCAATTATATTACCCGTTTCGGGATCTACAGTGCCCAAAAATGAAATCGGGTCTTTAGTGGAGAGTACAGGACCTTTTCCTTCCCCTTTTGATATTGATCGACATTCAATTCTAATTTCTATCACCTGCCTCATCAATACATTCTTCAAGGGTAGCATACATCGATTCGATCTTACACATCCCAGGAATGTAATTGAACGCTTTCCCCGAATTAACTGCCATACATCTATAATTCTCGCTTGCAGGAGATACTACCATACATGTATCACAGAGGACTTTAGCACCACTTTTCTCAATTCGAGATATTATATCTCCTGAATTGTTAGCAACCTCTCTTGAAGTGCATACCCAGAACTCTTTATTTACAGTCTTACCCTCTAACAAACTAGCTATCTCTTCAAGTTCCTCGACTGAACAATGGGGGCAACCAAGAGCAACAATATCACAATTATTCTTAAATGATGCTTTACTCTCATATACTTCCCTTATCTGTTCTTCCTCGATCACGATCGTTTCTTCAGGAGTATCGAAGTTCATATGCAATTGTTCTGGCGTAACATTCTTCACATGATACAATGCAACGGACCCTGAAGCTGCCATTGCTGCACCTAAAGATTTTAGATCCACCTTTTTAGGATTACTCTTGAGATTAAATAATGGTACTTTGTTAGATATCATTTTACCTACAATGTATCCTAAAGCACCATAATCTGAACTTGATATATCACATTCAACATTAACTGAGATCGTTGGAACACGGTTTTGATCTAAATGGAACCCATAATTCCCAGTTTTCCCGATCAAGGCCGCAGAGAGTGCTGAGGGCCCACCTTCCCTATTGGTCCGTGCACCTATCACAGAATTTGCATAGGATACTGCTGAAGATTCACTCCATGCAATATGTTCACCCAAACTCAGATCAAATCCCTGTAAATAATATGGAGTACAAGTACATTCTACCCTAATACCAAGTTCAGAGTATGCTTTAATTATCTCTTTTTGCTTGATTGCAAACGATTCGGGGATACCCATCCCTGCCCAATCCTCTAGGTCCATACCCGCAGGGTTAAGGACTGAGGGTACCTTTACAGTACCTTTCAGGGAAGATATCCATTCAAGACCAGCATCCCCTATTGTCTTATATGATACACCCGCGATCTGTGCACTTTTTATTGGAATTAAACTATCTGCACCATATATATCACCTAAAGCAACGAGTATTTCAATTGCTTTTTGTAATGTTGTACCATATTCCCCATTAAGTATATTTTCTTCTTCTCGTGTCAAGTACATTTTTTTACACCGGTACACCCTTACACAATCATATTAGTATCATTTCTATTCATAGTTAGGTTAGAGTTCATCTATCTCTGGCATTCTAGCGCGTTCAAACATTTCAGATTTGCTTAATATCTTGGTTGCATCAATACCTATTTTAGACGTAGTACCATCAGGCGAGCCCATTGGGTCAAGTGTACTACCCCTTACTCCACTTATCACCATTACATCACGGTCACCACGTACACGTGTTGCAATAGCGAACTCTATATCTTCTGGACTGAAAATATCAATATCCTCGTCTACTATAACTACATGTTTTAAGCTTGTATGAGCTGCAAAAGATGCCATTATAGCATTTTTGCCATCACCTTCCGTTTTTTTATCTATTTGTACCACCGCATGCAGATAACAACAACCACCTTCAGTTAATACCACGTTCTTCACAGCAGTCACTTCACCTACAGCTCGGTATATCCTAGGTTCATATGGTACACCCATCATTAACAGGTGTTCAGGGCCTGCGGGTAGAATACCGTGATAGATCGGATCTCTGCGATGCAGTATACGTGTAATGGTAATCACAGGTTCTTTTCTAACATGGTCATAAGTACCTGTTATATCAACAAAGGGACCTTCATCAACAGTTTCTGTTGGTTCGATATAACCTTCCAAGACATATTCAGCATGGGGTACCTTAATTCCATTACCACACTTGAACACCTCAACAGGTTCACCACGAAGTGATGCAGCATATTCGAACTCTTTACCTTGTGGTACACGTGTAGTTGTAGCGTAGGTGATTACAGGATCAGCACCAATTACCACACATACTGGTAGCGGTTTATTCTCAGCAGCTGCTTGTTTGTATAAGAGATAAGTGTGACGAGGCGGTACTAACCTTGCCGCCAATTTATTCTTTCCTGCAACCATTAACCTATGTATAGCCGCGTTCATGATACCATCATGTTCAGTTACTACAATACCAGCGGTTATGTAAGCTCCACCATCTTTCTCAAAATGTGTCATGATGGGCAGGTCTCTTAGATCAACATCTTCAGTTACTACTTCCATAGTAGGTGACTTATTAACTAGCTTAACTTCACCATCAGGTTGCACATTAGATAATTTATCTATAATTTGATCTTTTGGTACCTGTAACATCTTAGAAAGCTGTTCACGTGATCCAAGCAAGTTCATAATAGCCCGTTTCCCATCAATATCATTGAAAAGAATAGCTTTATTAGTCCTGCCCGCTAACACTGGGGCTTGGAACTTTGGAGAAACTGACTCATTTACCTCAATGAGTAAACCGTCTCTATCAAGATTATCAATAAACTTCCTGTAACTCATGGTGCACAATATTAAACTCACATAATATATATTCCACCATTTATAATAACAACATTTCTAAAAATATATCTAGTACCAACATAATATTCTACATAACAAGCATTTGTAGGTGATCATTTTGAAAGGAATAATATTTGCAGCAGAAGGATTCGAGGACCTTGAAGTATTCTATCCATTACACCGGTTAAAAGAAGAAGGTATTGATGTAAAAATAGCTTCTATGGAAAAAGGAAAGGTTTTTGGTAAGCATGGATATCCAGTTAATGTAGATATTGCATTTAGTGAAGTGATACCTGAAGAATATGATATCCTTGTAATATCTGGAGGAAAAGGACCAGAAAAAATGAGACTTGACCAAGACGCTTTAAAAATAGTTACTAGCTTTTTTGAAAATAACAAACCTGTTGCTGCAATCTGCCATGGACCCCAGCTATTGATCTCCGCTGGTGTGATCAAGGGACGACGAGCCACTTCCTATATTGGTATAAGAGATGACTTGATCGCAGCTGGCGCTGTATTTGAAGATAAAGAAGTTGTAATCGACAAGAACCTAGTTACATCAAGACATCCTAATGACCTTTTTGCCTTTGGTAAAGAAATGATAGGTCTTATCAAAAAATGACTTTTAGCACTGACCAGCCGGTGTATTGAAAATGAAAGATAAAGATAAAGTAAGTGAAAAGGACATCAGTAAAGAGCCAATTATCTGTTTTGTTGTTATTCAAAGGAGAGATAACATACATATTCAGCCTTTAAAGTACGACTGGCAGGGTCTTAGCAGTGTAAATTCCGAGATTGAACTTGCATATGACGATTCTGTCCTTGCAGTGATCCCAGCACCAGAAAAAAGCTATGAAGTGAAAGGATTGCTTACAACAGGCAACGATATAGATAACTGCAATCTATGGGGTGACTGGGTTACATTAGGATATGAATTTAAAGGTGCCACACATCCTGATTGGAAAGAATTGCTTTTAAAGGAACGAAAACATAGAGATTGAACCTTTCAATTATAATGAACTAAATCTCGAATCAACTACAAAATCTTCATATTAATCTCAGCTTGAAGGCTAATCAGTGTTCTCCCCCTCTTCACCAATCTTGCATTTATTATCCCTGTACCATATACATTTGGATTTAAGACAAAATTCTCCTTCGAGATCCTTCTCTGTAGGACTTAGAAACGGACACTGTTTTTTTTTTACCATCTATGATCACTAAAACTCCATTAAAACATTGACCCTATAATATATAATAGTACTTTTTTGGGTGCTTATTGTATCTGTCTTTAAAGTAGAAACTATGATACTTGGTACTTTGATTATGTCCTATAGCCCAATATTCTTTCAAATATTGGATTAAAGGCCATTTATTTATAACTTGAAATTTAAATATTTATAATAGATCATATGTATAAACAATCTTTTTTACATATTGTTTTTTTAAAGGTAGCCTGGTGGTTGATTGGTAAGAATTGAAAAAGATAGTTTAGGAGAAGTTCGAGTACCTAGTAACGTATATTATGGACCACAGACAGTTAGAGCTACACAAAACTTTCCTATAAGTGGCGATACGTTACCGCACAGTTTTATTAAAGCACAGGCTGCAATTAAATTGGCTGCTGCAAAAGCTAATAGAGAATGTGGTGTACTTCTTGATCCATTGATAACCAAATCAATAATTGATTCTGCACTTGAGATCAGAAGCGGGAAATATCTTGACCAATTCGTAGTGGACGTATTCCAGGCAGGTGCAGGTACTTCTCAAAACATGAACATGAACGAAGTTATAGCTAATCTTGCACTCGAACGTATGGGGTTTGATAAGGGTAGATACGATATCATCCATCCAAACGACCATATTAACATGTCACAGTCATCAAATGATACAATACATTCAGCAATGCATGTATCTATAGTAGAACTGACTCATTTGAAGTTATTACCTGTTATTGATGAGATGTTAACTATCTTGGATGAGATAATAAGTGAAAATAATACAATTGTAAAACCTGGTCGAACTCATTTACAGGAAGCTGTCCCGATAACACTTGGACAGGAGTTCAGTGGATACTTTAGATCTATCGAACTCGCCAAGAACAGAATAGAATCAGCATTAACCGACCTACTTGAATTGAACCTTGGAGGATCAGCTGTAGGTACTGGAATAAATGTTCCCCGTGGTTTTTCTTCAATTGCACTAAAAGAGATAAGATTAATTACGGGACACGAGTTCAGGCTAACTAAAAACCGGTTTGAAGCTACTCAAACGGCTGGTTCAGCGCTTACCTTCTCTGCAGCTTTAAGAGGACTTGCTGTAGAACTGATAAAAATATCAAATGATATTAGATTACTTGCAAGTGATCCACGAACATCTATTGGTGAACTCAGCTTAAAAGCCGTCCAGCCAGGTTCCTCGATCATGCCGGGTAAGGTGAATCCTGCAATGCCTGAAATGATGAACATGGTCTGTTTTCAAGTGATTGGGAATGATGGTGCTACAGTGGTTGCATCACAGGCGGGTCAGCTTGAACTAAATGTATTTACACCAATAATAACACATAATATACTTCGCTCACTAGAAATATTATCCAATGCAATCAAAGTATTTAACATAAATTGTCTTCGTGGTTTGAAGGCTAATAGTAAAAGATGTGAAGAACTAATGAACAATAGTCTATCTATAGCTACTGTTCTTGCACCAAAGCTTGGATATGATAGAGTCGCTGAAATCGTTCAAAAGGCAAACAGAGAAAATAAAAGTATTAAGTCTATTGTAATGGAGCTAGGAATTATGTCAGAGGATGAGCTAGATGATAGTTTAGACCCGCTTAAGGTCACGAGGTCTATGAATGATACAACATGATATTATAATCATTGGGGGAGGTCTTTCAGGGCTCAGAGCAGCATTAGAAGCACAGCGTTCAGGTAAAAGTGTTGCGATCATATCAAAAGTATATCCTATTAGAAGTCATTCTGGAGCCGCACAGGGTGGCATTAATGCAGCAATTGGATCAGACGATAGTTGGGAAAAACACGCTTTTGATACCATTAAAGGAAGTGATTATCTAGCTGACCAGGATGCTGTACAAGTTCTTTGTAAAGATGCACCTGATACAATAAATGAACTTGATACATTGGGCTGTAACTTTTCAAGGGATTCTAACGGAAATCTTGCACAACGACCATTTGGTGGTGCCGCATATCCTAGAACATGTTATGCAGGAGACCGGACAGGACATAATATCTTACATACACTCTATGAACAGGTGATGAGGTATGGTATTAAGATCTATTCTGAATGGTTGGTGACCAAGCTTGTTATAGAAGATGGACAATGCGTTGGTTGCATTGCTATGAACTTATTAGATTCAGAACTTGAAATATTTCAATCTAAAGTTACCATAATGGCTACTGGTGGATATGGAAGAATATATGCAAGGTCTACTAATGCATTGATCAATACCGGTTTTGGTATAAGTCTAGCATACCATGCAGGAGCTGAATTAAAGGATATGGAATTCGTGCAATTCCATCCAACCACACTCTGGGACACTAATATACTTATCACAGAAGGTGCACGAGGCGAAGGTGGATATCTTCTAAATTCTGAGAATAAAAGATTCATGGAAAAGTATGCCAAGGATTCAATGGAATTAGCTCCTCGAGATATCGTTGCACGAGCAATTCAACAAGAGATCAATGAAGGGCATGGATTTGAAGGAGATTATGTATACCTTGATCTTACCCACCTTGGTAAAGATGTGATCAATAAGAAATTACCTGGTATAAGAGAGATTTCTAGGAACTTTGCAGATATCGATCCTATCGAGAACCCTATACCAGTACAACCCGGTCAACATTATTCAATGGGTGGTATTTGTTGTGATGTGAATGGGAAAACTAAAGTACCGGGGCTTTATGCAGTTGGTGAATGTGCCTGTATAAGTGTCCATGGAGCAAATAGGCTTGGTGGTAATTCTTTACTTGAAACTGTGGTGTTCGGGAAAAGAGCTGGTATAGATGCTGCAAAATTCGTTGATGAAAACACATTTTCACCTACTGAACAAAAACTTGTAGAAGTGTTGAATGATGTGAAAAACGATATCCAAGATATTATGGATATGGATATTGATAGTAGCGGTAGTGGTAGTGGTAGTAGTAGTAGTAATAATGAGAGTTTTGCTCATCTAAAAGACGAGGTTCGCAGTCTAATGCAAGAGCATGTTGGTATTTTCCGAAATGAAAAAGGATTGAAAGTAGCACTTAGTAAAATACTGGAATTAAAAGAAAAGAGTATACGGCTAAATGTAGTTAACATGTCAAAGCAATACAACTTAGAGTTAGTAAACACCATTGAACTTAAAGGAATGATAGATCTTGCACATGTAATAACATTAAGCGCATTGTCACGGACAGAAAGTCGTGGTTCACATTATCGTACTGATCACAATAAAAGGGACGATAATGAGTGGTTAAAACATACATTAGTAACTAAAGATGAGCATGGTGCACCAACTATCGATTATAAAAATGCTGTTATACTAGACGTGATGCCTGAGACGAGGGAATACTAATGACCAAATTAGTTATTCAGCGAAATGATAATACGAGTTCATGGTACGACACGTTCCACATTAAAGAGAAGAAAGGGATGACAGTACTTGATGCATTATTTCATATCCAGGAAAAGGTCGATGGAAGTTTATGTTTCCGCTATTCGTGTAGAGGAGCAGTTTGTGGAAGTTGTGCTATGCTGATAAATAGAGTTCCAAGACTTGCCTGCAAAACACAGATATCAACCATTAAAAAAGAGATCATAAATGAAAGTAATTCAAACGATGTTTTGTTGAAGAACAAGGAAATGGATGAATTCAAAGAAGAGATCTTAATTGAACCCTTACCGTTACCTAACTCCAATATTATTAAAGACCTTGTTGTTGATCTGGAACCATTCTTTGACCTCGTGTATTCAATCAAACCGTGGATTGATGAAGGTCGTCATGATAATACTGATCCTAATACTCTGATAGAACCTGCAATGCATGAAAAGATCGATCAGTTCACTAATTGTATACTGTGTTCACTCTGCCACAGTATATGTCCAGCATTTAAACATGACGAACAATATATGGGACCAGCTACATTAGCAAAAGCATGGCGATATTATCTAGATCCGCGTAATGACCAGGAATCTAAAAACGGTCTATTGAATACAATAAATACAGAAAATGGTGTTTGGGGATGTGATGTGGTATATAAATGTGTAGGAATATGCCCAAAAAAAGTACCACCAACAAAAGGTATACTTAATTTAAGAGACGTGATTAAAAAATAATGAAAATAAATAAAGAGATTATGAAAGCATCATAATAATCTCTTCATGTCAGCCTCTACATTTTCAGCGGGACTAATATTGAACTTATCCACAAGCACATTCAATACATTAGGCGATAAAAAGGCAGGTAATGTTGGACCCAGGTTTATGTTCCTTACACCAAGGCTCAGCAATGCTAGTAAAACAGCTACTGATTTTTGCTCATACCATGCTATATTATATGCTATAGGCAATTCGTTGATGTCATCTACTTCAAACACTTCAGCAAGTTTTTGTGCAATCACTATCAATGAATATGAATCATTACATTGACCTGCATCGAGTACTCTTGGAATTCCATCAATATCACCCAGACCAAGTTTATTGTACCTGTATTTAGCACAACCCGCAGTCAAGATAACTGTATCATCAGGTAATTGTTGAGCAAAGTCAGTGTAATATTGTCTTTCTTTATGGCGACCATCACAACCGGCCATGACAACAAACTTAGAGATATTTCCTTGCTTGATAGCATCTACAACTTTATCTGCCAAATTAAGTACTGCATTATGAGCAAAACCTGCTAATACTGTACCATCCTCGATCTGTTCAGGAGCTGCACATTTTTTAGCATGTTCAATGATCTTAGAGAAGTCCTTGGAACCATCTTCATTCACTTCTATATGTTGTACTCCGTCAAATCCTACAATACTTGTAGTATAAATTCTGTCAATGTATGATTTTTTTGGTAGTACCAGGCAATTAGTTGTCATTAGGATGGGACCATTGAACTTATCGAACTCTTCTTTTTGTTTCCACCAGGCATTGCCATAATTTCCAATGAAATTATCATATTTCTTGAAACTAGGATATGCTTTTGCTGGTATCATTTCGCCATGAGTATAAATATCAACACCAGTACCTTGACTTTGTTCAAGTAATTGTTCCAGGTCCTTGAGGTCATGACCACTTATCAAAATACCAGGGTTCTCTCTAGTCCCAATATTTATCTCTGTAGGTTGTTGATGACCATATACTTGTGAATTAGCTTTATCCAACAATTGTAAAGTAGTTAAACTCACATCCCCACATTCTAGCACAAGTCCAGTTAAATCGTCAACTGATAGCTCGTCATCAACCGTTGCTAAAAGTCCTTTTTCAAAGAAATCGAATATCGTTTCGTCAGTGTAGCCCAACACAGCCGCATGATGTGCATATGCGGAAATTCCTTTTAAACCCCATATGTCAGGAGTTCTCGAAGTGACCTTATATCCTCATCATCAGTAGCCAGAACACCCACGTTTTCACTTACATCGAGCTCATCTCGAGTCACTGTTGCGGGATGGGGGACATTAACATTAGTATTAGTTCCAGTATCAATACCTTTACTCTCAAGTTCTGTCCTGATACTGTCACGTATCTTAATTCCTTCAGTTATACGCTCCTCAAACGTTGATTCACTGAAGTTGGTATTTGTTAGTGTCGAGAATAATGAATCTAACATGAACCTCTCAGTTGAACTCTTGACACTCCCGTGTTTTCTTGCAATTGAATTATAGTAAGCTATACCTTTTAGAACATAGATAAGTCGATCTTGCAAGTCTGCTACATTTCCCTGTTTACCACACACACCTGCTTTTGTGCACCCTGTTCCTTTAGATGTTTCTTGACATTGAAAACAAAACATACAATTCCTCCTTTTAGTATCCAGTATATACCTAATATTATAATGATACCTATTTATATAAGAAATGGTTTCATATAAGATACTATGAAAGATTGTACCCTATACAAAACGATGGATATAATAGGAAAACGATGGACATTATGTATTCTATTAGAACTGCATAAAGGAAATGGTAAAAAACATTTCAATGAACTCAAGTATATGCTCCACAGCATCACACCAAAAACATTATCCACCCGTCTAAAAGAACTGCAAGACCATGGATTAATAAAAAGGGATGTCGAATCTGACAGTACACCTGTACGTTGCAATTATTCATTGACTGAAAGTGGTGAAGAGTTTATTGAGATAATAAGTCATATCAAGAAATGGGGACTCAAATGGAAGTTTGAGAACGAGATATGCAGTGAATCTGACTGTCAAAAATGTGGGATTCGACAAATATCCGATCCACAGTGCAGTACACAATAAACTATTTGAACAATTAAACTAATTCTTCTTTACCTGTTCTTTTTAGTCTATTCCGTAATAAATGTGGGAGTAATTAAATATGCCAAAATTAGCTGTAGTGTATCTAAGTACACAAGGAAACACCAAGATGATGGCTGAAGGTATTGCCGAAGGTGCAAGTTCAAGAAGTGTTGATGTAGAGGTTAAAAGCTTCTATGATTGGAATCCAGAAGATGTAGCATTAGCTGATGGTATTGCAATAGGGTCTTCAACTTTTAATTATTCAATGCATCCTCCTATTAAAAAGTTCATTGATAAATTGGTAGAGCTTGATATTAAAGGAAAAGTGGGTGCAGCATTTGGTTCATATGGATGGAGTGGTGAAGCACCTGTAATGATTGCTGATATCATGAGAAAAGAAGGGGTTCAGGTAATTGATCCGGTATTACGGATACAATACAAACCAACAGAGAAAGATATGGCTGAATGTATACGTCTTGGTAAAGATATTGCAGAAAAAATTAAAAAGTTGTGATACTACAATACGATAAACAAAATGTTAGCTAGGAGATGAAATTAATATGGCTAAAATGACACCTGAAATGATCCAAACTATAGAAAAACAGAATCCTGTACCCATCGCGACCGCTAGTGCAGATAGTATACCAAACGTAGCATTTGTAGGATTTCTTAAAGTAGTTAATGAAGATACAATTATGGTCGCTGATAATTTCTTTAACAAGACTAAGCAGAACTTGCAGGAAAACAATAAAGTTGCTTTTGTTGTCTATGATGGATACACTAAAAGGTCATATCAGATCAAAGGTACTGCTGAGGTCAAGACTAGTGGACCTGAATATGATGAGATGGTTGAATGGGTCAATTCATTGATGCCTGATATGCCAAAGAAAGCAGCTGTCATGATCCATGTAGATGAAGTATTCGACTCGCAACCAGGTCCTAAAGCAGGTTCAAAAATAATATAATATGATCTTGAGCCTTTGTCTATAAGTCAAATTCACTTGAATAGCCCTGTAAGTTGTCGTGCATAAGATACTATTAATTCACGTTCAAACAATTTTGACTGCCAATGCGAGGGAATACCTGATCTCCCATAATAAGCACCGGCCAACTGACCATAAACAGCTCCTGAAGTATCCGCATCATCACCTAGGTTAACTACCAATAAACATCCATCTTCAAAATTATCAGTATTGTAAAATGCCCATAATGCAGCTTCAAGGGTATTTGTTACATCCATTGTTGTTCTAATCTCAGACGAACTCTTTTTCTTAAAAGAACCACGTGCAATCATTTCGATCTCGGGACATAGTCGATGAGAATTCCAATAATCACCGTATGGACAATAGAATTCTGATAATAAAATATCTTTTCTTACACCCATTGATGCACCTACTATCAAAGAACTCATGTACCTGCACGCATCAATGGCTACTGTTGAGTTATGAGTTGATATCGAGCTCTTACCACCATATTCAATCGCTAACTCCGGTTTCAGGGCAAAAGCTAGTGGTACAGGTGCTAATCTCATCAATGAGCCGTTAGTAGCTTTACCTTCCTTTTTTAATGGACCGATTACAGTACCATCTCGTTCAAACCGTTCCAGGCTTTCAGAGGTGGTAGGACCTATACTAAACGCTTCATCTTTACTGCTCAAGTATCCTTCGCGATACCATTTAAGTAACCTATTTAACTGATCCGTCTGATCAAATTCTTTTTTAGTCACTAGACTTTCTGCTAAACACAGTGCCTGAGATGTATCGTCGGTCCATTGCCCTGGTAAAAGGTCAAACTGTCCACCGCCGATCATATCAGATACTGGTTCAAACGTACCCCTACTTTTTGATTCTATAGATGCACCTAATGCGTCACCAATTGCAAGTCCTAATAAAGATCCTTCATACCTATCATACATTACCATTTCAACAAATTCCTTTTTTAGTTATTATCTATATTCAGGGTTTGGGTGATCAAACCTACACCCTGCATCCCATTTTGATCTTTGATTTCCATACGCTGGTATTCCACCAATATCTTTAAGCACTCTTGCCATATGCATCAAGTTCCATGTCATGAAGGTAGTGTTACGGTTAGTGAAATCGTTCTCGGGACCACCTGACCCCTCATCAAGGTAAGATGGACCTGGACCAATCTCACCTAACCAACCAGCATCCGCTTGTGGCGGTATTAAAAAGCCGAGGTGTTGCATTGAGTATAAGATATTCATAGCACAATGTTTTGCTCCATCTTCATTACCGGTAATCAGAGTACCACCAACTCTTCCATAATATGCATATTGGCCATCTTCATTAAGATCACCTGAAGACGAATATAATCTTTCTATAACTTTAGTACAGATAGATGACTTATCGCCAAGCCATATAGGTGTACCAATGATCAATATATCAGATTCCATAACCTTTTCAAATATCATCGGCCAGTCATCAACGTCCCAACCCTTTTCCTTCATATCAGGATATACACCATAAGCTATCTCATGATCAACTGGTCTTATTGATTCTACTTTTACTCGATTTCTTTCCATTATTGATCGAGATATCTTAAACAAACCCTCAGTATGAGATAGTTCAGGTGATCTTTTTAGAGTACAGTTCAAAAAAACTGCTTTCAAGTCACTAAAATCATTGTTCATATTAACACCTTTCATTTATGGAAATATATCCTGAATTTTATTCATATTCATAATGGGTTGTTTTTCTCAATTAATTAGTCCTAACTGTATATAGTTCATTGGTAACTCTATTTCTTAATTCATATCTCAAATGTCTCCGTACTCAAATACCTTTCACCAGTATCCGGTAGCATAACAACAATGGTTTTCCCTTTAGATTCTTCACGTGACGCTATTTCAACTGCTGCATATGTAGCTGCGCCCGCTGAGATACCTACTAAAATTCCTTCTTCTAATGCAAGTCTTCTAGTAGTCTCTGCTGCATTTCCTGCATTGACCTTAACCACCTCATCAATGATATCAATATCCAGAACCTCAGGTATAAAACCTGCACCTATCCCCTGTATTTTATGAGGACCGGGTTTTCCTCCACTTATAACCGGAGATTCTTCGGGTTCAACTGCAATCGATCTGAGTGAAGGTTTCCTCTTTTTTAGAGTATGTGAGGTTCCAGTTATTGTACCTCCAGTACCTACTCCAGCCACTAGAATATCTACCTCACCATCAGTATCACGCCATATCTCTTCAGCTGTTGTTATTCGATGAATTGCGGGATTTGCTGGATTTCTGAACTGTTGTGGAATATAGACCTTGTTTTCATCTTCAGCGACTACCTGTTCAGCTTTACTTATGGCTCCTTTCATACCTTTAGTACCAGGAGTGAGAACAAGCTCTGCACCGTATGCTTTTAACAACTTCCTTCTCTCAACACTCATCGTTTCTGGCATGACCAGAATAAGTTTATAACCACGTGCAGCACATATTGCAGCAAGTGCAATACCAGTATTTCCACTCGTTGGTTCTACTATAACAGTATTATTATCTATTAGCCCATCTCTTTCAGCTGCCTCTATCATTGCAAGTGCAATCCTATCTTTCACACTACCCATTGGATTAAAAGATTCAAGCTTTACCAGAACATCCGCATTCAAACCTTTAGTTAATCTGTTAAGCCGGACAAGAGGCGTGTTCCCTATAGTCCATGTAATATCTTTGTAAATTTTTCCCATATCAAATACATCCTATACCCTAAATAAATAAACTAGATTATCTTCTACTGTGCCATACAATATATTAAATCAAATCAAATATCAAACAAGAGCTTCAATATCAACAACAAGTATATGTAAAACTCATATGATCACACCTATTCCTATTGCCATTTCCAACGAGTACCGTTTTTAGAATCTTCAATAACAACTCCTTTTTCCTGAAGTTGATCTCTTATCTGATCAGCTGTTGCCCAATCCTTATTTCCACGTGCTTGTTCTCTGATCAAAATTAGACTTTCAATTTCATCACTGCTTATTTTAGTATCTCGTTCCTGCCCATTATTCTTTACCAGAATACCAAATATATCATCTATCTCTTCAAAGAAATGTACCACATGCTCTATAGAAGTATATGATAGGTCGGTTTTAGATAGAATGGGGTTCAGTTTACGTATGAATACAAACAAATGCCCTAACGCTTCTCTGGTATTGAAATCTTCATTCATAGCACTTTTTATAGCATTCCTTGTCCAACTAACAAGTTCAAGGAGTCCATGATCTTTGGCATCCTCTTTTGAATTTATTAGTGCATAGTTCGAGTTTTCAAAAGCTGTTTGAACTCTTTTTACAGCTTGTTCAGCTTCCTGCAGATTATCGTCACTAAAATCAATAGTGCTCCTATAATGCGTATACACTAAAAAGAACCTAATCGTCTCTGGAGAATATCTCTTGAGAACATCTTTTATTGTAAAGAAATTATCAAGTGACTTTGACATTTTTTCTTTATCTATTGTCAAAAAACCATTATGCATCCAATATTTACTAAATGGGCCTCTACCAGTATATGCTTCTGATTGGAGAATCTCAGCTTCATGATGAGGGAACACTAGATCCATACCACCACCATGAATATCTAATTGACCACCACTATATTTCACAGCCATTGCAGTACATTCAATATGCCAACCTGGTCGACCTTTACTCCACGGACTCTCCCAACCAATCTCAGTTTCATCAGAGGATTTCCATAGCGCAAAATCAAGTTGATGTCTCTTGTCATCTTCAACTCCTACCCTATAACCTGACCCTTCCAACAGTCCTTGAAGTGTTTGATGACTTAAAATACCAATCTTATCTTGAGAACTTAGAAGATTAAAATATACGTTACCTTTACTGGTAACATAAGCAAATCCACCATCTATCAATCCTGATATGATATTTATTATCTCATTGATATGATCAGTTACCTTTGGCTGGACATCTGGAGAATGTATATTAAGTCGTTCCATATCTTCAAGAAAAGAATCAGTAAACTTGGCAGCTAGTTTTAAAGGATCCTCTTGAGATCTGGTTGCCCGTTGAATAATCTTATCATCGATATCAGTGATGTTCATTATATACTTCACATCATAACCACTATATCGAAGATACCTTCTAATCACATCAAAGGCCACATAACTTCTGGCATGACCAAGATGGCAATCATCATAGACTGTAGGCCCACATACATACATATTAACATGATCTCCAACCATTGGCTCAAAATTTTCCAACTCTCTTGTAAGAGTATTATAGACCCGTAATACCAAATTGTGCCTCCATTCCTTTGATGCTGAAAATGCCGAGGGGAAGATTCGAACTCCCGGAAAACCGATCTGCAGTCGGTCACATTAGCCACTCTGTCACCTCGGCTGACATATATCACACTTAACTTTGATTATGAATACATTGTCAGAGTTATACAACACCCAATTCACAATCGTGAAATCTAAATTAACAATTGTTAATATATAATTGTACCTCTATTGACAATTTATTGCACCAATAGAAAAATCTTTATTCCCATACATATATTCACAATTGTTATTTTAAAACTTATTCTATAATATACATACAACAGATCAGTATAAGGTTTCACATATGAAAATGCCATGTCAGACCGTAGTTTGGGACGTACTACCGGCCATAAAAGCAGCTATTGTTGAAGAATTGGTCAATAATGGATTCTCACAACAGGAAATTGCAAAAAAGCTGGATACTACACCTTCAGCAATATCGCAATATATTTCAAAAAAAAGGGGATACAGAATAGTCTTTGAGGACAATATCAGAACCTCAATTCGAGCTATAGCTGAAGATATGAAAGCTGATAATGTGGATAACTTAGAAATGAGAATATGTGATGTGTGCAGGCAATTAAGAGATGAAGATAACAATAATTGCAACACTATACTAAATATTGATTCTTTATCCTCCACTAAAAATGAATAGAAAAAAATAGATTTGTAGTTAATAGCTAGTAGCTTTTAACTAAATCTTGAATCTGATCTTATTATTACTTGCTAGATGACATCTGGAACGGAACTTCTTCATATGGCTGGATCACCACAAAACCAGTGCCCTGAAAGGCCATTTGAATAGTTTCTCCACTCGCTCTTCCAAGCAAGGTTTTCATGGAAACGTCAGTTTTCAGGTCAGGAACTAAATCACCAGACCAAGCTACGGTTGCTGTTGGGTCAGTGTAAACACTCTCATCTCCTGTAAGCTTTAATGTCATGGGGTCATAGTGTGTGGTTATAGCTACCATACCAGTACCCTCAAGTCGAACATTGAATAGGCCACCTGAGACCATACCTGATAACTTTTTCATCATTTTAAAATCCCATGAAAGTGAATTATCAAATGCCAACAGGTCATTACCATTAACAACTATTGATTCATCTTTTAGGTAGAGTACAGATACTTTCTTCCCTGCGTCAGCTAAGAATAGTTTTCCTGTACCTTCAGCCTTGGTTAGTGACATTCCTTCACCGGTAAGTGTTTTTTTCACAAGTTTGCTAATACCGTGTTCAAGCACACCTTCCCGTGTAAATTTGATATTACCATAATAGCAGACCATTGACCCCATCTTGGTCCAAATACTACCTTCAAGGTCAATTTCCAGGAACCGCTCTTTTTCAAGTCTGACCCTTTCACCATCATTAGATGACTTCTCAGTAGCATTAACAAATTGGTCGATAGAATATTTATTAATATTATCACCTCGTAACCGCAACAATTTGATTTTAAGTGCAATAAAACTAATGGAATTATTGTACTGATCTAAGCTAAAAACATATTATTCTTAGTATAAGCAAAATAGGGAGGAAGTGACACTACCGGCTCATTTATAGAGCCGGTAAAGTTTTCCCAAGAAATTCTGGAGAATTATAAATTCACTGTCAAGCATTCAGTGAATTGCCAGCTCGGATAGCAATCCAATAAATGATCTCCTTGAATATAACTGTGTTTTTTTAGGTAATATATGTTATTTTAAATGCTTAGATGAGATGTTCTTATACTAACATTTAGGTTTTGAGGATACTATTAGATTTTTGTATTACTCTAATATTCACCAGTTCAGATTTAGAAAAAAAACTGAATAATATCCAATAATTATAAAGGATCACCAAATGTCTAGATCGAGCTCTAAAAAAAGTTAAATGAAATGATTCAAATAGTTCTTAACTAAACAATTATACAAACATATCAATATCTGTTCATAATAATAGCTATAAGAGTTGGTATAGGATACAATAATGAACCATGATATCTACAAACATGCATTCAAAGAGTTATTTCATGGATACTTACATGGTAAATTAGTTCAAAATACACACACAGGTACACGTGATTACAAAATACTCGATCTAAACGATGAGTTTGCAACTGCGTTTAGTCTGAAACGCGAGTACCTTGTTGGGAAGTTCTTTTCTGAAATCTTTTTAGAGGTATTAGACCAAAATACTGTTCATGGAGTTCTTGAAGTTAGTGAATATAAAGAGTTTGAACATTATTCAACAAGTGACCAACACTGGTATAATATTATAGTACTTAGACCTCATGATACCGATATCTTGTTAATATTGAAAAATATTACACCAAAAAAGAGAATTTTGGATAGTGCAGCTAAGCTTTTACAAGCTTCTAATAAATTGGAACATGATCATAATGATATAGTCAATACGGTCCAATCGATCACTGGTGCAAAGTATGTAGCATTAAATGTCTATGAAGAGAAAGGTAAATTCTTTAGAACAGTAGCATTAAATGCTCCTGAAAGTCATCTCAAAAAGGCTGCATCTATATTATCATTTGATGTGAAGAACAAGTGGTGGGCACATGATAATGGTCGCCATGATAAGTTGAAAGATAAGAAAATTACCAATTTTTCTAGTTTGAGAGAGTTAGTTGGAGATTCAATCCCAAAAGTGAGTATTCAGCTCATTGAAACTATATTCGGTGTTGGGACGGTACATGTTGCTAAGATCGAGTATAATGGTACAATGATTGGCGATTTCACTATCATGATGGGAAAAGGGACACAAATACAAAATATGGATCTTTTGGATATCTATTCATCATTGATCGGATTATCCATAACTCGTATTGACGCTGAAAATAGATTGGCTCAAAGCAATGTGGATTACCAGCAGTTAGTTGAAACTTCAATGATTGGAGTAATAACTTGTGATCTTGAGGGGAACATCAAGTATCTTAACCCAAGGGTACTAGAAATATTAGAGTCTCCTAGTGAAGAAGAAACTAAGAAAATCAATTTACTTACTTTTGAACCACTCGTCAATTCCGGTTTCTCAACTCATCTTAAAAACGCTATTATGAAAAGAGAAAAAGTTGGTCCAAAGGAGATAAGGTACCATACATTCTGGGGAAAAGAACTTATTGCCAAAATTAACATTCTCCCTATATTTAATGAAAATAAAGTTAGTGGTGCTCAGATCTTGATCGATGAGGTCACTGATAAGAAACAGATAGAAGATCTTCGAAGAAAAGAGATATTGTTACGAGAAATACACCATCGTGTAAAAAACAATTTACAGGTGATTTCAAGTTTGTTGAACATGCAAGCTAGAAATTTTAATGATGATGCTATTAAAAATGCTTTTTTAGATAGTCAGACTCGTGTAAGGTCAATGTCAATAGCTCACGAGAAATTATATGGTTCCACAAACTTGTCAAGTATAGAAATAGCTGATTATATCAAAACTTTATAAAATCATATGCTTCAGATGTACCGAGACTATGAAACTGAGATTGAGTTCAAGAACGATCTTGATAATATTTACTTAGATATAGAAACAACAGTTCCTTTAGGACTAATATTAAGTGAACTTATAACCAACTCACTAAAACATGCATTTAGAGGTAGAAAGAAAGGTGGAATCTCTATCAAATTCAAGTATATTGATAATAAATATGTTTTAGAGGTATCAGATGATGGTGTTGGTATGTCGAAGAGTGATAAAAAGGATTCTTCGGGATCCATTGGCCTGATGGTAGTGGAAATGCTTACACGACAACTCAACGGGGTTTTGGAGATGAATGGTTCGGATGGTACTTCTTTTAAATTGACCTTTAATGAATAATAGTTAGTTAAAATCGTAGCCTACACATTGGAAGTAACTTTTGTTCTTGCTTATGATGTTAGATATCGTTTAATTCACAAAATCTACTCTAAGTTTGATTATTATCTCTTAACATATTTACTACTATTAAAAATATGATTTCAACAAGACATAAAAATAAGCAAGCATTACCTTAGAAGGTAATGCTTGAATTTATAGGATTGCTTTTATTTTCTTCTTGCAAATAATGCAACGGCTAGAACACCAGCTAGAGCAAAAATAGTTTCAAACCCTGGAGACTCCTCTATATCCTCAAACTCAGGTTCAGGCTCAGGAGCGGGTTCAGATTCCAGTTCATCTTTAATTGTCTCTGCATTATCTCTTATATTCTGTGCAAAGTTACGCAAATCACTTCTTGAATCCATCCACTCATCACTTAAGGTTTCATCATCAGGATTTTCCTTATATGCTTGGAATGCAGCCTCAAAGTTCTGGAATTCATCTTGCATGTCGTGCAGGTCATCATGGATTTCATCTGCTGTTGCAGCATGTGACGCAGGTACATCACTGTAAAGAACATGTATTGGATCACCTAGGTCAATGATGTATCCTCTTAGACTTTCCATTCTTTCTTCAGCTTTATTGAAATCATTTTCATCTTCAATATCGTGTCTCATATCATGAGCAGCTCTATCAGCCAAATGAGCTAGTTCGTGAATGTTTGCAGCAACTGATTTAATGTCTCCATCATCTGAATGGCTTGTTTCGTGTCCAAGTTCATCTTTAATTGTCTCTGCGTTATCTCTTATATTCTGTGCAAGGTTACGCAGATCACTTCTTGAATCCATCCACTCATCCCTCAAGGTCTCATCATCAGGATTTTCCTTATATGCTTGGAATGCAGCCTCAAAGTTCTGGAATTCATCTTGCAAATCGTGTAGATCGTCATGGATTTCATCTGCAGTTGCAGCATGTGATGCAGGTACATCACTGTAAAGAACATGTACTGGATCACCTAGGTCAATGATGTATCCTCTTAGACTTTCCATTCTTTCTTCAGCTTTATTGAAATCATTTTCATCTTCAATATCGTGTCTCATATCATGAGCAGCTCTATCAGCCAAATGAGCTAGTTCATGAATATTTCCAGCAACACTTTCAATATTATCATCGTGCGAATGTGCCATTGATGGGGTAGCCACCAAGACTATAAAAATAAAAGTAAATATCAATATATTTCCAATTTTCATTTAGTTACACCTCATTTCTTGCATGACAAATCCATAGGTTCTTTGGAATAATCATATTATATGAATTTTGATTCCAATTTTTATGAGTTAAACTTCTCATACTAACACATAGCATAGAATTATAGATTTGTTGAACTCTATATTCCAATTTTGAGTTTATACCCAATTTATTATTACTATATGCAATATATAAGAGTTTGTATAATGCCCAAATAATTAAATTCATTAAAATAAACCATAGCACACTGTTTTCACATATACTTAGTTAAGAGATAAATTTTAAAATATATCTAAAATTGTACAAAAAAGATACAAATAGAGCTAAAGACTAATATATAACTTGACACAATTTCCACTATATTTTTTTATTTATACCAAAAAAATTAAATGAATGATTGATGTATTAATAACAATAACGGTAACAAAAGGCACCACCAAATCAATTATTATATTTTTTTAGATAGTATTGTTTTTTTTTATTTCCAATTCTCATGAGTAACAGTATCTAGAATATCCTCATATAAAATCACATGAATCAATAACATTGAGATATATATTTTCACCATGAATAATATAACAATGTTAGAGTTCGATTCAATATGCTGTTAAAATAGATTGATAGATTTCTACAGAGCTTTTAAATATCAATAAAATAAAAGCTGTTGTGAAAAGTTAGTGCATTAGCTAATCAAGCGCAATAAGGTCAAATTAAAAGCTTATTCTGCTTTGAATTTGATTTTGAGTCTATTACATTTTATCATAGCCTTATAAAGTAAAATTAAGGCATAGTAGGTGTTTTCATGAAAATAGTTATAATCGGTGGTTTCCTTGGTAGTGGTAAAACTACAACTATTCTAAAATTAAGTGAAGAGCTTAGCAAAAAAGATCAAAAAGTGGCCATATTAGTAAATGAAGTGGGGCAGATAGGAGTTGATGGCGATACTATCTCAAGCTCAGGTCTGATCACAAAAGAGCTCACTAGTGGTTGTGTATGTTGTTCCATTTCAACGGGATTGCAGCAAACCCTGAAAGCTATAAAACAAGATTTTGATCCAGATATCGTTCTAATAGAGCCAACGGGGATAGCATTTCCTGCTCAGATCAAAGATAATATTAAAGATATGTCCATCGATAAATTAAGCTTTGCACCGATAATTTGTTTAATTGACGGTAAAAGATTCTTAAACGAATTTGATCAGATCCCAAGATTCGTTGTTAACCAGGTTGCAGAAGCTGAGGTAATTGGTATCAATAAGATAGATATCACTCCAAGTGATAGGTTACCAGAAGTGGTAACAAGATTAAGTGAAATTAATGAAACTGCAACTTATATTAAGTACTCTGCAAAGGAAAAAGATGAGAACTTCTATGCACTGTTCGATCAAATATACAATACTACTAATGAAATTAAAATGGTAGATCAACGTATCAAGAAGGAAATGAACTCTGTTGAGATGTCAACAGTTTCAACTTATTCTGCCGAATATTCACTTGATATGGAGAACATTGATTTGAGCACATATCAAGCTATTTCTGAGAGAATTGTGAATGAAGTGAAAATGAAAGTTCTTAAAAAAAGCTCTTATTTTATTGGACACTTGAAAGCAATTTTATATTTATCTGGTCATATGGTCAAGACAAGTATAACTTCTTTTGAAGAGTCACCAGATTCGAGTAGATATGAGATAGAAGATAAAGATAAAACAGGGTTAAAGATATTAACCGCTGTTACTGGGATCGAAAATGATGAAATACAAGCTATAGTGGATGAAACAGTTACTGGAGTATTTGATTCCGAAAATATAGGAGTCTACAAAGTCGAGTCAAAGATACATAATGATATGATAGATCTAGTTTAACATTTATAACGTGTTTTTCATTCATGTTATATTATACTAAAGTAAAAAGCAACATATTTATGTGACCATTCTATCAATTCAATATCAAATTATAAAATAAAAATTAAAAGCATTTCATTATCAATGATATTATGTGAGCAATATGAATCATTTTTCCGATATAGCTGATAACCTAAAAGATATTATCTTTCATTATCAAGTACAACCAGACAATAGATTCACATACATAAACCAAGCAGTTTTCGACATTCTTGGAATCACATCTGCTGAAATATTAAATACTGAGGATATACTAGGCAAACTAATTCATCCAGATGACACCTCTAAATTAGCTGAGTTTGTCAATAACATTGAAACTTCAATTGATACCATTGAGTTAAGAGTAAAAACAAAAGAAAATAGCATTAAATGGGTTGAAGTTAATATAAGTCCAGTTTTCGATAATAGCATGTCAATTACTGCCCTTAATGGTATAGCTCGAGATATCACTTTAACAAAAAAATATAATGAAAAGGAACAGCATACAAAAAATGTCTTACTCGCAACAAAAAATATCGATCAGTTGATTAAAAATGAGACTCAGCCTGAGATCATCGTTAAAGGATCATGTGATATTTTAACAGAAACTACGGGTTATATCAATGCATGGATTATTTTGTTGAATCAGGATGGAAATGTTGAATTTACCTATTCTTCAGCCATTTCAAATGGTTTTGATCGATTAACCTCACAGTTAGATATTGATGGCTTTCCTGCATGTATGAAAAAAGCTATTGATTCCAATCAGGTCATCACTGTCAGTAAACATTCAAGTGATTGTGAGAGCTGTCCATTAAAAGAACAATTTCAAGAATATGCTGGAATGTGTACCCCAATAAAATATCGTGATACCTTATACGGGTTTTTATCAGTCTCAATTCCACCTGAATATATTAGCAATAAAGAAGAACATGAAATGTTAACTGATATATCACAAAACCTGGGATTCACTTTAGACAAATTAGCTATTGAGAAAGAGAGGTTGCGGTTACAGAAAGAAGTAAAAAGTCGTCAAGACAAACTTGAACAAATATTCAATATCATGCCCATAGGTGTCTGGTTCGCAGATGAAAATGGGAAACTGGTCATGGGAAATCCTGCAGGAATTGAAATATGGGGTGCTGAACCTAAAGTTGGTCCTAAAAAATATGATGTATTTAAAGCAAGGCGATTACCATCAAGAGAGATAATACAACCTGATGACTGGGCTCTCGCGCATACTATCAACAAAGGTATAGCCATAACTAACGAACTCCTGGAAATTGAAGCATTTGATGGAAAGAACAAGATCATACTTAACCATACATTTCCTGTCTTTGATAATGAAGATAATGTGGAAGGCGCTATTGTCATCAATCAAGATATTACTACCGAAAAAATGAAAGAGTTAAGATTATCAAAGGTAAACAAATGTCTGTTGAATTTAGGTAGTGACTTTAATGAGAATATAAACTCAATTACATCCCTAGCAGGAAAGTTACTTGACGGTGCTGCCGCATTTTATAATAAGTTCGATGATACCAGAGATTTATTAATATCTAAGTCTCAGTGGAATGCTCCACCAGACTTTAAGAAAGAAGATTCACCATACGGCCACGTCTGCTATGAAACTATAATTAGCGGTCCAGAAGTACAATATATTCCTGATCTCTTAAAAACAAAGTATGCTACCAGTGACCCAAATGTCCAGAAATATGATCTCAGATCCTACTTAGGACATTTAGTTAAAGCTGAAGATGAAGTCTTCGGAATCTTATGTGTTGTATTCACTGAAGAGACAATAGTTAGTGAAGATGATGAAAAACTTATAGGAATACTAGCGTCTGCTATAGCTGCTGAAGAGGAAAGGTTGAGCTACACAAACAAATTGAAACTGAGTGAAGAACGGTTTCGAAACGTTGTAGAATCTATATCTGACGGTATTATAGAGCTTGATCTAGTTAACAATAAGGCATATTTCAGTGATCGTTATTATCAAATGTTGGGGTACGAGCCAAATGAATTTGAGCCGAGTTACCAGGCATGGATGAAAGCCATAAATCCTAGAGATATTGATCGGGTCGAGAAAAGGTTTAAAGAATACATCTCAGGCAAGAGGGGTGATTTCAATGTAGAGTATCGTGCCGTCCATAAATCAGGAGAACTTGTTTGGGTGCAATTAAAAGGGAAGGTCGAGGAATATAGTGATATTGGCGAACCTTTAAAGTTCATAGCAACTCAAATCGATATGACTGAACATAAAAAACTTGAGGAGATGAAGAAAAACAGATTAATTGTACAGGAAGTTCACCATAGAGTCAAGAACAACCTTCAAGTGATCTCGAGTTTATTAAATATGGAGTCAAGAAAACTAGAAAATGAACACATTAAACATGTATTCCAAGATAGTCAGAATCGAATTCGTTCAATGGCATTAGCTCACGAGAAATTGTATGGTGCCGACAATTTAGCAAGTGTTGAGATTTCAGATTATATTCAGTCCCTATCATCCTATTTGATACAATCGCATAATAGAAACCATATTAAAATAAAACTCAACATAGATTCAGATACCATTTATGCAAGTATGGATATTGTTGTACCTCTTGGACTTATTTTAAATGAGATCATAACAAACTCATTAAAACATGCATTTTATAATATGGAAGAAGGAACAATCAATATTTCTTTCTATCAGATAGATGACAAGTATCATTTGGAAATAGAGGATAATGGTATAGGTATCTCACACGACTTTGACTTAGAGAGTTCTAATAGTCTGGGGGTAAAAATAATTGATATGTTAGTCGCTCAGCTTGGTGGTGATATAGATATGGAACGATCAGGTGGAGTGAAATACCATCTCACATTTAACTGTAATCAGTGATTCATATCCAACTAAGTATATTGCAAGATACTATTCAATTAAAATAGTTGACCTAAGTTATTTTGCATACAAGGATTGATCAATATGGTAAATGAAAAAGGATTTTATAAAGATTTGTTTGAACTAATGCAATTCCCCACAGAAGGTATATTTAGTACAGTGCTTGCAAAGTCTGATACCTATAACTATACATTAATGTGTTTAGCTAAAGGTTCGGATATTGATACCCACACTTCCACGAAAAATGGAGTGGTACAGGTATTAAGAGGAAGTGGTACATTTAAGCTGTTTGACCAGGAAATTGAGATGAAGCCTGGTGTATTCATATTCATGCCAGCAAATGCACCACATTCATTGAAAGCTTCTGAGGACCTTGCTATATTGTTATGTTTAACTGAGTGAGTGAAAACAAAAAAGTGAATGATAGATTATTTTTGATGAGCATTATTCTAAAAGGATCTCAACTCTACACAAAAACTCTGTAACATTACTGTCATTCACTTCAACATCAAATTCCTTGATATTAACAGACCTTATTTTATTCATCGACTTGAATATTGGTAACTCAGTAGCCTCTTTTACAGCATTGCGGACAGCATCCTCCCAGCTATCAGGAGATGTACCTACAGTTTCAATTATTTTAATAAAAGATATGGTATCACTTCCAATTATCTATCAATGTATCAACGATGGTAAACATTTCGTACATATCCAAATACTATCATTATCGTGTCTAACCGGAATCAGGTAACGTTCGAGTTCATCCCGTTCACATATATTACAGTATATTGATGAATCACTTCTTTTTGGTGTCTGGGCAGCTTTCTCTGAATTAAATTGCAACGTTTGTCTGCTTTCCACACTTAGTGCACCGGTAGGACAAACCCCTACACAAAATCCCATACCATCACAGAGATCTTCTGATACTATCTTTGCTTTCCCATCGATTATCTCAATGGCACCTTCAGCACAAGGTGCAATGCATTTACCACACCCATTACATTTTTCTTCATCTATCTTAACAATTGATCTTTCTACCATTTAACTTCTCCATTAATATTAATTAGTGATGAGTACCTTCAACAACATCCAACCCAGCAGCTTCTATTGATATTTTAATTGAATCTATGTTAGGACAAGATGGATATTTCTTTGTCAGCATACATGAACTAATATGAACTTTATCTGCTCCGTTCGTCTTCAATTTCTTTGCAAGTCTATACACTCTCCTACCAGAACAACCACCACATGTAAAAAAACCAATCATTTCTGTTTGTTGGCCATAGTCTTTAAACTGAACTGTTCTGTTATTGAATGCTTTAAAACAACCCGTACCCGGGCAAACTTCAGATACTGTCTCGCATCTGATAACTGCTATTTTAGTCATGTTGATCAATTACAAATACACCATATTTCATTCATGCAATTTTGTTTTTTATTGAAAAAAAGAATTGTCCTACAGACATTTTGCTGTAGGATACATCTTATGTTCTTGATCATACCAGTCTTTTGATATCATCCTCAACATTAGTATTCTTACTGACATTGAATTTTTCTACTAGGATATTAAGAACATTGGGTGCTACGAATGCCGGGAGTTTTGGGCCCAGCACAATACCCTTAACACCAAGGTTCAGTAATGCTAACAGTACCAATACAGCCTTTTGTTCATACCAAGCAATATTATATGAAACTGGAAGATCATTAATATCATCCAGACCAAACGCTTCTGCAAGTTTTTGTGCGATCACTACTAAAGAGTAAGAATCGTTACATTGTCCTGCATCAAGTACTCGTGGAATTCCGCCAATATCTCCAAGATCAAGTTTATTATACCTATACTTAGCACAACCCGCAGTCAAGATAACTGTATCGTCAGGTAGCTGTTGTGCAAACTCAGTATAATATTGCCTATCTTTATGTCGACCATCACAACCTGCCATGACAATGAATTTAGATATATGTCCATCCTTTACAGCATCAATGATCTTATCTGCAACAGATAATGCTGAAGTATGTGCAAACCCTGCAGTTATAGTACCATCCTCTAGTTGTTCTGGTGGTTCACATGTTTTAGCCATTTCAATCATTTCTGAAAAGTCCTTAGTACCATCCTTTTTTTCAGCTATGTGTCCTACTCCATCATAACCTACCATTGAGGTTGTGAACAACCTGTCAGTATACGAATCACTAGGTGGAACTAAACAGTTTGTGGTCATTAGAATAGGACCATTGAATTTATCAAATTCCGTCTTTTGTTCCCACCATGACCCACCATAGTTACCCATCAGGTGAGAATATTTTTTCAGTTCAGGGTACGTATGTGTGGGAAGCATCTCACAATGAGTATACACATCTACTCCAGTCCCTTGTGTTTGTTTCAGTAAACTCTCAATATCCTTGAGATCATGGCCACTCACAAGAATACCTGGTTTATCTCCAACACCCAGTTTTATCTCCGTGGGTTCGGGATGACCGTATGTCTCAGTATTAGCTTTATCTAATAAGGCCATCGTCTGGACGCCAATACCACCACATTCCAATACAAGTGATGTAAGTTCATCTGCTGAAAGAGTATCATCAACAGTTGCCACTAATCCCTTTTCAATAAATGCATCTATCTCCTTATCAGTATAACCTAATATTCTAGCATGATGTGCATATGCTGAAATACCTTTTATACCATATGTCAATAATTCCCTTAATGACCGTACATCTTCATCCTTTGTTCCCAACACTCCTACACTTTCATTGTTGCTGAGCTCACTTACCTTGACACTACTGGCCTTTGGTAGATCATCGGTATTCACTCCATTTTCCTTCAAGGCAACTAATATTCCATCCCTTAACCCAATAGCTTCATCTATTTTCTGCTTGAAATAATCTGAACTGAAATTAACATTTGTCACTGTAGCGAACAAGCAATCTTCCATGAACTTTGAGTTGATGTACTGATCAAGGTCTTCTTTACTGGCACTCTTACTACCTTTCAAGAACTTCATGATCTGGTCTTTCAACCCAGGATTCTCAGGAATACCTTGCCTTGCCTTTTGATTTACAGCTGCAAGTCCTTTTAGAACATAGATCAACTGATCCTGTAATTGTGCAACTTCATCTGTTTTCCCGCAAACTGCGGTCTTTGTACATGCTTCACCTTTAGCTGTTTCTTCACATTGATAACAATACATTCAATTCCTCCAATTTAAGTATATTTAATATACTAAGTATTATATTTATATCCTTAAATAAGTGGTAGTTTCGACCTTGATATCAGGTAACTTACTTGAAACTGATTTTTACTTAGGTAGGATTGAATATAGTACCCAAAATTTCAATTCAACACTAAAAGCTATCAAGAAAAAAAGAAAGTGACCATAACATGAATGTGGGATCTTATGGCTTTTACTCTAACTAAAGTGAACTACTCCTGAACTAAAGACACAGGTGCTTCCTTCGACCGATTCCTTGAGGAATCTGATATCACAGTTCATACCCAACTGGAAAGGCAACGAACTATGGGAACCCTTTACGAAGACCCCTATCCCATGGGTGTCCAGTTTTAATTCCTTTTGGCTTGGTTCTCGCCATCGGTTAATTACATACATATTGAGACTTATTTATAATATAGTTGACGCTTACATCCACTATGCTAAAGACATAATGGTTTTACGCTTTAATTATAAACTAAACTTAAGATCAATATATTATCCGTTATATTAGATCAGTTCCAGGATAATATAAGTCTCAAGTTCTGATATAGTAATTTCAATGTATCCATTATTATATTCATGTCCAATTTGTCTAGTAGTTCCTGTATCCAAATTATGTTCCAATACCTGAGATATATCTTGATCATCTTTTAGTCTTAAGTTGATATTAATATCATTGTGTGTTGTGAACTTGTCACTGGTATGGTCATAATCATAGTTTACTACATGTAACAGAATATTGTCCGAAGATACGTATCTTCTGATATTAACAGTAGATGATGCATCCGTTTTGATCTCAGGTTCATAGTAATTCAAAAGAATTTCTTTGAACGCAATTAAAGATGGGTCATTGTTACTTTTCTGGATTGGTAACCTGGACATGCCTTCATCATCTAGATAATATTCTGGTGCAATAGGATCATATATAGTGTGCCATATACCGTTACCAATAGAATGAACACCAGGTTTGTTTAATTCGTTTAGTTTTGGATGTTCATTTTCTTGGAATTCTTTGTTAAATAATCCAAAGTCACCTGTTTGAATGATAATACCACCATGGTCCACGTATTCTAATAATACATCGATCTCATCCTCTGAGATGATTGTAACTGAAGGAACTAAAACCACGTCATACTTATAGAGGTCATCATAAGTTATGCTTTTATCAACAATGTCGTCACCCGATATTACCATATTCACGGGGATGTTCATGTTAAGCAGCATATCAACAGTGCCCAGGAAATCTAAATTAGACGTTCCACAGAGATTCAATGGTAAATATGCACCTCTTCTGGATGCTAGTGAATGTATTACACTAACATCCGCGGGTTCTTCACGAGAGAAAAGTGAAGGATTCTCTTTTAAGAACTGGACATACGGACCCCCTATTTCAGTATTGTAGCGAACATAATCATCTCGATCAAAATAAACATAATCTTCGAGTGTTAATATATATGGAACGTGTATGATCATTCCATTCCCAGAAGAATATACATCTGAGAAGATGTACTTGAAAAGATTTTCAGTATAGTGAGGAATAGCTCCCCTATCATAGCATACTTCGATCAGAGGTACATAAGTATCTACCAGACCTTCAGAGACCTTGTTTGTGAGTGCAATTGTCTGGGCATCAGCAGTACCTATGAAATAGAAATGTTCACCCATCAAATAATCCGTATTATCCATTGGTAAGAACCAAGTGGGTATTGAAGGATTTGAACTGAAAGTATAAAAGAACTCACGATCATATTCATCACTAGCATACTGTTTACTCTCTAATGCTAAATCATCCCAGAAATCAATAGATGATAGTACCTGGAACTTTCCGAACTCATATATGAGAGGATGTGGATTGAATTCTGCAGAATCAAGTTCTTCTACAAGGTCATTATCCAGGATATATTGTTGGATATCAAAGGTTGAAATGTCATCAATACCATAATTTCGTTCAAGTTCTTCTGAAGTATACATTTCATTTAGATATGTGTTAAATCCTGATATTGAATAAGGATCGAATGTACCTCGTTGCTCATAGATCACACGCTGATTAAATGTGATCTCATCTATAGAGATCCCTTGTACTCCGTGATCGATATATTGTTTTGATGTTCTTGTCAGTTCATCCTGCCAGCCCGGGTGAAGTATGTTTCGCCAATAATTATCTACTAGAAAACCTGTCATGCCAGGTTTTTGTACATGTATAGGGTTGTTATGAATATCAACTGTAGCAAATTCCTCAACAACAGGAGGTGACGGATGAATAGGATGCATTGGTGTTACACCTGCACCTATGAAATGGATATCATGTTCTCTTAAAATTGACATTTTACGCATATGTCCCAGCATATAATAGGAGTCAAGCACTACTGGTGACCATACCGTAGCATGCGGTTCAAGGTCACTTAATGCTTTTTGGTCAATATCATCAGGTGCAATTGTTACTAGAAATACAGGTGAGTCAAAATAGTGTTCTGCAGCACCCACTTGTAAATACTCGAATTGTGGATCTTCACACCATGGTGGTGACGGCCACGGACCAGGGGGTGGACATATTTGGAACAGGGCCATTAGACCTACGGACCCAACTAAGAAAATAACTAGGCCAGATATGATGAGAATCGAACTTTTAATAGAACTTCCCATAAAAGAAGATTTTATTCGGAATATATATCAGTTTCGTATTTATTCAATCGTGGTGTTAAAATAGATATATAATTAACTTTTTTGTTTTTTTGAGAGCTTTCTCGACACTGTTTCTTATTATGTAACCTGCTCAATGAAGTAATGTATCCCCTATAACTGGATCAATCTCCATACCAGAAGTGCACAGATATGAATGATGTGCACTTGAAAATGTAGCTTTATAATCGCATACTGAACAACCTCAAAATGAAAGTATTGCAAATCCCATTCTCACACGCACATCGATTATGGAGTTTCAGCATACTAAAATTTGAAAATAATCTTTATTTTATTGGAGTGCTCAGCATTTATTTTTGCAATTTGATATTATTAGATTCAGACATATTCAAATATATGATAAAATATTTAAACAATGCATTCTCTTTAGATTATATGGGCACAGAAAAAAGAACCTATATTTCTTCAGGAAAAGCAAAGGATATTTATGAGAACTCAAATGATACCCTTATTTTTGAATTTACAGATAGGGTAACTGCTTTTGATGGTAAAAAAAAATCGGAGTATCATGATAAAGGAAAAATTACATGCGAAATAGCAGAATACTGGTTTAAAGTCCTAGAAAATAATGGTATACCTACACACTACATTGAATGTCCAACTCCAACAAGTATGATTGTAAAAAAGTTGGATATAGTACCGGTTGAGGTTATTTGGAGAAATTACGTGGCAGGTTCTCTTTTGCGGCGATACGAAGCAGGAGATATAGTACTTCCAGAAGGTGCAGAACCAAAAGAAGGTTCACCAATCCCGGGGGGAATGATTGAATTTACTACTAAATTCGAAGCTGTTGATCGGCCAGTAAACACAGACGAAATAATATCTAAAGAATGGCTAAATGAGGAAGAGATCAAATATTTAACCGATCTTACAAAAAGAATTAATCAAATAATTAGCCAAGAGTTAGCAGATAGTGATATAATACTGGCAGATTTCAAGGTCGAGTATGGAAGAACTTCTAATGGGGAAATAATTCTTGCAGATGAGGTAGGTACACCTGATGGATGTCGTTTTTGGAATAAGGATGATTTTGAAAAAGGAGTTATAACCAGTCTTGACAAAGATGTGTTCAGAAAAGATAGCGGTGATTTGACCCTTACTTATAGGAAATTATATAATAACCTAAAGAAAACTAATATGTAAAATGTAGTATTGGGTACCTATATTTGAGGAGATCACAAATGGATAGTATGAATGAAACTTCTATAGATGAGCTTAGCGTGTGGGTTGTAAGTGTCGACCGCCGTCTTCTACTAATGGAAGCTATGAAAAATCATACTATCATAAAAGCTTCTGATATTGCTCATGAAACAAATAGATCAACACAAAATATCAGCCGTGCTTTGAGGGAGTTTGAGAATAAAGGTTTGATTAAATGTTTAACTCCCGAAAAGACAACTTGGAAAAAATATGTTTTAACATCCATAGGAAAAAAAGTAATGAAAAAAATAGATGATGAATACTACGATTAAATGTAAATAAAAGAAAAAAAAACCACGTTCTTTAAACGCGGACATTTGGCTGTACTTATTCAAATAAGCTCATTGCATCCATTTCTACTTTTTCACTAAGTTCTTTTCTATAATCTTGCAATTTTAGTTCCAATTCTTTATTATCAACTGCCATTATTTGAGCTGCAAGGATAGCTGCATTGTCTCCTCTTCCAATCCCTACACATGCTACTGGAACGCCTGGAGGCATCTGAACGATAGAGAGTAGAGAATCATTCCCTTCAAGTTGAGCATTTACTGGAACTCCAATAACTGGTTTTATCGTATGTGCTGCTACAACACCTGGAAGATGTGCTGCAAGGCCCGCAACAGCTATGAACACCTTAACATCATTTTTATGGGCTTCTTCAATCAGTTCAGTTACCCTCTTTGGTGTTCTGTGTGCCGATGCGACTGTAACCTTATAGTCAATATCAAATTTATCTAAAATTTTGATCGTTTTCCTTGCTATTTCCCTATCTGATTTACTTCCAAGCAATATTACTACATCTGTCATAAATTCACCTTTCTATTACTATATATGAAATGATATGCAAATATATGATAAAATATTTGAACATATTGGTTTTGTCTCATTTATCATAATTTATTCTATCTCATCATATATTGCAATAAATTTAAATAACTTCTCATAATTATTCATACTAGTTGTGATTCAAATATGAAATCAAATGCCAAATTTCCAAAGGTTATGTGTACACAGCACCCTGATTCAGGTCAAAGCACATCTCTACTCAGGGAGAAATTCTAGAAACCGTTGAAGCTATCAAAAAATTTGGCTGCGATGAATACATGTCTAACTATGAAGGAAAATCACACCATATCATCAAAATGTTCAGATCACATCACAGATTAGTCAACTACCCCTCCCCTACGGAAGGGAATCTGCTTTTATAGTTGAATTAACTCTTTGTTTTCTTGAGAGCTTTCTCGACACTATCCCTTATAATATAACCTGCCCAGTGAAGTAGTGTATCACCTATAACAGGATCGATCTCCATACCAGCAGTACACGGATATGCGTGATGTGCACTTGAGACTGTAGCCTTATAATCGGACACTGAAGAACCTCGAAGTTTCCTGGCAACATAACATGTAGAACCACAAGGTGCATCTGTCATGACATCTACAGCAGTAACAATGTCACCTGTTTCGTTAAGCTTTATACGAAGTGAAGGTCGGCCAAATCCCATTCTCACAAACTCATCGATCACGGGTTTCCCACATACTGATAATGAACAGAACGGTCTTGGTGATTCATATTCTATCCCAATTGACTCCAATTCCTCTTTAACCTTATCAAGAAGACCTGGTGGGCCCAGTTTATGTTGTTCAACGGGAACTATCACAGCAGATGAATTCATCTTTTGAGCTATCTTGGGTAAAGCAGAAACAAGGTCTGGATGTAGGTCAATAGCTAATATCAGATCACATGTAGGAAGGTTTTGGGGATAATACGATTCTGGATCTTCTATGAATTCTGGTAAGTTTGAATCGAATTCATGTATTCCAACAATATTTTCTGCAAGTGATGGTCGTCTTATACGACATTTATCACAGAGTTCACCGCAAGATACGCAAAAAGTGGTCAAATTAACTAAATTTGATATTACCTTTTGACCAAAATCACCTGAATAAAATACAAAGATTTGCAGAAATATTACCCCTTTACTTTGTTTTTGTTTATACTTTTAGTAAAAAGTACCTATTATATAATGTATTGTTAACGCTGTTTATAAGGATGACAGTTTCTTACTTGATACTTCAATTATTCTGACAATTAAAAGCAATCATGTACATCCGGGTTCACATCGTTCTACAAGATACTTTGCTGACAAGCCATGAATAAAGATCGAACAAATGATCACTGTGGTCACCAGCGCCAATGCCTCATTACTTTGCTCAAAGCTTGCATGAGAAAATGCATACAATAGATAAAATATCGAACCTATACCCCTTATTCCATAGAAAGAAATAAAGAATTTTCTGGATAGGTTGATGTTCGTACCGCTCAAGGCTATAAGGCCAGTGACAGGTCTAACAACAAGAAGTATAATAAGAGCTGTAGGGATCATATATAGCTCAAAATCATGAATGAAACCATGTGAGATATAAACTCCCAACAAAGTGAACAGAATTGCTAATAAAGGTTTTTCTATATCTTCTGAGAAATCATTTAGGGGTACTATGAATTCATTTTTAGTTTCTTCATATCTAAATACACAAGCTGCAACAAAGACAGCTATAAACCCGTAAGAAAATGCAAGTTCAGCTAAACCGTAAGGGAATAGTGTTAGAGTTAATGCAAGTAGAGCTGAACTGTGACTTTTTGGTTTAGGTGACGAGAATATGAACTTTGATAAGAACCAACCTGACACTAATCCGATAAATGCACCTACTGATATCCTATATAGAATATCTATCATTAACCAATCATTTATCCAAAGGGATGGATGAGTACCTATCAAAGCCATAGCTATTGCCATATTAATAAATGGAAATGCAAGTCCATCATTGAACCCCGATTCACCTGTAAGGATCAATCGAGAACTACCAGCTTTATCCTTGTGTGGTGAAGATGATTGGACATTCGGTGCTAGTACTGAATCTGTTGGTGCAATAGCTGCACCTAACAATAGGGCAGTTGCTGGAGCAAACCCTAGATATTGCCACCCAAATAGCATGACTGCAACTACTGTTAATGGCATTGTGATCAATAATAACCTTATAGGATATTTCCAAGTCTCCCATGAAAATGGTGAGTTCAGTTTCAACCCGGCTGCAGTCAGTGATATAATAATCCCTAGTTCAGTAATTCTCTTACCTATAATAGGATCGTCACTTAAATGTGGTAATGGACTTTCAGAAAAGAACGAGAATACAATAATTGCAAGAACTAAATATACTATAGGGGATGTTAGTTTATGGCTCTCTAATAGTTTGGGAAGAAGTACAGATATTAAAATAATTAAACCTAAGTAGACTAATATAATGTAATATGTATCAGAAGCAAGCAGACCAATAGCATTCATAGATTTATTGATGATATATACTTTGTTCTTATTATTAGATTTCTGTTAATACTTTAATTATATGATTCAATTTTGTTTCGATAATAAACAAACAATAACTATATCAGTCAATCAATTATATTTGATATTATTCTCCAGGTTCACTTCGAGTGGAATTAGGGTCAACAAGGATTACTACATTACCTCTTCCATGCTTGAATTTTTCAATATGGCCACGATACTCAAGTTCTGATAGAATCAGACTCATTTTGGATTCAGAATAATTCAATTTTTTTCTTAGATCTCGTTGAGTGATACGACCACCATTCTCTGATATTGCATTGATCACCACGTTTAGTTCTGGAGATAGGGTTGGTTTTTCCTGTTCAATTTCAGATTCACTGTCAATAGGCATCTCATCATCTTCATTTATATTCGTATCTTCAGTTGAGGACCGTTGATTCTTTTTGATAAAATACAATCCTATCAATAATATTAAGAAAAGCACGATCAAAATGATTCCAGCATATCTATCAACAAGTGGATCAGGTGTTTGAGTATCCTCTATCTCTTGTTCTTGCTCTTCTTCTTGTGAGTCAGTATATGTGGGATCTTCTTCAAAGAGTTGATCTAATTCTTCACCTGTTGTTGGATCAAGGAGTGGTTCGTCATCAAATGCAGGTAATAACAAAAGGTCAAGATTATACATTCCCTCATCCTGAACAGTTATTATTTCCTCTCCATATAATGTGAGTTCACCATCCTCATAATATCGAGCAGTGATTTTGTACTCACCTGGTGGTAAGTTCAATGAATATGTACCATCTCGTGCTACTACAGCTTGTGTGGGAGTCGAATTCACTTCAATCACTGTATTCTTCAAAGGTTCAAAACTGTGCCATTCATAAGCTGTCCCTTGCAGTGTGGCTGTATTCGAACCTGCATTGACGACATGTACTGATAAAATAAGTATTGTGATTACAATTAGTGAGATATAATACAAGTTTTTATAATGACTAAAATAATTTAGACCATTATACCGAGATGAAAACCTTGATGACTTCATTGTTACTATTATCATTTTAGTATACTACGCAACTAGACAGATCCTTTCGTCTGACCTCTATCTGTTCTCAATATACATATATTATATTAAGTCTTCAAGTCATAAGTATATCAATTAAACCTTAATTTAAGTTTCTGAAAATATATTTCAGTGTAACAATATAGTACTTGAAAACGAATTTAGCTACAATATATGTATAGTTTTCACTATATCTACATATATATCCACATCTAGTAGATTTTTCTTAACTGGAATAAATTGAAAATATATTTCTAACCACTAATATTAGTTTGAATGGTATGCTAGCCATTCATTCAATTTATCGATAAGTTCATTTTTTGATTTCTGTTCAGTATCACCGTATCCATCTACAGCTATCCAGAAATTCCCGTTGGATTTGCGTATAGTAAACTCAGGTACCTTGGATTTAATTGATATCCTTTCATTTTGAGTATCCTTGGATGTATGTGAATCAATATATTTTAACCAAAGTTCTTCTCGAACCTCACCTTGAAAATACTCGTGCTCCTCAGAAAGTTCCCAAACGTATCTCGATTTACAGATCGGACATACCATCTCTTCACATACCTTATACTCTTTATTTTTAAAAAAGGTATTATCAGCCCAATTTGTGCATTTACACGACATTTCGTGTACTTTAACAAATTCAGTTTTGTCAGATATGGTTATCATATTATCCTATTTTTTACACGTGAACCTTTATGAATTTTATATGTGCAGGGTGAAAGTATTCAACTGAAAACGCAAGAGTTCCCTTCCGTAAAGGAGGGGGATTTGACACAATAATATGAGTTCATGTTAAGCTTAATCAAAGTTCAAAACTTCAAGCAACTTATCCTTATCCTTATATCTTGTTAATACAAACAAAATATCACCAGATTTGATCTTAGTCTGACCACGTGGAGTTGTTATTTCACTTTCCCTCACAATAGCTGTTATTAAACAATTTGGTGGTAAATTTAAATCTTGTATCTTTCGATCGATTATTGAATTTTCAGGTAATACCTCAAGTTCTAACAATTCTGACTTGGATCTCTCAAGTGATAATAGTTCCATTGAATGCAATGGATGATTTTTCATTCCTGTTAACAACCCAAGTTTTTTAGCTACTATATCAATAGTAGAACCTTGAACTAATGCTGAGAACAGAACTACAAAGAAAACTATATGGAAATAGAACGTGCCGTCTTCCATACCAGCTGCTGATGGATATGTTGCCAGGACAATAGGTACAGCACCCTTAATACCACCCCAAGTTAAGAACAAACGTTGTTGTATGCTATACTTCCAAAATATTGTGCATAATAGTACAGCTAGTGGACGAGCAACGAATATCAAAATGATAGCAACCACCACTCCTTCTTTCCAAAGAGCGACCAGCTCAGAAGGTGTTACAAGGAGTCCAAGCATTAGAAAGAGAAGTACTTGACTGAACGTAGAGGTACCATCAAGAAATCTAAGTATACCCTGTTTATATATGACCTCTCTATTCCCAATGATCAAGCCTGTTATGAACACTGCAAGAAAACCGTTCGCATATATCTCATCAGCTAATCCATAACTCAAAAAACATAGACTTAGAGCTAATACATAATAAAACCCGCCACTTTCTAGCTTTAGTCTATTTATGAGATAGGGTGCTAAGTAGCCTATTATCACTCCAATCAAAACCCCGGCCAGTATTTGCCAGAGAAGATTCAGTATTAGAATTGATGCTGAATCGAGTGTATCTAGAATAAGTCCAATCATTGTGACTGTGAGTATTATTGCTACTGGATCATTGGAAGCCGATTCAATCTCTAGAGTAGAGCTCGTTTTGGGATCGATTTTCCTGTTCTTGAATATAGTGAACACAGCGGCTGCATCAGTTGAAGCTACAATTGTTCCAATAAGGATCGCTGAATATATATCAAAACCGAGAACAACATGAGATATAATCCCTAGAATAACAGCAGTTAAAGTAACACCAATAGTAGCAAGAGATATTGAAGGACCAGCAGCAATATCGATTTGACTCCTTTTTGTAGTGAGTCCACCTTCAAACAAGATAATTACCAGAGCCGCAATTGCTATTTGTTGAACTGTAATATAATCTTCCAGTGTGATCAGGTTTAGACCTTCACTCCCAAATAACATACCTAATGCAAGGAATATTATCAATCCAGGTACACCAAATCTTGCAGCAATTCTACTAGAAAAGGTTGCTATAATCAAGAGTATGGCTATAGAAAGTAACATGGTTTCACGGTATTAATAACATATCTGGATATTACTTAGTTAGCTTAGTTCTTGGTCTAATAACGTTTCTTCTTGCATATATAGTCTATCTGTTCTTGATCAGCCGAGATAACCAAGGAATTTACCGCAACCATAACATGACAATATTGTGATAATCAAAATCCATAATACTAAACTTAAACACATCCATGCAGCAATATTCTTAGCTTGTGCACCAAAACCTAAAGCTAACATAGCTGCCGTGTTTGTCCCTAGAAATAATGGTGCCACCAATGAAATTCCTGGAACGCCATAACTATTCCAGATATTAATAGCTTCTTTAATATAGCCAGACCTATTTCGAAGAGTGTTCAATGTCAACTTTTCACTTAAGGAAGGTATTTTTGAGTAGATCAAGAGACAAATGTATAATGGAAACAAAGTACCAAGAAACGAAGATATCGCTGTACCCAGTGGATCTAAACCCGCCGCAATAGCTACAGGAATTATCATGAATACTTTTATCATTGGAGCCGCAGCTAAGATAAATATAGCAATATATGCAATTATGCCATCGCCGAAATTGAGTTGATCTAGTACAAACTGATCAAGGTACTCCATTCTTGTCCCATTCAAATCCTTATTTTTGTATCACTATTGCTTTTACCTGAAAATGTTTTCAGCTGACATAAATAATTATTGGGTTGAGGATCTAGTTGAGAGTTACTTATTTACTATCTAAACCTCTTCTGATAATTTGGTTTTTCACTTAAAGTAATATTTTGAATGTGGGTGCCCTGTAGTTTTTAGTATTCGATATTCTCAAGATTTTATACGCATAAATGCAAGTTGATCTAAATTTCTTACCTTATTGATCACACGAAGCAACAATTAACACTATTTTCAAAATGCGTGTTAACATAGTTAACATATAGGCTAACATTTGTTTGCCCTTTTGAAACCTTTTTAAGTGCCAATTGTAAAGTTAATTTCGTATTTAGAAAAGAGTAGCTGGAGATGATTTAATACATGCATATATCAGATGGCATTTTATCAGTACCTATTGTAACAGTTGGCTGGATAATAACCATTCTAGCAATAATTATTGTATTTTCATTCACGTTAAAAAAACAAGATTTAGCCGAGGTAGTTCCCAAATTTTCTATAATGACAGCAGCATTTTTTGTCATTTCTTTGATACATATTCCCCTGGGACCCACCTCTGCTCATCCAATGATCAACGCTATTTTAGGAATTGTACTTGGACCAATAGCCTATATCTCAATATTTATTGGTCTCACACTTCAAACACTTCTATTTCAACACGGTGGTGTAACAACATTAGGAGTTAATACAGCACTTGTAGGTCTACCCTCAATACTTGCTTATTATATTTTCACTAAAGGATATAATACTGGTATGTCGATAAGGAGCCTTGCAATAATATGTGGTGGAATTGGAATTGGTATTACAGCTTTATTAACAGTACTTGTACTAGCTCTAATGGGTCCAGACTTTTATGGACTTGCACAAGTCACTGCTGTAGCACATTTACCTCTAATAGTTATTGAAGCGATCATTACAGGTGCAGTGATAGTATACATTTCAAAGGTTAAACCTGAACTATTGCCAATTAAATTAAGAGATAGGGATTAACTTATTCCCTGTTTTTTTAAACTTTTGTTGAATGTTCAACTTTGATCTTGATCGAAATAAGGTGGAAAGATCACAATTATTCGATATTATCGATATTAAATCATTACTTGCCTTATTGAGCTTCATTGATCCAAAACACTTTCTGCTACTAATTCAACAACATCTTTCATTTCAAGTTCATTTTCACCTTCATTCGACTTGCATACATCTGAGATATGATGTAAACAGAACGGACAATATGAAACTAATGTATCTGCTTTTTTCTTATACTCATTCACGGATAGTAATGCAATATCTCCTGCAATTTTGGGGAAGTTTGGTTTCAGGCCAGCTGGTCCACCACAACATACCTGCTGACCATTAAACATTTCTTTAATATTGACTCCAATTGATCTGAGAATACTCCTTGGTACATCTTTTTTATCACGAATTGGACATGCATCCCTTACAGATACATTATAATCAAGTGGTCTTTTTGGAACTATTATATTATCATCAATCAGTTCTTTTAAGAGATCAAGAGCATATACAACCTCAAAACTGGGATTTAAGCCTAACTTCTTATATTCGTTTTTAATTACATGATAACAACCAGGACAGGATGTAAGTAATCTCTTAATATTCTGTGTCTCTAAATACTCAAGATACTTGCTAGCATTTTCTGTAGCCTTTTCAATATTCCCATTATCTATAAGAAATAAGCCACAACACGTTTCATCTTTTAATATCTGTACATCTATACCCGCATGATTTAGAAGTTTAATTGTACATTGAGCTATTTGTGGTTGACTATAAGATACCCAGCATCCAGCCATGTAAGCCAAGTCCGCATTTTCAGCGATCTCAAGGTCTTCAGTGACCCAGTCAAACCTTGCAGACCTATCCATCCCACCAGGACTCCCTTTATTCATGATATTATTACTGATATGACTTGTTTTGGTGGGCTCTAGATCCCTTTTTCCCAATAATTCACGCTCATATTGTATGATCTGTGTTATTGGAATATTTACAGGACAAATATCATCACAAGCTCCACATCGTGTAGACAAATAAATATTATCAAGTTCATGTTGTGATAATTCTTCACCCGCTTCTATCTTCGACAATACATTGATTTTAGCTTGGGGTGTATAATCCTCATTACCAGTAACCATAAAGACTGAACAAGCATCATGACATTTCCCACAATCAATACATGACTCAATTATTTCTTGGAACTTATAGATATTTTCACCTCAATTTATGTTTACTAATTAATAGTACATTAATATTCATTTTTCGAGTAAGAGCATCGCAGTCAAAATGGTAGGTGATACTAAGAGTAGTATAGCAGAATTTGCTCAAACATTTCCTGAGGTTTAACTGAGAGTATATGAACCTGTGACATAAAACACTTAAATGGAGAAAATCATCTAATAGATGATAAAGAAGTACTTTTAATATCAATGAATGACAATATATACTCTAATAAGGTCACAGCTAATTTGAATGTAGAAAAGAACAAGTTAAGATTTTCAGGCACTTGATTGATTTAGAATAATCCTAGATCAATACAGAAAGAGTTAGACTTTTAATCAATAAACTGAGTTCCATTTAATATTTAAAACTGAATAATATTCTAAACTCAAATAACTGGCTTTTGGGAGAGCAGGTAGAGATGGTTGTTGAAAAGAATTTACCACAATTTCGCGGACAGGAAGAATTACCTAAAGAGGATATAGTTAATTCAAAAAGTGGAGGACTTGGGTGCGAAACCAAAACTAAAAACAGTTTCAATAAATTAACGTCACTATGTCCTGAATGCATGCAGCGAATTGAAGCAGAGTTATTTGAAGAAAATGGGAAGGTAATGATCCAAAAAGAATGTCAAGACCACTCTAGCTATAAAGATATATACTGGTCAGATGCAGCCATGTACCAAAAATTCAATGAGTATAATTTCATTGGTAAGGGTCTGGATAATCCACATACAACTAGTACTTCCAAATGTCCTGATGATTGTGGTTTATGCAACGACCATACAACTGGTACAATCCTTGCGAATATCGATGTAACTAATAGATGTAATATGAATTGTCCTATTTGTTTTGCAAACGCAAACGCAAAAGGATACTTATACGAGCCTAGTATCGAGCAGATACGGTTTATGTTATCCACATTAAGAGATCAACGACCTGTACGATGTTTTTCAGTCCAGTTTTCAGGTGGAGAACCAACAGTTCGTGATGATCTACCGGAGATCATCAAACTTGCTAATGATATGGGATTTATTCAAATACAAATAGCTAGTAACGGTATTAGACTTGCTAAAGATCTAGAGTTTACAAGAGAACTCTATAATGCAGGGCTTACCACTATCTATTTACAGTTCGACGGAATTAAAAAAGAAACTTATGAAAAAACACGAGGTTTCAATGCATTCCCAATTAAAGAAAAGGCAATAGAAAATTGTAGGACTGTAGGTATTAAAAGTATTGCATTAGTTCCAACCCTTGCAAAAGGAGTGAATGATGATCAAGTTGGAGATATGATCAGGTTTGCAACTCAAAACCTTGATGTTGTTAAAGGTATTAATTTTCAACCTATGTCCTTCACAGGTAGAGTTGATGAAAGTACTCGTGAAGAAAATAGGATCACCATTCCAGACGTGGTTAAGTTAGTAGAAGAGCAAACCGATGGTCAGGTAGGAAAAGATGCTTGGTATCCAGTCCCTTTTGTTGTTCCAATATCTAATTTTATAGCGAGTGTTCGAGAAGGATACCAGATACCTAAATTGACGTGTCATCCTCATTGTGGTGGTGGTACTTACATCTTTGTTGATGGAGATAAACTTGTACCAATTACTGATTTTGTCGATGTGGAAGGATTAACAGAATACCTCGACAATGTCTCAACCGAACTAGAACATGCTTCTGGTGTCAAATATAATCTATTAAAAGCTAAATCGATCTATAAGATCACTTCGTTCATAGATCCAGAAAAAGCACCAAAGAATGTAAATGTATATGACCTTTTTAAGAACTTCTTTACTCAAGGTGACATTAATGCAACCAAAGAGTTTCATAGGAAAACCCTATTCTTAGGCTCAATGCATTTCCAGGACCTTTACAACTTTGATGTGGGAAGATTACAGCGTTGTGGAATACATTACGCAACACCTGACGGAAAATTAATACCGTTTTGTTCCTATAATCCATTATACAGAGATGAGATAGAACGCAAATTCTCAAAACCAATAAAGAATTAGAAACAGGAACATGGTTTTAATCGTTAATAAATAATGCCTGTCAGAAAACCTAAAACATAGGTTAATGCACTGGCAATATTTTCACTTAAACCTGTACTCGTTTCACTCATTTTTAATCATTCCTTGTTTCAACATATATCATAATTTCATTCATATCATCATAATCAGAGCTGGGCTGTGTAACAAGTTCTAGATTATTATTATCTTTATTAGCTTGTATAAATAACCGGGCATCATCTCTCTCAGTTACTATCATTGCCGTAACAACTTCCCAACCATGTACATCTAACTCATTTTCGTAGAATTCTTTGATACTTTCCAACTCTTGATCTGTTAAATAGTCTACTTGCTCTTTATCAGTATCAGAATCAACGGTAACTGAAAGATAGTTAATTCTTACGGAGTTTAGGATACCTAGGCACATCTGTAAAGTCTTGCCCATCTACATCCGTTGTAGGTGGTTCGTCCACAGGAATATATTCGTCTTCATTGGCGGGTGGAGTTGTTACCTCGTCATTCATTCCAGCAATATCAACTCCTTCTTTTGGACCAGTGATTATTGTAGCAATCGTAGACTCATCCTCAACCTCTGTGTTAATGATCATAACATTATCATCTTTTTCAAGTGCAACTCCCACTTCATATCCTACAAATGTTCCTTCCCAGTCAGCTATTGATTCCCAACCTTCATTTTCTGCAGTTTGTTTTAGGTCATTTAATACTTGGGAAGAATCCTGTGTTTCTATCAAATACTGAGTAAATGTAATATCATCTCCTAAATTAATACTCATAGTTTCTTCATAATCAGCAGGAATTTCATTAAGTGCTGGTTCTCCATTTAAACACCCACTTAATGCAATCCCACACATTATTGTCAAAAGAACTATTAGGAATAGTTTGTTAAATTTCAATTTTACACCCCATTCTTTTCAGATTATATTTTTCTAGTATTATGAAAAAGATTATAGTTCCACTCTACAGTTAAAAATATATATATAAGATTTACTTAAAGGTTTTGGATTCGAATTTTAATGATTATGTACCTACCAAATTTAATCCTTCAAATTAAGTGAATTAATCTCCAAAATCTAAAGAATTAAACTTAAGGGCTTTTTTTACCTTTTCTTATACAGAAAATTTAGATAGAGTATAATGGAATCTTAAAGTTTCTGTAAGTTTTTATACGAATATTATCAATATCTATACAATTAAATTATTTGATCAAATATATTATATGGTGAAAATTATGACCAATTATGCTTTACCTGAACTAGCCAACAATGTTCATTGGGTTGGTGTTAAAGATTGGAATAGACGTCTTTTTGATGCCTTGATCCCACTTCCTAAAGGTACTAGTTATAATGCTTATCTTGTTCAAGGAACCAAAAAAGTTGCACTTATTGATAGTGTTAATCCTGGTTTCGAAAAGGAATTGGAAAGTAAGATAAAAGAACTAACTGATATAGGTGATATTCACTATATCATCATGAACCATGCTGAACCGGACCATGCAGCTTCAATAAAACATTTCATGGAACTAGCACCTGATTCAATCCTTGTTACAAGTGAAAAAGGTGCTAAAATGGCAGATATTTATTTCGATGTTCCAGCAGACCGAGTTCAAGTCGTAGAGGAAGGAGATACTCTTGATCTTGGTGGTAAGACACTTAGATTCATTAAGGCTCCTTGGCTACATTGGCCCGAGACTATGTTCACTTTCCTTGAAGAAGACCGAATATTATTTTCATGTGATTTCTTTGGTGCACATACAGCTTTTGGATTCTATGACGATGACGATAATGTTGGTGAACTACTCTATCTTGCAAAAAGTTATTTTGGCGAGATCATGATGCCTTTTAGAAAAATGGGACAAAAAGGTCTTGAAAAAGCAAAAGAGTTAGATCCTCTACTAATAGCTCCAAGTCATGGACCAATGTACAGGAATCCAGGGAAAATATTTGATGTATATGAAAAATGGACCGCTGGTGAAACTAAAGAAAAAGTTATTGTTCTTTATGTAACTATGTGGAATTCAACTGAGGTTATGGTAAAGACCATCGTTGAAACACTCCTATCTGAAAATATTGAAGTTTGCATGTATGACCTGACAACTGCAGATCTTGGAGATATTGCAAGAGACCTGGTAGATTCTCGTGGAATTGTTGTTGGAACCCCAACAGTGCTCAATGGTATGCATCCACTTGCCATCTATGCTGCTAATTTATTCAAGGCACTCCGCCCACCCACCAAATATGCAGTTGCTCTTAGTTCCTATGGTTGGGGTGGAGGTGCACTTAAACAACTCCAGGAAACCCTTGAACCTACCAAAATAGAAATAGTGGGAGCTCTAGCAGTTAATGGACCAAGCCAAGAAAATGACCTTAATACTGTGAAAGAATTGGGTCGAGATCTAGCAGCCAAGATAAAATCGGATAAGTAAAAACAAATAATTGTGTGGTCAGTTATTATTTGCATGCCATAAAATTCACTTTTTTAAAATGATTTTTTAGCTAAATATACTAATATCAAATACATTCAAAGTAAAATGATTTATATTTGAGCATCCATAGTTCACTGTAATTCTAATTCAGACTTATTTACATATATTTAAATAGTCAAAAAATAACTTTTCTCAATGAAAAGTAATCAACATTTAATATCTTTATTACTCTTATACATATGGAGATAACTATGCCATCAAAGAAAAACGATGAGCCTATGGAAAATATATTCTCTGAAAACTTATTGGAAGCTTATTCCTATTGTAAAATAATATGTGATGAATCTGGGTGTCCTTGTGATTATAAGTTTATTGATGTAAACTCTAGATTTGAAGACATTATAGGACTCTCAAGAAATGAAATAATTGATCAGAGAGCATCTATTGTATTCTCTGACCTGATAAATGGAACCATTGACTGGCCCCAAATATTTGGTGATGTTGCACTTAATGGAATTAATAAGGATTTCGAGTTCTTCCACAAATATTTTGGAATCTGGTACCATGGTACAGTTACATCTCCGAAAAAAGGTTATTTCATTACATTTTTTGTTGAAAAGAGTAATTCAAAAAAAGATATTATACTTGAATTAGATGAATACTATACAGTAATTAAAACCATAACTTTCGATGAAAAAGTTCTTTCAATACCAAGAGAAGAAATTGTAGGTAAAAACCTTAGATCTATCATGCCAGACATTGAGGACACTATTATTTCGGCATGCAATAAATCGGTTATGACAAATAAGTTACATTCATTTGAATATCCTTTCTTTAGTTCCACTGATCAAAAATGGTTTAGAACTGAAGTAAAACATTTTAATATTAAGGATAAGAGCAAATACATTGTTAGTATAAGTGACATTACTGACCAAAAAAGGTCTGAACTGGAAATATTATCTAAAAAAGAAGAACTTGACAGGTTTTTTACAGTTAATCTCGATCTTTTATGTATCGCGGATATTGAAGGTAATTTTCATCGAGTTAATACCGCATGGTCAGAGATCTTAGGTTACTCTGTGGAGGATCTTGAGAACCGTAACTTTTTCGACTTTATACATCCTGATGATATTGAGAATACCATAAAAGAAGTTGAAAAACTTGCATCACAAAAAAATGTCTTCAATTTTGTTAATAGATATAAGTGTAAGGACGAATCGTACAAGCATATTGAATGGAGATCACATCCTTATGGTAAATTCATCTATGCTGCAGCACGCGATATCTCTGACCAAGTTCGATCACAAGAACAGAGGTACCTTTACAGTACAATCCTCTCTATCCTAAACGAACCTATTGATATGCAGCAATCCATATCAAAGATCCTATCTGAAATAAAAGATTATATTGGTGCGGATGCAGTTGGGATCCGTTTAAAAGAAAATGGGGATTACCCTTACTATTTCCAGACCGGGTTTTCTACTGAGTTCTTATTGAAAGAAAATTCGTTATTAAGCTTAAATGAACATGGCGATATATGCAGGAACAAAGATGGTTCAATCAGTTTAGAGTGTACTTGTGGCCTTGTGATCACCGGCAACACTGACCCTTCAAACCCTTTATTCACACCTTATGGTAGTGCATATTCAAATAATTCATTCCCATTTTTGGACCTACCTGAAGATGAAGATCCTCGTACCAATCCTAGAAATAAATGTATCCATGAAGGATATGCATCAATTGCACTTGTGCCAATCAAGATCGAGGATGATATCATTGGGATATTGCAGGTCAATTGTTATGAAAAAGATATGTTCGATCTCAGTACTGTGAATCTGCTTGAAGACATTGCTGCAAGTATTGGGCAAGCACTTCAACGCAAACAAATGGAATCAAAGTTGAATCAGATGTATGAAAGACTTGAAGCTTTCCATGACCATAGTCCACTTTTAATCTCAGAACTCACTATTTCTGGCAAATATAAACGTGTGAATAAAATAATCTGTGATATTTTGGGGAAAACACGTGAAGAGATCATCGGTAAATCTGTTCAAAATGTATTACCTGAGAACACTTCTGCTTTAATCACTGAACATATTGAAGATGTGTTAAAATCATCATCCTATGTATCATTTGAACATACTTTACGCTTAGATGATACTGAAAGAATGATTAAAACAGTAATTTTCCCTCTTTTTGATGAAACTAAGAATATTTCGAGTTTGGGAGTAATCGGAGAGGATATAACTGACCTTAAAAAAATTGAAGAGTTTGAAAAGAACCAGTTAATCGTGCATGAGATACATCATCGTGTGAAGAACAATTTGCAAGTGATCTCAAGTTTACTCAACATGCAATCCAAACTCTTTGAAGATGAGGATGTAAGAGATGCATTCCTTGATAGCCAGAACCGTATCAGATCAATGTCACTTGCACATGAGAAACTATACAGCACTGATAAAGCTGGTCAAATCGAAATGGCGGATTATATCAAAAGTCTTGTAGATTATATAAGCCAACTTTATAAGCCAATAAATAAAACGATTTTAACCAAACTCAATACCGATACTATCTATTTTGATATGGATACAGCTATTCCTCTGAGCTTGCTCTTGAATGAAATAATAACCAACTCGTATAAGCACGCTTTTGTGGGTAAAGATAAGGGTACAATCTCGATTTCATTTAAAAAAATGGAACAGGAATATCAACTCGTTGTTCAAGATGATGGAACTGGTTTTCCTGAAAATATTGATCCGGAAAATTCCAATAGTCTTGGTTTTAGAATAATCAATTTACTAAGTAAACAATTATTTGCTGAAATAGAAGTTGATAGTTCAAAAGGAACATCCTATACTATAACTATTAAAAAATAAAACAGTTCTTAACCATGTTATGTTTTGCAATGACGTGTGGATGTTATGACTACTTCAATTTCTACAGTTTTTATTGCTTTCAATAATCGCTGATGATTATATCATTGGTATTGATAAAATCAATTTCGTGATTATCTAGGGTTGTGTTAGTTAAACTGATTATGTTCAGTAATCCTATTGTATTATATTTATTTCCTAGATAATGTTATATTATAGTCTGATTTAGTCTTAATGCAAATCTTAAACATGATCAATTTCAACGGTGTTTAAATGGTAAGAGTATACTGGACAATTAAATGGAATGGAGAGAAAATTGGACGATCAAAGGATTTTGTTTGTATAGATGGACTTAAATATTTCTTTAGAGATGACCTGAATATGGAGTATTTGAAAGAAAATTGACATCAAACAGAAGATGATAAAGGTCCTATCAAATATTATGATATTGTAGTGAATGGTGAAACGTATAAAAACGGTGCATGGTATTATACTGATTATCAAACACGTGCCCGTGATTTCAAGAACTATGTAGGTTTTGATGAAGACGTTGAGCTATCTGTAGGTTAATTGATATCAGAACAAAACCTCTTTTTATAAATAAAAAAACTTGAACTTAACCCTTTTCCCCTTTAACTTTCATAAAGCGCTGCTCCTAATGCACCCGTGATTTGAGGTTCAGGGGGAATGAGTAATGTTGTTGATATTTCTTGTTCAAGTGCAGCATGGATACCCCTATTTTTTGCAACACCACCTACAAATGCAATTGGGCCATGAGAGTTGTGGAGGTTGATCTTTTTTGCCATGATAGCTACCTTGTTAGCAATACTCTTTATAAGACCGGCTGCAATATCTTCTTTTAAAATACCTTGTGTTCGAAGTGATATCACTTCAGATTCGGCAAAAACTGTACACATACTGGTTATCAGTGCGGGTTCCTTTGACATGAACCAAAGGTCTCCAAGATCGTTGATATCAATATTAAGAGCACGTGCAGTATATTCCAAGAACTTACCAGTACCAGCCGCACATTTATCGTTCATTAGAAAGTCAAGGACCTTCCCATGCTCTACAGAAATAACTTTATTGTCTTGACCACCAATATCAATAATACCTTTTATTTCTGGAAATAAATAAGAAGTGCCCAGTGCATGTGCAGTTATCTCACTTATAGAACGCTCTGCTAGACCAATGTTCTTTCTACCATACCCAGTTGAATAAACGTGACCAATATCACCTTCTTGAACATCAGACTGTGAAATTACATCAAAATAAGCTTTCTCTGATGCTTTTACGAAATCGAATTCTGTTGGTATTATAGTGTACGCGAGTTGTTTCGAGTCTTCCAACAATACTGCTTTTGTGGTGGATGAACCCGAATCTATGCCTACAGTGATCAACTTATCATCTCCAGAAATGCATCAATTCTAACACCAAGTTGTTCAATATCTGAATCGCTATAATCTGTTTCTATAGAAAGCATGGGAATACCAGCTTTTTTTAGTTCCTTTTGAACATTATAAGCTTCTATGTTATACCCGTGACAGAACTGAAGTGTATAATAAATAACTCCATCAACATTGAATTCTTGTGCAAGGTCTACTACTGATTCAAGTCGTTTCTTATTTGGACTCATACAGGAACAAGGTATATTGATGTATCTTTGTGAAAGTGATAACATCGGATCCTTATTCTCATCCTCATCTACCAAGTCCCAGAAAGAACGTGTGCCTGTACAACTTTCCTCACACACTATCACTCCACCTCTTTCTTCTATAATCTTGGGTACTTTTGTATTACCGCCAGAAAGTGGACAGCCTGCAATCATTACCCGGGGTTTTGTGTTACTTTCTTGTTCTGGTTGGATATGTTCAATCTCTTCAATGACCATTTTTAGTATATGCTTGAACTCTGTGGGAGATAGAAAGAACTGTTTTTGTATTATTTTAAGTACATCAACTCCACTTATCGGTGAGGGGTCCCTTTTCCTTTCACAATAAAGCTGATGCAAGAGTTTTCTGATCTCGTTACTTTCTTTAATTCTATCCAATAGTTTAGTTGATGTAATCTCATTACCAGTAAAGTGTTCAAGTTCTGTTTTCAGTGATTCAAGTTCTTGTAAAAAATATTGTAGTGCTATATCAGTATCCGGTCTTTGTGGCAGATCTATGACATATGTAGGAATGAAATCATCTAGTATCTCATACATTTTCTTTTTACCATCACATGTATTCTCTGCAATTATCATATCAACTAACCCAAAATGTGCACATGAATCTATACCTGAACAACCATCATTTACAATCGAGCCTAATGATGATTTTATTAAAGGACAGATATTTCGTGGTAGATATTGTTCTGCTAGAGGTATGGTCTCGTTCTTACCACCACATAATATGGTTCTATCAGCACCAGCAGCAAAAATGAGTTCATCGGGAACAAATATACAAAAAGTACCTATGACCTTTACCCCATTATTTCGAAGTTCCTGAAGTTCATTTACACGTTTTTTGTATATTTTCTTTAAGTATTCCATTGTCTTGAGTTCAGGCATAGTATCAAGTCCTACAATATAATTTTAATTTTGCTCGAATCCTAACTAACCTCTTTTAAACGAGTTAGCTCAGAGTAGATTAAAAGGTCACTTATCACATCCATCCTACATGCACAATTATTGGTATAAAATACTATAAAGATTCTCATATAACCAAATGTTTTCTTTTTGTAAACCTTCATTTTACTCGAGTTTATATTGTTTTTATTGTTTCATCACAATCCCGCCAATCATTAAAATATAATGTTCTAAAACGATTATTGCCACTACCATTAACTCAAAATATATCTAAGATCAAGTCATATTAAGCTAATCCCACACTCATAAAATATTCTTTATCAAGAAGGTAACTTCAAATGAAAATGTTAATGTTCGATACCAGTGGATTTGAGTACAAAACACATAGCAAAACCCTTGACGATGTCGAGGATATTGAAGAATGTGAAACCATAACTGACCCTGTAGTAATATTTCTTCATGTTGAAGCTGAAGATGAGGACCGTAAAAACAAGGTACTCAAAAAAAGTTACAATAATTTAAAATGGTACTTGAACAAGATAGGTAAAGATAGAATCGTACTCCATTCATTTGCACATCTTGCTACTAGTAAATCATCACCAGAATTCGCTTCACTTCTCATTTCAGAACTTAAGGATAAATTAGTGAGTAGGGGTTACAACGTTAGTGTCACACCTTTTGGCTACTTTTCACAGTTCTCTATTAATGTGAACGGTGAATCACTTGCAAAGGTATTCAAGGATTTTTGAAGTTAATTGCTGATTCTACTAACAATCCACTATAATTAATATAAAGATATCATATAACATCCAAGTATGTTCGTATCTAGATATGAATTATTAATATGTTTGGAATTAGAGGATTTCGATGAATAAGTCATTTCAAACTATAAATGAAAAACTCAAAAATAATGAAGCTGTGGTTCTGACAGCTAATGAAGTTAAAGACCTAGTCAAAAAAGGAGAAAATGTTCAATTAAAAGATATTGATGTTATAACAACTGCCACTAGAGCTATTATGAGTGGTACTTATGCAGTCATGTCATTTCCTATTGATACTCCTATTAGTTTCAGGAAAGCATTGAAGGTAACTATGAACGGAGTTCCTGCATATGTTGGACCATGTCCTAACGAAAGTCTTGGTGTCATTGACATCATGATTTTTGGAACAGTACATTCTATAGAGAATAAACAATATGGTGCTGGTCACCTTTTCAGGGATTTGGTAGAAGGAAAGGACATACAGGTATCGATAACAACTGATACTAACTATTCATTTAATACAAATATTAAGCTACAAGATATACCTTATGCTAAACTGTATTCTACACGTCACGCGTTCAAGAACTATGCTGCTTTTGTAAATTGCTCTAACACCCCAGTATCTTCAATATTCCATACTACCCAATTCGAACCTAATATGAAAGCCAGCACATTATCTGGTTGTGGTTCAATTAATCCGCTTCAAAACGATCCTCTTATGGATACTATAGGAATTGGAACACGTGTTCTAATCAATGGTGCAGAAGGGTTTATCATCGGAGATGGAACTCGAAGTACACCTGAAAAACCTAATCTTGCATGTGTTGCTGATATCCATCATATGAACCCAGCGCTTATGGGAGGATTTAAGACAAGTGCTGGGCCTGAATGCATAGCATCTTGGGGTATCGCAATCCCTGTGATAACAACATCAGTACTTGATGCAATCCTTAAAACTGATAGTGATATCCCTATGGTAATCAACGATGTCCATGACAGAATTATGATCAGTAGTTCTACTTATGCTGATGCGTGGACTGATACTGACCTTACAGTTCAATTTTGTCCCGACGAATGTACTGATTGTAACGAATGTGAACCGATTAATGAATGTCCAATGAAAGCTATTTATTACAAAAATAGTAAATTATCTTTAGATAGATACTTATGTTTCAATTGTGGTCTTTGTTCCACACTGTGTGAAAATGACGTTTTTATTGCAAATTTAGGCCAAGTTAATTTTGAAATGGATGGGAATCAACATAATGTACCCATTGTATTAAGACAATCTGATAGGAAAAGAGCAGAAAAAATTGCACAGGATTTAAAATATCAGGTCATTAAAGGAAATTTCAAACTAAGTCATATGGTCGAGAAGATATATGATCCATGAACCTACCTATTATTTGTTTGGGTGTTAATTCGATCACTTTACCATTGGCATTCCCGGGTTCAGCTTTAACTATAAGAATACCACTGGACATATTTTCGAGTGCTGCTCTAAGTTCATGCTTTTCATTCACCTCATCAACTCTACGGTTCCCAGCACCTTTAGCAATCGTTGCAATATTAGAATAATGTGAAGTAGCGGTCGGCTGATCACCAGTTGAACCATAAGACCCATTATCAATGATCACTAGAACATAATTAGATGGTTGAGTTGAAGCTATAGTTGTCAGTGAACCTAAGTTCATTAAAATTGAACCGTCACCATCTATTGAAATCACTTTTCTATCTGGTTTTGCGAGTGACAGTCCAAGTCCTATAGATGAAACTAACCCCATCGAACCGAGCATGTAAAAGTTCTGTGGAGTATCAGAAACATAATATAGTTCCTTAGATGGTACCCCAATATTTGATATAAGTAATGCATTCTCCTTTTTAGCAAAAGAAGCTATTTCTTTGATAGCATCAATGCGTCTCATTAGATTGACCTCCAGAATGAGATTGGAAGTAAAACAGCTACTGGTTTCCTCATAAGCTCTGCTTTCTCCCATGCATCAACAATAATATCATGAACTTCAATTACACTATCTGTGATGAAATATGGAATTCCGATAGTATCCAATAACTTTGGTGTAAGGTCACCCATAGGTATTTGTGCGGATATGGTTTCTTCATCAGTACCTCTATGACTAACTATCATCAATAGAGGTATGCCATAAAGTAAGTTCAAAGATGCCAATGCATTAATAGAATTACCAAGACCTGAATTCTGCATTAGAATAGCTGTACGTTTAAAACCCATATATGCACCCGCACATATACCAACACCTTCTTCTTCCCTACTCACAGGCACATGTATAATATCATTACTAGTTTCAACCATATGTATGAGCTCTTTCAGGTTAATACACGGTACACTGGTAACAAGATCGATCTTTGAATCCAGTATACCCTTAAAAACTGCATCATAAGGCTTAGTTCCCCTATTTACATAACCGGACATTCAATTACCATACCTTAAGATCAATAGCTTCAATACGAACTTTCTTTCCCTCAACACTTACAACCATACCAGAATGAACCTTTTGCATCATACAATATTCAGGCACAAATTTAACTGTCTGACCCATCTTTGGAATCTTGCCTCTGGAAATAATGCCATCGAATGCTAATATCATGGAAAGTCCTACATCCTTATATGTAAAATCGTCAACTCCTAATCTATGCATTGGTCCAACCATATGTACAGTATATATCCCACCAGGCACAATATCAATAACCTTGGCAAAGTGTGTCACTGGACAGCCTAATGGCCTATACCTCAAAATATCATCTATCCCTATATCAACAGACGTATCAAATGGGTGAATATCCTCTCTACAAGAACACTCATCTCTTAAAGGAGCTAAGGTGAAATCAGCTTCTAACCCGTCAATAACCCCTATTATTATATCTTGTTCAGTAACCTTTTCACCCATTAGATCCAGTATCTCATCTAAATTATCACTGAACCTATCTTGTACCAAAAACGGACATAGTTTCAGATCATCACTACTTTCCAATTCAACAACAAATTCCCTACACTGACTATAACCACAACTTCCACAATTATAACCAGGTAAGAGCGACTCTATATCTTTCATTGATACTTAACTCCACATACATTTTATTCACCTTTATACTCCATGAACCCATCCAAGTTCCTCAAAACACCCATATGATGTTTTCGTGCTACTCTGTTCTCACCTGTACATAGAGAACAAATAGCTAGAGGCGGACTATACCTTAAAACCATATCATCACCCACATCTGGCCATTTAGAGATAATATCTGCAAGCTCAAAAGATCCTTTCCCGGTTAGCCCGTTAGCCTCTACTATCTTGCACCCAGGATTTACTTCCAGCACTCTTTCTCTAAAAACCTCCCTTTCTGCCTGTGAAACAAGATCGGATTTTGTCATTACCACAATATCAGCGGTTGTCAGAAGTGGTCCCACTTTAAGAGGTGTATTTGGACCAGTGGTAACATCAATAACACATATAGCAAGACAACTGTCAGGATACGGTGCACATCTTAGACACAATCCGGCAGTTTCATTTAATAGAATATCAGCTCCCTTTTCATCCGCCCAATTCATCATTTCTTCAGTATTATAGATCGTAAAGTGATCTGGGCACATATCTTTAGCAAGGCCAACGTGTACTGGAATATCAAATTTTTTGAATCTACGGTCATCATCTGTCCACAGACAATCGACCTTGACCACAGCAGGCTTTTTGTCATCACTAATAAGGGACTTAATTGTATGCAATAAAACAGATGTTTTTCCTGCTCCTGGAGTACCGGCAAGGACCACAAGTTTCATATCTTATCCTCCACGATATCGCCACGCCTAATAGTTTCACGCAAAGATAACATCCAATTATCCACATTGGTTATCTTAGTGCATATTTCCTGTTCTTGATGACTTGTATCAATGAGATTTACCATTGCTCCATTTCTGATAACAATCCTGCGTGAAGACATGAGTGCAAGTACAGGATCATGAGTGACAACAACAACTATTTTACCTTCCCCCGCAAGTAATTTCAAAGCTTCCTGCTTTTTTATCCCTGCGTTTTCCACTTCATCAATTAAGACCACTGGAGAGTCGCTGATCACAGCAATATCTGCTGTCATAAGTGCACGTGATTGACCACCACTAAGTGAAGTTAAATGGTCTTTAGGATATATTGGTTCTCCTGTAAGTGTATTACCAAGCTCAACTATCTTTGAAAATAAAGACTCATCTTTACCCCTACTCCTTGCATGCATACACAGAAACTCTTCAACGGTCATGTCAGCAAGAAAATGCATCTTTTGAGATAACTGTGCCACAAGTTTTCTTCGAGGATCCGCGCGTATACTTTCATCCGGTCTTTGGCCATTGAGCAGAATAGTTCTTCCAGTTGGAGTATCAGCTTGTGCAAGTTGTTCAATATCATCGATCAATGTACTTTTTCCTGAACCTGTTGGACCTACTATACCTACAATCTCTCCAGCAACAATTTCTACATACCTAACAGGTTCATCTTTCCCGTCTTTATCTACCCCACCCATTATAGTAAGACTGGATATCGGGTTTATTGTCATCAAAGTTCACCTTGTTGTCTTTTAAGTCTCAATACTTCTGATACTTTATCTATAATCTTCATTTCAATGTCCTCCTCACCTACTGAGATCGAGTGAGATACTTCTAATGGCCTCAAATTCATATCACGTTTCAATCGTTCTTTTCCCCCACCAGTTATGTTTAATAGAATAGTTTCATCTGAACCCACATGACCCAATTTCACAGCTTGTATCAATGAAGCTACAGCAACAGCAGATGCAGGATTAATATCAATACCTTCCAATTCTTCAAAGAGATGTTGACCTTTTTGTGCCTGATAGTTCTCGATAGGATATATCAGACCATTTGTTGACTCAAGTGCATCCCTAACTCCCCCTGTAATATCAAATGGAGGTTTTCTATTAAAAAGAACATCATCATACATTTCATTAGGACAAGTTGAAGTAATATCCCCATTACCACTCCATAGCTTATACAGAGGTGCACATGGCATGTTCTGTGCTAAATGTAATTTAGGTAACTTATCACCAAACCTACCATCTCCAATCAATCTCATTGATGCTTCCCATACAGCAATACCACCAGTACCACTACCTACAGCCTGAAAATAATGCTCAGGTAACTCCCCGCTCTCCATTACTGCATCCAACATCACAGTACCCATACCGTCACGTCTAGCAACGTTTTTAGCTCCACCTTCGTTAATGAACCCATCCATTTCAGCGATCTTGTTAGCTAAGGTAATAGCATCCGTGTAATCACCATCCACAGACAGAAGGAATATAGAATCTGTTGATTCATTTATGGTCCATAACCTATGTACACTTTTTTCAGGTACGACCAATAAAAGTGGTTGACCCGTTAATGAGCAAACATGAGCAAAAGCACGAGCAGTATTACCTGCAGAAGCAACTACCATAATATCATCATTATTTTGTTCCTTCACTCGTTGCATTGTAGGAAAAGATTCCAGGTCTTTAAAAGTAGATGTCATCATATATGCATCTCTTTCAGGCCAGTATCCATTAAAAGCAATCCATAACCTCGAAAGACCGAGATAAGACGCTAATTTTTCACTTTTATAGCTTATCGTCCTACCTTTACATTCATCAATTATACCTTCAACTGGAAGCCAATCATAATACCTCCACATCCCAGGCAAGTCTTTCACAAATATCTTATCATTCTCATAAAAGGTTCGAAGTAACGAATTAGGGTTACACTCACAGATTTGATCGTACTTGTTTTGAGTTCTATTGCAAGCAAGAAAAGCAACTGAATATTTTCCCATGATAATTGAAAGAAAAACTAAGGTTTATATATATTCCCATCTTGTCTGTTTTTTTATCCTCTTTAGGACATAATTAAACTTAAATTGTACTAAACGGACATATTCTTACATATTAATACATATCCTAAACTGAATTACAATCTAAAGAAAAATAGTTCACATGGTAACTAACTTTATTTTATTTGAAAATGAGATATTCAACTTTTAGTCAGGCAAATCCCTAATATTCCATTGAAAATGCGTATTTACAACATAACTAAAACAAAAAGAACAATATGAATAAAAAAAAGATTGCCATGACCTATTGTAGGTTATGGCAATGTAACAACTTATTTTTCTTGGTTATTCCATCGAAGGAGTTTTACAGCAACCAATAAGGCAGCTATTGAACCTATTATTCCAACAAATGGTATACGTCTTTCAGGTTCCTCTACAGTAAATATCACGTTTTCCTCGCCAACTTGTACAGTATACTCACCTGGATCAGCTTCGGAGTGAGTGAATTCCAGTGTTCTGACCTCACCTGGATTCAACGTAACTGTTTTAGTATCTACTACCACATCATTTACCAATAATTCAATCTCAGTTTCATGTGTTGTGGTTCCGATATTTTCTACATCTACATTGATAGTCACGGTTTCATCCGGCTGAACTTCACGAGGTGATACTACAAGGTTAGATAGTTCGAACATCATATCTTTTTCAAGTACTTCTAAGTTATACTGTGCTTCAAGATATCCTTCAGGTTCCACTGATATTCTGTGTACACCAGGATCTTCTACAGTAAAGGACAATTGTCCATCACCATCAGTATTGCCTATAGATACTTCACTATAGAATACCTCAACATCTTCCATTGGTTCTCCATCGATTGCTGTTGTGACTGTTATAGTGATAGTATCACCATCATAGACCACATCAGGTTCTACATCAATTGCTACAGCAAACTGCATATCATCAGCTGAGACTACTTGTACAGGCTTGCTAGTACTAACAAATCCAGCTTTTTCAGCTTTTACCTCGATTGTCCCAGTTTCACGTGGCGTGTATCTGAGAAGACCTTCTTCATTCGTCTTACCTATTACCTCACCTGCAAATGAAATTGAAACGTCCTCGACAGCTGTTCCTCTAGATTTCACTACAATATCAACAGAAGATCCTTCAGCAAGAATCTCAGGTATATCTATTTCAAGTGTATCACCTGGTAATGTAACAACTTCCACAAATGGATAATAGCGTACATCATTAGAGTCATCAGCTACTCTAAATTTAACATCGCCCATGATACTGACCGTACTACCTGGTGCAAGTCTCATTGACCCATCGTTCTTTAGCACGATCTCATCTGGCGATATGGAAGAAACTCTCATTTTACCAAATCTGTCACCAACATCTACTGTAACATAATCCTCAGATATCTGGAACACACCACCTATGAAAACTGCATCCAATTCAGTACCCCTGAACACCTGATCGAACCTAACAGCGATCACTGGCACATCATCAGTACCTCCTATATCAGTTTCATATACGTAAGTACTTCCTGCAGAAACTATTGCCTGTTCTATCTGAGTACCATCTTTTCGAAGTGATATAAGTACATTATTACCTGCAAGATCAATTTGTGAGATTCTTAGAGAATAACCATCCTCAAGCACAACCGTGGAACCTATGAACACTGACCTTCTAGTATCATCATCGATTAGTACCTTTGAAAGTTGACCATTATCAAGAAGACTTACTCTTGTATCAGTAAGAACATTCGCAGGATATCCGGCAAAGTATTTCTCAGCCATGAATCCTATAACCTCAAACTTACCCCAAGCTGATCGCTCAAAACTTACCTCTTCTGCACTACTGGTATAAACCAATCTTTCATCGGGGATTGTTCGAGTAGATATATGTTCCACTTCAAGTGATTCGGTACCAATACCTTCATCTAGATTATAGTAAAATCCTTCAAAGTTGAATGGTGTCCAAACAGATGGCTGATCTGTAACCGTACCTCTTAGTTCATAAGTACCAGGTTGGCTCATATCAACAAAAGGTGCAAATCTGAGAATTGTATCATCTGCAACACCAATATTGAGCTGACCCATTAGATTGATAGTACTACCACGACTAAAGGAGACCGTAGCACGGTTTTCCATTAAGATCTCATCCTCAGTAACCGACTTGATCTCCATACGACCAAACCTATCACCAGTTTCGATACTTACATAATCCTCAGATATCTGGAATATACCATCAACAAACACTGCATCTGTCTTAGTACCCCTGAACACTTGCTGGATATTGACCGCTATCATAGGAACATCATCAGTGCTGCCAATATCAGTTTCATATACGTAAGTACTTCCTGCAGCTACTATTGCTTGATCTACTTGAACACCATCTTTCTTCAAAGATAATAGAACATTATTACCTGCAAGATCGATCTCCACAATAGTTAAAACATATCCTTCATTCAATGTAATTGATGAACCGGGAAAATAGGATTTCCTATCATTGGTATCAATTAGCACTTTAGCTAATTGTCCATCAGCCATCATACTGATCTCACTGTCAGCAAAATTAGAATCTGCAGTATACCCCGCAAAATATCGTTCTGCCATAAAACCAATAACATGGTATGAACCCCAATCATTATATTCAAATGATGTGGATATCGGTCTTGTTACATACTCAATATCCCCAGCACCAATTGACCTATCACTGTCACTATCAAGTTTTATTGTAAGGTTCTCAGAACCTTCACCTGAATCGAGGTCATAATAGAATCCTGAAAAACTTTCAGGAGTCCATGTGTAGGTCAAAGAGAGATTCTCGCCTGCATCCCAAATCCTGTTACCTGTATCATATACGCTTGAAGCTACTGCAGTCCCGCACAAAAATCCTATCAGTGCTAATACAGCAGCTAACCTAATCAAATTATTTTTTATCATAATATATACTCCCAGAGTAAAATAACCCTCGTCATTAATATTTGTACAAGTAGATAATAAGACTTTTACAGATATATACTTATGCATATATCACCTAGATTGACTTTTTCAGGTTTAATGAATTTCCAATTATATTAATAACTTATAATATAGAATAAAATTAACTTTGATCGATTATAATTCTATTAATTTCCATATACAGCTTTTGATTCTCTGAAAAATTAGTATCAGTGGCTATAAAATTATTAATTAATTAACCTGAATATGATTCTGGACTAATTTAAATTTGAGATAAATTATTCTAAAAAAAATTAAGGATAGTTTATCGTTTTAGGAAATATCTCTATCACTTAAAAGCTAGTCTTGAATCTGATATCAATATATCCAAATAATCGATACCTTTTTCCTTATTATACAGATTAATCAGCTTTTTCTGTCTAGGATCTCGAAATGAAAATTCAACTAACTTGATATCATTATCATTGAACACTTCTATCAGAGAATTTGGCACATTGTTCTTAAATAATAGGTATACTTTTTGTTCATTTTCTATAACTATATAGAGTCCTGAAACATATTGTTCATTTTTATCTACCTGTGCATTAACTAGGAGATTGCCAGTCATATTCCCATAATATTTCAGCGATGAATTTTTATCTATAACCCCCACTTCTTCTGCAGGTTCTTCAACATATTCGAATAACCCAAACCCATGTGCCTTATATCCATGCACTATAAAGGGTTTAGAGAATCTGCATTCAATTAAAGATAATTCAGGGTTTGTTATGAATATTTGTTGTAATTGCCCAAACGTTACTTTTCTCCCATCCCTAAAGCATTCAGTTTTATTTGTTGAACTGTCGTTTATGTGATCTACCATCAATATTATATTTGGTTTACAGTTAATTTAAAGTTCCTATTTTGTATTTAGAAAAAATAAATATTATAGTTTAAGGTACATATTTATACACCTTCGATCAAATTTAACTTTATATGTCAAATGAGAACAATGAACCTGTCATGACCTCTAATGTCGATCCATATCTCAAGAAAAAAATCGATGATATGGTTTCACAAGGTAAGTTTAGTTCACTATCTACTATTTTAAACCTAGCTTTATCCGAATTCATATCAAACTATGAAGGAGAAAAAGAATATAGAGACTTGAAAGAAAGTGAACATATATATCGTATATTAGTAGAAGAATCTAGTGATATCATATATACATTATCTCCTACTGGCATTTTCACGTACGTTTCTCCACAGTGGACCCAGTTATTGGGACATGAAACCGATGAAGTCATTGGTCATCCATTCGCTGAATTTGTTCATACTGAAGATGTACCTGTTTGTTTTGAATATTTAAAAGAGATAGCTGATGGTAAAAAATCTGAACCTAAGCCCGAATATCGAGTACAACATAAGGACGGGAATTGGTATTGGCATACTTCAACGGGTTCAGCCTATTATGATGACAAAAAGAATGTTTCTTACTTTATAGGTATTGCCAGCGATATTACTGAAACTAAAATGATGCACAATAGGATCAAAGAAGAAAATGAACGATTTCGTATTCTATCCACTATCTCTAATACTGGTGTCTGGCATTATTATCCAGAAAATGAGTATCTTCTTTGTAGTCCCGAATATTTTTCCATGTTAGGATACGATATCAATGAATTTAGTCATTTTACTGAAAATAATTTAAATCAAACTTGGATAAACCTTATTCATCCAGAAGACCGTGCAGAAGCTTCATCTAAATTTCAGGAGTTTATTGATGGAGGCATGGTTGGAATATATGAAAATTATTTCAGGATGAAACATAAGAACGGATCAACTGTCTGGGTATGGTCACGTGGAAGTGCTATTGATAATGTGGCAAATATCGACAATAACAATAATGATCTCAATGAAAATAAAATCGTTCTTGGGACACATATTGACGTAACTGCTCAAAAAGAATATGAGAAAAGATTACAGAAACGAGAGAATAAGTACCGTTCTTTAGTTGAACAGTCCGTTGAAATGTTATATTTACATGACATGTCAGGTAATTTTATTGAGGTAAATCGTGCATCTGTTGAAAATACGGGATATTCTAAAGACGAATTGTTACAAATGAATGTGATGGATATTGATGCAAATTTTAGTTTCGAAGAAGTAGTTTCCATGTGGAATACGTGGGAATATGGGAAGTTGCAAACATTCACATCAACACATCGTACAGCTTCAGGAAATACGTTTCCAGTTGAAATAAATGTACGGAAAATCAAGATTGATAATGAACCTTACATGATGGTACTTGCCCGAGATATTACTGAACAAATAAAGTCAATTGAATTTGAGAATAAAGTGCGAGAGTTAGAAAAGAAACATTTGATTGTTCAAGAGGTTCATCACCGTGTTAAGAATAATTTACAGGTGATCAATAGTCTACTTAACATGCAAGCCAGATCATTTGATGATGAGCGAGTGCTCAATGCATTCAAAGACAGTCAGACACGGATACGTTCTATGTCAATAGCTCATGAACAATTATATGGTGCACAAGACCTTGCAAGTGTTGAGATATCAAAATATATACATGATATAGTTAATTCGGTACTAAGACATTATAACAACGAAGAAAAGGATATTGAACTAAACCTTGATTCTGATGAGATCTATTTGAACATGGACTATACAATTCCACTTGGTCTTATTATCAATGAAATAGTGACAAATTCATTTAAACATGCTTTTACTGGCAGAGATGATTGTAAACTTACAGTTAAGTTTAAAACAATAAATGATAACTATCAATTGATCGTGAGAGATAATGGGCCCGGAATACCAGCTAATCTTGATATTGAAACTCTTGATTCACTTGGATTTAAGATAATTGATCTGTTAGTAACCCAATTATCAGGGAAAATTGATATCGATACATCTCACGGTACTTGTTATAAAATACTAATTCCAACCTAAGATTTGGGATGAGATATTTTATTGTATACTGTAGGTTAACTTTTTTTCTGTCACACTCTCAAGTTTTATGAAATTTATAGATTCTTAAACTGATTATAATCTACCCTTTTTTATTAATAAAGCTGTTATGAACAATATAAGTATAGCTACTATCAAACCAAATCCTGGTATTTCTTCTTCAACTTGTTCATTTTCTTCATCTATTGTGTCATGCTTAGCATCAATATCATCTAATTTATCATCATCACTGATCTGTTCTGGCTGAATACCAGTTATTGCAAACTGTGAGAATCCTGGCGTTTCAGAAATATAATAATGCCAATCATTATCAGAACTCTCAACGTTTGTAGGTAGAACTTGCCACTCACCATTAACAAATCGATACATATTTACTTCATTTTCATGAATACCATGTTCATCTAACCACGTGTTAGGTACTCTAAACTCTAATAATGCATTCTCAAAATGTTGACCTTGAGTAAAACCTGGCCTATTAATCCATACATTCAAATATTTATAAACAGTTCCTTCAGGATCGCTATCAACAAACTGTGAACGCTCATGTAACATTTCTACCCTGACCTCAAGTGATCCTAAGTTCTGTAACGGATCAAATCTTATTTTAGTTAAGGGTAATCTGGCTTCCCCGAATGTATATTCTGCAGGTACCCCGGAGGTTATTGACCTAGAGATAACCTCAACAAGATCAATATTCTCATAATGTTCTCGTGAACTACCAGCACCGCCACCACCACCACCACCACTACTACCCCCTGTGGATGTATCTTGAGAGCCATTATCATCTTCATCATCTTCATCTTCTGGTTTTAGTTCACCTTTTATACCATAAGTTGAGAAATGACTGAGATTAGCCCAAACGTAAGAACCTGACGTGTTTATACCGGATGAATATAGTACAGTTCCAAGATCATCGTCTAGTTGAGTTATTTTAGTGTGATCCAATTCAGTCCAGGTATTGTTTGTGTACCTATACAATTTCAGTGTACTCTCATCAATATCCAGATTACCAGTCTTTGTACTATTATAATATACAATCAGTTCAACATTTGATACATTATCATACCACTCATTATCATCAACACTGATATTATAGTAAAAGTTTGGTAATACACCTGCACCCAACTCAGAAATATCATTTTCAAGCTCAGTTGTTGTCGAGATAAGTGTTGTGATATTTACTTGTATTGTTTTATTTTCACTTGACCTGAACTTATATCCAAAACCATCAATGCCTGTACTCTCGATCAAGCGTTTAGAATCGGGTGATCCTTTAAACATACTAGTATTGGTATAAGATTGATTTGGTGATATGCTTGAAAGTTTTTTAGCTGACCCGTATTCTGCATGTATGTACAGAGATTTTTGTTCTATGTTATTGAATGCATCAAAGACTGTGAGTTTTACTTGATATTTTCCTGGTTTTGTGAATGTGTGATTTAACTTAGTTTCATTCTTCAAGATCGTACCGTCATCAAAATCCCATTCATTAGCTATTGAATGATTTGAGGTATCATTGAATTCAACTGTTAGTGGAGCAATACCTCTTGTCTTATTTACTGTAAATGAACATGTTAAAGGATCTTTCTCAAAATAGAAGTGGTGAGAATTGCTTACATTCCTGTTCTTAGCATGATCCACTACAACCACATTCCATTCATAGTTCCCTGTATCCAGGTCAGTCACACCTTTCTGAATATCACCAGTTCCGGTACCTGTGAGATGTTTGGTCTCGTTAATGAACAATATCCATTCTACATCCTCATCAAGATTATCAGTTACATTAAACTCGAAAATGATACCTGGCCCTTTTATGTTCTCTACTAAGGGTGCATTCAATTCAATCTTAGGCTGTTCAGAATCTATTATGAACTGAGCATTTATAGCAGGTTTATTCTTAAGACCAAAATTATCTTGACCAGCTATGGATACATTAGCTGTACCATTGAATGTCGAATTAACCTTATAATCATAATGCCATGTATTCCCACTACCACTCATTGTCTGGTTGTTGACATCTAAATAATCATCAAGTTCAATAGTGATGTTCACTGGTGATTCCATATAATGATCAAAGTTTGCTGTAATGTTTAATTCCTCTGAAGAGTTCACTGGTCTATCAGGAGAATAATCCATAACAACCGAAGGTTTTTCCCTTTCTTTCGCACTCATCACTAAAGCAAAGTTCTGAGGACCTTCAGGAACATTGCTTGCATTAACATAGATCTTATAACTACCACCAACACAAGGTTCAAAGATAACCTGTTCAACATTATTAACAGTATCAATATTCCCAGAATTATCGAAATCATTTCCCAAGTAAGTGTTTCCTTGGGGACATACTAATTTTAGGTCAAGGTCATTGACCAAATCCTTACCCGCGGAATCTGTCCGTGGATAATCTGTCCATACCAAGGTCGCATTTAGGAAATGTGTTTTATCTGGTATAGTATACGTCACATTCCATGAATCACCTGTACTCAAATTAACAGAGTTCGAATAACTATCAAAGTATTCAAAATCTGATAATGAGGTGTGCAGGTCAAGCCGACCCCAGCCCTGTTCATACCTATCGTATTCAGGTAATGTATAAGCTCCATTGATAAGAGTAGCCTTGATAAGTGCAGCACTTGGATTTGAATGATCTAATGTATCATTGTAATATTGTCTTGTAATAGCTGCAGAACCTGCTACTACCGGTGCAGACATACTAGTACCACCTGCATAAGTATAATTCGAGTTTTCATATGAACCCCACATATCACTTTGAGCTACACTTGACCTTGTTGATAATATAGAAGTACCTGGTGCAACAATATCAGGTTTTATCCTACCATCTACAATAGGTCCACGGCTACTAAAAGACGCGAGTGAGGAAGGGTCACCTGAATTCTTAGAACTTTGGGATGCACCAACTGTGAGCACATTCTTAGCAGTACCCGGAGCGCCTATAGTTTGGGGCCCAGGTCCTTTATTCCCTGCTGAGAACACAATAAGCATCTCAGGGTGGTCCCACATAAATTCATCAACTTGTTTGGAGTGGCTAGTATAAATTCCTTTAGTATTAAGAAAACCCCAACTATTACTATGTATTCGTGCACCCTCACCATAAGGTTCCTCAAATAAAGAATACAAATAAAAAGGGACAGTTATATCACCATATTCATCTCCAATTGCCTGGAAGAAAAGTTTAGAGCCCGGTGCCATTCCCTGATACTTACCATCAGAAAGATTACCATCACCCAAAACTGTACCAGCTACATGAGTACCATGACCTAATGCAGGATCGTCTGCAACTGATTCAGCTTTAACAGTAGTGAGTCCAATGACCCTTCCAAAGAAATCGGCATGCAAATTCTCAATATTTCCGGTATCAAGGCCAGTATCTGCAACTGCTACAATCTGACCTTCACCTGTCAAGTTAAAATTAGACCTGACAATATCGATCTTTGAAATATTTGCAGCTACGTCATTAAACAGTATAAGTTCATGCTTTTTTTCTATCCATTCCACATTATCAATATCAGCAATGTTCAATAAGTTAATATTAGAAGGAATGGCTCTTATTTTGTATCCATTGTAACTGAGTACTGTAACTCCAAGTTCATTTAATTCATCTACAGTTTCAGAGATTGTTTTTGAATCGAAAACTGTAATATCAACTATCAATTCATTTTCATCATTATTAGAACTGGTATAGTACAACAGTTCTGAAGATATTTTATATTCAGGTAAATATTCTCCAATCCAATTAATTATGTCCTTACCTTCAATCTTCTGTTTAACAGACTCGTTCATTCCAATAATAAAAGCATTATTTGGAAGATATCCATGGACTTGTGCACCCTGTGCCTCAACCTTGGATTTATATTCAGAATGGATTGGGCCCTTGAATTGTACTATATAGTATTTGAAGGCATCAATATCCTTATCCTCGTCTTGGTCCATTGCTAGGGGTTCTGAATGAAATACTTGTGGTCCATCATCAGTAGTATGGATTATCTGGTTATGAAGAATAATCGTATCTTCGTCATCTACGCTAACATCTTCACTACCATATGACACGGTACTAAAACTGAACAATAAAGTTAAAATTAAAAATAAACTTATTTTAATTAAGAGCCGTTTTTGCTTGCTTTTTTTCATTCCTTATTATATAATCATCTTTTAAGAATAAAAACATTTGTCAATGAACAATTTTGTCATTAAAATTTTTTCATTCAATGTATTTAAAAATTTAGAACTATATTTGATTTATTTTGAGATAGACTTGCACAAACCGCATTATTAGGACATAAAATGTTTTTTACAAGGTCAAAAAAATGTCAACACAAAAAGGTATTTATTATGAATAAATAGTATTTGGAACCGAGGTATTTCTTGAATGGATAATAACAAGGATAACAGCAAGTTTTGTTCATGCGATACTAAGTTTCAAGCATTCCCTTTAATGAATTTCTCGCACAGTTATCCAAGTTCGGATATATTTAGTACAACTGGTAAACTCGAGTTCAGAGATAGGTTTGATCATTTTCTAGCTAGAATGGGAATTGATCGTATGAATCATGTTGTAAAACCGGGACTCTACAAACTTGGTGATCCTGATAAAACCTCAGATATTATCGTTTCAGCTAATTACAAATTGAGTTTTGATTCTGTTCGTGATTCACTTCAACATATTGACTGTTATATTCTTGTCCTGGACACAAAAGGAATCAATGTATGGTGTGCTGCTGGTAAGGGTACGTTTGGTACTGATGAACTTGTGAAACGTATAAGACTAGCAGAACTTACTAAAAGAGTAGAACATCGCAGATTAATAGTGCCACAGCTTGGTGCACCCGGTATTTCAGCACATGAGGTATTTAACCGTTCTGGCTTCAAGGTAGAATATGGACCCATAAAGGCTAGTGATCTACCAGAATATCTAAATGAGCGTAAAACAACACCAGAAATGCGTAAAGTCAAATTTCCATTAAAAGATAGATTGATCCTTATACCAATTGAACTATCTCATCTATTATTACCAACAATTGTTCTTACACTCATCCTTTATTTTTTTGCAGGTCCACTTGCATCTCTTGCAGTGATCACAACAGTACTTGCAGGAACTGTTTTATTTCCTACCTTACTTCCTTTCATACCAACATCAGATTTTACTACAAAAGGATTCATTCTTGGTATAATAGTTGCAATTCCATTTTCAATCTTATACCTGACTGACCCTAATACTTCACCAGGTGCAAGTATCCTTGGATCAATAATACCGCTTTTGATCATACCTTCAGTAACTGCATATATTACACTCAATTTTACTGGTGCTACTCCATTAACATCAAAGTCAGGAGTAAAAAAAGAGATATACAGATACATCCCAATACTAGCTTTCATGGGTGGAGCTGGAATAATACTTTTACTTCTACTAGGAACACTTAGTTTTTTGGAGGTGATCTAATGTTTAACTCATATCTTGAAAACACACTTGAATATTATCCAGAAAACTGTATCAATTGTCATCGATGTATTCAGGTTTGTCCACACAATGTCTTTACTGAAGGAAATGATCATGTTAAACTCACAAACCCTACATCATGTATAGAATGTGGAGCATGTGCTCAGAATTGTCCAAATGAAGCTATTAAAGTTGAAGCTGGTGTTGGATGTGCATGGGCAATGATACGTGCAGCACTAAAAGGAAAAGAAATGGATAGTGGTGAATGTGGATGTGATGATGATGGTAAATCATGCTGCTGAGCTGTTTTTCTAGGCATAATATTCATGTATTTAGAGAATTTAGTGAACTTTTATCTTGTAATAACTATAACTTAATTCTCCATGAATCGGTACATATTGATCCATCATCGAGTTAATTTTTTTCATTACAATTAAATTTCTTTGAGTTTTGGGCTATGTACAAAGATATATCCTTCTTCAACTTCTAATCCTCTATATATCTCAACTCTAATATATTCAGTATCTTCAGGAATGTACGTTATTTCATATTCAAAAAGTTGCCATTCATCTGTTAATTCACTTGTGAAATTGTCAGAGTAAGCTACTGTAAAATTATTCCCATCTTCATAAAGTAGTGCTCTAGTATTAACATCATTTATAGTTCCTTCTTTTTTTGCATAAAAAGAGACACGATAATCTTTATCCGAATCGAAATCATAAAATTTTTGTCTTAAATATCCTCCTGAGGAAGAGTTATCTTGAATCACACTATTGCCATTTTCAGACTTATTTGTCAGTTTGGCACTAGATCCCCATTCAACACTAGCTTCCCAGTCATCAAAAGCCGAATTCGAAAAAAGATTTTCAACAACTGTATCTTGAACGTCATTTTCGGACTCTAAGTTATGGATCTGGTCAAGGAAACGCTGGTAATGCTCCTCAGGTGTATCTATCGACATTAATGCATTTACTACAACAAAAGATAATCCTATAACTATAACTGCTAAAAATAGTATCCCAATTACCGGGGTTGTGCCTGATAATGAGTCTTTTAACTGACATCTAACAACCATGAAAACCCTTTTTATATATAATATTGAGATTTGTAGACAATAATTTAAATCTACCTCTTAAAAAGTATATTTTTATGAGTCTACTCCAAATTATATGATATTGAATTGATATTGAATTTACCAGTACCTTTTGTCAAGGTATGCTCGAAATTATCACGATTATCTTATGAAACGCAGAAATTCATGTTTTAGGAATATGAAACAAAATTGATTGTTTCCCATATATAGAATAAAAATGATATAATATGCAAGTTATATCTGTACTAAAATAATTAGGAATAGATTAAAAAATATGGGACTGAGATAATATGTTCACATGGACACGATTCTTTATAGAATTTGCTGATAAGCTTTTGTTGTACAAAAATAACAGAGATGACCTACTAAACATATTAAAAGAGGAATATGATAAATTAGGTTTCCAATACAATTTCATCCAAAATGATGATCCTTTCAATGACATTGGACCGTTCACGGTCTTTGGTTGCTTTAATAGAGGTTTGACCGATGAGAATCGAATAAATCTTATGAAGGGAATTGGAAATAAATTGAGAGTAGAAGCCGAACCACCAACTGACCTTGAAGGTGTACCTTTACTGAACAACATGAGAACCTGGTTCTATTCGGGTAACTCAGAAAATATATTAGATCTAATCAACAATTTATGGGAATTGTTCGATATTGCAATAAAGTATGCTGATAATCCAACTGAGTCTAACCGTAATGAGTTCAAGCACATATTCAATATTGTAAAAGAACAGGCTGGCATTAAATGGAACATTACTATGGGCCTGTACTGGATTAGACCTTATTCTTACCTTAACCTTGATAGAACTAACCGAGATTATTTAAGAGAAAATAGTAACTCCTTTGGTGAAGAAATTGAAGAACTATCAGATCTTCGAATTCCAAGTGCAGAAGAATATCTGAAACTAATAGATAAGTGTAAATCCTTTTTTGAACATGAAGATTCTTCAATCAAAAGTTTTCCTGAACTATCTTATGCTGCATGGTCACAAAAAAACCCTAGTGGAAGTAATAGTAGTTCAATCGAACCTGATCCTTCACCCGAGATCAAGTACTGGATATATTCTCCTGGTATACAAGCTAAAAAATGGGGTGAGTTTTACCAAAATGGGATTATGGGTATCAGAAGAGGTGAATTGGAAGATTTAAGGCAATATCCTTCAAAATCTGCCATGAAAGCTAAAATGAAAGAGCTTTACGGTGAAGATTATACTTATAGGGATGCTGCACATGCAACCTGGCAATTTACTAACGAAATGAAACCTGGAGATATTATTTATGCAAAAAAAGGTCAATCTAAGGTAATTGGAAGAGGTATAGTTGAATCAGAATATATTTTTGATCCTGGTAGAAATGACGAATATAAGAACATTCGTAAAGTTAAATGGACACATAAAGGAGAATGGCCCCATCCTGGGAACGCTGTAACTAAAATGCTTACAGACATTACACCTTATACTTCATATTATAAGAAATTGGAAAAATTGTTCTTTGAAGAGGAGGAGGAAGAAGAATTCGAAGAAAAAGATTACATTTATCCAAAGTATACTGAAGAAGATTTTCTTGGCGAAGTTTTCATGAATTCTAGTACGTATCATTCCCTCATAAATCTCGTGAAAAATAAAAAGAATATTATTTTGCAAGGTGCACCTGGGGTGGGTAAGACATTTGTTGCTAAAAGGCTCGCATACTCTATCATGGGAGAACAGGATACTAATCGGGTCATGATGGTCCAGTTTCATCAGAGTTACAGTTATGAAGATTTTATTATGGGGTATAGACCCACAGAAACTGGGTTCGAGTTAAATCATGGTCCATTCTATGAATTTTGTAAAAGAGCTCAAGAGGATGACCAGAATAACGATTATTTTTTCATTATAGATGAGCTTAACCGCGGTAATCTTAGCAAGATATTTGGTGAATTGATGATGTTGATCGAGAATGATAAACGTGGTCAACAGTTGCGTATAATCTATTCCGATGAACTCTTTTCAGTACCACCCAATGTTCACATAATTGGTCTCATGAACACTGCTGATCGAAGTTTAGCTATAATAGATTATGCATTAAGGAGAAGGTTTGCATTCTTTGATTTACATCCCGCATTTGATTCTGATGGATTTGAAACGATTGTAAGAAATTCGAATAATCCCAATTTTAGGAAATTAATAGAGCAAGTGAAATTATTGAATGAATTTATTGCCCAGGATGAATCGTTGGGTGAAGGGTTTAGGATAGGACATAGTTTCTTTTGTTTGGAAGGGAATGTTACTGATTCGGTCCTAAGATCCATAATTGAATATGAGATTGTGCCATTACTCGAAGAATACTGGTTTGATGAGAAAAATAAAGTTGAACAGTGGAAGAACAAGCTTTTTGGAAGTATTAGATGATAAAGGTCCAAAACATCTATTATATGCTTTCTTACGCGTTCCAGGTACTAAATCAAGATAGTTATGCACAAGTAGCAGCAGAAGAGTTCCATAACTCAAATGACCTACTTGCTGCAATATTAGGTAAAGGTATATTCAATCAGGTTCGACGTGGATTAGGACGAGAGTATATATCTAGGTCAGAAGAGCGTGGTGTGCCTATAGGAAGGATCGATGTTACAGGATCCATTAAAGCTCAGACATTGGTTAAAAAGAAACTAGTCTGTGAATTCGATGAGTTCACCAAGAATACGTACATGAACCAAATACTAAAGACCACAACTCACTTGTTATTAAGGTCTAATGACGTAGATTCATCAAGAAAATATCTATTAAAAAAAGTACTCATCTATTTCAACGACGTTGATGAACTTGATCCGTATAGGATCCGGTGGTCAGGTCTAACTTATCATCGCAATAATTCCACATATAGGATGTTGATAAATATTTGTTTTCTTGTGATAAAAACAATGATCATGAGTGAAAAGAGTGGTGAATTAGAATCACAACATTACATAGATGATCAAGCAATGCATAGATTGTTTGAGAAGTTTGTACGTGAATATTACCGTAAACATTACTCAAAGCTCTCTGTTACCGCTTCAAATATTGAGTGGGATACTGATGATGGTATAGTCGAACTCCTACCTGCAATGAGATCGGATATTATGGTAGAGTATAATGACAAAATATTGATAATCGATACTAAATATTATTCGAACACTATGCAGGTCCATAGTATGTATAATACGCGTAGACATCATTCATCCAACCTGTATCAAATATATACTTATGTGAAGAATAAGGATAGTCTGGGTTCGGGAAATGTAAGTGGAGTACTACTTTATGCTAAAACCGATGAAGACATAACACCTGATAATGATTATATGTTAGGTGGAAACAGGATAAGTGTTAAAACAATTGATCTGAACACGGATTTTACAAATATTGAAACACAACTCCATTCATTGATCAAATCGTTTTTTCCTGAAGTGATTGATAATAACTAAATTTTTGGAGTTACTTGTTTGGTAACGAGCAAGAAATCACCTATTCCAAATACCAATCAAATCGATTGTTGGTTCTAACTATTCTTCATCAACTAACACTTACTTTTTAACAACTGTGATATCTTTTTAGCGTTCCTATCTCCAATGACAAGTATCCACCAGTACCCCGGCACGTTCAAATACAGTTCATCTTTGATTCCAAACGCTTCTCGAACGATTTGTCTCCACTTCTCATCTGATATCTTTTTATTTGGATCAAGAAGTTCTAACCGTCTCAGTATAGTTTCATGAACTACTTTTTCATTAAATTGTTTTAGAATATTGCCTAAATATAAAGTACCTACCTTCTCACCAAAATTATTTTCATGAACCATTGTTTCTGCACTGTTATGAACATCCAGGAGCTGGTCAGTCTCGTAATTCATCTCCGTCTCAACACCTAAATGAAGAGCGATATCTTGGATATTAGAGAGTTCTTCCATAAACTTGATATTATCCTCATAATTCACATAAGAACCAGTTGAAGGTAATCCTATGAAATGATGGAATATCGGATTTTTATTATCTTTTTTCCTTAATACTCTGCCTAGCCTCTGCACAAGCTGTAGTTTGGATTCAGTAGAGGATACATTTATCCCAATCTCTGCATCGGGTATATCAATACCTTCATCAAGCATCTTAGCACCAATGAGTATCCCAGATGCTGACCTTTTGAACTCTAGTATGCTTCTATTAGCATCCTTCATTTTGGAATGAGCTACATAAACATTCGAGTATTTCTTTTCTAGTTCACTGGCCACCAGATCACAAGTATTAATGTCCATGACAAAAAGGATGATTTTCTTTTTTAGTTCCAGATAATAAGAAGCAAGTTCAATTGCCTTGTTGATCTTAGGTTGTGACCTATGGATGATCCACCTTCTTTCCTGTAATTTAGCCTGTAGTGCCTTCCATTCATCTGGCAATCCTATTTTCTTATATCTAGCAATTTCAGTTAATCTTACAAAATGATATAAATTAGTGATAGTGACCTCAGATTTACTTATTTTCCTGATAGTAGCATAATCCGTTGAAACATGGTTGAATAATAATAATATCTTTTTTGAGATTTGTTCGAATTCCTCTTCTTCTGTTACTGAAAGGTATACCACATTCAATTTCCACTCGAACTTGGGGAGTATATCAGCTCGAATTGCACTTTCGAGATCAAACCTGTAAATTATGGGGCCCAGATATTTAACCAGATAATCTAGTTTAGTTTTACCTTCAATTGTAGCTGAAAGACCCATTTTCCTTGGTGTAGGGACCTTTAAAGCGTTTCTGAAAGATTCCGCAGCAAAATGGTGTACTTCATCCACTATCAAAAGATCACAACCATAACTCTCAGGTCTTTTCATAACAATATGAACTGTTTGGAAATAAATATGAGCACCTTTGCAGATTATACTGGAATTGTAATCTAATTTCGGGTCTGCCATTAGTCCCATCTTCTCTATGAGTTCACGTCTCCATTGGTTCAGTATAGCTGTAGAACTTGCTATTATCCGGACAATTATTTTTCTATTAGTTTGGTTTGTGTTCACTAAGTGTTCTATTGCCATGAACCCTACTACAGTCTTACCAGTTGCAGTAGCCATTTCAACTATTCCTGTTGATCGATTGTTCTTCCATGCTTTGAAAGCTTCAAACTGATGGTCCCATGGCTTGAGAAGGAGTAAGGGTATATCAATCAAACCTGATATCTCATCATAACCATAATCATTGGTGTACCTCTGTAGCTTTAAAATAATATCCTTTCTTTTTAGTTGAGTGAACAGTTCTAAGAAAAATAAGGCACTCCCTGGAACAGCAATGTGTTTAGCTTGTTCAATATATTCCAACTGTACCTCATTAAGGTCAGGATCAATTGATTTGAGCAGTTTCTTCAATAAAGAGAGTGCAGGTGTGGTATAGATAGTGCCAATAGAGCTAGAGTTCTGGTCCATGTAAGCTTGACCTAACGCCTGATTTATTATTCGCTTAAACTCAAGAAATTCTGATTTCACGGTACAGTATTCATCATGCTTGAAATCCTTGTTACTATCATTAAAGGACTCTTGCCTTAGACTAAGCATCTCGAAAAAGAGGTTTAAGAAAAAATTCTCAAGTTTTGAATATGATTGTTTATAACTTCCATTGGTCCTTTCCAAGGTCAGACATATAGATCTATCCACTTTATAAATATCATAATCCAACAGCATATCATCAGATTCGGCTAATTTTAATACATTTGAACTGGTATGATTACTGTTTATCCATTCATCAACAGGTATGCCGTCACTTATAGCTACTGTATTAATATTATCTCTCTTATATGATGTGAAATATGGAATATCAAGTTCTTGAACCTGCGAACTTGACATCATCTCATCTATTGTTTTGTTACACCTTTCAGACTCTTTTTTCTGTCCACATTTAAGATATATCTGCTTTGCTTTTTCATAGTAGTTTATAGCTTCAGCCTTTTTTCCGGCAGTGTTCTGGTAGGCATACCCATACATCTCACTAATTAGAGGATTATTTGGATCAATCGATTCTGCGATATTACATAGATTTTTTACTTTTGACCAATCTCTTTTTTCCTTGTATATTTCTATAGCTTCAAGATACGAGTCAAGTGCTTCTTTCTTAGCACCATATTTATGATGCATCTCTGCAATCCTCCTATGGAGTTCACCATTTTTAGGATTTTGTTCAATGCTCTTCGAGCATGCAATTGATGCACTGACATATTTATCAATAGCTTTGAACTGTTCGTATGAGAATGAAAAATGTTTTAATGATCTCTTCTTGTCATTTTGCTTTAAATAAAATAAACCAAGACCGTAATTATAGTAACTCTCATGTTCATCATTTAAATGATTAAAAAAAGTATCAAACTGCATATCAGTTTTCTTTTCCATGATAGCGGTCAATAAATCTTCAATTCTCTGAAGTATTTTCTTTTCATTGGAATAATTCACAGCACCACTTTTTTCATCAGTTGATTGACTTTTTAGTTGCTGCTGATATCTGTATTCACTTTCATTTACCCCAGAATCATAATCAAGGTTTAACTTCAATACCCCAACTCCATAATTCCATTTGAAGTTACACAATATTTTTTTAATAACCAAAATAAAATTTATATGCTTATAGAATATAAATATTATGAAAATGTTTTAGGGAGCTAAATGTTCTAACTCAGATGAATAAATTCAGGTTAAGTTGAATTCTTCATTTCAGTAATCTTAAATCGCTTTTTATTACAATATCCACAATATGTGAAATATTAAGGTGAAGTAAAAATGAGAGTTTTTGGTACAATACCTAAGAGCTGTTACTAAAAAAAAGATCCTTATTTCTAATCAGAAAAATAGGGCTTATTTAAGTCAATTGTTGAATAAACTATCCATTCATCTAAATATAATAAATTAATCTCAAGAATAACATCTATTTTGAGCAATGATATTGTTTTCAAACTCTGTGGAACGGTATTGTTATTTAAAAATAGGTAACCATTTCTATTAAAAATGTCCTTATGAGTTTATTTATCCTCATCCTGACCTGTTATTTCGGCCCAGATACGGTTTGCTTTCTTGTTCTCTTCTTCAGTCACTGGTTTTGCATTATCGAAAACACCATCATCTGCAAGTGCTACGAACCTGAGCTTATTTTTATCTATACTCTTAACATACTCGGGATTCTCTTGATAATAAAATGCTTCCTCTTCTTTTGTGTTTGATATATGTATCAACTCCCTGCAGTATCATATTATTTTCTGATAACAAATAGTTATTCAATTTTATTTAAGTGTATCATACCTTTTCTCGATAAACTGAATTAATTTATACTTACAGCCATTTATCCAATAAATATATATACTATGTTAACTATTCATAACATAAAGTTATATAAATAAAACATTATGTGAGGTATAGAGAACATGACAGATAAAAAAATTAGTAAAAACCCATTAGCATTATTAGGCCTTCTAGGGTTTTTAGGTATGTTAGGATTGACTACAGGCAATGCAGGATTCTATGGATTCTTTGGATTCTTTTCATTCTTCTTCGCATTAGCAGGTAAAACAGATGAGTTCTTAATGATGAATGTTGCAAGAGCAGGATTGAATGGATTTGTTATTTCCATGGTATGTATTGGAGCCTCGGTTGTTCTAATGACAATAACAGATTCAATGGAAGTTATTGCAGGAGCATTAGCAGCTACACTAGTATTCCCATTGCTCACATTTGTCATTTCATTCTACATCTATGATAGAGGTGGGAAATAATAAATGGATGTGCAATACAGTAATCGAATCAAAGAATTACGTGCAAAAAATGATTTAACACAGGAAGACCTAGCAAATAAAGTTAATGTCCGTAGAGAGACTATTGGACATATAGAGAAGGGGAAATATAACCTTTCTCTTGGTTTAGCGTTTAAGATATCTAGAGCCCTAAATGAAAATATAGAAGACGTTTTCATTGTTGATGATTAAGTGTCATCAACAATGGGAAATCATTTTGGTGAATTTCGTATATGTTCAAAATTAGATGGAAATTCTTTTTAGACTAAATTTACCAGTCATAAGAGATGAACGTGTTCTTACCTTTCCTTTATATTATTGATAACAATGCAACATAGACTAATAGCCAATACAATTACATCAATTGAGCTTTACAATATTTCTATGTGATATTATATTTCAATCAATTTTCGGGAAAGGTAAGAAAAACGGTATTGACATTAATTAATTGATAAAAATCAACTGTATATACTTTTAGTATAAATTAATACAGAAATATTCACCACTTTTAAATCATATTGATGGAACTATTGTTACAGTCTATTACGTTTTTATCTCTTAGTTCTTTTTATTTTAGCTTTACTTGCATTTAAATGATTCCGGGTTGGATTCATTTAATATATTTTATTAATGATTTGTGCAATCCTAATAACCCAGTATTATTAATATTCGCTTTCTTTGGAGCTCTATTAGGTACTGCAAGTCTTTAGTATATTGCACATATCCCACTGTTCATTGTTGCTGCAGCTTCTTTGTATATATTTACACCGAACAGTGAACTACACCATGCTTAGGCGTGGTGTAGTTCACGAAGACAAGTTCTTGCTCTTTAGATGTAGGTCATTAATATGATCTGACCACCCTTGATATATATAATAAGTTATAATAAACTTTAATAGAATATACATGAAGATATTTGGAATTTTCAAAGAGAACTCAGGCGTTGCACCCTCGATAGGTATTGTCCTTATTACTTCTGTAACGATAATATTAGCTATATCAATCGCACTTTTTTCTACATCGATCTCATTGCCTTACGATCACTATGAAAGGTTCCAGGATATCCTGTATTCATCTGATCGTGACCTGAATCCTCAAAGTGGATTGGTTGCAAGATGGTCATTTGATGGTGATTTTAAAGATTCTGTAGGTGACAATAATGGTAATCCAGTAGGAGAAGGAGAAGTTGAGTTTGTTCCCGGTCTTTTTGGGAAAGCTGCTAGATTCAATGGTGATGATGGTAGTCGTGTGATAATCGACAATCCTACAGAATCTCTTAATTTTTCAGAATCCTTCACGATAGTTGCTTATGTTAAATGGGAAATTGATATTGCAGAAAGAGATAGGTGGGCAGGTATAATCACAAAAAGTGATGATATTAATGCACCAACTTACCGTTTACATCATGCAACGGCCATACCGGAATCTAATATGAACCGGGCTGAGTTTGCATTAGGTACCAAAAATACAAGTAATAACTTTGTTGAAGGCCTAACACTAGAGAACAACCAGTGGTACCAGGTCAGTGGTGTATATGACCATGAGTCTTCTGATATGTTGATCTATATTGATGGACTACTTATAAGTTTAAGGGGCGTTAATGGTGATTTGGTTCGATCAGATGATCCAATACTTATAGGAGGGTATAGAAGCGGCTCTAATAGCCGAAATTTTGTGGGTCTTATAGATGATATTCAATTATATGATCGTGCACTCTCACAAGATGAGATACGGGATATTGGTTTAATTTAATAGAATAGTTCACAACAACTCCATAAGCATAGGTTAAGTGCTTGTAAATGAAAGTTTTTGATACCTATCTACTCAAAAATCTGCACAAGTGTCTGTTACCTGCATTATATGTCTCTTGTTACCTAAATATCCGCGTCTTATTAGTCCCTACCTATTCATGGAGATTAAATGAACATAATTGAGAACCATGTATCTACTAACATCTGGTGCAATAAGATATCTCCATGACAAGATCATTGAAGAAACCGGTGGTTCTTCCGGTGTGCTAAATGTAGATACTCTGAACCACATCGCGTTCGAGTGCAACAGGAAGGAAGAACGATATAATTGTCAACACAGATGTAGCCTTACATAATGTAGTTACAATGCACCCATTCTTTGATGGTAATAAGAGAACCGGCCTTACCCTTGCAGACGTGATACTAAGAAGCCATGGCTAAGAGATACGAGCTGATGGGAAACTACAAGTTTGGTGTAAAAGAAATAGAGGAGTGGCTCAGAAAGAATCAAATCTTCTGAATTTATATTCAAACTGCCATCTCAAATGATGTTGTTTTTTAGTTATATTCTAACGATATCCCTTACTTTACGATACATACCCAATGTTTATTAGTCTCCAATTCTTTTTAAATCATGATGGATCTTTCTTTTAATCACGGTACAATTGTCATTCAGGGAAACGCCAGGGTCCCGAACTCTTCGTGGGATGAGCGTTCAGGATCGTTCCGTGCCATGGCATTGTACTACCAGGATATCATTGATCATCTTAATAGTTCAGGTATCCATTATAGCGATAATGTACTTGACCTTGTACCATGTCCTGAACTTAATAGCACAATGGAATTGCGAGGTTATCAAAAAAAGTCTCTTGATGCGTGGATACGCAATAACAAACGTGGTGTTATTGTACTACCAACAGGGAGTGGTAAAACTGTCGTGGGTATCAACGCAATTTCGTTATTGAACACACCAACGATAATTATCGTGCCAACCCTTGATCTGCTTGAACAGTGGCGTTCTAAATTACAAGAGGAATTCAATTTAGATGTAGGGATGCTTGGTGGTGGAAAGCAGGAAATAAAAGCATTAACTGTCTCCACATACGACTCTGCGTATATCCATGCTGGAAGGCTGGGAAACAAGTTCGGTCTTATGATCTTTGATGAAGTGCATCATCTTCCTGCAGAAGGTTACAGGCAAATAGCTGAAATGTTTGCTTCACCTTTTAGAATGGGTCTTACCGCCACATATGAGAGAGAGGACGGAGCCCACAGTGAGCTTAATAGGCTTATTGGCGGAAAGGTATTTGAGAAACAGGTAAAAGAGCTTGCTGGGAACCATTTATCTTCTTTTAAACTTCAAAAGATAGTAGTAGATCTTACTGAAACAGAACAGATGGAATACGAGCATAATCAGGGAATTTTTGCAGACTATCTCAAGAAAAACAATATCATTATCAGAAGCCCATCAGATTTTCAGAAGATCGTTATGCGAAGTGGAAGAGATCCAAAAGCAAGGCAAGCACTCCTTGCAAGAAACAAAGCACGGGATATTGCCCTTAACAGTACATCTAAAATTGAACATTTCCGGGATATCCTGAAAAAGCATAAATATAGCAGATTATTTGTTTTCACTGAACACAACAAACTTGTATATAGAATATCAAAAGAATTCCTAATTCCGGCCATAACCTACAAAACATCAAGTAAGGAACGGAATGAGATCCTTGACAGGTTCAGGTCCGGAGCATATAGGACAGTTGTTACATCAAAGGTTCTGGATGAAGGTATAGATGTCCCTGAAGCAGATGTAGGTGTGATCCTGAGCGGAACTGGAAGTGGAAGAGCTTTTATCCAGCGTCTTGGAAGGATACTTCGAAAGAAGGAAGGAAAGAAAGCTGTACTGTATGAAATAGTATCTGCAGAAACCAGTGAGATGAACACAGCAAACAGAAGAAAGAAAGCTCTGAGGTAAATGATCAATATGCTCACCAGTGACCTTCTTGTTACAAAAATCTACAAAGGAAAGATCGAACCTGTTTATGCCACGAATGATAAGAATAAACTTGAGGTAGCAGATTCTCTTATAAATATATTTCAGAAACATATTGGTAGAACATACGGAGAACTAGCTGAAGAGATCGATGGGATCGAAGAGATAGATTTCCGCTTTATTAGAGGCCTTTCTCAAATACTTAAAAGAAAATGTGTTATTGAAATGGATGCAAGTATAGAGCCATCAATTGCCAGGAAAATGGTCTTTGAGGAATGTGGTGGTTCTGTTCTTGATATTGCAGAGAGGGAGAAGGTCATAAACAGAGTTTCTGAAAAGGTGTCCCTTGATCCAAATGAACTCGAAAAGGATATGTGGGCAGATATGGAGGAGAATCTGATAGTTAAGGATTTTCATGTCATTTCACCTGAAGATCTGCTTAAACAATATAACATGTCATTGACACAAACACTTCTTTTTAAAGCAACTGGTATGGAAATTCAGATAAATGATAATTTTCAGGAGATTTTCTGGAATATCAAGAAGTTTGGATTGATGTACTCCATTGAAGATGATACGATATACCTTGATGGAGCTGCTTCCTTATTCAAGATGACTGAGAGGTATGGCAATTCTCTAGCAAAACTGTTACCAACGATCATGAGATCCAAGAAGTGGAGCATAAAAGCAAGCGTCTTGAAGAAGACAATGAATGGCAATCGGATATATGATTTCACTCTTGATTCCGGTCATCCAATATTTGAGATTGAACATGATATGAAATCTGGTATGGATACTGATATGGAGAGCTTTGATAGTGCAATTGAAAAAGAGTTCTCTTTACTAAATTTTAACGACTGGAATGTCAGAAGAGAATCTGAAGTATTAAAAGCAGGACAATACGCTTTTATTCCTGACTTTTCCCTGGAGAAAAACGATAAGAAGGTCTATCTTGAAATAATCGGTTTCTGGACACCTGAATATCTGAAGAAAAAGATACATAAGATAAACCTGCTGGAAAAAGATGAAAAAGATGATCTAATACTTCTTGTAAATAAAAAACTTGCCTGCTCCGGTTCGGATTTCAGTATGGATAATGTTATTTTCTATGACCGTAAAGTTCCATACCTTGAAATTATCAATATACTGAGAAAATTCGAAGAAAAGATGGTTGCAGAGGATATTGAAAGGCTTAAAAGTATTGATATTAACTTTGAAGGTAATGTTATCGATCTCGATGAGATCGCTGAGAAATATAATGTTACCCTAGATGCTTTATCGAGTGCTCTTAACCTCAATAACAATAGCAAAACCAAAATCAAAAACAATGATCATCTGCGTATTGGAAACCAGCTTGTTAATAATAAAACCCTAAAAGCTGTTGAAGAAGAGTTGAATGGGGTGAATCTGTATAATGAAGCTCTTATTATTATTGAGAAATATGGTATTAAAGGTCAACAGATCTTTGATATGCTCGGATATAAGGTTAAATGGAACGGACTAGATCCGGATAATGCAGAATTAATTGCGTTTAATACAAGGAATGAGTTGAATTATAACACAAATAAAAGTAAAGTATACGTTTTCAAGGTAGCTTTAAAGTATTTAAAGGGAACATGGCGCCGTATTGAGGTACAGGGTGACCAGACGCTTGAGGATTTTGATGGTGCAATAAGAGAGGGTTTTAACTATGATGATCAGGAAGTTGGCGAATTCTTTTCAGGCACGTTTTTGAAAGTAAATAGCATGGGTATAATTGAACCTGATGGGAGTGGTACAGGTGTTACGAAGAAAATAGAAGAACTTGAACTTATGGAAGGCAGCACCCTAAAATATATTTATGGATTTGGTGATGATATTGAGCATTTTATCAAGTTGGAGAAAATTGTAAGACCTATCCCCAATATTAAATATCCACGTATTATTTCTAGGAACAAGAAAAATAACCGATATTGTGTATCCTGTAAGGAGATACAAATCAAGTCACTTGCGACATTGATCTGCATTGATTGCACAGAGGAAAAACGCAAACAGATGTTTTTATGTCAGTACTGTATGGATGAAGAACATGAAGACCATTATGTTAACAAATTGATACCATGAAATGATAACATAGCATAGCACAACATAACATTTCAATATGGCAGTGGAAAGAAATACAACAAATGCTGCTTACATGTAATCATAAATGCAAATAAGAAACATGAGATGGGATTCGGGCTGCTACCCTATTATAAATATATATTCGACATCAAGGGAGAGATAATTAACCTGCGTTTAAAACACGGATTTGCAGGAAATAAAAGGAATTATGTCTTACAGAATGATAACTAATGAGAACTAATTGAAGAGCTGGTCGATTATCCGTGTCCTGAATGTGAGAATGTTGAATAATCAACAATTTCACTTCATTTGTTCTTAAGTTTCTCTATTAAATAAGATACTCTCTCTTTTGCATCTTCGGTTTCCTTTTCATCCTTATCAATATTAATGTCCAGGATATCACCTTCTTTTGAATTCGGAGGAAGGAGAGATAAAGGAATGTCGATCTTTATAGACTCGTCATCCCTCACAAGAAGTACTGCAATATCCTCTTCCACTCTATCAAATGAAACCTTAAAACGTGTCATAACTCCTCCTATGCTTCTGCTGTCAATGCAAAGGTCATAGCTGTCATTGGGATTACTAATCCACTGTTTTGTGTCTCTACACTATAATCTCTACCATCGGTCTTGACAATAATATTTCCATCAAGGTCGGTCCTATATATCTCACATCCAAAAAGATTGAGCCTATCAATGACCTCCTCATGAGGGTGTCCATAACGGTTATCTGTTCCAACCATAATAATACAAACTTCAGGACTTACACTGTCAAGAAACTCCTGGATCGTTGACGATCTACTACCATGATGTCCAACTTTGAGAATGTCACTATCAATATCATATCCTTCATCGATCATTCTGTTCTCTGCACGTTCCTCAGCATCACCTGTGAATAAGAACGATACTTCGCCATATGTCAATTTCAAAACAATTGAATCGTCATTAAGGTTTCCTGTTGGTTCTACTGGATTCAAGACTTCAATTGTAACTGAAGGATCAAGGTCTATGGTCTGGCCAGATTCTGCAAGACTGAAAGGTATATCATTCTCATCAATAGCAATGAGAATATTTTCATATGTTCTTGTTGTATGAGGATTTCCAGAGTCAATGAATCTCATGACATTGAAATTATCAATTACATCTACCATACCTCCAATGTGATCAGCGTGTGGATGGGTAGCGATTACAAAGTCCAGATCTTCAACATCATTGTCTTTTAGGTAAGATACAACTGTGTCCCCAGACCAATTATCCCCTGCATCTATCAGCATGTTCTTGTCATTTATTTGAATCAGGATAGAATCACCTTGACCAACATCAATGAAATGTACTGTTAAGAGATCCCCGTTTATTGTTGGTACTGTGGTGTCAGGATGTGTTTCTTCATGAATATTATCTGTAACTATATCTTCAACGTAAGGTTGTATCTCTTCCATGTAATCTGAAATTGAGTCAGGAGATACACAACCTGAGACAAAGATCACTGTTAATACAATGATCGCAAGTGTAAATAATTGATTTGTTTTTATTTTATCATCCCCTTGGAACAATATGGTTTTGTCCTCTTTCCTTTATGTTTGTTTGTATTAATGTCAGAGTTTGAAATATCAATTAACTGAATTTAGTTGTATCACTCTTTTTGATTGAGATTTGACTTATTTTTATCAGAAAATGAATTTTACAGTTCAATTGGGTTGTTCCAGAAATTAGATATGGTCTTATAATTGCTATTATTAAGCTGCTTTTCGATCCAATAATTAAAATATTCAGCTAAGATCAATTGAGTAGTAGTTCGATTGTTAGCTCCTCTATCAAATAAAACTAAATAACCTTATTCTAGTCGAGGTCACACCTGGTTAAATTTGACCTTTAAATTTGTTTGAACAACTAAATTAACTCCAATCGGAAGTTATATATTCTTTTTTGAGAAATTATATTTGTTCTTAGTTTTTTTTGCATTTGTATCGAATAATACAGCACTAAGATCAATTTTATTTCTTACAACTGCTAAACTTAGGATAAAATGGAGATACTAATATGAGCAAGATTAACAGCTACTTAACTGTCCTAGTATTATTGGTGCTTTTAGCGTCATTGTTGTCACCTATCGCAACAGCTAGACCTCCATATCTGGATGCTTTCAATGAACGTTATGGTACAGAGGATACAAAGCTTGATGCATGCATTACCTGTCACTTCAATCCTGGTGGTGGAGGTCCCAGGAATCCATATGGTGAAGCATATCAAGACAGTGGTATGGACTTTGCAGCAATTGAAGATCTAGATTCTGATGGAGATGGATTCACAAATATAGAAAATATCAATGCCCTGACATTCCCTGGAGACCCTGACGATTATCCAGAAGCCACTGAAGAGCTTCCACCGGAAGAAGATACCAGGGAAAATGACATTCCAGAAGAGGAGCCCGTAGAGGAACCGATAGTTGATCCAGCACCAGAGGAGGAAGCACCTGGGTTTGGAGCAGTTTTTGCAATTGCAGGAATACTCTCAGCAATTTGCTTACTGAGAAACCGTGAACATTAAGTTCAAGAATACAGAAAGTGTATTGGTGCATGAAGCCTGAGTGGTAAGATATTATATCAACGTACAAGTCCCTCATAATATTTTTGAGGGATATTTTTTTTAGCTTGCTTAGAAGTTTCAATATTTTTCTATTTTTAGCAGATTTTAACAGCTAATTGCTTTTTAACAGAGTTGTCCTGCTAAGTCTTGATATTTTTATATTTTTTGTATCAAAAGACTATCGAATTAGGTTATAGTTCCACAATTCTGATTGGAATAAAATTCCAAATATAAATCTTGATACAAAATGGAAATATGGAATCCAGCTTTCAATAGCATTGTTATATGAGAGGCATTTAACCATGATGATTATGACCGTAGCGATGTCTTTACAGGCAATGTTTCAAAGCCAAATAGCTTGGATGCAACTGAATCTGATTTGAGTGGTAAAGAAGAGAGAAGAATTTCAGCTTCTGGAAGGAAGCATCATAGAATATATTTATGAATTTGGTGATGATATCAAACATATTATCAAGTTAGAAAAAATGGTAGAACCTTTTCCCGGTGATAAATATCACGCATTATTTCTAGGAACAAAAAAAGTAACAGATATTGCTTATGCTGTAAGAAGATACAAATCGAGTCACTTGCTACATTGATCTGCATTGATTGCACAGAGGAAATCGCACACAAATGCTTTTATGTATGGATAAAGAAAATGAATACCATTATGCTAAAAAATTGATAACATGAAATGCTAACATAGATCTAATAACATTTTAATCTCTTATGAATGATTAGATTAGGTATTAAAGCATCGAGGTACTACATTGATAATCTATGAAGCTATAAAAAAAGATTTTGTTGAAGATGTATTAAATGATTCAATCGCGGATAAAATTCACGACCAGTATAAGTTAAAAGTTGGTGGGATTAATTATTCAGAATACATGGCTTGGAATAATTCTATGCAGCATATGTACAAAGTTCTGGATACAAACACCATTCCCGATGATGCAGGAATTGCTATTGAGTTTAAGATACCACTTACATCAAATAGAATTGATTTCATGATTTCAGGTTACGATTCTTATGGAGAAGGTTCTGTTGTAATAATTGAATTAAAACAGTGGGAATGTGCAACAAAAGTAGCAGAAAAAGACGGGATTGTTAAAACTTTCATAAATAAAAGTATAGTCGAAACAACCCATCCTTGCTACCAAATTTTTAGTTATTATAATTTAATATATGATTTTAATGAGAGTGTTCAAACTGGAAAAGTTTCAATTTATCCATGTGCTTATTTGCATAACTTCATTACAAAATGTGAGAAAGAAATTTCAGACGAACCATACTGCAACTATGTAAAAGAGGCTCCTCTTTATCTTAAAGGAGGTGCAATAAAATTAAGAGAATTTATTCAAAAGTACATCAACATAGGAGATAATAAAAAGAATCTATATGAGATAAACAACGGAAAAATCCGTCCTTCAAAATCACTTCAAGATGTTCTATTACAGATGTTAAAAGGTAAAGAAGAATTCTTTATGATTGATTCTCAAAAAGTAATATATGAGGATGTACTTTTCTATGGAAAAAAATCTGACGTTGATTGTAAGAAAAGAGTGATGATTGTAGAAGGAGGACCAGGAACTGGAAAGTCTGTACTAGCCATAAATCTTTTAGTCCAATTTATTTCCAAAGGTATGGTAACTCAATATGTATCAAAAAACTCTGCTCCTCGAAATGTTTACTCTACCAAATTAAAGGAGGGGTATAATAGTAGACAAATAAATCATTTGTTTAAAGGATCAGGTTCATATGTAAATTCAAAAGAAAATGACTTGTCTGTCCTTTTGGTGGATGAAGCACATAGATTAAATGAAAAATCAGGTCTTTTCAGAAATATAGGTGAAAATCAGGTTAAAGAAATAATAAATGCCTCTCAATTGAGTGTTTTTTTCATTGATGAAAATCAAAAAGTGTATATCACAGATATTGGTTCAAAAAGTGAAATTGAGAAGCATGCACAAAACTCTGGTGCTGAAATATATTACTATAAATTAGAATCTCAGTTTAGATGCAATGGCTCAGATGGATACTTGGCTTGGCTAGATGATGTCATTGATATTAAGAAAACTGCAAATTATGATGGTTTTGATTTTGATTTTGATTTTCTAATATTTGATGATCCAGTAGAGTTGAAAAATATTATCGAGGAAAAAAATAAAGAAAATAACAAATCTAGATTAGTAGCAGGTTATTGTTGGAATTGGGTTCAAGAAAGTAAAAACGATCCTAATATTAATGATATAAATATAGGAGATTTCAATATAAGTTGGAATTTGGGTAATACTTCTACTTGGGCCATAGATAAAGAATCAATAAATGAAGCCGGGTGTATCCATACATGCCAAGGACTGGAATTTGATTATGTGGGTGTCATTATAGGTCCCGATTTAAGATATGAAGATGGTCAAGTTATAACCGATTATAATATGAGAGCAAAAACCGATTATTCACTAAGAGGAATAAAAACCATTGCAAAAGAGAATCCTTTGAAAGCACAAGAAATAGCAGATGAGATCATCAAAAACACATATAGGACTTTAATGACTAGGGGTCAAAAGGGTTGCTATATATATTGTTGTGACAAAGGACTCCAAGAATACTTTAAAAGAAGATTGCACATGTTTAAAGATTAAGTATTTCAAGAATTGCTATTAACTACTACATTTTCAATAATCATTTAGTAAATCTTTAGTTTAGTCGAATTTATGGTTTGAATTTTCTATATTAGTGCTATTTAGTTGTGTTTTACTTGATTTGGACTTTGGTATACCTACTTTTAACAAAATAAGTTAAGCTGTTTCCTTACTTCACTTTCAATAAAGTATACCATCTATAATCATCCGTACAGTTTTTGCATATATTTAATTCATATTTGTCCAACATAACTTTTAGTTTATTTTTTACTACTGATTCGTAATCAAAATATGTGATGTTGCCTAAGATATTCTCAGCCCTTGTATCATTGCAGCAAGGAACTACGTTTCCATCTGTTGTAATAAAATGAACAGATGGAAATGTACCACACCTCAAGCAGGAGTCAAAAGAATCATGATAGTAGCCCAATTTAAGGTTAGACCCACCACGGGAATGTTCTCTCCGATAAAAAGTATCAAAACCCCAGTTATCTGCAATCTCTTTTACTTTATGGAAATCTCTTGTATTAAAATCTGTATCGAGAAAGTTAAGTCTAACCCTCAAACCTGATGGTCTTATCTCAAAAAGATGTTGAAGATTACAATTTAAAGTTTCAAAATTCCCTTTATTCCCAACAATTTCAGAGTATCTATTTTTATTTGTTGTAAGGTAGCTGATCTGAATTTGATCAAGCCCGCTTTCTATCAAATCTTTCTGCTTTTCTGGAGTTAGCAGAACTCCGTTTGTGATTATGCAAGATGAAATATCTCTTTCCTTCAGTTTTTTTATGTATGAGCTTAGATTTTTGTTCAAAAGGGGTTCCCCAACCCACTGAACATAACTACTGCATTTTCTGGGAGCCAATTGCACAGTACTTTAAATAGATCAGGGTCAAGAAAATTATTTTTTCTAATAATCTTGCTACGTGGACAAAAGTTACATTCAAGATTGCAAATACTTGAAGCTTCGATATCGAATAATGGGGAACCATCCATTAAAGAAATCTGTGCCTCCAGAACTTGAGAACATGGCCACTCCATAACATCTTCTCTGATTTTGTCAAAATCAATCATCTATTCCAGCCCCTATTTATATCGAACTGCTTCATCCTTGCACTCCACCATATTTCCGATATATTTACATTATTCTTTCTATAATTTTTACTTAGAAAATTTTCAGGACCTTCGGGGACTCTTTGGTGGTCTTCGACCTTCTCATAAAGCATACCGAATCCTCTACAATTCCATATAAGCATTCCTTTTCCAATACCCTTTCTTATTTGCTTGTAAAGCTGCCAATTCCATATATCATAAAACTTGTTTTCTAGCATATTTACGATAGCAAGGACAGTGCTTGGGTAATCTGGATAAACAGTTTCATTTGTATTTAGCCAGTACTCATACCATGAAAGATTACATTCATCTGTGGTCTGTACTATTATCTTTGCAGGATATACATTCAAGGTTTCACTCCTTGAATCATAGTGGTAATTTAAACAAATCAGATTTTCCATTTTCACAGAATAGTGCCGGTTCTCCCGATTAAGGACTTCAGTACAAATGTAAGAATCCATCAATAACAACTCCATCAAGTCCCATTCTTGCACCAACTCTGAGAGCTTCTGAAGGGTTGTGTACTATCGGCTCACCTTTTTGGTTGAAGGACGTATTGATCAGACCAGGAATACCATGTTCTTCCCACAATTCGGATAGTAAACAATACATCCACTGGTTATCTCTGTCATCTGAACTGATAACCTGTGCTCTTAATAGATTGTTTCATGTTAATTTAATGCGTGGATGTATAATATACTAGTTCAATTTTCAACTAGCCAAATATAAAAAAATTAGCTTAGATAATAATATTGATATAATATGAAAATTATAGAACAGTTACTTAGTTACATAGCGGGTTATAGCATTGGAATATTATAATAATTGGGGAAAATGTAAAGTAAATGAATCTAAAAATGCACTTGATTATCATTTATTACCTTATCATTGCCTAGACGTAGCTGCAACTGCCTACACGTTATTGCAAAAAGATGAACTATATTTGAAAAAATTTAGGAGTGATATTCCTATAGAAAATAAAGGCTTGTTAAGTCTTATAACATTTTATGTTGCTATCCACGATATTGGTAAGTTCTCTAACAGTTTTCAATCTCTTCAGCCGCCTATTATGGAAAAATTGAGAGGTTATAGTCCGGGAAATAGTTATAATGTCCGACACGATAGCTTAGGTTATCATCTTTGGGACAGTTTATGGGATTATATTTGGCAGACAAATATATTATCACTTGATAAGTCGGTCTACGACAAGTTCGACTGGAGAGATTTGATTATACCTTGGCTTCGTGCAACTACTGGTCATCATGGAGCACCTCCAGTTTATAGTGATAGTGGATCGAAGATTCACTATGATGAACTGTTCTATAATGACGATAAAGAGATGGTTTATTCGTATATTAAGGATGTATCACAATTTTTGCTAACAGATGGTTTTCTTTCATTGGATAATAATGGTCAAGATGATGATGATATCTTTGAGGAATTAGAAGCTTATTTTAAAAAGACATCATGGCTGCTCTCAGGCCTTGTAGTTCTTTGCGATTGGATTGGGTCTTCAGATATCTATTTCAATTATAATTCATCTAAAATGAGTTTAGAACAATACTGGAAAGACATTGCACTTCCTAACTCAATATATGCATTAAAGGATTCGGGGATATGTCCTTCAAAAACATCTGATGATTGTGAAATTAAGAATCTATTTCATTATATTAACATACCAACACCGATGCAAAAAACAGTTTCAGAAATGAAACTTGAACATGGTCCTCAACTAATAATTATAGAAGATACTACGGGAAGTGGTAAAACTGAGGCAGCAATTAGATTAACACATCGACTAATGAACAAGGCGGGACTGTACGGTTTATTTTTTGGATTACCTACAATGGCCACATCTAATGCTATGTATGAAAGGCTATTTTCATGCTATTCAAAGCTTTTTGAGCCTAAATCTACCCCTTCTTTAGTACTTGCACATGGTCAAAGTCATCTTTCTGATAGATTTAGGAGTACTATAGGTCCACTTAAAACTGAGAGTGATTCCTATAATTTAAAAGGTTCAAGTGAACCAACTATTTCAGCACAATGTTCTTCGTGGATAGCAGATAATAGAAAAAAGGCTTTGTTAGCTGATGTTGGTGTAGGTACAATCGATCAGGCAATGCTAAGTGTCCTTCCATCAAAACACCAATCTTTAAGGTTATTAGGATTGTCTAGAAATATTTTAGTAGTTGATGAAGTTCACGCATATGATCCTTATATGAATGAGCTGTTGTCTAAATTACTTCAATTCCATGCGTCTCTAGGTGGTAGTTCAATCCTCTTATCAGCTACATTACCTATAAATCAAAAAAATAAAATGATCAAATCTTTTTGTAGCGGTGCAGATTATGATTTTGTACCGGTATCTGAGCAGCACTATCCTCTTGTTTCACATATCACTAATAAAGGAACAAATGAAGAACAGGTTAATCATTTACCTCAAAACGAACGTAAAGTCTCATGTGAATTCTTTCAGAATGAAGATAATGTACAAAAAAGGATAATCGACTTAGCACAAAAAGGTCTTTGTTGCTGCTGGATCCGGAATACTGTTGATGACGCTATTGACTCATATCATTCCCTGGTTGATCAGATTGGTTCAGACAAAATTATTTTATTCCATGCGAGATATACGATGGGAGATAGGCTGGAAATTGAAGATACTGTCATTAAATCCTTTGGTAAAGATAGTGGGTTTCAACAAAGGGCTGGCAAGATATTAGTAGCTACACAAGTAGTTGAGCAATCACTTGATCTTGATTTTGATTATATGGTAACTGACCTATGTCCGATAGATCTTATTGTTCAAAGATCAGGTCGGTTACATAGACACAAACGTGATGTGGATGGCAATATTTCTACTATAGATTGTAGATCATCCCCTGTATTAGGTATACTTGCTCCAGAACCTACCGAAAATGTATCAGAGAAGTGGTACTCTGATATGTTTCCAAGAGGTTGCTATGTATACCAAACACATGGTAGACTGTGGCTTACATCGAAGATACTCTCTGATATGAAAGAGATGCATATTCCGCGAGATAGTCGATATTTGATAGAAACTGTGTTTGGAAATGATGCAGATAAAAGTATACCTGAACCCTTACTTAATGTAGACAGACAGGCCTATGGAGAAACCATGGCTGAAAGATCAATTGCTGCATGGAGATCTCTTGATGTTTCCAAGGGGTATGATCGTACAGGAACCCAGTGGTTAGATGATACAATAGTACCTACCAGACTAGGTGATTCTATTACCTTGAGATTAGGTAAATTAATTGATGGTGAGATAGTTCCATTCAACAACTCAACAACCCATCCTTGGGAAATGAGTCAGGTCAATGTCAATGTAAATCGAATAAAATACAGTAACTATTCTGATGAAATTAACGAATTAATTGTTAATACTAAAAAAAATATGAAAGATAGGGGAAAATGGAGTTTACTTATTCTAATGGAAATGCAAGATAATGGTACTTGGACAGGTTATGGTGAAAATCAGAACAATCAAAGAATGAAGATAATATATGATCACAAAACAGGGCTAACCGCGAGTAAAAATTGAAGGAATATAAAAGCATGGCACTTAATTTGATTTATGATAAATGGATCGGTGTAAAAAGGTCCGATGGTTCCACAGAAAAAATTGCACCTTGGGAGGTTACAAGTGATATCGAGACAAATCCTATAATCTCAATGAACACCCCAAGACCCGATTTCAATGGTTCCATGATACAGTTTTTAATTGGATTATTTCAAACAAGCATTGCTCCGAAAGATAATAGAACATGGAGAAAATATTTTTTAAGGCCACCTAAACCTGATGAATTGAAAGAGTCTTTGTCGTCAGTATCTCCATTTTTTGATTTTGATGGAGATTCGTCGGGTTTGTTCATGCAAGACAATAATTTAAACCTTGAGTTGAATAAATTGAGAGTAGACTCTCTATTGATGGAAATGCCTGGAAGTAATACTTTAAAGAACAATGCAGACCATTTCCTAAAACGTGATAGTGTAACCAAGATGTGTCCATCTTGTTGTGCTATGGCTCTTTTTAATTTGCAGCTAAACGCTCCATCGGGTGGTGTTGGGCATCGTACATCATTAAGGGGTGGTGGCCCCCTAACTACTCTAATACTTGGTAAAAACCTATGGCACCATATTTGGCTTAATGTTGTCCTTGAAGAGGAAATTGCTAAACTAGGAGATTCCGATAAATCAGATGTTTCTGACATTTTCCCTTGGATGGGACCTACAAGGACAAGTGAACCCAAAACAGGTGTGACCACTACACCTCTGGACGTAAATCCAAAACAAATGTATTGGGGAATGCCACGAAGAATAAAGATCGATTTTGAAGATAGAGAAACTGGTGAATGCGATGTATGCAGTGAACATTGTGATAGCCTAATATCAAAATATGTTACTAAGAACTATGGGGTCAACTATGAAGGGAACTGGGCCCATACTCTATCACCACATCGTGAAAATAAATCACAGTTAATTCCAATACACCCTCGGCCGGGTGGCATTACATATCGATATTGGGTAGGACTTATTCAAAGTGATAGTGGAGGTTCATCTCATCCTGCATTAGTAGTAAATGAATTCTTTAAAATACAAAGTGACTTGGACGAGATATTCCAACATTCTCCTAGACTCTGGGCATTTGGTTTTGATTTTGATAATATGAAAGTACGTAGTTGGTATGAAAGTACTATGCCACTTATCTCTGTAGATGAAAGTATAAAATATGAGTACGAAAGGACAGTCGAACGGCTCGTACGGTGTGCTGAGGTCATACTTTACAATACAAGAAGTTGCATTAAAAATGCAATTGTTCCAGGTACTAGCAGTACAACTGGACTTTCACATATAGAATCCCAGTTCTGGTATAGAACGGAATCAGAGTTCTATTCATTCATTGATAAGATAGCAAAAGAAAGCAAGGAAGATATGTCTCTGATACATGAATCCAAGCTGGAATGGCTAAAATACTTATCGAAACAATCGCTGCTGCTTTTTGACGAATACACGAATCCAGCTCAACAGAGTATAGTAAATCCCAAAAAAGTGGCTGTTGCACGACGTAAACTCAAAGCTTACAATTCGCAAAAGAGTAAAAAAGTCATTAGTGCTTTGGGTCTAACAACTTGAAATATTAAATTCGCTTGTGAGGTGATAACATTTGACATATACTAAAAGGTCATTAGAAAATGAAGAAGCTTGTAAAGTGATATTACAATGGTGGAAAGATCTGGAACACAGAAAAGCAGATCGTGCAAATCTTCGTAGATGCCATAATCTAAATGAAGTGATTTTTACACCATCATATCATTACTTGTGGCATCAATTAAAAGGTCTTGGGTTCAGAAACAAAACAGCAATAGCACTTCTTGCTGGCATTTTGGCTCATGTGAAAGAAAATAATACAACCTCAACATTCGCTGGCCAAATGGCAAAACCAAAAGAGGGTTCAAAGCCAACAGTAAGTGAATTGAGGTTTAGAAAAGTACTAACTATAGATGAAAGAAATGACCTTTTCATATATCTTGTCAGGTTAATTAAGCTCATGAACGGTAGTATCAATATATGCAATCTTGCTAACAGTGTTTATTGGTGGAATGATATTACGAAAAAGAACTGGGCTTTTGAATACTATGAAAATTTATCAAATTAAAAGGAAAATAGGTGATCAATAAATGTCAAAATTTGTACAAATACACACTTTAGTATCGTATCCTCCTTCAAACTTGAATAGAGATGATCTTGGAAGACCAAAAACAGCTATAATGGGCGGATCTCAACGATTAAGGATATCATCTCAAAGTTTAAAGAGAGCATGGAGAACATCAGACATTTTTAAAGAAAATCTTGATGGAAATATAGGTATTAGAACCAAAAGTATGGGTGTTAGTGTATTCAAATCACTAACAAATGGCCATAAATTAAAAGATTTCTTAAAAAACGGGTTTGAAAGTGAGCAGATTAATACACCTGTAAAAGAAGATGTTGCTAAAGAGTGGTCTAAAGCAATTGCCGATACGTTTGGTAAAATTAAAAAAGAAAATAAAGATGACATTCTTGCTGATTTAGAGATTGAACAACTTGCACATTTTAGTCCAGAAGAAATAGATGCAATTGATAAACTTATGTCGGAGATAGCTCAGGATCCGAAAAAGCCATCTAAGGAAGACATCAAAAAGATGGGACTTTTGAAACAAAAACATACTGCAGTTGATATTGCGATGTTTGGTCGAATGCTTGCATCGGATACAATGTATAACACAGATGCTGCAGTTCAGGTATCACATGCTATCACGGTCAACAAAGTAGCTGTTGAAGACGATTATTTCACTGCAGTTGATGACCTTAACAAAGGTGAAGAAAATATGGGATCAGGTCACCTTGGAGAAACTGAGTTTGGTTCTGGACTGTTTTATACATATATATGTATTGATACGGATTTGTTGGAATCGAACTTAAATGGTGAAAAAGTTCTAGTGACGAAATCATTAAAGGCACTGGTTGAAGCAGCTTCAAAAGTTTCACCAACAGGTAAACAAAACAGCTTTGCCTCAAGGTCCTATGCATCTTATGTAATGATAGAAAAAGGTAATCAACAGCCAAGGAGCTTGGCAGTATCCTATTTGAAACCTATCACGAGCTCAGATATGTTAAGTGAAGCAATTGATTCATTAGAAAATACTAGAATGAAAATGGAACAAGTATATGGACCATGTTCAGATGAAGTTAAAACAATGAATGTTGCTACTGGGGAAGGTAGTTTGTCAGAATTACTTGATTTTTTAAATCAATGATATTAAATGGAGTTGGGTCAAATGAAAGATTACTTGATTTTCCGGATATATGCTCCAATGGTATCTTGGGGGGATATAGCTATAGGTACTCACAGACCAACGTTTGACCATCCTTCAAAATCTGCTATCTTTGGTTTATTAGCAGCTGCTTTAGGTATAGATAGGGATGATGACGAAGCTCATTTACAATTGAGTTCATCTTATAACTATGCTGTTTTAGTAAACTCCCATGGTACAATGTTGAGAGATTACCATACATCTCAAGTGCCTGGGAGAAGTAAGAGAAAGTATTCTTCGAGAAAAGAAGAATTAAGCGTGGATGATAATAATTTGAATACAATTATTTCTACAAGGGACTATTATAATGATTGCTTGTATACAATTATCATTTCAAAAAAAGCTGATGAAGCACCATATTCATTCTCTGAGCTGATAGACAAATTGAACAACCCGAGTTATAATTTGTTTATTGGGAGAAAGTCATGCCCATTGGCTTTACCGCTAGATCCCAAGATTATTTCGGCAAACAATATCAAAGAAGCATTATTAACTGCCACCTTTAAAGATGATGGTTTTATATCAGAACTACCAACATCAAAATTTTGTAGATTTTATTGGGAAGATACAGATGAAAACATAGGATCAGATCAAGTTATATCCAAATATGATGAAATTTTGAGTCGTAAAAGGTGGCAGTTCTCTAGAAGGAACGAATATTATGCAATGATAAATATGGAGAATTAAATATGTATATGACAAAGGCAGAAATTCTTCCAGAGAAGGTCTTTGACAGTGAAGTTTGGAACAAGCTTCAAAGTACCTATAGTATCCACCAACTTATCTGGTCTTTATTTTCAAAGAATCCTGATAAAAAAAGGGATTTTTTATATCGCTATGAAATAAATGGTAAGGTACCCACTTTTTACGTGGTTTCAAAAGAAAAACCTTCTATTGATAACTCCTATTTCAATGTCGATGTAAAGTCATATACCCCAAAGGTCAAAGAGGGACAATATTTTCTTTTTTCACTAAGGGCTAATCCTGTTGTTACAAGAAAAGATGTAAATGGAAAGCATAAAAGACATGATGTTGTAATGGATGAAAAATTTAGACTAAAAAAGTCTAATCCCAATCCTCAAAATTTTCCTTCTATTTCAGAGATAGTACACGAAAAGGGTTTAGAGTGGTTAGATCAAAAAGGTCTAAAAAATGGCTTTATGTTCGATTGGAACAATGTTAGAGCTGATGGTTATGAGACACATGAATTTAAAAAGCCTAAAAGAAAAGGTCAAATAAGGATAAGTACAATCGATTTTGACGGTATGATTAAGGTCACTGATATTGATGCATTTACAAAGGCACTATATGACGGAATTGGCCCGTCGAAATCTTTTGGATGTGGACTTATGCTGATAAAACCTGTTAAACAATAGTGATACTAATATGTTATCTAAGCCAAAACCTTTGTCCATAAAAGAAAGGTTCTCTTTGCTTTTCTTGGAAAAAGGTGAACTTGATGTAATTGATGGAGCATTTGTCCTAGTAGATAAAACTGGAACACGTATACAAATACCTATAGGAGGTATAGCATGTTTGATGCTAGAGCCTGGTACTCGTGTTTCACATAAAGCAGCTGCACTTGCTTCAGATGTAGGTTGTTTACTTATATGGGTTGGAGAGGCTGGTGTTCGTCTTTATTCTGCAGGACAGCCGGGTGGTGCTAGGGCTGATCGTTTATTATACCAAGCACAGTTGGCACTAGATGAACAACTTAGAAAAAAGGTAATTAGAAAAATGTATGCTATGCGGTTCAATGAAGAACTTCCTGAAGATTACACAATAGAGCAAATGAGAGGTATGGAAGCTGCACGTGTAAAAAAGCTTTATCAAATACTAGCAAAACAATATGGAATTGAATGGAAAGGACGTAAATATGACCCTAAGAATTGGGATAGTGGTGATATCCAAAATAAGTGTTTAAGCTCAGCGACTTCTTGTATATATGGAGTTACAGAAGCTGCAGTCCTTGCTGCAGGTTACTCTCCAGCAGTTGGATTTATACATACTGGTAAACCACGCTCATTTGTTTATGATATTGCTGATCTCTTCAAGTTCGAAACTGTTGTACCAATTGCATTCAGAGTTGCTTCAGAAAAACACACAAATTATGAAAGAGCGGTTAGATTGGAATGTAGGGACTCGTTTAGGAAAAATCGACTCCTAAAAAAAATAATCCCTAAAATAGAGGAAGTACTTGCAGCTGGAGATATTAATATTCCAGAAGCACCCTCAGAGTCAGTACCTCCTGCCATTCCAAATGATAGAGGGATCGGAGATGCTGGTCATCGTAACTGAAAATATACCAGATAGATTAAGAGGTAGATTAGCAGTCTGGTTGCTTGAAATAAGGGCAGGTGTATATATTGGTGATTATTCTGTAAAGGTAAGATCAATGATTTTAGAACATATCAAAGAAGGCATCGAAGAAGGGAATGTAGTTGTTGCTTGGAATACACCAAATGAACAGGGTTTTGATTTTATTACCATGGGAGTAAACCGACGTATTCCAAAGGAAATGGATGGAATAAAACTAATATCATTTTTACCTGAATCAAAATGTGAAAAAGATATAAGTGAAAAATTTATATAACAATCACAAGTGATACATATGGTTAAAGAAAGGTTTTTACCAAAGGAAACCACTTGCCTTTAGCCTTCTTAATTCAATATATAAGAAACAGAGTTCCCCACACACGTGGGGATGAACCGTAAACTACAAAGGAGTAATGAAATATGAAACAGAGTTCCCCACACACGTGGGGATGAACCGAACTCAATTATTGCTGGCTCGGCTTTTTCTGCGAGTTCCCCACACACGTGGGGATGAACCGAGAGTGGTTCGATGCAATCACTCAACCATTCAGAGTTCCCCACACACGTGGGGATGAACCGACTGGTGAATATGTCGCAGTACAGGGAAGAGTGAGTTCCCCACACACGTGGGGATGAACCGTCTAGTGCCTTTATTACCTTCAGATTGGCTGTTGAGTTCCCCACACACGTGGGGATGAACCGTAGGTCAGAAACTTCAAATAATAAACTTCGATAGAGTTCCCCACACACGTGGGGATGAACCGCAAAAGAGGTTGCTTCAAACTTCAAACAAGAAAGAGTTCCCCACACACGTGGGGATGAACCGGATTAGCAGGTAGGTTAGTGGTGGGTGCTGTTGAGTTCCCCACACACGTGGGGATGAACCGAAATTGGTGCTGAAGTTTATTATTGTGATACGAGTTCCCCACACACGTGGGGATGAACCGACTATAGCAATAGTATCATCAGGTAGTGAAAAGAGTTCCCCACACACGTGGGGATGAACCGAGAACACCAGCACACAAGAAAGATTATTTACAGAGTTCCCCACACACGTGGGGATGAACCTTTTTTGTTTTCTATCCATTGAACATTAGGATAGAGTTCCCCACACACGTGGGGATGAACCGGATTAGCAGGTAGGTTAGTGGTGGGTGCTGTTGAGTTCCCCACACACGTGGGGATGAACCTATGGCTTCAGGTATTAGAAGCAGGCTAAGTCCGAGTTCCCCACACACGTGGGGATGAACCGCCATTTTTGTTAATTTATTAGAATTTATACTTGAGTTCCCCACACACGTGGGGATGAACCGGGAAAAACAGAACCTAAAAACATCGATAAAGTGAGTTCCCCACACACGTGGGGATGAACCGCTAGAAGGAGTTATAGAGCTTTAAAATATCATGAGTTCCCCACACACGTGGGGATGAACCGGAAATTATTAAACAGGGCTATAAGGAAATTAAGAGTTCCCCACACACGTGGGGATGAACCGGGCAACAGGCGGACTTAAGGAGTATTTAAGATGAGTTCCCCACACACGTGGGGATGAACCGACAGCGTTAGGCGACCTAATGACTGTAGCCGGGAGTTCCCCACACACGTGGGGATGAACCGTAATTAATTCGTATCAGGATTTAATAAATGAAGAGTTCCCCACACACGTGGGGATGAACCGTTTTAACACCAATAAAACGAAAGATGAAGATAGAGTTCCCCACACACGTGGGGATGAACCGAGACAGGCATCTCTGGGTACGGTACGAACTAAGAGTTCCCCACACACGTGGGGATGAACCGAAAATACAAATAAAAATGATTTACAAATTATCGAGTTCCCCACACACGTGGGGATGAACCGTGATGTCAAGGCTGAGTATGAAGTGCCTTGTGGAGTTCCCCACACACGTGGGGATGAACCGTGTTTCTACTAAATATTGCTCCGATTCCTGCAGAGTTCCCCACACACGTGGGGATGAACCGGGTGTTTCAACCTTTATATTTCCAAACTTCAGGAGTTCCCCACACACGTGGGGATGAACCGCTAATTTATTACCTGAAAGATTACGTATTTGCGAGTTCCCCACACACGTGGGGATGAACCGGAAATTAATAATCACCTTCAACCATTACTAACGAGTTCCCCACACACGTGGGGATGAACCGGAGACGAAGCATTAGCTATGTTACAACATGGCGAGTTCCCCACACACGTGGGGATGAACCGGTATGGTTCTCACCGTTTAACCTCTCGTTGCAGAGTTCCCCACACACGTGGGGATGAACCGGAGAGGTCGAGCCATGACTATGCACGTAACCGGAGTTCCCCACACACGTGGGGATGAACCTGACCCGTGCGGATAACAATGTCATAAACTGACGAGTTCCCCACACACGTGGGGATGAACCGAAAAATGTCGAGTCTCCTATTCAGAGCCGAAAGAGTTCCCCACACACGTGGGGATGAACCGCACGTCCTCTCTCCTTGTTCCTGCTTGTAAATGAGTTCCCCACACACGTGGGGATGAACCGTCTAAGCACAATTCTATCTATTCTATCCAGACGAGTTCCCCACACACGTGGGGATGAACCGTTCACGTGGTTCGAGTGTACTGTCGAGATAGGGAGTTCCCCACACACGTGGGGATGAACCGCTGTTCGTGTAATATCTCAGTATCACGTTGTAGAGTTCCCCACACACGTGGGGATGAACCGGTAGTTCGAGAGAACGATCACTTCAATATCGAGAGTTCCCCACACACGTGGGGATGAACCGCAACAAAATCTCCTTCGATCTCCTGTTGATAAGAGTTCCCCACACACGTGGGGATGAACCGCCTTCTGCCCAATCGTCTATCCTATCCACAATGAGTTCCCCACACACGTGGGGATGAACCGGAACAAGAACAATTTGTTTATAAATGGCAATCGAGTTCCCCACACACGTGGGGATGAACCGTGTAATGTTCTATCTAAAATGAACCCTGGGCTGAGTTCCCCACACACGTGGGGATGAACCGGTTTGCTTATTATTTCGCCCTTTTTTGCTGTTGAGTTCCCCACACACGTGGGGATGAACCGGAATGGGTCGACAACGAGAATACTATCGGGTAGAGTTCCCCACACACGTGGGGATGAACCGGTTCAGGTTACGGATACATGTGTTTATTTAATGAGTTCCCCACACACGTGGGGATGAACCGTCACAAATAAAACACAAGGAGGAGGTTAACTAGAGTTCCCCACACACGTGGGGATGAACCGTCATACGGATCAGTAGCTCTATTATATGGTTGGAGTTCCCCACACACGTGGGGATGAACCGGTTTCATTGAATGCACTTCCTTCCAGACTTGGGAGTTCCCCACACACGTGGGGATGAACATATATTAAAATTAACTGAAATTTTTTGCATCAATACTTATACAGATAATCTTCACCTATTATATGATATCTTAAAGTTAACAAAGTACCTATTGTTTATCCTAATGTTGTAGAAAATGCATTTTTTACAAAAGACCATAAAAGCCCAACTTTTTAACCACCCTGTAACCTTCATTTTTTTGGAAGTGATATTAAAAATTTGTATTTTACAATAGTGGCTCACATATTTATTTTAACCTAAGTTTGCCAGTTTGAACTATTTTTGATTAAATTTTACTAATTTTTGTTGGAAAATGAATTTACTAGTTCAATTGTCCGGTTCCAGAAAATTACTGTGATCTAATCATCACTTTTGTTAGTTGCTTTCCGGTTAGATACTGAAAATGGTCAGCTATGATCAATTGAGTATTATTAAAGATGTTACCTCCCTATCAAATACAACTAAAACAGCTAGATTGGTTCCAATCGTAAATTGTACATTTTATTCTTTTGTGTTATTGTATTTGTTCTTATTCTGTGTTGGATTTTTATCAAATATTACAGAGATAAGAACACTTTTATCTCTTATGAGTGGTAAAATTAGGTTAGGAAAAAATGCGCAATTTGTTAGGGTTAATAAGTTATTGCAAGAAGTTGCTTCGACTGTACAACCAGATATAAATAAGTATTAAGAGAATCTCAAAAACAATGATTTAAACTATATTGTCGTATATTCAATTTATATTAATATAATTACAGGTAAAATCCCTCAATAAATCTTAACTGCTAAAAATTTTCAACATGTTCAAGCTTGTTTATCTAAAGCTGTTATTGATAGAGAAATTGCTAGAAAAGATATTCAAAATTATAAAACAAATTATAAAATAATAAGCTAATTTGAAGAGAAGCAATAAGTATTAATTATGCACACTTATTGCTTTTTAATAAGTGTGCAAAGTTTAATGTTATTAAAAAAGTAGTGTATGTTGCAGATTCTGTAAAAAATCGCTTTTATTTAGTATTATCACTCGTATCAATGTTCTCAAGCATTTCATCCCATTCCATATTAGCTCCCTTCATATATTCATCAGGATCAATCAATGCTTTATGCATCTGAGCTTTAATCTCATCACACACTTCCCCATACTCTACCAGCTATGAACCCGCTCTTTTTAGACTTTCACGAAACTCATTGATGTTTTTAGTAATTTCAGGATCCTCAGTACCACCTTGTAGTGCTTCCCCACAATCACGATATAACTCAAACACAAGGTCCTGTTTTTCAAAGAAGTTCTTAAGTACATCAAAATTAGCTTCTCCCGGAAATCCTGAATTTGCTATAAAAAATTGCTGAGGAAACTTTTTTACTCTTCCTTCATGGTAAAAACTACCATCTTCTTGTACTCTAAGATGTGGAGTTACTAATGACAAGAACCTATCTGTAAAATTCTTTAATAAACCGGTCATGTACATATTATAGACAGGTGTTGCTAACCCAATATAGTCCGAATCCAGGTAAATATCGATCAACTCTTTCATATCATCTTCAATAACACAAGTACCCGGTGTTTTCTCCCAACAGTCAAAACAACCACGACATTGTTTAACATCCTTCTCAACAAGGAATATCTGTTCAGTATCAGCCCCTGCCATCCTTGCACCTTCAAGTATGGATTCTGCAATGATATTACTATTACTTTTCCTACCCCGAGGACTCCCATTAAAAATAGTTACTTTCATGATTCCACTCCTTTTTTATTGTTTACCCTTATTCAGATCTAAACAATATTTTAATCTACGAGCAATTTCAAGTTAAGCAATTTATAGATAATAAAGGTGTGTTAGTTAATCCACTAGTCAACCTGAACAATTACTATTTATTTATATCACTCCTTCATATATTTTATATATTAGTAATCTAAATTCTAATTATGGCTAAATTTTTAACGACTACTGGAGTTTCTTTCAAACTAGAAGAGATCATCAAGAATGCAGATGAAAAATTAATTTTAATTAGCCCTTTTTTAAAGATAAATGATCGTATAAGAGAACTTATTGAAGATAAGAATCGAATTAAGATCAATACTGAAATAATATATGGGAAAAATGAACTCCAACCAGATGAAAACAATTGGCTCAGAAATTTAAGTTATGTTAGAACCGGTTTTTGCAAGAACCTACATGCTAAATGCTACCTAAACGAAAAAGAAGCCCTTGTTACTTCAATGAACCTCTATGAATTTTCTCAACAAAACAATAATGAAATGGGCATATACATCTCCAGAGAAAAAGATCCTGAACTATATAGCAACATAAATGAAGAAGCTAAAAGGCTATTTAGAATCAGTGAAGAAGTAAAAGTAACTGTTGAAAAAGTAACAAACAAACAGAACAAACAGAACAAACAAAAGAAAAACAATAAAGATAAATCAGTGAATACTGAAAAATCTTCGGATACCGGATATTGTATACGTTGTAAAAAATCGGTAACTTTAGATCCATTATATCCATATTGCAAAGAATGCTTTAACTCATGGAACAAGTATGGTAATGAAGAATATCAAGAGGTTGTTTGCCATATATGTGGAAATGAAGCTAAGTCAAGTAAAATGAAACCAAGCTGTTACAGCTGTTATAAGAAGCACAAAAAAGGTTTAGATTTCCCAATTTGACTTTACTAAAAAATTATGGTAGATGCTGAGAATAATCAGTTGTTAGCAAAATGTTAGACTGACAACTTAACATTCATGCAGATTTAAGTATATTCTCTGCACCCGTATTTAATGGGATTCTGCATATTTTATTTATATTCTCTAAACAATCTAGTTTAGATGGAAAACTCTGTTCGAACATCGATTTAGATATGGTATTTAACCATCTAACATACCTAATGTGCTGTTCACTTTCTTCTGCCATATCTTTATAGATATAATTACTTACAATACAACCTACCCCAATTCTAGACCCTTGATCCATTGAAATCAAGAACATATCCCCAACGATCATTTCTCGAATGAATGTCCATATCTGATCAGTATTATCCTTCAAACTTGTTTCAGATAAGTGTGGATTTTTCTCTTTATAAAAATGATACAGCTCGTCCTTGTTCTTGATAGTAGACAAGTTAGTAGGAAGTTGTCCCAAACAATTCAAATGAATAATATCACCATTTACTTCTAAATAATCTCTATTTTCACCATTTTTAGCTGAAATTAAGATAGCGTCACTAAATTGCTGTAAAATTATAATTAGTCCTGTACCTTATTAGAGTTCGATGAAAAACCTCAAAAGGAAGGTACAGGACATGAACA